>NZ_JBITJU010000005.1:0-363945 GCF_044460355.1 Kribbella sp. NPDC050124
GGAGGACCGGCTACTCCTACAAGGGCTGCACCCATCTCACCAGCCGAAACGCCGACTCTTGCGGTTTCAACCTCAGCCGTAACCGAACGGCGTTGGGGTTAGCCCGGCTTGAGCGCTAGCGTCGCAAAGTAGTTCGACATGTATTCAGCGGATGCGTTGGATTCGTCCGGTGCTTCCGCGAAGCCGGTGAGGACGAACCCCGCGGCGAGTTGCCCGCCGATCTGGTCGGTGAGGGTGTGGCTGTATTCAAGAGCGGCATCCGCGCCGAACTTCGTGGCGCGTTCCTCGGGCGAGTACTGCGTGACATCGCTGTAGGGCAGCTTGTGTACGACGATCAACTCGCCGCGCTCGTCGAGCGCCTCGTGGTCGAACAAGTACGCATCAGGGTTGAGGAAGCCCGCGAGCAGACTTCCGCCCGGTCGCAAGACGCGGAAGCACTCACGCCACACCGGCGCCAAGTCTGGTACGAAGAGGTTGGAGACCGGATTGAACACGACGTCGAATGTTGCGTCGCCGAAGGCGCTGAGATCGCGCATGTCGCCCTGGACGGTGCGCAGTTCGAGCCCGTCGCGCGCCGCCACCATCTGGTCCTGGCCGAGCTGGCGGGGTGAGTTGTCGAACACGGTGACCCGCGCCCCTGCGGCGGCCAGGATCGGACCCTGCTGGCCACCGCCGGAGGCGAGGCACAACACATCCTTGCCGGTCAGGTCCGTCGGCAGCCAGGAGCGGTCGACTGGCTCGCGCCCGATGAGAACAATCGACCAGTCGCCACCGCGGGCGCGCTCGACATCCTCAGCACTCACCGGCCTCGACCACTCGTTGCCCTCTTGGACATATTTGTCCCAGGCTGCCCGATTGTGGGCAACGGGGTCGACAACACTGTCCTGCACGTTCAACTCCCTGCTACAGCCAAGCGGACACCGGCGGCTCTGACAGTTCGGTGCCGCCAGCCAACACGATCACAGGGTCCGGCCTCAACGAAATTCGCGGCATCGAACTGTCCACGGACTCGACGGGTGGTCGCCCAGTGCCCTGTCGGGGCCACCACACCGGACCACCGCACCGGGCCACCGCATCGGGCCACCGCACCGGAGCCACCGCACCGGGCCAGCGCGCGCCCCAGATCAGCAACCCGCGGAGCATTCTCGCCAGCAACCATCCAAGACGCCGGTCGGCGCGCTGAGAAGTTCGGTCAACTAGCCGGGCCGGGGTGACCGCTGCGGAGCGGGGCTCACAGGGTCGCTGTCAGCGGACGTTGAGGGGGCGGTATTGGATGCTGATGCGGGGGCCTTTGTGGCCGGTGGCTTTGGGGATGGCGTGTTCCCAGGTGCGTTGGCAGGAGCCGCCCATGACGATGAGGTCGCCGTGGCCGAGGGGGTAGCGGACGGTTGAGCTGACCGGTCCGGCGGAATTGCCCGGGCGGGGGCGGAGCGCGAGGACGCGGGGTTCGCCGACGGAGAGGATGGCGACCATGGTGTCCTCATGGTTGCCTCGGCCGATCCGGTCGCCGTGCCAGGCGACGCTGTCCCGGCCATCGCGGTAGAAGCACAACCCCGCCGTACGGAACGACTCGCCCAGCTCCTCCGCGTAGTGCGCACTGAGCCGGTCGCGCGCCTCGTCGAGGATCGGCAGCGGTAGCTCCTCGTTCTCACCGTAGAAGCAGAGCAACCGCGGTACGTCGACCACCCGGTCGTACATCTGCCGCCGCTCCGCCTGCCACGGCACATCACGCGCCAACCGCTCGTACACCTGATCCGCCCCGGTCAGCCACCGCGGCAGTACGTCGACCCACGCCCCGCGCCCGAGATCCGTCCGCCGGATCCCGCCGAGCGAACCCAGCGCAGGATCCTCAAACGCATCCAGCAACGAGCCCTGCAGATCAGCACCCATCCCCCCACCATACCCGAAATTCGAACATCTGTTCCCCTCGCTATCAGCCCTCCCGCCAGCGAGCGCGCGGTGGTGCGGCTGGTGGGCGGGGCGTGTGGTGTGGTGGGGGGAGTGAGCGGGACTCGGCGGGTGTCTTGAGGGGGTTGGTGAGGAGGGACTACGGTCTCGGCAATTGGCCGCAGGTCGCAAGGGGAGGGAGTTGTCGTGTTGAGGCAGGTTGCGGAGGGTGTGTTCGTTCATCAGAGCGAATTGCTTGCGAACAACACAGTTGTCGTACGAGGCAAGAGCGGTGTGTTGCTGATCGATGCCGGGATCACGGGCGGTGAGATGGCTTGTCTTGCGAATGATCTGTCCGAGTTGGGGCAGTCGGTTGTGGCGGGGTTCTCTACGCACCCTGATTGGGACCACGTGCTGTGGGATGCCAAGCTCGGCGATGCGCCTCGGTATGGCACGGCGCGTTTGTGCGGCGTTTATGGGAGAGTTTCTGTCCCACGCGGATTGGAAGGAACGGGCCGCCGGGGGACTACCTCCGGAAATCGCCGACGACACGCCGCTGGAGCTGTTCGGCCGCATTACAGCGCTGCCTGCCGAAACCACGCAGATTCCTTGGGATGGACCTGTTGTCCGGGTTGTCGAGCATCCGGCCCATGCGCCGGGGCATGCGGCGCTGTTGGTAGAGGAGAGCCGGGTGCTCGCCGCCGGGGACATGCTTTCTGATGTCTTCGTTCCGATGCCCGACGTCGGGGATGCCGCTGACCCGCTCGAGGACTACCTCGCTGGACTGCAGCTGCTCGAGGCCGTGGCGGACGACGTCGATGTCGTCGTCCCGGGTCACGGATCGGTCGGCAGAGGTGACGAAGTACGCGCACGGATCGCACTGGATCGCGCGTACATGCACGCCCTGCGTGACGGCGGTGAGTTCGACGATCCGCGGATTGGCCCATCGGTCAGGACCGGCTGGGAATGGGTGAACGACATCCACACAGGCAACGTGCAGCAGCTCGCCAAGAGACGCGAGTCTGACGGGACGCCCGGCTAGCGACGTCGAGGGGTTGGACCGGTGGGTGGGCGAGACTGCAGTACGGCGACCCACCGGTTGGAGGATGGATGTCATACGTGCTGATCCGCAACGTCTCGGTCCTGATCGTCCCCGAGTACGGCGACTGTCGCGTCGACGATGCCCAAGACATCCACGTCCACGACGACCGAATCACCGCCATCACCCCCACCGGTACACCCCCAGAGTTCTTCCCACCGAGCACGGGCGAGCCGGAACCGGGCCGCCCGGAGGCCGATCGGGGGAGGCCGGAGGTGGTTGACGGGAGTGGGCTGGTAGCGGTTGCTGGGTTGGTCAACTCGCATACGCATAGTCCGATGGTGATGATGCGGGGGGCCGCTGAGGATTTGGGGATCGAGGACTGGTTCAACGAGCGGATTTGGCCGATGGAGGTGAATCTGACGGCTGAGCGGGTTCGGGTGGGTGCGCGGCTGGCGTGCGCTGAGATGTTGCTGGCCGGTGTGACCACGTTCGTGGACCACTACTTTCACGCTGATCAGATCGCCGAAGCCGCGATCGAGTCCGGGATGCGCGCCGACCTCGCGCCCACGTACTTCTCATCAACCGGCACCGAAGCCGCCATCGACACCGCCCGCGACCTCCGCAACCGCAGCCCCCGGATCACGGCCAGCCTCGGCCCGCATGCGACGTACACCGTCACCGACGACGACCTACGCCGTACGGCGGACATCGCACGAGCCGAGGGCTTCCGCATCCACCTGCACGCGGCCGAGACCGACGACCAAACGCAGTCGTCGATCGACCGCCTGGGCGCAACCCCGATCCAGGTCCTCGAGCGAACCGGCGTACTCGACGCCGGCGCCCTCATCGCCCACGGCTGCGGCATCCGCGACGCCGACCTCCCGATCCTCGAGCGGTACGGCGACCGCACCACAGTCGCCTGCTGTCCGAAGGTCTACCTCAAACTCGCCATGGGCACGGTCACGCCGATCAAAGGCCTGCAGTCCAAGGGAGTGAGGGTCGGCATCGGCACCGACGGAGCCGCCGTCCACAACACCCTGGACGTCTGGGAGTCGCTGCGCATGGTCGCGCTGACCCAGAAGCAACGCGAGCAGGACGCCGAGTGGATGAACGTCTCCGACACCCTCCGCTTGGCCACGAGAGGTGGTGCGGCAGCAGCCGGCCTCGCCGACGAGATCGGCGTACTCGAACCAGGCCGCCAAGCCGACCTCGCCCTGGTCGACCTCTCCGGCCCGCACTGCCAACCAGTCCACGACCCCAGGGCAGCGCTCGTCTACTCAGTGCGCTCGTCGGACGTCGTCACCGTCCTCGTCGCCGGCAAGATCGTCGTCCGCGACCGCAAGCTCACCACCATGAACCTCGACGAAATCCTCGCCAACGCCAAAGACCTCGCCCACACGCTGGTCGACCTGTCCAAGGGCGGCGCCGTCCAGCACTACGCACCCTGAAAGAATGCCCCGGCCCAAAGCGGGCAGGGGCAGCGATTCAGCTGATGGTGAGGATCTTGTTCACCGTGTAGACCTGCGTGTGGTCCGCGTCGCCCGGGAACCAGACCCGGTAGGCGATCTGGCCGCGCACCGCCGGCTTGATCCCGAACGCGTACTTGCCGGACGAGCTGAGCTTCACCCAGGCGATCGACTTCCACACCTTGTTCCCGTACTGCTGCAGGTACACGTACTTCCCGGCGTGCGCCGGAGCCACATACCCACTGAACACACTGGCCTGACCCAACCGGATCGCGGCCGGAGCCAGCGTCGCCGAGATCGTCGGCGTCACCTGCACCGTGATGTCCGGCGTCCGGGTGCCCATCAGGTCGGCGTTGCCCGGGAAGGTCAGCATGTAGACCGACGACACCAAAGGCTTGTGCACGATCGACAGCGTCCCGGTCGACGAGGTCTTCAACGCCGCCAGCAGCTTGAACGTCGACACGTTCTTCGGACGCACGTAGACGTTGACCGGCAGCCCGGCGTACGCCAGGTTGTCGATCCGCAGCGTGCTGCCCTTGATCGTGATCGACCCGCCGTACCTGATCAGCGTCGACGTGGTCGCGATCCCGGACTTCATCCCGAGCAGCTGCGTGACCGCCGCCGGCGAGACCTTGCCGGTGCGGTCCTTCACCCAAGCAGCAAAGGTGTACGTCGTGTTCTGCGCGAGCCCGGTGTTCTTCACCGCGGACGCCGTACCCGCGTACACCAGAGTGCCCGTCGTCAGCGTCGGCGCCTTGCTGCCGACGTTGCGCCGCACGATCACCTGGTCCAGGTCCGACATCGGCGCGACCTTCCACACCAGGTTCGCCGCCAGGTAAGCCCCGCTCGCGTCGAACACCGGCTTGTCCGGCGCCCAGTCGACCGTGGTGAACACGCTGCTGAACGGCGCCAGCGCAGCCCCACCCGCCTCCTGCACGCCGGCAACGACGATCCGGTACGTCGTGTTGTCGAGCAGGTTCGGCGGGATGATCGTGGCCCGCTTCGTGGTCGCTTCGTACTCGACGTTGGCCGGGATCGTGGCGCCGGTCTTGCCGTTGACCAGCTTGACGGTGCTCACGGTCACGGTGGCGGCGTCGACCGGCCGGGCGAACGTGACCGCCGGCTGCACGCCGGTCCCCACCCCCGTCGACAGGTCACCCGGTACGGCGTCGAACACCGGGTACGGCGTCGTCGTACCAGTGTTCACCGGGGTGCCGCGGTTGATGCTGATGCTGTACTGGCGGCTGTCGCGAGACCCGTTGTAGTTGCGGACCGCGATGTACGTCGTGCCGACCGGCAGCGCGGCGGTGACCTCCGTCGTCAGCTTCTGCGGGACTTCGTACCCGTCGCTGTCGACCGGCGGCCACGGCTTCTGGTTGAACCCGAGGACGTTGAGCGACTCGTCGTACACCGAGACCACGGGGCCGAAGTTCTGCGCGTACTGGCTGGAGTCGAACAGCGGTCCGGTGACGATCGCGCGCAAGGTGTCCGGCGTCGTCGAGCTCACCTTGTACCAGTCGACGTCGCCCTCGACGCCGATGTTGCCGAAGGCCATGCCACCCAGACTGAGTGCCGTCGCGCGCGCCGGCTGGTCGTTGGCATCACGCGTGCCCGCAGCAAAGTCCGTGGTCCACTTGCCGCCGAGGGCGTAGTACGCGTCGAGAATGCCGGCGCCGTAGTACGGGTCGGTGCCGCGCGGACCGGCGTCCCGGGCGGTGGCCTTCAGTCGCGACATCACCTGTGCCGGCGTGTACGACGGCCACTTGTTCCGGACCAGCGCCGCGACGCCCGCCACGATCGGGGACGAGAACGATGTGCCTGCCAGGCCGATCCAGTACGGCTCGTAGCCCGACGGGGTCTGCGCCCGAGGCGCGAGGCTGGTGATGTCGTAGCCCGGCGCCGCGATGTCGACGGTGTCGCCGTACGTGCTGAAGCCGGTCAGGACGCCGTTGCGGTTGGTCGCGCCGACCGACAGCACCTCCGGGTACGCGGCCGGGTAGTTCAGCGCCGACGACCCGCTGTTGCCCGCAGCGGCGACCAGTACGACGCCCTTCGCGAGGGCGTTCTTGATCGCGGTGTGCAGGACCGGGTTGTCACCCTCGCCGCCGAGCGACATGTTGATCACCCGGGCGCCGTTGTTGACCGCCCAGTTGATGCCGTTGATGAGGTTCGAGTCGTTGCCGCTGCCCTGGTCGTTGAGCACCTTCACCGGCCGGACCTTCGCGTTCCAGGCCACACCGGCGATCCCGATGCCGTTGCCGGTCCCGGCCGCGATGATTCCGGTCACCGCCGTACCGTGGCCGTCTCCGTCGTTCGGCGCCAGCGCGGTGTTGAACGTGTTGTAGCCCGGCAGCAGGTGCCCGGCCAGGTCCGGGTGACCGGCGTCGACACCGGTGTCCAGTACGGCGACCACCTGGTTGCCGGCCGACCTGCTCAGATCCCAGGCCTGGTTGACCCGGACGGTCGGCAGATACTTCTGGTAGTTGGTGTACAGCCAGTCGTTCGGCGTGGCGGACTTCCGCCGGATGTAGTTGAGCGAGGCAACTTCCACCGCCGGGTCGGCCTTGACCTTCTTCAGCAGGTCGGCCGCCGGAACCTCGCCGGTGACGGTGACCACCTCGGAGGTCACGGACACGTCGGGCCTGCCCTTGACCTTGGCCAGCGCGGCCTTGCGGGCCGAGGTGGTTGCCTTCGGCTTGAACTTCACCAGCACGGACTTGGCGTCGTACTCGGGTCCGGTCGCGGTGTCGGGACGGAACTTGGCCGGGATCGGGCGGGGCTCCGCGGACACCTCAGCGGTGCCGGACGACCCGGTCACCGCCACCAGCATCGCCGCGACCATGACCGCGGGAAGGCCCAAGCGCACCAGGTGGGCAGGACGGACGGACATGAAGACCCCCCAGGGTCCAGAAAGAGAAAGTCGAGCGGAGTATGCCAGAGGTCTGGTCCAGAACGCGCTCTATCCACAGATGTCAATACCTGCAATCGGCCGTGCACCCTAAGCTATGTGCCTCCACCTGCGAGGAGGCCCCATGACCGCACCGAGTTCGGATCTGACCGGCTGGCGGAGAGGGCCGTTTACCGGGGCGGGGTTGACCTACGACTGCTTCGAGAAGGGTGAGGGGCCGGGGGTTGTGTTGATCCCGGAGATTCCGGGGTTGACGCCGGAGGTGCTGGGGCTGGGGGACCATCTGGTGCGGGAGGGGTTCACGGTGGTGATTCCATCGCCGTTCGGTACGCCGGGGCGCCCGGAGACCACGGGATACGCGCTGGGGGTGATTGCGCGGATGTGTGTGGCGAAGGAGTTCCGGGCGTTCGCGGCGGACGCGGAGCGGCCGATCACGAAGTACCTGCGGGCGGTCGCCGCCGACCTCGCCCAGCGGACGCCGGGACGCGGGGTGGGGGTGATCGGGATGTGCTTCACCGGGGGCTTCGCGTTGGCCACAGCGGTCGAGGAGACCGTCCTGGCCCCGGTCCTGAGTCAGCCGTCGACGCCGTTCGCCGTGAGTGGCCGGCTGCGGCGCGATCCGGGGTTGTCCCGGCAGGAGCTCGAGGTCGTCAAGGAACGGACCCGGACGGACGGTCTGTGCGTGCTGGGCCTGCGATTCAGCCACGACCGGATGTCACCGGCCGAGCGGTTCTCGACACTGCGCGACGAGCTCGGCGACGCGTTCGAGGTGATCGAGCTCGACAGCCGACCCGGCAACCCGGATGGCTACCGCCGGATGGCACACTCGGTGCTGACCCGCGACCTGAGCGAGGACCCGCCGAACTCGGCGCTGACGGCCCGGACCCGGACCGTCGAGTTCCTCCGGCAGTACCTGACTGCCACCGAGTGGTGACTGTGAGTGCGGAAATGTTAAAGCATCGTAGAGGAATGCGCAGCGTGTGATAATGCGAACGCTGAGTGGGCAACCTGCCCGCTGTCTGGGGCGGAATGTTGCGGTCTGCAAGCGAGGGGGAGCGGTGGGTGACGCTGGGTGATTTCCTCTGGTCGTGGGCACAGGAGACATGGCACGATCGGCCACCGGAGGCACATCAGGGGGCGGGCATGGCGATGGCCAGGCACTTGACGAGTGAGGCTGTATGAACGGGCGGACAGCGCAGGGCAGCCGGATCCCGGTGAACGGGACCGCGGCGGGGAACGGGGCCAATGGTCACGCTCCGCAGTCAGACCCTCACGCAGGTTCGGCCGGAGCGGCCGATCAGAGCGAGAAGAAGGCCGAGCAGAGCGAGCGGAAGGCCGAGCAGGCGCCGACCGGCGAAGCATCAGGCCAGGCTCCTAAAACGCCTGCTTGGGTTGAGGAGTACGCCGCACGCCGGGCCGGCCGGGTCGCCAACGGCACGGTGCGCGCCGAGTTCGAGACGCCCGTCCGAGTCGATGAGATCGCCTTGGCCGCCAAGACGCTGTCGGAGAACCTGCAGGCAGCCACCCGTGGCATGCCCGAGTCGCCCGAGTTGCGGGCCTTGCGCCGTGATCTCGACCACGCCGCCAGCACGCTGGGCTCGGTCGCCGGTGCGCTCGAGGCGACGGCCGGCAACCTGATTCGCCTGGCTGCGAACGAAGGACAGGCGTGTGGCGTCGGCTGGGGTGTATGCCCTGAGCACGGCCTCACGCTGATGAACGTCGGCGAGACGGTCACGTGCCATGTCCTCGGCTGCCACCGCGAGAACGAGGGCGCGGTCGAGCGCTGCGAGCACCCGGTCGCCTACCGCGTCGTAGACGCAGCCGGCCCGGCCCTGCTCACCTGCGCCGGCCACGCGATCGCCTGCCGCCTCTACCTCGACGACGCGGTCATCACCCTCGCCTCAGACAGCCTGGAACTGTTCTAGGAGATCCGGCAGGACGTCAGGTGGTCGTTCGCGTTCGGGGAGAGCGCGATGAAGTTCGGTGTGTCCGCCGTACGCGTCCACGACTGGCCGCCGAAGTTGTCCTCGGCGAACATCGTCACCGACCACCCGGACGGCACCCGCACCGACGACGCCCAGTTGTCCTGCACACCCGCCGCCTGAAGCTGCGCTCGCGTGTAGTCACCCTTGCCGAGCGCCGCACCGGCCGAACCGCCGTAGTCGACGTGCTCGAAGAAGACCACGCCGCTCGGTCCCTGAACCGGCATCGGCACCGTCGGCCGCACGGACGTGAGTGGTGCCTGCCCTTTGAACATCCGGCCGCCGTCGTTGGTCAACCGCAGGTAGAGTCCGAGGAGCACGCCGTACCGTCCTCATCCAGGGCGCGGATGCCGGAACCCGCCGGCACCCAGGCAGCGGACTCGGCGGTCTTGGCGATCTGGTTGCCCTCGTTGTACTCGTCGAACATCGAGATGTAGAGCCCCTGCACGCCGACCCGGGTGAGGTTGTAGAACTGCCGCCACATCAGGTCGCCGTGCCGCCGATGGCCGGACTGCAGGTCGCCCGGGATGACGCACGGCTGGTAGTCGATGCCGTGGGCGTTGCAGTAGGCCTGGTCCTGCTGATTGACGTTGTTGTAGTAGTGATCCGCGCCCGCGATGTCGCTGATCCGGCCGACCATCCACGGCGACAGCATGTTGAACGCGTGGTACACGTCCAGGTAGCCGGGCCGCGAGTCCTCGACCCCACGCCGCCAATGTGTCGGCACCCCGCCGATCACGTAGCAGCCCTGGCCCTTGAACCAGTTCACGACGTCCAGGCAGACCGACGCTGGCCAGTCCTTGTTCGCCTCGTCGAACCCGAACCCCCAGATGCACACCACCGGCTTCCCGTTCTGCCGCGCGTGCGCCGGTGAGGACGTGTAGGCGCTCATCTTCGACGTCCAGTCCGCCTTCATCTCCGACTGCATCGAGGCCCAGCCGGTGGCGTCGTACATGATGTAGAACTTGCGCCCGTACTGCTCGGCCGCCTGCCGGACCTTCACGGCCATCGCGTCCCGGGTCGGTCCCTCGCCGCCGGTCGGGTTGAACCGCTGCAGCGCCGCGGTGTCGCAGCCGTTCTGCTGCATCCACTGGAAGTGCGTGTTCACGGTCTGCTGGTCGTACGACGAGAACAGCTTGGCGGGCTGCCCGTTGTTCAGGTTCGGGTACGCCGTCTGGTACGTCGAGCCGTAGTCGCGGACGTCCGGCCAGCTCACGATCGCGGTGTTCGCCGGCGACGGAGGCTGGCCCCAGTTGTGGCTCCAGTGCCACCAGCCGTTGATCGGGGCGCCGTCGCCGGTGCAGGCGAACCAGCCCTGGTATCCGACGGTCACCTTGCCGACGACGTCTCCGGGTGGGCTGGCAGCGAACGCGGAGCTGAGTTGGGTGCCGCCGACAGCGGTTGCGGCGGTGGCGGCAAGGAAAGTGCGGCGCGACAGAGTCATGTGAACCTCCTGGTGGGGGCGGGCAGGAGAAGTGCCGCGAGAGTACAAACGCTCAACGAAGCCCCGCAAGACTTGAACGATCTCCACGCAAGTTCCGGAACCAACCCGACCTCTGGTCAAAGAGAGCGTTTGCCCGCTAGCGTCGGCGAAAACTTGGCCGCAACGTCTTGACGCATCTCCAGGGCCGTACTTAGTTTGTTGGTTCAACAGACAAAGTATGTGACTGGGCTCACAAGGGGGTCGCATGACGTTGACCGGGGGCAGCCGTCCGGGCAGTCGCGTGGTCGCCGCCGACCACGTCTCGCTCCGGCGCAACAACCTCTCGGTCGTCCTGCGTCACGTCCGCGACAACGGCCCACGATCGCGGGCCCGGATCGCCGCCGACACCGGCCTCAACAAGGCGACCGTGAGCAGCCTGGTCGCCGAGTTGGTCGAGCGTGGCCTGCTCCGCGAAGGTCCGGCCGACTCCACTCGCGCCCTCGGCCGCCCCGGCCAGCTCGTCGAGCTCGACGGCACCGGCGTCTGCGGCGTCGGCGCCGAGATCAACGTCGACTACCTAGCTGTCACCGCTCTCGACCTGGCCGGCGACACAGTCAGCGAACGACGCGTCCCGCTGGACGTCGCCCACCTCGGCCCCAGTACGACGCTCAGCCGCCTGGCCGACCTGATTCGCGAGGCCGTGGCTGCTGTGGACGCTCGAGATGGACAGGTCGCCGGCGTGACCCTCGCCGTACCGGGTCTGGTGCAAGGCGACACCGGTGAGCTCAAGCTGGCGCCGAACCTGGGGTGGGGCGAGGTCCCGGTCGTTCGCGAGATGCGCGAGCGGCTGGGCGGGCCGTCGTACCCGCTGCACGTGGACAACGAGGCGAACCTGGCAGCGCTGGCGGCGTACTCGGAGCTGCGGAAGACCGAGTCGGTGCAGGACCTCGTGCTGTTGACCGGTGCGGTCGGCGTCGGCGGTGGCGTGGTGTCGAACGGGCACCTGCTGCGCGGCGGGCACGGGTACAGCGGAGAGGTCGGGCACATGCCGGTCGCACCGCCCGGCCGGACCTGCGGCTGCGGCCGGACCGGTTGCTGGGAGACGGTGGTCGGCCTGACCGCGCTGTTGCACAAGGCAACGGATGCGGACGATCCGGTCCGTGATCCCGCGCTGGACGTGGACCGGCGGCTGGCCGAGATCACCGCGCGGGCCGAAGCGGGGGAGCCGCGGACGCTGTCCGCGTTGAAGGACGTCGGAACCTGGCTGGGGATTGGGGGAGCGATCCTGGTGAACATCCTGAATCCGGACGTGCTCGTGCTCGGCGGTTACTTCGCCGTCCTCGGGCCATGGCTGAAACAACCACTGGAGACGGCGATCCGCGACCGCGTGATCGCGCCGGACGGCGGCGGCTGCCGGGTGGTGCAGTCGGAGCTGGGCTTCACCGCGGCGGTCCGCGGCGGCGCCCAGATCTCCCTCGACCAAGTCTTCGTCGACCCGACCATGATCGGCCGCTCCGAGACAGGGGTCGCGCAATGACTCTGTTGAATGCCGCGCTGCCGCGCGGCGGGTCATGGGGCTGGAACTCCCGGCCTTCCCTCGTCCCTCCAGTCGCTTCGCTCCCTCCACTCCTCAGTCCAGGCCGGGAGGCCCCATGACCGGGCTGCTCACGATGACCGGCATCGTCAAGGAGTTCCCCGGGGTGCGGGCGCTCGACGGTGTCGACCTGGATGTCCGCGAGGGCGAGGTGCACTGCCTGCTCGGTCAGAACGGCGCGGGCAAGTCCACGCTGATCCGGGTGCTGACCGGAGCCCACCAGCCCGATGCCGGCACGATCCACATCCACGACGAACAGGTCCAGCTGAACACCCCGACCGCCGCGATCCAGCGTGGGATCGCCGCGATCTACCAGGAGCTCGACCTGGTGCCCGAGCTGACCGTTGCCGAGAACATCTTTCTCGGCCACGAGCCGGCCCGGTTCGGCTTCAGCCGGCGGCACGAGGCGACCACCCGGGCGCGCGAGATCCTGCGTGGCCTCGGCCACGGCGAGATCCCGACGCACCGTACGGTCGGCTCCCTTCCGGCCGCCGGACAGCAGGTGGTCAGCATGGCGCGCGCGTTGTCGCGGGACGCCCGGCTGATCGTGATGGACGAGCCGTCCGCCGTCCTCGATCCCGAAGAGGTCGCGAACCTGTTCCGGGTCATCCGTGGGCTCACCGCGCGCGGTGTCGCCGTCGTCTACATCTCGCACCGGCTCGAGGAGATCCGCCAGATCGGCGACCGGGTCACCGTGCTGAAGGACGGCGCCACGGTCGCGACCGGCCTGGACGCGCGCGCGACACCGACCAAGGAACTGATCCGGCTGATGACCGGCCGCTCGATCGAGTACGTCTTCCCGCCCCGCCGCGAGCTCCTCAGCACGGCGCCCGTCGTACTGGAGGTCGAGGACCTGACCCGGCCGGGCGAGTTCGCCGGGATCGGGTTCGAGGTCAGGGCCGGGGAGATCTTCGGCCTGGCCGGACTCGTCGGCTCCGGGCGTTCCGAAGTACTCGAGACCGTGTACGGCGCTCGTCGCGCAGCCACCGGGTCGGTACGGGTCGACGGCGTGCCGCTGCGGCCCGGCCGGGTGCAGTCCGCGGTGAAGGCGGGTGTCGGGCTGGCGCCGGAGGAGCGCAAGAGCCAGGCGCTGCTGCTGGACGAGGCCGTCTACAAGAACATCACGGTGTCGACCATGCAGCGGTTCGCCAGCGGCGGATTCCTGAACGGCCGCGCCGAGCGGGACGCGGCCGCTGAACTGTCCAAGGCACTGGACGTCCGCCCTGCCGGTGTGGACCATCCGGTGCGCAACCTGTCCGGTGGCAACCAGCAGAAGGTCGTGCTGGCCCGCTGGCTGCTCCGGGACTGCCGCGTGCTGCTGCTGGACGAGCCGACGCGCGGTGTCGACGTGGGAGCGCGGTCCGAGATCTACGCGCTGATCCACAAGCTGGCCGCCAACGGGGTCGCGATCGTGCTGGTCTCCAGCGAGGTCGAGGAAGTACTCGGTCTCGCCGACCGGGTCGTCGTACTGCGGGAGGGACGGGCCGTCTACCACGGGCCCGCGCAAGACATCGACGAGCACCAGGTCCTCGACCTGGTGATGGAAGGAGTGCTGTCTCGTGAGTGATGACATCGCACGGCCCTCTGACCAGACCGCGTCGACACAGGCGACGGTCACGCCGCCGGCGGCGCCGAGGTCGAGCAACAACGTGCTGATGACCGGGATGGGACGCAACGTCGGCCTGGTGGTGGCGCTCGTCCTGCTCTGTCTGGTCGGCATCATCACCGCCGGCGACACGTTCGCGACCGGCGCCAACGTACTGACCATCCTGCGGCTCGCGGCCGTCATCGGTGTGGTGAGCATCGGCATGACGTTCGTCATCACCGGCGGCGGGATCGACCTGTCCGTCGGGGCGATGGTCGCGCTCGCCTCGGTCTGGGCGACCACGCTGGCCACCCAGCAACTGGCCGAGGACTTCCACTGGATCTTCATGGTCAGCACGGCGCTGCTGGTCGGCGCCGCGTGCGGCCTGGTCAACGGCCTGCTCATTGCCTACGGCAAGATCGTGCCGTTCATCGCGACGCTGGCGATGCTGGCCGCCGCCCGCGGCCTGGCCGAGATCATCTCCGACCGGAAGACCCAGATCATCTCGGTGAACGGTTTCGTCGACTTCTTCGGCGGCTCGCTGATCGGCGTGCCGGTGCTGGTCTGGATCTTCGTGCTGGTCGCCGCGGCGGGCTGGGTGGTGCTGAACCGGACCACGTTCGGCCGCCGGACCTTCGCGGTCGGCGGCAACGCCGAGGCCGCCCGGCTGGCCGGCATCAGGGTACAGCGGCACACCGTCGCCCTCTACGTGCTGGCCGGGCTGTGCTGCGGGATCGCCGCGGTGATGCTGATGGCGCGTACGACGACCGGCAGCTCGACCCACGGTCAGTTGTACGAGCTCGACGCGATCGCGGCCGTGGTGATCGGCGGCACGCTGCTGTCGGGTGGCCGCGGGACGATCGTCGGCACGGTCTTCGGCGTGCTGATCTTCACCACCCTGAACAACGTCTTCACCCTGAACAACCTCAGCATCTCCGCCCAGTCGGTGGCGAAGGGCCTGATCATCGTGATCGCGGTCCTTCTCCAGCAGCGCCTGGCGCGCACGACCCGCCATTAGAAGGAGGACAAAGATGTCCGCACGTTCCGTCCGCACTCTCATCGTCGCCGGCCTGAGCGTGGTTGCGCTGGCCGCCTGTACCAGCAACACCCCGGAGGCCGAGGAGACCAGCAACGCGCCTGCGAACTCCGGTGCCGCCGCCGGGAAGAACGACGAGCCGGGCCAGAAGGTCCGGATCGGGTTCTCCGCGCCGGCCGCCGACCACGGCTGGATGGGCGCGATCACCAAGGCCACCCAGGCGGAGGCGAAGAAGTACTCCGACGTCGAGCTGATCGTTGCCGAGGGCACCAACGATGTGAACCTGCAGATCAGCCAGGTGGAGACGTTCATCAACCAGAAGGTGGACGCGATCGTGCTGCTGCCGTTCGACGGCGCCGCGCTCACCCCGGTCGCGACCAAGGCGATGGAGGCCGGGATCACAGTGGTGAACGTGGACCGCGAGTTCGACAGCCCGTTCGCGGCCCGGACCACGATCCTCGGCGACAACTACGGCATGGGCCGCTCGGCCGGCACCTACGTGTGCCAGCAGCTGAAGGACAAGAAGGACTCGGTGATCGCCGAGATCGCCGGGATCGACTCGCTGCCGCTGACCCAGGACCGCAGCCGCGGCTTCAAGGAGGCGCTGACCGACTGCGGCCTGAAGGTGAGCAACCGGGTCGCCGCCGAGTTCACCGTCGAGTCCGGTGAGAAGGCGGCCGCCAACCTGCTGCAGGCGGCGCCGAAGATCGACGCGATCTGGAACCACGACGACGACCAGGGCGTCGGCGTGATGGCCGCGATCAAGAACTCCGGCCGCAAGGAGTTCTTCGTGGTCGGCGGGGCCGGCTCGGCGAACGTGATGCGCGACATCAAGTCCGGCAACAGCCTGCTGAAGGCCACCGTCATCTACCCGTCCACGCAGGGCGCGGACGGCGTCCGGCTGGCCCGGCTGCTGGTGCAGAAGAAGGCCCTCACCGACCTGGTGGAGGTCGAGGTGCCGCGCACGATCCAGCTGTACGCGCCGGTGGTGACCAAGGACAACGTGGACCAGTACCTGCCGACGGCATTCGAAAGCTGACAGAGGAGAGTCATGACGAACCTGGGCATCGGCCTGATCGGCTACGCGTTCATGGGCGCGGCCCACTCGCAGGCCTGGCGGAGCGCCCCGCGCTTCTTCGACCTGCCGCTGAACCCTGAGATGAACGTGCTCTGCGGCCGCAACCCCGACGCGGTCGCGGCCGCGGCGACCAAGCTCGGCTGGAAGGAGACCGAGACCGACTGGCGCAAGCTGCTCGGCCGCGACGACATCCAGCTGGTCGACGTCTGCACGCCGGGGGACAGCCACGCCGAGATCGCGATCGCCGCACTGGAGGCCGGCAAGCACGTGCTGTGCGAGAAGCCGCTGGCCAACACGGTCGAGGAGGCTGAGGCGATGACCGCGGCGGCCGAGGCGGCGGCGGCCAAGGGGATCAGGTCGATGGTCGGGTTCACCTACCGCCGGGTGCCGGCGATCGGGCTGGCCCGCCAGCTCGTTGCCGAGGGCAAACTCGGGACGATCCGCCACGTCCGGGCGCAGTACCTGCAGGACTGGATCGCCGACCCGGAGGCGCCGTTGTCGTGGCGGCTGGACAAGGAGAAGGCAGGGTCCGGCGCGCTCGGTGACATCGGCGCGCACATCATCGACCTGACCCAGTTCATCACCGGCGACACCATCGCCGAGGTGAGCGGTCAGCTCGAGACGTTCGTGAAGGAGCGCCCGATCGCGGCCGAGCACGCCGGTCTCGCGGGTACGGCGGGCACCGAACGCGGACCGGTGACGGTCGACGACGCGGCCGTGTTCCTGGCCCGGTTCGGCTCCGGCGCGCTCGGCGTCTTCGAGGCGACCCGGTTTGCGACGGGCCGGAAGAACGCGATCCGGATCGAGATCAACGGCAGCCTGGGCAGCCTCGCGTTCGACTTCGAGGACATGAACCTCCTGCACTTCTACGACGCGACCGAGGACGCGAGGACGGCCGGTTTCCGCCGCATCCTCGCCACCGAGTCCGCCCACCCGTACGTCGCCGCCTGGTGGCCGCCCGGCCACCTGCTCGGCTACGAGCACGGGTTCACCCATCAAGTCGTCGACCTGGTCACCGCGATCGCCGATGGAGCCGATCCGACACCGTCGTTCGCCGACGGGCTGCGGGTCCAGCGTGTGCTGGCCGCGGTCGAGGCCAGCTCGACCTCCCGACAATGGCAAAGGATTCCCGTGAGCGAGCGTAGCGAGTGAACCAAAAAGCAGAGCAACCTCCAGTTCATTTGAACTCGGAGCGAAGCGAGGAGATCAAATGAACAGCTACACCCCGACGAAGGACGACAAGTTCTCGTTCGGCCTCTGGACGATCGGCTGGCAGGGCGTCGACGTCTTCGGTACGGCGGTCCGCCCGCCGATGGACCCGATCCACGCGGTGGAGAAGCTGGCCGAGCTCGGCGCGGCCGCGATCTCGTTCCACGACGACGACCTGGTGCCCGACGACGGCACCCGGCAGCAGGTGCTCGACCGCTTCGCCAAGGCGCTGGCCGACACCGGCATCGTGGTCGAGATGGCCACCACCAACCTGTTCGCCCACCCGGTGTTCAAGGACGGCGGCCTGACCGCCAACGATCGCTCGGTCCGCCGGTACGCGCTGTCGAAGCTGCTGCGCAACCTCGACCTCGCGGCCGAGCTGGGCGCGTCGACGTACGTGCTCTGGGGCGGTCGCGAAGGTGCGGAGTCGGGCGGCTCGAAGGACGTCCGCGCGGCCCTGGACCGGTACAAGGAGTCGATGGACCTGCTCTGCGCGTATGTCCGGGAGCAGGGCTACGACATCCGGTTCGCGCTCGAGCCGAAGCCGAACGAGCCGCGCGGTGACATCCTGCTGCCGTCGATCGGCCATGCCCTTGCCTTCATCAACGACCTCGAGGATCCCGAGCTGGTGGGCCTGAACCCGGAGGTCGGGCACGAGGAGATGGCCGGGCTGAACTACGCGCACGGCATCGCGCAGACGCTGTGGCACGGCAAGCTGTACCACATCGACCTCAACGGGCAGCACGGCCCGCGGTTCGACCAGGACCTGCGGTTCGGCGCCGGGAACCTGCGCGGCGCGTTCTGGACCGTCGACGTCCTGCAGGGTTCGGAGGGCCGGCCCGGGTACGACGGGTACGTGCACTTCGACTACAAGCCGCCGCGGACCGAGGACGAGGACGGCGTGTGGGAGACCGCCCGGGCGTCGATGCGGAACTACCTGATCCTGCGCGAGAAGGTGCAGGCGTTCCGGGCCGATCCCGAGGTGGCCGAGGCACTCGCCGCGGCCAAGGTCGCGGAGTTGTCCGAGCCCACCCTGGCCGAGGGTGAGAGCCTGGCCGACCTCCGTGGCGAGAAGCACGACCCGGACGCGCTGGCCGAGCGTGGACTCGGGTTCGAGAAGCTGGACCAGTTGGCGATGGAGCACCTGCTCGGCGTCCGCTGATCCGGTAGTACTCCCGCGCAGGGCAGAGCACGGGACTTGTGGTAGCGGCCGGGGTTGTGAGGACCCCGGCTTGATGGAGCGCGCGCGCCTTATCCGACCCATGAGGAGCTCCGCATGATCCAGCTACGCAGGCATGGCACGGTGATCCGTGCGCTCGTGCTCGCCCTGATCGCGGCGGTGTTGGTGCCGCTACCGGCCAGGGCGCACCCGGGCCACGGTGACGAGACCTTCAACGCCCTGATCTTCAGCAAGACCGCCGGGTTCCGGCACGACTCGATCCCGGCCGGGATCCAGGCGATCACCGAGCTCGCGGCGGCGAACGACTTCACGGTGACCGCGACCGAGGACGCGTCGATGTTCAACGACACCGAGCTGGCCAAGTACGAGGTGGTCATCTGGCTGTCCACGACCGGCGACGTCCTGAACGCGGACCAGCAGGCCGCCTTCGAGCGGTACATCCGGGCCGGCGGCGGATACGCCGGCATCCACGCCGCCTCGGACACCGAGTACGACTGGCCCTGGTACGGCGAACTCGTCGGCAGCTACTTCGACAGCCACCCACCGGGTACGCCGGCCGGCACGGTGAAGGTCGAGGACCACGCGCACCCGTCGACCGCTGCAGCGCCGACGCTCTGGCAGCGCACCGACGAGTGGTACAACTACCGCACCAACCCGCGGGACAAGGTCCACGTGCTCGCCTCACTCGACGAGTCGTCGTACACCGGCGGGAACATGGGGCCGGAGCACCCGATCACGTGGTGCCAGGACTACGACGGTGGCCGGGCTTGGTACACGGGCATGGGGCACACGATCGCGTCGTACGCCGAACCTGCCTTCCGGCAGCTGCTGCTCGGCGGCCTCAAGACGGCGGCCGGTGTCGTGCCCGCGGACTGTGGTGCCTCGCTGAGCGACAGCTACCAGAAGGTGACCCTCGACGACGACACGTCGAACCCGATGGAACTCGCGGTCGCCGGTGACGGCCGGGTGTTCTACATCGACCGGAACGGCGCCGTGAAGATCATCAAACCGGACGGCTCGGTGATTACCGCCGGAACGCTGAATGTCTACACCGGTCAGGAGTTCGGGCTTCTCGGGATCGCTCTGGATCCGGCGTTCGCGTCGAACGGCCATATGTACCTGTACTACTCGCCGGCTGGGAGTGAGCCCTTCGACCGGGTCTCGCGGTTCACGGTCACCGGAGACACCCTCGACCTGGCGAGCGAGAAGCAAGTACTGCGGATCGACACGCAGCGGGACCAGTGCTGTCACGCGGGTGGCGCGCTGGAGTTCGATGGCGAGGGCAACCTTTTCATCGCCACCGGCGACAACAGCAACCCCTTCGACTCCGACGGTTACACGCCGATCGACGAGCGGTCCGGGCGATCCGCGTGGGACGCGCAACGCAGTGCCGCCAACAGCAACAACCTGAACGGCAAGGTTCTCCGGATCCATCCGTCGGCGGACGGCACCTACACGATCCCCAGCGGCAACATGTTCGCACCGGGTACGGCGAAGACGCGGCCGGAGATCTACGCGATGGGCTTCCGGAACCCGTTCCGGATCGGCATCGACCCGACGACCAACCATCTCTTCGTGGCCGACTACGGGCCGGACGCCGGTGCGGTGTCGCCGACGCGTGGTCCGGACGGGCGGGTCGAGTGGGACATCCTCGACAAGCCCGGGTTCTACGGATGGCCGTACTGCGTCGGCAACAACACGCCGTACAACGACCACGACTTCGCCACCGGTACGTCAGGCGCGGTGTTCAACTGCAACGCGCCCGTGAACGAGTCGCCGAACAACACCGGCATCACGCAACTCCCGGCGGCGATCCCCGCGACGTTGTGGATGGGGAAGTCGACGACCGGCGTACCGGAGATCGGTGGCAGTGGCGCGCCGATGACGAGTGGCGCCTACCAGTACGACGCCGACAGTACGTCGGACCGCAAGTGGCCGGCGTACTTCGACGGCAAGGCAGTGTGGGCGGACTGGAACGACAGCCGGCTGTTCTCGGTGCAGGTGAACGACGACCGCAACGGCGTGGTCGACGTGTCCCGCATGCTGCAGAAGCTGAGCTTCGTCCGGCCGCATGCCTTGCAGTTCGGGCCCGACGGCGCGCTGTACGTGATCGAGTGGGGGAGCGGGTTCGGCGGCAACAACGCCGACTCCGGGATCTACCGGATCGACTACGTACAAGGGAATCGGGCACCGATCGCACAGTTCAGCACGGACAAGACGTCCGGTCCGGCGCCGCTGACCGTGGCCTTCGACTCGACCGGGTCGCGCGATCCGGACGGGCAGCCGATCACGCTGGCGTGGGATTTCGACGGCAACGGTACGACGGACAGCACCGAGGCCAAGCCGTCGTACACCTACGCCACAGCCGGCGTCTTCACGGCGCGGCTGACGGTCTCCGATCCCGACGGCCGTACGGCGGTGTCGAACCGGGCGATCACCTCCGGGAACACGGCGCCGACCATCACCGTGCAGGCACCGGTCGACGGCGGCTTCTTCGACTTCGGGGACACGATCCGCTACAAGGTCACCGTCACCGATCCCGAGGACGGCGTGGTCGACTGCAACGACGTGATCACCCAGCCCGCGCTCGGGCATGACGAGCACGCGCACGGGTACGAGCAATACCGCGGGTGCGAGGGGACCTTCCCGCTGCCCGGGGACCAGGGGCATGTCGGCGCGAACATCTTCGGCATCGTCACCGTGACGTACACCGACAAGGGTGCTCCGGGGACGGGCACGATCACCACGCAGAAGGTCGTGCAACTGCAGCCGAAGACGCGGGAAGCCGAGTACTTCGACGAGACCGGCGGACCGGGGTCCGCGCCCGGCGTGCAGGTCGAGGACACCGGTGACGTTGCCGGTGGTGGGAAGAACATCGGCTGGATCGAGGACGGCGACTGGTGGGGCTGGAAGCCGACGAACCTGACTCAGATCGACCAGATTCAGCTGCGTGCCGCCTCGCCTGAGGCAGGCGCGACCGTGCAGGTCCGGCAGGGCTCGCCGACCGACGGTCCGGTCGTGGCGACGATCCAGGTGTCGCCGACCGGTGGATGGCAGACGTACGGCGACTTCACCAGCGCCGTGTCCGGGGCTTCGCTGGACAGCGGACCGCTGTACTTCGTGAAGACGACCGGCCAACTCAACGTCAACTGGGTGCGATTCATCGGCAAGGGCGTCACAGAGAACCAGCGTCCAGCGGTGGTAGTCAATGCATCAGTTGCTCAGGGCAAGGCTCCGCTGAAGGTGGACTTCACCGCGTCGGCGACCGATCCCGAGGGTGACCTGCCGTTGTCCTACACGTGGAGCTTCGGAGACGGCTCCACTGCGTCGGGCGCGTCGGTGACCCACACCTACACGACACCGGGGACCTTCTCGGCCACCGTGACCGTCACCGACTCGCGTGGCGCGGCCGGTGTGGCGAAGGTCCCGATCACCGTGGACTCACCGTCGTTGCCGGCCTGTCTGACCGGGCGCTCCGACGGCTTCGACGGTACGGCGCTGGACGCCGAGCGCTGGTCCGCAGTTGTCCGCGGCAATCAGGAGCTCGCGGTTGCCGACGGCAAGTTGTCGATCCCGTTGACGGCGACCGACATTTACGGGACGGGCAATTCGGGGACGCCGAACGTCGTACTGCAGCCGTTGCCGTCCGGCCCGTGGCAGGCGACCACGAAGGTCACGTTGCCGGCGCGGCTCGCGTACCAGCAGGCCGGGTTGATCGTGTACGGCGACGACGACAACTACGCCAAGATGGTGATCCAGGGCCGCTCGACCGGGGCGCCGTCGGCGGCTGACCGGATCTTCCAGTTCATTCGCGAGGAAGCCGGTGTGCCGAACGAGGTCGCCGCGTCGAACACGGCCAACCTGGGAGCGTCGTACCCGGACACCGTGTGGGTGCGGTTCACCTCGGACGGGTCGTCGTTGACGGCGGCGTACAGCGCGGACGGGGCGACGTTCACCGAGATGCCGGAGACCAAGCAGCTGGCCGGGATCTCGAACCCGCGGATCGGTGTCTTCGGGCTGACCAACCGGACCGAGGCGTTGCCGATCACGGCCTCGTTCGACTACTTCACCATCACGCCGGACGACACCGCCGAGCAGCCGGCGCCGGACGACGAGTTCGCCGGTACGACGCTCGACGCCTGCCGGTGGTCGGACGTCGTACGCCCTGATCCTGCGGCCTATCGGGTCGGCGGTGACGTGCTCGAGATCGACACCGGGAAGGGCGACATCTACCAGGGTGGCAACACGAACCCGGCCAACCTGATGCTGCAGCCGGCGCCGGACGGCGACTGGACGATCGAGACGAAGGTGGACGCGTCGGCGTTCGACGAGCGCTACCAGCAGGCCGGGCTGATGGTGTACGCCGACGACGCGAACTACGTGAAGCTCGACTACCTCACCACCAACGTGGCTGGGTCGCCTGTGACACGTGGATTGGAGTTGCGGTCGGAGGTCGACGACGTGGTGCAGTCGCCGCAGCCTGGTGCCGCGGCTGCTGGTGGCGTTTGGCACCTGCGGATCGCCAAGTCGGGGTCTACCTTCACCGGCTCGTACAGTACCGACGGCCTAGCCTGGACGGCGCTGCCGTCGGTGACCAATGCGGCCCTCGGGTCTGCGTCGTTCGGGGTCTATGCCTTCGGGGCGGATCAGGTCGCGTCGAAGACGGCTCGGTTCGAGTACTTCCGGTTGGTCCGGGACACGGTCGCTCCGTCCGTCACGTTGTCGTTGAACCCGTCGACGCCTTCGGGTCTGGCTGGCTGGTGGACCGCGCCGGTCGTTGCCACCGCGATGGCGACGGATGACCAGGGTGGTCAGGTGTACGTCGAGCAGAAGGTCGGGGACGGTGCGTGGTCCGAGTACACGGCGCCGGTGACGTTGTCGTCCGACGGTCCGCACACGGTGGCTGTGCGGGCGAGTGACACCGCTGGCAACGTGTCCGAAGCCGCGACGGCATCCGTGAAGATCGACAGCACAGGTCCGACGGTCGCGGTCAGCGGTCTGTCGTCCGGTGGGTCTCTCGGCGTGGCCTCTGTGATCCCAGTCGGGGCTACGGTTGCGGACGCGCTGTCTGGTCCAGGGGCGGTCACGCTCGCGGTCGACGGTCGGCCGCTGACTGGCTCGCTCGATGGCATGCTGCTGGGCCTGGGCGCGCACACGTTGACGGCCACTGCG
Source organism: Kribbella sp. NPDC050124 (assembly GCF_044460355.1). NCBI lineage: Bacteria > Bacillati > Actinomycetota > Actinomycetes > Propionibacteriales > Kribbellaceae > Kribbella > Kribbella sp. NPDC050124. Next base: position 23,563 of record NZ_JBITJU010000005.1, read on the forward strand.
TCTGATGTCGCCGGCAACAAGTCGGTGACCACGATGCCGTTCGCGGTGGTCGCGTCGTACGCCGAGGCTGTCAAGCTGGTCGACCGCTTGCGCGCGGCCGGAATGGTGCCGGCGGCCACCGCGACGGTGCTGAAAGTCCAGCTGGGGTTGGCGTCCGAGGCTGATCGCCGAGGCCGTGACACGGTCGCCCGCGTCGCTCTCGACCTCTACCTCGCCAAGGCCGGCACCGTGCCGGACGCCGCCGCTCGCGCCCTGCTGCTTGCGGTGGGCAATGACCTGAAGTCCAGGCTGACCCAATGACGTCCGCCGTGGGAGTACGCACTCGTCCGGCCCGGACACCTGCCGCCGCCTCGGCTGGTTCGGCCCCAACCGGGTCTCCGGCAGCGCGCTCTCCCACGGCAGGCGGGGGACCCCGGTCCCCGTCCCCGGCGGCGCCCCGCGCTCCAGGCGTCGCCGGGGACACCCAAGCACCACGCACCACCCACGACCCCGCCCCACCGACTTCCAGTTCGCCCCGGCTGGAGCGCCGTACCGAAGGAAGCTCGACTAAGGAGAAGTGATGGCTCGACCGATTACGTTGTTCACCGGGCAGTGGGCTGATCTGCCGTTCGAGGAGGTGGCGCGGCTGGCGTCCGACTGGGGGTACGACGGGCTGGAGATCGCCTGCTGGGGTGACCACCTCGACGTCCGCCGCGCCGCCGAGGACGAGTCGTACGTGCGCGACCGTCTCGACATCCTCGAGAAGCACAACCTCAAGCTGTGGACGATCTCCAACCACCTGCTCGGCCAGGCGGTCTGCGACGACCCGATCGACCAGCGTCACCAGGCGATCCTGCCCGCGCACATCTGGGGCGACGGTGATCCGGAAGGCGTCCGGCAGCGCGCCGCCGAGGAGATGAAGACGACCGCCCGCGCCGCCCGGGCGCTCGGTGTCGACGTGGTCGTCGGCTTCACCGGTTCGTCGATCTGGAAGACGGTCGCGATGTTCCCGCCGGTCCCGCCGGCCATGATCGAGGCCGGCTACCGCGACTTCGCCGACCGCTGGAATCCGATCCTGGACGTGTTCGACGAGGTCGGCGTCCGGTTCGCGCACGAGGTGCACCCGTCCGAGATCGCCTACGACTACTGGTCGACCACCGCGACCCTCGAAGCGATCGGCCACCGTCCGGCGTTCGGCCTGAACTGGGACCCGTCGCACTTCGTCTGGCAGGACCTCGATCCGGTCGGCTTCCTGTGGGACTTCAAGGACCGGATCTACCACGTCGACTGCAAGGACGCGAAGCGCCAGGTCGGCAACGGACGCAACGGCCGGATGGGCTCGCATCTGGCCTGGGGCGACCCACGCCGCGGCTGGGACTTCGTGTCCACCGGCCACGGCGACGTCCCGTGGGAGGCCTGCTTCCGGATGCTGAACACGGTCGGGTACGACGGCCCGATCTCGGTCGAGTGGGAAGACGCCGGCATGGACCGCCTGGTCGGCGCCGCCGAAGCCCTCCAGTTCGTCCGCTCGCTGGCCTTCGACCCACCCACCGCGTCCTTCGACGCTGCCTTCTCGTCCTGATCAGCCGGACAGTTGGGTGGGTCGGTCGGCCCACCCAGCTGTCCGTCGGGGCTACCCTCGATGACATGACTGCTGGCAGGTACGTCGCCCGGATCGTCGAGGTGCCGGATCACGGGATCAAGCTCGCACCGGAGCCCGGGGCGGCCGTTCCGGACCAGCCGACCGAGGTGAACCTGCTCGGGATGGCGATCGCGCTGGCGCTCGGCTCGGCGGGGTACCGGCATCACGCCGTGCGGCGCGACCCGGAGATGCAGACCCTGGACGCGCTGCTGACTGGTGACGCCGTGATGCCGTGGCGCGCTGGTTCGGGCGGCGGTACGGCGTACGTCGTCTGCGAACTGAACGACGGCCGCCCGACCTGCGAGGTCCGGCCGAGCGCCGACTGATCCGGTGGAGGCGAGCTGGCCCGAGGCGCCCGCGCTCCGGCGACCTCGGATCCTGCGCCAGTGGTGGCGTGACCTGACGTTCCTGCACTGGGCCGTGGAACCGGCGGCGGTCGCGCACTTCTTTCCGCCGGGGGTCCGGCCGGACACGTTCGAAGGACACACGTACGTCGGCCTGGTGCCGTTCCGGATGACCGACACCGGGTCGGCTCGCGGTCCCGCCGTACCGTACTTCGGGAGCTTCCTCGAGACGAACATCCGGCTGTACTCGGTCGACACCACCGGCCGGCGCGGGGTCGTCTTCCTCAGCCTGGACGCCGACCGCCTGGCCGTCGTCGCGGCCGCCCGGACCGTCTTCGGCCTCCCGTACCGCTGGGCCCGGATGACTCACGTTGTCGACGGCAACCACCAGGCCTATACCTCGACACTGCGCCGAGTCGGCGCCACAGTCGAAGTCCAGGTAGGCCGACCGGTGGGGCCAGGTCCTCTCGAAGACTTCCTCACCGCCCGCTGGGGCCTCCACATCCACCGAGCCGGCCGCACCTGGTACCTCCCGAACCACCACCCGGCCTGGTCCCTCCACACGGCCGACCTGCTCCGTTTCGAGGACCGCGGCCTCTTCGCCTCAGTCGGCCTCACCGACCTGAACCGCGAACCGGACCACGTGCTCTACAGCCCCGGCGTCCCCGCCGAGTTCGGCTTACCCTTTCGCATCTGAGCTCATCAGCTCGGCGGTCTGCTTGCTGATGAACGTCAAGCCGACCTGGTTCGACCAGCGGTTGATCTCGGTGGCCAGCGCGCGCGACCCGGCCACGTCGCCTTCGTCCTTCAGCAAGACCGCGAGCAGCGTCTGCTGCGCCAATGCGCCCAGCAGATGTCCCACCTGCTGCCGGAGTTCGGTCGACCGCTCCCACTGCTCCCGCGCGCCCTGCAGATCGCCGGCTGTGTGCGCGTGATCCCCGAGATGCCGTAACGCCAACGAGACCAGCAGGTCGTCGCTCGCCCGCTCGCCTAGCGCGAGCGCATCCTTGTAGTGCCCGAACGCCTCCTCGTGGTCACCGAGCAGATTGTCGGCAATCACGCCCGCGTAGAACGATGCCAACCCGCGCCTGCTGTCGTCGGCTGCGTCGTCCCGCAGTTGTACGACGCGCCCGGACAACTCAGCACCGGTGGTCCGATCGCCGGCCTCGTCGCGTGGGCCGAACAACCGGTCGGAGTAGTCCTTGCGCAGGTGCAGCATGCGCAAGTCCCAGCTGTTTGTTGCGTCGGGCAGATTCTCCAGGGCTTGTGACGCGGCGGCCAGCGCCGCTGGTGCGTGGCTGGTCTGCTGGGCGAAGTCCTGGTCCACGGCGACCTCGGCGCGGGCGAGGGCCAGCGCGCGGCGGTCAGCGGGGTCGTCGGTGGCCGCGGCGCGCAGGAGGTCGGTGGCGTCGGTCCAGCGGGCGGCGCGCATGAGCTGAGTGGCGGCGGAGATGACGGCGGGTACGGCGACGTGGGCCATCGGAGATCCTCTCGGTCGAGGTGCTGATGTCCGCAGAGTATTTCGACGTCGAAATTTTTGACAACTAACCTTCAGTCGGTGAAAAGTTGGACGGGTGAAGGATTCGGTGGATGCGCATATCGACCTCTGGATGGACGAGGTGCCGGAGCTCGATCGGCTGGTCGAGGGGATCACAGCCCGGTTGCAGGTGCTGACGAAGTACCTGGATCGGCACCGGGAGGCGGTGCTGGCGGAGTTCGGGTTGCAGTGGTGGGAGTTCAAGACGCTCCACATGCTGCGCCGGGGAGGTCCGCCGTACCGCGCGACGCCGGGGGAGCTGGCCAAGCAGCTCGCGATGTCACCGGCGGCGCTCACCAACCGCCTCGACGCCCTCGAGAAACGCGGCTTCGTCGAGCGGAACCACGACCGCGACGACCGCCGCAAGGTCGTCGCCACCCTCACTCCCACCGGCCACAAGCTCTGGGAACAGGGCATCGACCGAATCCAGCAGGTCGAGCGGGACCTCGTCCACAACCTGTCCGTCCGCGAGCGCCTCCGCCTCGAGGTTCTGCTCCGCTATCTCGTCCTGGCCACGGAAAAGACCGGCTGAGGCGATGTCAAGATTCCGCGGTTCGCTCCGACGTCCGGGTAAAGGCGCCGACCGGGTGCCGGTGAAACCTGGAGGACGGACCGATGGAACCGCTGAACCTGATGGTGTCGCTGAGCCACTTCGCGGGTGCGAAGAAGGAGCGGCGTTACCTGAGTGACGGTCCGCGTCAGCCCCGCGCGTCGCGTCGTGATCGCCGGGCTGAGCGGGGGCGGGAGCACGCACGGTGGCGGAGCGTTGTGCGCGGAGTCACCAAGCTCGCAACCCGGTGAAATGAGGCGAGGGATCGGCTTGCCTCGTGGCACAGTCCTGCTGTGACGGAGTCTTCGAGAAGTGCACAGGTCATTGAGCTGCTCGCGGCGTACGACGAGCAACTGCGGGGTGGGAGTGAAGGCGGCAGCGTGCCGACGAGCCTGGACGGACCGGTGATTCGGGTCGAGTACCCGAGCCGGGGGTTTGTGAGCTATCGGTCGGTGGAGGGGCTCGACGGGGCCGAGCTGGATGCGCTGATCGCGCGGCAGCGGGACTTCTTCGCGGCCAAGGGGCAGGCGGTCGAGTGGAAGCTGCGGGGCCACGATCTCCCGGCGGACCTGCCGGAGCGGCTGCGGGCTGCCGGGTTCGTGCCTGAGGAGCAGGAGACCGTGCTGGTCGCGGAGAGCGCGGACATCGTCGAGCGGTTGCGCGGGCGTGAACACGTCGACGGTGTCTCGATCCGGCGTACGGAAGAGCCTGCGGACTTCGAGCGGATCGCCGCGATGGAGTCGACCGTCTGGAACGACGACTGGTCCTGGCTGGCTGACGAACTGGGACGGCATCAGGCCTCCGGGCTGGCTGACATCTACGTCGCCGAGGTGGATGGCCAGGTCGTGTCGGCAGCTTGGGCTGTCTACAGGAAGGAGACCGAGTTCACCGGGCTGTGGGGTGGGTCGACGCTGGCCGAGTGGCGGGGCAGAGGGATTTACAAGGCGTTGGTAGCGGTTCGTGCCGCGCGGGCGCTCGAGCTTGGCTACAAGTACTTGCACGTCGACGCGTCCGACGACAGTTCGCCGATCCTGCAGCGGCTCGGCTTCGTGGCCATCACGACTACCACGCCCTGGGTGTTCACGCCGGCCCGCTAGCGCGGCGCGCGGTACATCGCGTAGTGGATCGGGCCGCGGTGCGGGAGCTCCAGCTCGGCGATGACCGTGAAACCCAGGGACTCGTAGAAGCCGAGGTTGGCGGGTTCCTGGGTTTCCAGGAAGGCGGCGGAGTGGTCGGCGTCGGCCGTGGCCAGTCCGGGCGTGATCACGGCTCGGCCGAGTCCCTGGCTCCGCCGGTCGGGATCGACGCCGACCAGGGCGAGGAACCACACGGGTTCGCGCGGGCGGAAGATGCCCATCGCCTGCTCGTACTCCGCCGCCAGCTCGGCCCGTGAGCCGGCCAGTTCCTTGAACGCGTCCGCATGCGGAGCGAAGGCGTGCGGGGGAGTGGCCGGCGTGGTCCAGACGGCCACCGCGCTCACGTCCGACGTGACCCAGACCCGGCCGTGCGGCAGGCCGATCCGGGTCAGGAAGAGTCGCTGGTACTGCGTGAGCCGGTCGAGGTAGTGGTCCGGATCGAGGCCCATCCGCGTCATCGGGTAGTCCTCGAACGCGCGGGCGAGAGTGCGGACCGCCGCGTCCACATCCTTCTCAGTTGCCCGCCGTACCTGCATGGTTCGAGATTACGTTTTCAGCGTCCGCAGGATCAGGTCGGCGACGGCTCGCATGCCGGCCGCGTTCGGGTGGTACGGCGCGCCGCCGAGCAGTTTGAACCCGGTCGTCCAGGGCTCGGGCGATCCGATCGCGTGGTCCCGACTCGCCGCCGACGCCGTGATCAGGTCGGCGCCCGTCGTGGCGGCCGCCTTCGCGAAGGCGGCGGCGAGGCCGTCGGCCATCAGGGCGACGCTCGGCAGTTGCTCCTCGTTCAGTGGTACGTCGAGACGCGGCCGGGTACTCGGGCCGACCAAGGTCAGGTAGTCGACCAGCATGATGCGCGCCGACGGAGCCCGGTCGCGGACGCTCTCGACGACGGTCATCAGTGAGTCGGTGACGGCCTGGTAGGCGGCGTCGTCCTTGAGGTAGCTGACCCGGGCGCGGATGCGGTTCCCGACCCGGCGGCCGAGGAGGGTCGCCGGCCGGGCCAGCGTGTTGAGCATGCTGCCGCGGATGAACGTCCCGACGTACTCGAGATCGTTGCCTCCGGCAGTGATCGTGACCAGGGCGGTGTCGGGCGTGACCGCCTCGACCTGCGGTGGTGCGGCGTCCTGCGCGGTGTCGAGGAGGTTCGCCGTGGTCGCGCCGGAGTAGGTGACGTCGACCAGGTCGAGACCCAGCTCGGCCGCGACCAGGTGCGGGTAGTTGCTGCCCGAGCGGCTCGCCGGCTTGTGCGCGATCGGGCTGATTCCTGGACCCGCGGCGAACGAGCTGCCGAGGGCGACGTACCGGCTGCCGGGTGCGATCACCGGTCCACGATAGCCGTCACGCCGGGGGCCCGGGCACGATCCTGGCTCAGACGGCACGCTTGGCATACTGCACGGCGTGACTGACGACGTGTTCGGCGTAGGCGGGATTCGGGAGCGAGTGCTGGCCGGGTGGGCGGCGGCGCCGGTGCGGTTCCGGGAGGACGCGAACGCCGAGGAGGAACTGGCGCTCGGCGGGTACGTCGACCGGGTCGTCATCGAGCTCGCGCAGAACGCGGCGGACGCGGCGGCGCGGGCGGGTGTGCCGGGGCAGGTGCTGTTCGAGCTTCGGGACAACACGCTGGTCGTCGCCAACACGGGCGCGCCGTTGTCCGCGGCGGGGGTCGAGTCGCTGGCCACGCTGCGGGCATCGGCGAAGCGGGACGAGGCTGCGGTCGGGCGGTTCGGTGTCGGGTTCTCCGCCGTCCTCGCGGTGACCGACGAGCCGGTGGTGTTGTCGCGGACCGGGGGAGTGCGGTTCTCGAAGGCGGACACGGCGGCGACGATCGCGGGGCTCGGGTCGGCTGGGCTCGACACCGAGGTACGGCGCCGCAACGGCCAGGTGCCCGTACTGCGATTGCCGTTCGAGGCAGCCGGTGAGCCGCCCGAGGGCTACGACACCGCGGTCATCCTGCCGCTGCGTGACGAAGCCGCGGCCGCCCTCGTCCGCCGCCTCCTCGACGAAGCCGGGGATGCGCTGCTGCTCGCCCTGCCGGGCCTCGAACGCATCGAGATCGCCACCACCCACGGCCGCCGCGTCCTCGAAGACGTCGAGTCCCGCTGGCACATCCACCGCGTGGCAGGCGTCTTCACCGAACCCCAACGCGACCAACTCCTGGCCGACCGCCCCACCGAAGAACGCACCCGCCCCCAATGGTCAATCCTCTGGGCACTTCCCAGTGACGAGGCCGTCGAGCTACCCGGGGTCGTCCAGGCGCCGACCCCGACGGACGAGGCGCTCAGTCTGCCGGTGTTGCTGTTGGCAACGTTCCCGCTTGATTCCACGCGGCGGCAGGTGGCGCAGGGGGCGTTGACTGATTGGCTTGTGCGGGAAGCGGCCAGCGCTTATGCGGAGTTGTTGCGGCGGCGGGTCGAAGACGGGGGTGAGGTGCTTCAGCTCGTGCCGACCGGGTTGGCGGCGGGGGCGCTGGATCGCGCGCTTCGGGATGCGATTGTTGCCGTGTTGCCGGATACGCCGGTGCTTCGGGTGGTGGTGGACGGCGCGGTGATTCGGCCGCGGGATGCGGTGGTGGTCGAGGGGGCGGATGAGGCATTCACCGCGCGGCTGGGGCCGATTGTGCCTGGGTTGGTTCGGTCGAGCTTGCAGTTTCGGGGTGCGCTGGATGCGCTGGGCGTGCGCCGGCTCGAGTTGGCTGAGGTGGTTGATCAGCTCGGGGCACAGCAGGCGCCGGAGTGGTGGCGAGGGTTGTACGCGTCGCTCGCCGGCATGGTGACGGACGCGCTCCTGCGGGAGTCCCTCGGCACCCTCCCGGTCCCGCTCGCCGACGGTCGACTCGTGCGGGGTGTGCGTGGTCTCCTCCTGCCCGGACCCGAGTTGCCGGTCGACGTGCTCAAGGAGTTCGGCGAGTACGGCGTCCGCATCGTCCACCCCGACGCGGTCGACCCGGCGCTCGAGCGGCTCGGCGCCCTCCCGGCGACCCCGCGGACGCTGCTCGAGGACAGCGCCGTACGGACCGCCGTCGAGCACTCGCTGGAGGCCGACGACCCGGATGGGATCGCGCACGCCGTCCTGAGCCTGGTCGCCGCCGACCCGGCGCAGGCGGACGGCCTGTGGTGGCTCGCCGACCTTGCGCTCCGCGACGCCGAGGGCGACCTCGTCCCCGCGAACGCGCTCGTCATCCCAGGATCCGAGGCAGCGTCGATCCTCGACGAAGACGAGGTCGCGCCGGTCGATCGCGAGCTGCTCGACCGCCACGGACTGCCCGCGCTGGTAGCGGTCGGCGTCCTCGCCACCCTCGGTGTCGTCACCACCTCGGACGTCGCGCTCGACGAGCTGCCCGAGTCCTTCACCGACCTCGACGGCATCGAGGACTGGGCGTACGACGTGGCGCCCGACGGCTCCCGGTACGGCGCGACGATCGGTGAGCTGACCGCGATCCGGGACCTCGACTGGATCACCGACGACGCCTGGCCGCGAGCCCTCGAACTGTTCGGCTCCGCACCCGAGCTCCGGCGCGCCCTGGTCACCCAGGTGCGCGTGGTCGGGCCCGACGACCGGGCACTCGGCGTCCCGTCGTACGCCGCCTGGTGGATCCGCGAACGGGTGCTGCTCGAGGACGGCGAACCCCTGGCCGGGCGAGCCGATCCGGACGCCGACCCGGTGCTCGCGAGCTTCCTCGACGAAGCGCCGGAGTGGACGGCTCGGCTCGATCCCGAGGTGCGTACCGCGGTCGGACTGGTCCGCGAGGTCGGCGATCTCGACGCGGACGGCATCAGCCTGCTGCTCGAACGACTCGCGGATCCGGAGCGCGACGTCGAGGAGAGCGAACTGCTGCGGTTGTGGAGCCGGCTCGGCACCCTGGCCGTCTTCCCGGGCGACGCGCCGGAGCACGTCCGGGTCCTCGCGGACGACGGCCTGACCCGCGTCACCGAGGCCGGCGCCGCGGTGGTCGTCGACGGCCCGATGTGGTTGCAGCGCGAGGATCTGGGCGGTTTCGTGGTCGCGTCCGGCGCCGCGGCGGACGGGCTGAGCGACCTGCTCGACGTGCCGATGGCCCAAGAAGTTGCCCAGGGCAAGATCGACGGCGAAGGTACGGCGGCCGACGTGCCGGAGATCGTCCGTGAGCTGGTCCCGGAGGTACCGGCGACGTGGTGGGAGCACGAGGAGCTCACCGTCGACGGCGTCGAGGTGTCGTGGTGGGTGGACGAGGACGGCGCACCGCATGCGGCGACGTTCGACGGTCTGGCCAAGGCGCTGGCGTGGGCAAGCGGGCGGTGGGATCAGCGGCACGTGATCCGCGCCGTACTCAACGAGCCGGACCGTAGCTCCGAGCTGCTGGTCGACGCAGCCTACGACTGAGCCAGCTGACGCAGCGCCGGATTGTCGATCTCGGCACTGAGCGATCGCGCATTCGCGACAGCCCGCTGGTCGCCGAGCCGACCGAGGTGGAGCTGCGCATGCACGAGCATCTCCCGCAGATCGCAGCGCGCGGCGAGCGAGGACAGGTTGCCGGCCAGGTGCTGTGCACGTTCGCCGTCGGAGCGATCGATCGCGGTCCCGACCGCGGTGTCGAGGACGTGCGCATGCACCCACTGGTAGCGGTCGGGTTCACGACTGGCCCGCGTCAACGCGAGATCGAGCCACTCGGTCGCGCCCGGATAGTCGCCCCGACTGGCGTGCAGCAAGGCCAACCCCCGACCCGCCATCCCTTCCCAGCACGGGTCGTTCAGCTGGCAGCCCATCGCCCAAGCCTGCTCGAACCCCTCGGCCGACGCGTCCAGCTTGCCGGCGTACAGATCAAGCTCGGCGGCCATGGCCTGCGGCCAAGGCAGGAAGGCGATCCAGCGTTCCTGCCGGACGAGGTCGAGCGTCTCAGCCAGTGCCTTGGCGGCCTCGCCGTACTCGGATCGCAGCAGGTGTGCCCGGCCCACCAGTGCCAGGGACCACGCCTGCTGCCGGTGATCGCCGCAGCGAGCGGCGAGCTCGACCGACTCACCCAACTGCTCGAACGCGGCGCGATAGTCGGCCCGGTCGGACGAGTTCATCCCGCGGACGCCGAGGATCGCGGCGTACTCCGCATTGGTCTCCGCGAGCGCGTGCGCCTTGGACAGCCACTCGTCTCCGGTCTGCCGCCGTCCGGCCTGGACCTCGATGAACCCGAGCTCGCGCAGCGCCAGCACCGTGGTGGCCCGTTCACCGGCTTCGTCGGCGACCGCCATCGCCTCGTGCAGGACGATCGCGCCCTCCTCGTCGTGCCCGCGAATCGCATGTACGAGTGCACTGCCGAGGGCGGCGAGAGCCCTTGCTTCCAAGGTCTTGTCCTGGCAGTCGACGGCGAGGGCCGCGGCCTGGCGCAGGCACTGCAGACCGGCGTCGACCGCACCGGCCACGATCGCCGCGCGGCCGGCCTGCAGCTGACTGACGGAGGCAGCCCGCCCGCGGAGTGGTGGACCTGTGAGCGGCTCGACCTGCGCTGCTTCCCGGAGCGATCCGGAAACCTCGATGCCGAGCTCACGCCGGAACAGGTCCTCGCAGATCGCGATCTGCCGCAGCGCGCGCACCCGATCACCGGAGGTGGCCAGGCTCCGGATCAGCAGTTCGTGGTTGCCCTGCTCATGCGGATTGATCTCGACCGCCTTGGCGGCAAAGGGAATCGCCTCCGCCGCCTGCCCGGCTGCGAGCAAGGCGATCGCGTTCTGCCGGAGCCGCGCCTCGATCGTGCCGGCGATCCGGCGCCGCTCGACCAGCAACCAGGACTCGAACTCCGGACACGACTCCAGGTCGACACCCTCGAGCAGCTCACCACCGAGCGTGAGCAGCGACTCGGGATCGGCGGACGGTTCGGTCAGCTCCAGTACGTCGACCGTCGTCGAGCCGTCGAGCGTGGTCACCACCGGATCCCCGGACAGCAGCTCGGGTACGTCGATCGCGCGCCGAAGCTCGGCCAGCGTCCAGCGCAACGCCCCGAGCGGATCCTCGGCGTCGCCGAAGAACAGCTCGGCGAGCCGGCGGCGGCTGGGTGGCCGCTCGGCCAGCAACAGGTAGCCGAGCAGCGCCCACGCCTTCCGCCCGCGCGGTTGACGACCCGGCTCCCCGCCACGCTCGACCACCGGCGGCCCAAGCAACCGAATCGTCGCCATCACGGCCCCCTCCACCCCTTCGCCGATTTGATGGGTTCACCCACCAGCTCGTGGGTTCGCCACCCGGAGTGCGGGTGGCGAACCCCGCATTTGCTGGGTCTGCCAGCGAAATGCGTCCAGGGGACCAGTGTGACGCCTCAGCGGCGGATTCCCACTGCTTCCAGGTATTCCGCGCGGGCGGCGACGGTGCCGTCGTCGGCGTAGTCGAATGCTCGCGGTACGTCGGCGAGCTCCCGAGCGAACTCGTGCAGGTCCTCGCCGTCCAGCGTCCCGGCCAGCCGGGTGATGGGGCCGTAGAAGTCCCGGAACCACTCGGAGAAGTGTTCCGGGGTGTGGTACCGGAACACGTACTCGCGCCGGTTCAGCGTGATCCACTCGACCCGGTCGCCGAACAGCTCGAACAGGTGGTCCTCGGTGCCCCACAGCGTCGGCGGCCGCACCCCGGCCGGCGGCGGCGCCCACTTGGACACGGTCTTGAACATCTGCCCGATCATCCCGGCCGGCGTCCAGTTGGCGAGCGCGATCTTGCCGCCCGGCGCCGTGACCCGGACCAGCTCGTCGGCGGTCTTCTGGTGGTCCGGCGCGAACATCACGCCGACGGTGCTGCAGACCAGGTCGAACGACGCGTCCGGAACCGGCAGGTTCTCGGCGTCGCCCTCGGTGTAGGTGATCGGCAGGTGCTCGGCGGCGGCCCGCTCCCGGCCCTGCTCGAGCAGGTTCGGCGCGTAGTCGACACCGGTCGCCTCGGCGAACCGCCGGGCGGCTGCCATCGCCGCGTTGCCCTGGCCGCAGGCAACGTCGAGGACCCGTTGCCCGGCCCGTACGTCGGCGGCCTCGACCAGGTTCTCGGCGATGATCTGCAGCGTGTTGCCGACCCGCGGGTAGTCGCCGGTCTGCCAGGCAGCGCGTTGCTTGTCCTTGATCGCCTCGAAGTCCACGGTCGTGTTGGTCGTCATGTCTCCCCCTGGAGTAGCGGTTCTGATACGGCGCCACGTCGGTGTGGGCGCCGTACCGATGGAAGTCGGTCGCCGTGTGACGCGGCGTGTGACGAAACCGCCGTCGTCCCGCCTGAGCGTGGTCACGCAGAGCGAACCAACGTTGTCAGAGGTTGGTATATCCACTGACCTGCGCTTTCAGCGTCTTTGTTCCAACGTGGCAATGAACTCTTGCCAACGTTGTCAACGCTACTTATAGTCCGTCACACCTCTCGGTCGGTGATCGCCCTGTCCGCGCAACGAAAACGGAGGTGACTTTCGTCATGAACGAAGCACCGCGCCCCCAGTACGAAGATGTCGCAGATGTCGTCCGCTACCAGTTGAGCCGGCGAAGCATGCTGGGAGGAGGTGCCGCGGCTGCGATGACCGCCTTCCTGGCGGCCTGCTCCAGCGATGGCGGCTCGTACTCCGACAAGCCCGCCAACGACAAACCCGTCGCCACCAAGTCCATCCAGATCGGCAAGGCGAACATCCCGGTCCCGCGGGACCAGTCGGTGATCGTCGGCCAGGTCGAGTACACCGTGTTCGACAGCTTCAACGGGATGATCCCGAACGGTTCCCCCGGCGGCGCCGGCGTCGAGCTCGCCACCGAGCCGCTGTTCTTCCTCAGCTTCGCCACCGGCAAGCTGACGCCGTGGCTGGCCACGGAGTACAAGTACAACGACGACCACACCGAGCTGACCATCAAGTTCGACCCGAAGGCGCACTGGAACGACGGCAAGCCGCTGGGCGCCAACGACTTCAAGTTCACCGTGATGATGTTGAAGGACCGCCCGGACCTGTTCGGCGGCGGCGGTGAGCTGAAGGAGTTCGTGAAGGACGTCGAGGTCCCGGACCCACACACCGCGGTGGTCAAGCTGCTCAAGCCGACCCCACGGCTGCACTACAACTTCATCGCCGCGATCGCCGGTGCGCCGAACAACATCATGCCCGAGCACATCTGGAAGTCGCAGGACCCGACGAAGTACAAGGACAACCCGCCGGTGCGGTCCGGTCCGTACAAGCTGAAGCAGGCAATCCGGAACCAGAAGATGTTCGTCTGGGAGAAGGACCCGAACTACTGGAACAAGGACAAGCTCGACGTCAAGGCGCAGTACGTCATCTTCCAGAGCACGTCCAAGCAGGCCGACCAGGCCTCGCTGTCGTTCGAGAAGGCGGAGTTCGACGTCGGCTCGATCGACGAGCAGCACGCCAAGCAGCTGCGCAACACCGGCTACCCGGCGCTGCAGACCACGCAGTTCCACGACCCGAACCCACGGGTGCTGTGGCTGAACTGCGACCCGGCCCGCGGCGCGATCTCGGAGCCGAAGATGCGCCAGGCGATCAACTACTGCCTGGACCGCGAGAAGATCGGCAAGTCGGTGTGGCAGGTCGAGGTGCCGCCGGCGGTCTACCCGTGGGCGGACTACCCGACCAACGACAAGTGGAAGAACGACGAGCTCGCGAACAAGTACAAGACCGAGTACAACCTGGACAAGGCGACCCAGCTGCTCGACGAGATCGCCCCGAAGAACGCCGCCGGCAAGCGGACGTACAAGGGCAAGGAGATCAACCTCGAGATCATCACGCCCGCACCGGTCGACAAGGACGAGTACGCGATCGCCAACGTGCTGAAGGTCGACCTGGCCAAGGTCGGGGTGCCGGCCACGCTGCGCAGCCTGTCCGGGAGCGTGCACGACCAGAAGTTCCAGCGCGGCGAGTACGACATCGATTCCAGCTGGGCCGGGTTCGCCATCGACCCCGAGCAGCTCTACACCGACTGGGAGAGCAGCAAGGCCCAGCCGATCGGCAAGAACGCCGCCGGCCGGAACAAGATGCGGTTCCGGGACCCGCAGTTCGACGAGATCTCCCAGAAGCTGGCCGGGATGGACCCGAACAGCGAGGAGGCCAAGCCGCTGCTCGACCAGGCACTGGAGATTTACCTCCAGAAGCTGCCGCTGCTGCCGGTGATCCAGACCGGGTACCCGCAGTTCTTCAACACCGCGTTCTGGTCCGGCTGGCCGACCGACGACGACCTCTACGAGGTGCCGCTGAACTGGTGGCCGCACTTCATCTTCGTGCTCGCCAAGATCAAGGCCACCGGGCAGAAGGGACCGGCGTGACGGCGGAGGCCCCGCCGGTGGTGACTGTCGACGAGAGCCAGGACTCCGCACCCGCCTCGGGGGTGCGGGCCTGGCTGTCGCGGCATCCGCTGGCGGCGTACGGGCTGCGCCGGTTCGGGCTCTACGTGGTGGAGCTGTGGGGCGCGCTCACGATCGCGTTCTTCTTCTTCCGGCTGATGCCGGGCGACCCGATCCAGACGCTGATCCAGACCCTGCAGCAGAACTACATCTACAACCAGCAGGCCAGCGCCGAGCTGATCGCGCGGTACCAGCACGAGTTCGGGCTCGACGGCAACCTGTTCTCCCAGTACGTCAAGTACATGGAGAAGCTGGTCCTGCACGGCGACATGGGGCCGTCGCTGATCAACTACCCGACGCCGGCGCAGACCGTGATCCTCAGGTCGTTGCCCTGGACCATCGGCCTGCTCGGCATCTCCGCCGTGCTGGCCTGGATCCTGGGCGTCGTGATCGGGGCGATCGCGGGCTGGCGGCGCGGGAAGCTCGGCTCCCGGATCGCGACCAACCTGTCGATCGCGCTGTCGCACGTGCCGTACTTCTTCGTCGCGCTGATCCTGGTGTACATCTTCGCGTACACCCTCGGCATGCTGCCGGCCAGATCGGCGTACGACTCCAGCATCAATCCCGGCATCTCGCCGGAGTTCATCGGCAGCCTGCTCAAGTACGGCTTCCTGCCGGCGTTCTCGATCGTGCTGATCGGGACGTTCAGCTGGATCCTGTCCACCCGGATGCTGATGATCCCGATCCTCGGCGAGGACTACCTGGTGTACGCCGAGGCCAAAGGCCTGAAGGGCTCGCGGATCCTGACCCGGTACGCGCTGCGCAACTGCTACCTGCCGCAGATCACCGCGTTCGGCATCTCGCTCGGCTTCATCTTCAACGGCAACGTGCTGGTCGAGCAGCTGTTCAACTACCCGGGGCTCGGGACCACGCTGGTCACCGCGATCCAGCAGCTCGACTTCAACACGATCCTTGGAGTGACCAACATCGCGATCTTCTCCGTGCTGACCGCAGTCCTGATCCTCGACCTCCTGCTCCCGCTGCTGGACCCGCGGGTCAAGTACTGGAAGTGATGGCGATGAGACTACTGACCGCGGTACTGCGGACGATCCGGGGCAGCCGGCGGCTGGCGATCGGACTGGCGATCCTCGGGTCGATGGTGCTGCTGGCGTTGTGCAGCCCGTTGATCACCAAGGCCATCGGCGGTGGCGAGGACCCGATCGAGGTGGCGGCGTACGAGAAGTGGCTGGTGCCGTCCGCGGACCATCTGCTCGGCACCGACCAGTTCGGCCGGGACGTGTTCGCGATGGTGATCAAGGCATTGTCGGTGTCGCTGCAGATCGGGGCGATCGCCGGTGTCATCTCGACCGTCGCCGGCGTGATCGTCGCGTTCGTGGCCGGGTACAAGGGCGGCTGGATCGACGGGGTGCTGTCGACGTTCACCGGGATCCTGCTGGTGATCCCGACGTTCCCGTTGCTGATCGCGCTGTCGGCGTACGCGAAGAACGTCACCCTGTTCCAGGTCGGCGTGATGATCTCGATCTTCTCCTGGCCGTTCGCGGCCAAGACGATCCGGTCGCAGGTGCTGAGTCTGCGGACCAGGCCGTACGTCGATCTGGCCCGGGTGAGCAAGGCCCGTGACCTGGAGATCATCGTCACCGAGTTGCTGCCGAACCTGCTGCCGTTCATCGGCGTCGGGTTCGCGTCCTCGGCGCTCGGCGCGATCTTCGGCCTGGTCGGCCTGGAGGTCATCGGGCTCGGGCCCGGCGGCGTGGTCGACCTCGGGCAGATCATCTTCAACGCGATCACCACCGGCGCGCTGACGCTGGGCGCGTGGCCGATGTTCGCCGTGCCGATCATCTTGCTGACGTTGCTGTTCGCGGCGCTGAACATGGTCAACATCGGGTTGGAAGAGGTCTACAACCCGCGGCTGAGGGGAGTGACCGGTGAGTGACTCGGTCTTGGAGATCAGGGGTCTCGAGGTCACGTACCTGTCGACGCGTGGCAACGTGACGGCGGTCCGCGGCGTGGACCTGGACGTCCGTCGCGGTGAGATCCTCGGGATCGCGGGCGAGTCGGGCAGCGGCAAGAGCACCCTCGCGGTCGCGCTGCTCCGGCTGCTGAAACCACCGGGCAAGGTGACCGGCGGGTCGGTGATGTTCCATCCGGCCAAGCGCTCGCCGGTCGACCTGCTGAAGGTGAACGGCGAGGAGTTGCGCGTCCTGCGGTGGTCGGCGCTGTCCTACCTGCCGCAGGGCTCGATGAGCTCGCTGAACCCGGTGATGCGGGTCCAGGACCAGTTCAAGGACGTCATCCTGGAGCACGCGCCGGGCCGGAAGGACTCGCTCGGGGAGCTGATTCCCCGGCTGCTCGGTCAGGTCGGGCTGGAGCCGCGGGTCGCGCGGATGTACCCGCACGAGTTGTCCGGAGGCATGAAGCAGCGGGTGCTGATGGCGATCGCGGTCGCGCTCGAACCGGACCTGGTGATCGCGGACGAGCCGACCACCGCGCTCGACGTGACCATCCAGCGGGTGATCCTGCAGTCGCTGGCCGATCTGCGCACCGACTTCGGCGTGACGCTGGTGGTGATCTCGCACGACATGGGTGTGCACGCGCAACTGGCCGACCGGGTCGCCGTGATGTACGAAGGCCAAATCGTCGAGGTCGGCGACGTACGGCAGGTGTTCAAGGACCCCAGGGATCCCTACACCCGGCAGCTGATCGAGTCGATCCCGCAGGTCGGACGGAGGGCATCTTGAAGTCTGAACTCGAACTTCGTGGCGTGCAGCAACGGTTCCACGCGCGTGGGATCGCGGGCGGCTACCTGACGGCGGTGGACGACGTGAGCTTCACGCTCGCGGCCGAACCGCCGCAGGTGGTCAGCCTGGTCGGGCAGAGCGGCAGCGGGAAGAGCACGATCGCCCGCAACGTGCTCGGCCTGCAGAAGCCGACCGCCGGTTCCGTGCTGTACGGCGGCAAGGACATCTTCAAGCTGAGTCGCGCCGAGTACGACGAGTACCGGCGCGACGTCCAGCCGGTGTTCCAGGACCCGTACGCGATCTTCAACCCGTTCTACCGCGTCGATCGGGCGCTGTGGAAAGCGGTGAAGAAGTTCGGGCTGACGACCAGCCGGTCGAAGGGGCTCGCGCTGATCGAGGAGTCGCTGCGCGCGGTCCGGCTCGAACCGGAGAACGTGCTCGGCCGCTACCCGCACCAGCTGTCCGGCGGCCAGCGCCAACGCATCATGTTGGCCCGGGTGCACATGCTGCGGCCGTCGTTCATCATCGCCGACGAGCCGGTGTCGATGCTGGACGCCCAGGTGCGCAAGCACTTCCTGGACATCCTGCTCGACTTCCAGCGCGAGCACGGGATGACGACGCTGTTCATCACCCACGACCTGTCCACCGTGTACTACCTCGGCGGCGAGGTGATGGTGATCACCAAGGGCAAGATCGTCGAACGCGGCCCGGTCACCACGGTCATGCACGAGCCGTCCCACCCCTACACCAAGCTCCTCCTCGACTCCATCCCGCAACCCGACCCGGACCAGCGCTGGACCAGCCGGATCAACGTCGACGAGCTCGACGAGGAGGAGAAGGCCGAGGCCGACGCCACCAGTGCCCCGAAACCCCGGTGATCTAGGGACCCTTGTGATCTAGAGACCCTGGTGATCTAGGGCCGACGGCCGCTGGTGATCAGGAACTGGTAGAACCAGGCGCGGAAGGCCGGGTTCGTCATCAGTTCGCGGTAGCGGGTCAGCTCGTCGTCGGTGGCGCCGGCGGCGCGGAGCAGCGGTTCGGCCTGCTCATTGAGGTTTCGGTGCAGCAGGCAACCGTCGCTGCCGCCGGCTCTGGGAATACTCCATCACGTCGACGTCGACGAGTCCGGCGGCGGTCATCCGGCCGGCGGTCTCCCGGGCCCAGGTCCAGCTGAGGCCGCGCGCCGGGCTCACCACGTTGTGGGACAGGTGCAGCATCTTGTCCCACAAGTCCTGGTCAGCCGGCTCCGGTACGGCGAGGGTCTGGAGCGGACGGTCGGTCAGATCGCCGAGCACCAGCCAGCCACCCGCCGCGAGCGCGTCGACCAACCGGCCGAGGAGCTGCTCGCGTTCCGGCAGGTGGACGAGCAGCAGCCGAGCGTGGATGAGGTCGAACGGTCCCTGCACCGGCAGCCCGTCGCGCAGGTCGTGGCGGATCACCTGCACGCCGGGTGCGACGTCGTTCAGCTGGCTCGTGTCGATGTCGACGGCAACGACCTCGTGAGTCCGCCCGGCCAGCCAGTTGGCGATCGAGCCGTTGCCCGCGCCGAGCTCGAGACAGCGCATGTCCAGCCGGAGCCCGACCCGCTCCAGGACCCAGGCCGTCGGCCGGTTCAGGAGCTTGCCGAGGTGGTCGAGGTGATGGGTGCCGAGTTCGCTGCCGGTGTCGAAGATGTAGTCCATGCCCCGAGCGTGGGTGGTCCGGACGACCGAAACATCCGTGATCACCCGGATCGTGACAGCGCCCAGGCGACGATCTCGTACCGGCTGGCCAGGTCCAGCTTCTGCCGGACGTGCTCCAGATGCGTCTCGACCGTACGGCGGGAAATCACCAGATCCGACGCGATTTGTTCGTTGCTCAGGCCCTGTCCGGCCAGCTCGGCCACCTCCAGCTCCCGCCCGGTGAGCGGCTTGTCGGTCGGTGTCGGCGGAGCGAGCGCTTCGGCCATGAGCTCGTCCTGCGTGAGCTGCCGGCCGGCCGCCATCAGCCGATCCGCGACGCGGGCGCCGACCTGCTGGCGGAGTCGCGCGACGGTGGCGTCGCAGAAGACGGTGGTCACGTCCGACATTCGCCCACCGCGACGGGAGAGCGCGATCGCGGCCGGTGGACTCGCGCACCGGGTACGGGAGTCCACCGCCGGCCGGCGGAGGCTTCGGCAGGCCACGGGTGGGATCTACCTCGGCCTCGCCGGAGTGACCGTGTTCGCCTGACGTCAGGTGGTGTGGATGGCGGGGTCGCTGAGGCCGGGGGTGCCGGTTTCCACATGGCCGGCGTGGCGGCGGAGGTAGGTGGGGTCGGTGGTCGTGGTGATCGAGACGTCGTACCAGCGGTTGGTCGTGGCGACGGAGTAGGTGCGGGTGCCCGGGCGGAGGTCGAGCCGCTTCGGGGCGCCGCCGTACGCGTTGGCGATGGTGACGCGGCGGGCGACGTCGGCGGTGAAGATGAGGTCGAGGTCGCCGGTGCGAGCGTTCTCGCGGGCGGTGACCTCGAGGCCGGTCGCGGGCTTGCCCTTGAACGTGCGCAGGAAGCCGTTCGGGCCGTGCACGGTCAGGTCGTAGACGCCGTTGGAGTAGACGGTGTTCCAGCTGTCCGCGATGCTCTTGCCGGCCTCGGTCGTGTACGTCCACGGGCCGTCGGTGCGGTTCGCCGACGTGATCAGGAACTGCGCCCCGGCCTTCGGCCCGGACTCGAACGTCAGCGTGTACTTGCCACCGGCAACCGATCCGTCGACGACCGATGCGTAGGGCAACGGCCTGGTACGGCGGCGGCCGCGCTCCTGCACCGGGATGCTCCCGACCGCGGGCGGAGTCGGCCTGTAGTCCGGGTGCCGGTCGTTGTCCGGCGGCTCGTACGCTGACGTGTCGGGCAGGTCGGCGGGTTGCGTGGTCTTGGTGCCGAAGTCGAACGCCGACGTGAGGTCACCGCAGATCGCCCGTCGCCACGGCGAGATGTTCGGCTCGTGCACACCGAACCGGTTCTCCATGAACCGGATGATCGAGGTGTGGTCGAACACCTCCGAGCAGCTGTAACCACCGGTGCTCCAAGGCGACACCACGAACATCGGCACCCGCGGCCCGAGTCCGTAAGGCCCGGCGACGAGCTTGCTGCTCCCTGGGTAGTAGTCCAGCGTGGTGTCGACGGTCGACAGTCCCTGCGCTGCCGAGGACGGCGGGAACGGCGGTACGACGTGGTCGAAGAAGCCGTCGTTCTCGTCGTACGTGATGAACAGCGCGGTCTTGCTCCAGACCTCCGGGTTCGTGGTCAGCGCGTCGAGGACCTGCGAGATGTACCAGGCACCGTAGTTGGTCGGCCAGTTCGAGTGCTCGCTGAAGGCTTCCGGCGCGGCGATCCACGAGATCTGCGGCAGCCGGTTCGCCTTCACGTCCGCGGCCAGTTGCGCGAACAGGTTCTCGCCGGCCTTGGCGTTGGTGCCGGTGCGGGCCTTCTCGTAGAGGGCGTCACCCGGCTCCGCGTTGCGGTAGGTGTTGAAGTACAGCAGCGAGTTGTCGCCGTAGTTGCCGCGGTACGCGTCGCTGATCCAGCCCCACGAGCCGGCCGCGTCCAGGCCGTCGCCGATGTCCTGGTAGATCTTCCACGACACTCCGGCCTGCTCGAGCCGTTCCGGGTACGTCGTCCAGCCGTAGCCGAGCTCGTCGTTGCCCATCACCGGGCCGCCGCCGGTACCGTCGTTGCCCGTGTACCCGGTCCACAGGTAGTAGCGGTTCGGGTCGGTAGCGCCGATGAACGAGCAGTGGTACGCGTCGCAGATGGTGAACTTGTCCGCCAGCGCGAAGTGGAACGGGATGTCCTCGCGGGTCAGGTAGGCCATCGTCACCGCGGACTTGGCCGCGATCCACTGGTTGCACTTGCCCTTGTTGATCGCCTGCTGCCCGTCCGGCCAGCTGTGCGGAAGGCCCTGCAGGAACTGCAGTCCGAGGTCGTCGGCCTCCGGGTGGAACGGCAGCGTCTCCTGGCCGGAACTGCTGGTCTGGTGCCAGATCGGCTTGCCGCTCGGCAGCGTCACCGGCCGCGGGTCGCCGAACCCGCGAACGCCCTTCAGCGTGCCGAAGTAGTGGTCGAACGAACGGTTCTCCTGCATCAGTACGACGATGTGCTCGACGTCCTCGATGCTGCCGTACCGGCGATTGGCCGGGATCGCGGCGGCCTGCTCGATGCTGTTCGCCATCGCGCTGAACGCGGCGGTGGCACCGGCGAGCTGCAGGAACCTGCGACGATTGATGTCTGGCATGCGTGGTCTCCTCGGGCGGTGGGGCGGATGGAGTCTGGAACACCAGCACTGCGTCGGACGCACCCTAACCTGAACGATTAACCGACGGAAGATGAACTCTGCTGTTTGTAACAGCAGCCTTTCAAACTATTCTGAGCGGTATGGTGGGCGGCATGGACCTCGTCTGGTACGTCACCTACGGGTCCAACCTCGCCCTCGACAGGTTCCGCTGCTACCTCGCCGGCGGCCGCCCGGCCGGGGGCGCACGGGTCTACCCGGGCTGCCGTGACCCTCGCGACCCGGCGCGGATCGCGGCGGTCGAGGTGCCGGGCGGGCTGGTGTTCGCGGGGGAGTCCAAGGTGTGGGGTGGCGGGTCGGCGTTCTACAACCCGGCCGCGCCGGGGTTGGTTGCCGCGCGCGCCTATCTGGTGACGCCCGGCCAATTGGGCGATGTCGCCGCCCAGGAGATGCGCCGTGATCCGGGAGGCGAGTTCGCCCGCGACCTGGCCGCCGTACTTCCGGACGTCGATGCCGTTCACGCGATGGGGCCGGGGCGGTACGAGACTGTGGCTCGGTTGGGCGAAGAGGACGGGGTGCCCCTGTTCACTGTCACGCATGGCACCGTCGCTGATCTCGAGCCGAATGCGCCGACCCTTCCGTACCTGCGTTGGATCGCGGCTGGTCTTACTGAGGCGCACGGGTGGGGCGTGCGCCGGGTCGCGGAGTATCTCTACTCCGCGACCGGCGTCAGTCGTGCGTGGACGGTGGATGAGCTCGCGTCAGCGCTTGACGGCGAGGCAGGTGGCGGTGGATCGCTTGGTGGGGTCGCTTTCTGAGGTTGCGGTCAGGGTGATCTTGGCCAGCGGCGCGCTGCCGGACTTCGTGTAGACCGGGACGGTCGTGTCCTGACCGGCGTTCGCGGTCGCGAGGGCGTTGGGCAGCGACATCGACCAGCCCGCGCCGTCGATCGTGGCGCTCACGCGGTAGACGTCACCCTTCAGGTACGGCGTGACGTCCTCGGGGTGCTGTGATCCGCCCCCCGCCGTACCCGTGTTGGTCAGCTGGAAGCTGCACGTCTGCACACCGTTCTGCTGCGGCTTCGCCGCGGTCGGCAGCACCCGGACGCCGCGCTTCTGCGGTCCGGCGCCGTCGAGCGACCGAATGGCGACCGTGTAGGACAGCACGCCTTGGCGATCCCGCTTCACGTTGGTGATGTAGAAGTGCAGGCGGTTGGCCGAGTCGGTGTACTCGTACTCGCTGCCCGAGTTGGTGCCGGCGTGGAAGAGCGCGTCGGACAGCTGGCGGTAGTCGCCGATCGTGATCGGAACCTTGGTGCCGTCGGGCAGCACGTAGTCGGTCATGCCGATGTCCTGCGGGTTCGCGTCGATGACCCACTCGAACGGCGCCCGGTCCTCGTTCTTCGTCTTCGCCAGCAGCACGCCGGCATCGGGCGTGAACGAGTCCGTGCCCATCCGGTCGACGACCTCGACGGTGTAGTTCTGGTACCCGCGGCCATCGCACATCGGGTCCGTGGTGACGTCACAGGGTGGTGCGAGATCGCCCGCGCCGCCGAGCTGGATGTTCACGCCGGCCAGGCCCTTCGGACCGGGCTGGACCGTGCGTGCGGTGACGTCGGCGATCACGACACCGGACGTCGCGAGCGCCTCGCGGGACAGCCGCAGGACGTTCTTCTCGTCGACCATCTGCAGCTTGATCTTGTTCCGCAGCATGTGCTGCGCGCCCATCGAGCCGCCACCGGTCGCCGGGATCAGCCAGCGGCTGTGCGGTCCACCCGGGCCGTTGAAGCTGCCGCGGCTGAGCATCTCCCAGATGCCGGTGTACGCGCGCCGTGGCGGTACGCCGTACGGGTTGTTGTAGTTGTCGCCGATGCCCAGGATGTGGCTGAGCTCGTGGGCGTAGACGCCCATGCCGGAGCTCTCGGCCTGGGTCGACGAACCGCCGCCCGCGTTCGGCCAGATCGACGCGCCCGCGGCCCACGAGGTCCAGTCGACGTACCGGGTGTCGGACCAGTTCGGCAGCGCCGGGTCCGGCGGGCCGAACTCGTCGGTGACGTCCTCCTTGGTCGGGAACTTCATCATCCCGAACTCCTGCCAGGTGGACGACTCGTCCTGCCCGGCGCTCAGGAAGAAGACGAAGTCGAACCCGGCCGGCACCTCCGGCCCCTGGTCGGCGACCCAGGCGGCGCGGGCGTCGGTGCGGATGTTCTTGGTGCAGTTGTCACCAGCCGGGCAGGCGGTGCCGCCCTGGAACTCCATCGCGTACTCGTGCGACTTGCCGGGCATCCGGTACGGGCCGAACGCGGTCAGGTCGACGCCGTACCGGCCGCCGGAGTCCTCCATCCAATACTCGTGGATGGTGTGCCCGCGGTTCAGCGTGCCCGGGGTGTTGAGGAAGTTCTTGTAGAACTGCGCGACCTGGTCACGCGGTACGCCGTTCGCCTCGGCACTCGGGTTCCCGAACGGCGTCGACCCCTTCGGCTTGGTGACGACGAAGTCCTGGTTCGGGTAGTCCACCAGCACCAACGCACCCTTGAACGTCCTGGTCGACCCCTTCGCGTTCGGGTCGGACCAGTTGGTCCCCGGCGGCTTGCGGTAGTCACCCCAGGTCATCTGGTCCGGGTTGACCCAGTTCTGCGGATCAATGGCCCCCGGCAACCCCTGCGCGGTCGTCGCCGCAACTCGCTGCGGCGACCCCGACTCCTGCCAAGGCTGCTTCTGCGGCCAATGCGGAAACTGCCACGCATCGGCCGGATCCGGGG
This sequence comes from Kribbella sp. NPDC050124, assembly GCF_044460355.1. Classification (NCBI taxonomy): domain Bacteria; kingdom Bacillati; phylum Actinomycetota; class Actinomycetes; order Propionibacteriales; family Kribbellaceae; genus Kribbella; species Kribbella sp. NPDC050124. The sequence continues at coordinate 47,775 of NZ_JBITJU010000005.1, forward strand.
GAGCGGTCGCACTCGGCGACGCCAGCGCCATCGAAGGCACCGAAACCGCGGCGAGTACAGCGACCAACTTCAAGACAACACGAAACTTCCGTTGCTCAGACACGGGCGGGCATCCGATCGACTAGGCGGACAACGGCCCTTCAGCATCCCTCGCCAACCGCTCACTCCACAACCGATCATGCCGAAGGATTTCCCCGTCATATCGGCGGAATCACGCGGCCTGGAAGTCACCGAGATAGGCGAGATGATGCGAGGTGGCGAAGGCGACCGGCTTGCTCGTCGCGCCGAGGCCTCGTCCGAGACCGCCGGCGGCCTCCGCGAGCTCGTGATCACCCCACGAGTAGTCCGGGCCGGAAAAGCTCCCGGACTCCACCAGCCGAGTAGAGACCAGTCGCACCGTTCGAGCCCGCGAGTTCTCGGCATCGGGTTCGAGAATCTTCTCCCGGAGATAGAGCCAGTGGTCACTGCAGGTGTACTTCAAGCTGATGTGCTTGCTGCGGCAGACACCCGGAGCCCACACCGGATGTACGACGCCGTAGTCACCGAACCGGGCCCGGTCGGCGCCGCCGGCTCGCACCGTCTGCCAGAGAGTCTCCTCGAATCGAGGCTGTTCCCAGTCGTGAGGCAGTCCGAGCGTCTTCGGCACCGACCCGCTCAAAACGGTGATCGACCGGAATCGTCCGTGCCGCGCGGCGCCGACCATCGCCTCGAGCACGGCGTCCACCAGACGCTGATCGAGACCCGCGACGTACCCGGCATCCAGGATCAGGTCCAAGCCCGACGGATGGATCGTGAGCCGGTCGATGAGCAGTGCCAGTGCCTCGGGCGAGGCCTCGCGGGCTCGGATCCGGAGCGCGCAGCCTTGCCCGAGTCGCTCTGACAAGCGGCTGATCCGGGTCAGCAGCTCACCAGATGCCTTGCTGTCGGCGACGGGAACGAAGGGCACGATCTCCGGTTGGTAGAGCTCGAAGGGAGCGGCCAGCCTGTCCGCGAGCCGTTCGAGCGCGGCCGCTGTACCCCAGCCTGGCGCTGCCGCCATGTTCGTCGCGTCGAGCATCACCAGACGACCGAGTTCCCAGACTCCTCGAACCGCCTCCTCAACGCGATCAAGCAGGTTGTCCACGGACGAGTCAGGCTCATGGTCGAGGGAGAGCAAAGGCTGAACAGCCCGGTCCCGGGGGAGTTGGTCAAGCGCGGCGAGCTCGCCCTTCTTGGCGCGCAGCGCGACGAGCGTTCGGAAGTCACCAGCAGGAACCACAGCCCCTCCCGTCACTCACTGTCATTCCAGCGTAACCGGAAGCGCTTGTTGTCGCAGGAGTCCTGAATGTGGGAAGACTGTATACAGTATGTGCGAATCTGGCTAACCTGGGCGCTTGTGGCGGTGTGGATGGAGGAACCATGTATGTGGTGACGAACCCGGCGACGGGTGTGGTGGTGGAGGAAGTGGCGAACTCGACCGAGGACGAGGTGCGGGCTGCGGTCGGGCGGGTGGCGGGGGGATATGCGGGGTGGCGGGCGCGGTCGGTGGGGGAGCGGGCGGCGATCGTGGCGCGGGCGGCGGAGCTGTTCGAGGAGCGGGCCGATGAGCTGGCCGCGATCATGACGCTGGAGATGGGGAAGCGGATCAACGAGGGCCGCGGCGAGGTCGCGATCGTGGTCGACATCTTCCGGTACTACGCCGAGCACGGGCCGGCGTTGCTGGCCGACGAGCCGCTGGACATCAAGGGCGGCAAGGCCGTCATCACGAAAGGGCCGATCGGGCCGCTGCTCGGCATCATGCCGTGGAACTTCCCGTGCTACCAGGTGGCCCGCTTCGTCGCGCCGAACCTCGTGCTCGGCAACACGATCCTGCTCAAGCACGCGTCGATCTGCCCGCGCTCGGCCCGCGCGATCGAGGAGATCCTGCGGACGGCCGGCGTACCGGACGACGTGTACGTCAACACCTTCGCGTCGAGCCGGCAGATCCCGGCGATCCTGGCCGACCCGCGGATCCAGGGAGTCTCGCTGACCGGGAGCGAACAGGCCGGCATCTCGGTCGCCGCCGAGGCCGGGCGGCACCTGAAGAAGACCGTGCTCGAGCTCGGCGGCTCCGACCCGCTCATCGTGCTCGACACCGACGACATGGACGAGACGGTCAACGCCACCGCGACCGCGCGGATGCGGAACTGCGGTCAGTCATGCAACGCGCCGAAGCGGATGATCGTGCTCGCCGACATCTACGACGAGTACGTCGACCGGCTGACCAAGCGGGTCGCCGAGTACTACCAGCCCGGCGATCCGGGCGACCCGGAGACCAAGCTGCCGCCCCTGGCGTCGGTCGCGGCGGCGGACGAGGTCGCGGGTCAGGTCGCGAAGGCGGTCGAGCAGGGTGCGACCCTGCGGGCAGGCGGGCACCGGATCGAGCCTGGTGCTTTTCTCGAAGCAACCGTGCTCACCGACGTCACGCCCGCGATGGACGCGTACTACGAGGAGATCTTCGGGCCGGTGGTGATCGCGTTACGGGCCGCGGACGAGGATGACGCGGTCCGGCTGGCCAACGACACCCCGTTCGGGCTCGGCGCCAGCGTCTGGGGGACCGACCCCGAGCGCCTGCGCCGCGTCGCCGAGCGGATCGACGCCGGCATGGTCTACCTCAACCGGGCCGGCGGCTCCCAGGCGGACCTCCCGTTCGGCGGCATCAAGCGCTCCGGCATCGGCCGCGAGCTCGGCCCGGCCGGCATCGAGGAGTTCATGAACAAGAAGTCGATCAGGCTGTGAAGGGTTTTGAAACGGGCGTTTTGCGCATAGGGTGACGCACCTGATGTAACGGGCTGGTGACTGTGTGAAACCGGTCCGGCCAGATCTGTCCGTGAGGACGGCCGGTGTGATCCGCCGGCCGGGAAAGAGTGGCAGCAGATGATGCGATTCCGCCCCCTTCGTTCCGTCCTGCTCGCAACCACCTGTGCGGTCGGGCTCGTCGTACCGCTCGCCGGTACGGCGTCGGCCGGCAACCCCGCAACCGTCCACGAGGCCGCCACGACCAGGGCCGAGCAGGCCAAGGTCAGCGACTTCTGGACCCCCGAGCGGATGCGGTCCGCCGTACCGCTCGAACAGCTTCTGAAACCGAAGCAGCGGTTGGCCGCCGCGCCGGCGGCCGGCAAGCCGACCACGATCGCGCCGACCGCGTTCCCGAACGGCGGCGGTCAGTGGACCGGCGGCGGCAAGATCGTCAGCACCGAGGGCCGCGTGTTCTTCACCTACCAGGGCCGTACGGCGTCCTGCAGTGGGACCGCGGTGACGTCGACGAACAAGAGCACCGTGATCACCGCCGGCCACTGCGTGAAGCTGGACGGCGCGTTCCACACCAACTGGGCGTTCGTCCCGGCGTACAACAACGGCAGCACGCCGTACGGGACGTGGACCGCGAAGAAGACCTACGCGACGCCGCAGTGGGTGGCCGGCGAGGACATCAACTACGACGTCGGCGCCGCCGCGGTGAACCAGCTCAACGGCCAGAACCTGACCGACGTGGTCGGCGGGCAAGGCATCGCGTTCAACCAGGCGCGCGGCCAGAACATGTACGCCTTCGGGTACCCGGCGGCGGCGCCGTACGACGGTTCGAAGCTGATCTACTGCAGTGGCACGACGTTCAGCGCGCTCATCTCCGACGGCATCGGGATGACGTGCGACATGACCGGCGGCTCGAGTGGCGGCGGCTGGTTCCTGCAGTTCAGCGAGTCGACCGGCGCCGGCGTCGTGAACTCGGTGAACAGCTACAAGATCAACTTCATCCCGACCTGGATGTTCGGCCCGTACTTCGGCACCGACGCCCAGAACGTCTACAACACGGCCCAGGCCGGCTGACCCCGACACGCGGTGGGCCGTACGCGCTGCCGTGCGGCCCACCACAGCGCATACTGCGAGTAACAAAGGGGAGTTGCTCTTCTAGGGGGTGTCATGGCTGAGCCCGCTGGTTACTCGATCAAGACGTATCGCTACCTGCGGATGGCGATGGTGGCGATGGTGGTGCTGCTCGGCGCGGCGCTGGTGATCGAGTGGTCGAAGACGGATCCGCGCTGTCTGCAGACGTCGATCAGCGCCTACTACTACACACCGGTGCAGGCGATCTTCGTCGGTGCGCTGATCGCCATCGGCGTCTGCATGGTGGTGCTGAAGGGCAACACCGAGCGCGAGGACATCCTGCTCAACGTCGCCGGGATCCTCGCGCCCGTCGTCGCGCTGGTGCCGACACCTGGTCCGGGTTCGTGCCGGTCGGTGCCGATGGTGCTCGGCGACACGGACGCGAACATCGCCAACAACATGGGCGCGCTGTTCGTCGTCGGGGTGCCGTGCCTGGTGGTCACCGCGGTGTTCGTACTGCGGGCGCGGTGGTCCCGCGCGGACCGCAATCCCATGTACCTGGTCGGCTTCGCCGTCGCGCTCGCGCTGTTCGGCGGTGGCGTCGCCTGGTTCTTCGCCGATCGCGACGGCTTCATCGACAACGCTCACTACGCGGCAGCCGTGGTGATGTTCCTCTGCATCATCCTGGTCGTGCTGCTCAACGCCGAGCAGTTCCGGCGCAAGGAGCACCCGGCGCACGCGAAGGCGCCGGCGGCGAACCGGTACACCGCGCTGGCGATCGCGATGGTCGTCGTACCGCTGGCGATGCTGGCCTGGAAGTGGCTGTTCGGCTGGGAGCATGCGGTGCTGTGGATCGAGGGCGCGCTGATCACCCTGTTCGCGACCTTCTGGATCGTCCAGACCCAGGAGCTGTGGGACGAGGGACTACGAGCCGGCGGTCAGGAGTTGCCGCGCTCGCAGGCGATCCCGTCACCGTTCTTGTCGAGCGCCTCGGAGTAGCCCGGCCCGCCGCGGTACAGCGGCGCCTTGCCGGCGGCGCGGGCCTCGGCGCAGGTGCTGAACACGACCGGTTTGGTGCCGGTCGGCGCAGTCGTGGGCGCACTGGTCGACGGGCTGCCCGGGACCGGCGTTGACGAAGACTCCGACGACTCGGGCGACGTCGGCGTGGAACTCGGTGGCGAGGTGGGCGACGACGTCTCCGACGCTGTGGGCGTGGGCGGTGTGGTCGGCGCGGCTGTCCGAGCAGCCCCGGTCTCGGGAGCGGTCGGCGACCCCTCCGGCGCCGGAACCGTCTCGGCCGGTGGCGGAGCGGAAGTCTGTGTCGAGTCGTCGCCACTGGTGAACGGGTTGAACAGCACCAGTCCGATCAGCGCGAGGACGACGACTGTCGCCGATCCGAGTTTGATGATGCTCGGACCGCCGTACCGGCCGATCGGGCCACGCACCGGACGACCCTCTTCGTCGACCCAGAATCTCCAGCCGGCCGGCGGGTCGGGCCACGTCGGTGCGGGTCCCCAGCGTTTGGGCGGTCGCCACCTAGCGTTCGGCGGGCCGGGCCAGCCCGGTGGCGCGTTGAACTGCCTCACACAACCTCCTGCTCCCCCAGGTTGTTCATCGCAGCAGGCAGCCTACAGACAATCGCGCGGGAAGTCTGGCCTAGGCCCGAATGTCATTGTTTTCAAGCGCTTGACCGCCGCTTGGCCCCCGGTCCTGGTCGCGGTACGGCGTCGCGCGGTGACTCAACGGTGTGACACCCGGCGCAGGATGCCGTGGTCGACGAGGGCTAGGTCTCGTTGACAGACCCAGCTGGGTGGTGTGAGGCTCGGTCCATGACAGAGACCCAGCAGGCGACCCGCAGCCGTACCTTCACCTGGTCCGACCCGGCGCTGACGGCGGCGTCGCTCGGTGCGATCTCCGGCCTGGAGATGCTGCAGGCGATGCGGGACGGCAAGGTCCCGCCGCCGCCGATCCTGCAGCTGGTCGGCGGGACCGGGTTCGAGGTCGAGGAGGGCCGGGTCGCGGTGCTGATGCCGGCCGCCGAGTTCCACTACAACCCGCTCGGCACGGTGCACGGCGGCATCATCGCGACGCTGCTCGACACGGCCGCCGGCTGCACGGTCCACTCGACGCTGCCGGCCGGCGTGGGGTACACCTCGCTCGACCTGATGACCCGCTTCATCAAGCCGGTCACGGTCGGCTCCGGCCTGCTCCGGTGCGAAGGCGCGATGATCAGCCGCGGGCGCCGTACCGCTGCTGCCGAGTCTCGGCTGTTCGACGAACGTGGAACGCTGTTGGCGCACGCCACATCGACCTGCCTGCTCTTCGACATCCCCTGACTTCAGTCCGGCGCGCGCAGCGCGCCCGGCGCCGAGCCGGTCGCGGCCTTGACCTGGCGGCTGAGATGGCTGACCGAGTCGTAGCCGGTCAGCTCCGCGATCGCCTGCAGCGTCAGTGTGGAGTTGCGGATGTGGCCGAGTGCGTGCCGGAGCCGTACGTGTTGCAGCGCCGCGCGTGGGCTCGCGCCGCGCAACCGCGCAAAGGCGGCTCGCAGCCCGGACCGCGCGCGGCCCTGCCGGGGCAGGGGCACCAGGGGCTGCACGCCGACTTCGGCCACCCGGTCGAGCCCGGCGAGTACGAGGTGTGCAACTCGATCTGGCTGCTCGACGACTTCACCCCGGAGAACGGCGCGACCCGTGTCGTGCCCGGCTCACACCGGCGCGGAACCATGCCCGGCGACGAGATGGCCAACCCCGGCGACGAGCACCCCGACCAGGTTCTGCTGACCGGCACAGCCGGCACGGTCGTCGTCTTCAACAGCCACCTCTGGCACGGCGGCACCAAGAACCGCACCGATCGCCCACGCCGGGCAATGCACTCGTACTTCGCCTTACGCCACCTCCCGCAGCAGCTGGACCAGCAGGCCTACCTCCGCGTGGAGACGCACAACCGCCTGACGCCCGCCCAACGCTTCCTCCTCGACGTGACGGGCACCAACTAGCCTGCTGCCTGCTGCTCCGCACCGACGAGACGGATGCAGGTGGCCAGGCCGGAGATGGCTGCCTCGACCTCGGGGAGCTCGGGGTAGGTGGGGGCGATCCGGATGGTGCGGTCGTCCGGGTCGTCGCCGTACGGGTGGCTGGCGCCGGCCGGCGTCAGGGCGATGCCGGCGGCCTTTGCCTTCGCGACGACTGCACGGGCGCAGCCCTTCGGGACCTGGAGGGTGATGAAGTAGCCGCCGGCCGGGCTGGTCCAGGAGGCCAGATCGGTGCCGCCGAGCTCGGCGGTGAGGATCTTGTCGACGGCCTCGAACTTGGGGCGGATCAGCTCCGCCAGGTTGCGCATGTGCGCCCGCAGCCCGTCGGCGTCGCGGAGGAACTGGACGTGCCGGAGCTGGTTGATCTTGTCCGGGCCGATGCTGCGCTTCGAGGTGTGGCTCTGCCACCAGGCGACGTTCGCGGGAGAGGACCCGAAGAACGCCACCCCGGACCCGGCGAAGGTGATCTTCGAGCTGGACCCGAACACGAACGCCCGGTCCGGATGCCCGTGCTCAGCGCACAACGCCAGCACGTCGGCGATCTCGGTCTCGGTGTCGGTCAGGTGATGGACGGCGTACGCGTTGTCCCAGAAGATCCGGAAGTCCGGGGCGGCGGTCTCCATCGCCGCCAGCCGCCGCACTGTGTCGTCCGAGTAGACCGTGCCGTCGGGGTTGCTGTACTTGGGCACGCACCAGATGCCCTTCACCTTCGGATCCGCCGCGACCAGCCGCTCGACGACGTCCATGTCCGGCCCGTCCGGCGTCATCGGCACCAGGACCATTGTGATACCGAACCGCTCGCACACCGAGAAGTGCCGGTCGTACCCGGGCACCGGACACAGGAAGGTGATCTCCGGCTCGTCGACCCACCGCCGCTGCGCACCTGGTACGACGCCCAGCAGCGAGAACACCACCGCGTCGTGCATCAGCTCCAGGCTGGAGTTGCCGGCCGCAAGCAGCTGGTCGGCCGGCACCTGCAACGCACCGGCGAAGATCGCCCGCAACTCAGGCAGGCCCTCGAGACCGCCGTAGTTGCGCAGGTCCACCCCGGCGGCCGACACCGGCTCGACGTGCTGGTCGAGCATCCCGTTCGCGAGATCGAGTTGTCGTGGTGACGGCTTGCCCCGCGTCAGGTCGAGCTTCAGCCCCCGCGCGACAAGGTCGTCGTACTCCCGGCGGGCGCGCTGCAGCTCATCGACGGTCACTGGATTTCCTTTCAGCTCTGGCTCGAACGGGCACAGCCTAGTGACTCACCCCACCGGCCCGCAGAAGATATCCACAGACCGGTCAGCGACCGCGTCGGCAGTTGGGGTACTTCGGGTCCCACGGCGGGCAGGTCGGGAAGCCCGGTGGCAGGTTGATCGTCGGTGGCGTCATCGGCGGCGTGGGCGGCGGAGTCGGCGGTTGTGCCTTGCTGCCGTTGGACAGGTGCAGCGTCACCATCGCACCGGCCGGAGCGCCGTCCTCCTGCCGCGGCGTGGTGTACGCGACCATCCCCGCCTGCGCGTCCGAGTCCACCGGCTCCGGCGCGACCTGCGCCTGGAAGCCGAGCTGCATCAGCCTGGCGATCGCCTCGGCGGGCGGCATCCCCTTCAGGTACGGCAGGTCCTTCACGTTGCCGCGGATCGTCTTGTCGTCCGGCTGCACGAACTTGCTCGACGGCAGACCCTGCAGCGCCGCCTGCATGGCGGACTCCCAGATCGGTCCCGCGGTGCCCGAACCGGAGGCGTCGCGCATCTTCTTGCCGTTGAGCGTGTGGCCGATCAGGTTGGTGTACTTCGGATCCGCGTCGGCCACCACGGACGCGGCGGCCAGCCGGTTCGTGTAGCCGGCGAACCAGACCGCCAGGTTGTCGTCGGTCGTACCGGTCTTGCCGGCCAGGTCGCTCTTGCCGAACTTCAGCTTGGCGCCGGTGCCGCCCGGCTCCATCACCTTCTGCAGGACGTAGTTCACGCCGTCGGCGACGGTCGGCGACAAGGCCCGCTTGCAGTTCGGTCCCGGGGTCGGGACACCCTTGCCCCGGCTGCTGGTGACCGCGGTGACCACCTGCGGCGTGCAGTAGATTCCCCGGGCCGCGAAGGTCGCGTACGCATTCGACAGCATCAGCGGGGTGACCAGGCCGGGCCCCAGCGTGTACGAGACGACCTGCTTCAGCGGCTCCATCGTCTGGGCGTCGTACATGCCGAGCTTGCCCGCGACGGTCGCGATCGGGCAGAGGCCGATCTGCTGGGACAACTGCAGGAAGTAGGTGTTGGTCGAGGCCCGGGCCGCGTCGATCATCGACGGGTCGGCGACCGTCTTGGTCGAGTTCTTCGGCTTGTAGTCGGGGTCTTCCGTCGTACCGCCACCACAGGTGCTGAACTTCTTGTTGCTCAGGTCGATCGTCTGCGGCGAGGCGATCCGGTACGTCATCGGGACGCCCGCGCCGATCGCGGCCGCGATCGTGAACGCCTTCATCGTCGAGCCGTTCTGGAAGCCGCCGAAGCCACCCGGGTAGGACTTCTCGACGTTGTAGTTGTACGACGTCTGGCCCTTCTTGCTGCCGTACGTCCGGCTCTGCGCCATCGCCTTCACCAGACCGGTGCCGGGCTCGACGATGGTGATCGCGGCGACCGCGGTGTCGGTCGGCTTGGAGTGCTTGTCGACCGAGGCCTGGGCCGCCTTCTGGATCTTCGGGTCCAGCGACGTACGCACGATCAGGCCGGAGGTCTCGATGTAGTTCTCCCGGTCCTCCGTGGTCTTGCCGAACGCCGGGTTGTCCTTCAACGCCGCCACGATGTAGTCGCAGTAGAACGGGTACTTCGAGTTCGCGCAGCCGCTCGGCACGTTGCGGACCTTGGCCGGGTCGAGCACCGGCGTCTTGATCGCGTCCCGGGCCTCCTTGCCCGAGATGAGGTTCAGCTCCTGCATCCGGCGCAGCACCACGTCGCGGCGCTCCTTGGCCCGCTTCGGGTTGTTGGTCGGGTTGTAGCCGGTCGGGTTCTTCACCAGGCCGGCCAGCAGCGCGGCCTGCGGCAGGTTGAGCTTGGACGCGTGCACCCCGAAGTAGTGCATGGCCGCCGCCTCGACGCCGTACGAGCGGTCGCCGAAGAAGGCCAGGTTCAGGTAGCGGTTGAGGATCTCGTCCTTGGAGTACTGCTTCTCGATCGCGATGGCGTAGCGCAGCTCGGCGACCTTGCGCTCGTAGGTCTCCGCGGTGGCGGCCTGGATCTCCTCCGTCGTGCGCGCCTTGGCGACCAGGCTGAGCTTCACGTACTGCTGGGTGATGCTGGAGCCGCCCTGCTGGACCGAGCCCTTCGACTGGTTGCGCAGTAGCGCGCGCAGCGTGCCCTTCGCGTCCAGCGCGCCGTGCTGGTAGAAGCGGTCGTCCTCGATCGCGATGATCGCCTGCTGCATCACCGGGCTGATCGCCTTCAGCGTGACCGGCGTGCGGTTCTCCTGGTACAGCGTGGCGATCAGTGAGCCGTCGGCGGCCAGGATCTGGCTCTTCTGGGCCAGTGGCGCCGTCTGCAGGTCCTGCGGAAGGTACTGCACGGTGTCGTGCGCCTTCGCGGTGGTGACTCCGGCCAGTCCGGCGAACGGGAGGGCCAGACCGGCGACGAGTGCGCCGCAGAGACCGCTGACCAGCAGGAACAGGATCACCGATGTTGCAACGTTGGGCCGGGCGGGCTCGCCTCTGTGCATGGTCCGGCAGATTACGTGAGGACAGGGCTTTCCGGGAGCCTTTTCGTTACGGACTTTACTCAATTGACCAAAGATCTCACCGACCGTGACTCCGCGCTGCCGAGCGGTGATGATTTGTCAGTGATCACCTTCATGGTGAAGGCGGAGGTGACGCGCTGGACGCGGGGGATCGGCAGGATGTGGGTGCTGAGGAAGGCCTCGTACGCCGTCAGGTCGGCGACCGCGACCCGGACGAAGTAGTCCGGGGCGCCGAACAGCCGCCGTAGCTCGATGACCTCGTCCAGCGCGACCAGTGTCTGCTCGAACCGGTCGACGGCCTCGGCGTCGTTCGCCTCCAAGGTGATGCTGACCAGCACCTCGAACGACCGCCCCAACGCCGCCGGGTCGAGCACGGCCCGGTACCCCTGGATCACCCCGTCGGCCTCGAGCCGCTGCACCCGGCGCAAGCACGGGCCGGCGGTGAGCCCGACGCGGTTGGCCAGCTCGACGTTGCTCAACCGCCCATCACGGGCCAACTCCGCGATGATTGCGCGATCGATGGCATCCATGCTCGATGATTGCACGATCCGGCATCAGCGGCGCAATCTTCGCAACCACCTTTCAACCTCTTTTCGGGACCATGGAGAGGTGCCTCAAACCCTGCTCGTTCCTCGTCAGCTCGCGGGGATCCGTGACTCGTTCTCCGCCGGGCTCGGGATCTTCCCGCTGGGCGTCGCGCTCGGCCTGCTCGTCATCCAGGCCGGTCTGCCGTGGTGGATCGCGCCGGCGCTCTCGCTCGCGGCGTTCGCGGGCTCGCTCGAGCTCCTGCTGGTCGGCATGATCGCGACGACCGCGCCCTTGGCCGCGGTCGCGCTCACGGTCTTCGTGGTCAACTTCCGGCACGTGTTCTACGCGTTCTCCTTCCCGCTCGACCTGGTGAAGAACCGCTTCGCCAAGGCTTACGCCGTCTACGCGATGATCGACGAGGCGTACGCCGTCCAAGCCTCACTCGCGCCGTCCGAGCGATCGTCCGCCCGGCTGATCGCGATGCAGTTGGCCTGCCAGACGTACTGGGTCGGCGGCGGACTGGTCGGCGTCGCAGTCGGCGCCGCGTTGCCCGCGCCGATCAAGGGCCTCGAGTTCGCGCTCTGCGCTCTCTTCACCGTGCTCACTCTCGACGCGTTCCGCTCCCGGCGCGAGCTCCCGTCCCTGCTGCTCGCCTTGGGAAGCGTGGTGGTCGCTCTGCTGCTCACGCCGGGAGCCGCCATGTTCACCGCACTCGTCCTCTTCGTTCTGCTCCTGCTGGCCCGCCATGTCCTGAAGGTCGCCCATGCCTAGTACGTCGTACGTCGTCGCCGTCCTCGCGATCGTCTTCACCATCACGCTCGCCCTGCGCGCCGTACCCTTCGCTGTCCTCCGCACCCTCCGTACGTCGGCCATTGTGCAAGAGCTCGCGGTCTGGATGCCGGTGGGCATCCTCGCCATCCTCGCCGCCGCGGCCCTGCACACCACCGTCACCGAAGCCCCCGGTGCAACCCCCTACGCGATCCTCGCCGTTGCGGTGACCGCAGCCACCCATCTCCTCTTCGGTCGCCGAACCATCCTCAGCGTGGGAATCGGCACCGTCACCTACGTCCTGCTGCTCAACGCAGCACCTCTGGAAGCGGGCCTGGGCTGAGGATCGTCAGGCGTTTGGTGGCCCGGGTGATCGCGACGTACAGGTCGGACAGACCACGGCCGGATTCGGTGATGATGCCTGCCGGGTCGGCGATCAGCACGGCGTCGAACTCGAGCCCCTTGCACTGCGCCACGTCGAGCAGGGCGGCGCCGGCGTCGAGAACCGACGGATCGTGGCCGTGGGCAACATCCGGGAGTACGGCGGCCAACTCGCCGTACCGTGTGGTCGGAACGATGACCGCGAGCCGCCCGTCGTCGATCGCCTGGCGCTCGAACCTGACCGTGCTGATGAGAGCGTCGACGAACGCATCCGCGGGCACCGAGTCGAGCCACGGCTTGGTGCCGGTGTCGCGGACGGAGGCCGGTGGGCTGAGGGTCGGGTCGATCGCGGCCAGCACGTTGGCGGCGACGCCCATGATCTCGGTGGGCGTGCGGTAGTTCACCGTCAGCTCCGCACTCCGCCACCGCCGCGGCGCGTACTTGTCCAGTACGTCGGCCCACGACGTGATCCCCGCCGCCGAACCGGTCTGGGCGACATCACCGACCAGCGTCATCGAGCGGCGTGGGCACCGGCGCATCAGCATCCGCCAGTCCATCGCGGACAGCTCCTGCGCCTCGTCCACGATGACGTGCCCGAACACCCAGGTGCGGTCCGAGGCGGCTCGTTCGGCCACTGTGCCGGGGTTCTCGATCAGCTGCGTCCGGTGGTGGACGAGCTGCGCGAACTCCTCGATCTCCCACGGCTCGATGGTGATCCGGTCGGCGGTGAGCTCGATGTCGATCACGCCCCGCGCGTACTGCCAGTGGGCCTCCTCGGACGCTGCGCCGTCCGCCTCCTTTCGGTTGCGTGCGGCAACAGTTCCGTCGGTGTCGCCAAGTAGTTCGGCCGCCTCGTCGAGGAGCGCGACGTCGGACTGCGTCCACTCGGCGTCGACCGGCCGCCGTACCGCTGCCAGCTCCTCCTCGGTCAGGTGCGGGGCCGCTGCCTTGAGCCGCTCCGGCGAGGACAGCAGCACGGACACCAGGATCTGCGGAGTGAGCTCGGGCCAGAGCCGGAGTAGCAGCGCCTGAACCTTGTCGTCCTCGGTCAGCTCCTTGCGGATGTCCTCGATGTCCTCGGTGCCGAGGTACTGCCGCCCGAGCCGATCGGCGATCTGGTTGGTCAACGCGGTGAGAATCGAGCGCACGAAGACCGGCCGAGCCCGGTTGTGCGGCCGGTCCGTGGCCCGCGCCCGATCCCGGGCCTTCCGTACGACGCTCGGCCGCAGCACCAGCTCGTGCTGGTCGACCTTCAGCTCGATCGGAGCCGTCGGCACCAACTGGAAGTCACGCACCGCCTGCGCGAGTACGTCGGCCATCGCCTCGGCACCCTTGACCCGGGCAGCAGTCTGGGACTCCGCCGCGGTCGCGACCACGCCCGGGTAGAGCTCGCCGACCGTCGCCAGCACGACATCGGTCTCACCGAGCGAGGGGAGCACCTGGTCGATGTAGCGGAGGAAGGTCGCGTTGGGCCCGACGACCAGTACGCCGCTCCGCGACAGCTGCTCGCGATGCGTGTAGAGCAGGTACGCCGCGCGGTGCAGAGCGACCACGGTCTTGCCGGTGCCCGGACCACCCTGGACCACCAGCACGCCGGGCAGCCCGGACCGGATGATCTCGTCCTGCTCGGACTGGATGGTCGCGACGATCTCGTTCATCCGGCCGGTGCGGCTCGCGCCGAGTGACGCCATCAGCGCGGCCTCGCCGATCAGCGTGCGGCGCTCGCTGTCGCCGAGTGCCTCCAGATCCAGCACGTCGTCGTCCACCCCGATCACCGTGCGGCCGTGCAGCCGGATGTGCCGGCGCCGGGTGACGCCGAGCGGGTCGGCCGGAGTCGCGCGGTAGAACACCTGCGCGACCGGTGTCCGCCAGTCGATCAGGAGCGGCTCGTAGGCCTCGTCGAACAGCCCGATCCGGCCGACGTGGAACCGCTCACCGGCGCCGGTGTCGATCCGGCCGAAACACAACCCGCGTTCCACCGCCGACAATTGCGAGAACCGCCCGGAGAACAGATCGGTGAAAGCCTCGCGTTCGGCCAAAGCCTGCTCGGTCTGTGTCGTCTCCTCCAGCTGAACCCGCGCCAAATCCCCGTGCGCCCGTTCCCGGAGTACGTCGAGCCGGTCGTACATCCTCGTCACATCGCCTTGTTCCACAGCGATCTCGCGCACCAGCACCTCGTCCGTCACACTGCCCCCAAGTGGTGTTTTGCACCGAGCGGAATTTCCTGATAATCTGGTCTTAGATGCCCCACCTGGGCATCTTTTTTTATGTCTCCGCACAAACACACAACGGTACGCCGAATCGGCGTACCGGGCAATCTTTTCGACCCCTGCGGTGGGTCAGCCAACCTCAGGGTGGGTTTCCCCACCGGAGTCTCGTCGGGTAACCCACCTTCTGGTGGGCTGACCCACGAGAGGATGGTCGGGCCTGCGCCGGCGGCGGTGGCCGGCACTCACCGACCCCGGGTGTAGTACTAGGCCGGTCGGTCGGCGGCTCTGGGGAGGGGGTAGTGGTTGGGGGCCGCGGAGGAGCGGATGATCAGCGTGGTCGCCAGCTCGACGTGGTGCGAGTCGACCTTCTCGCCGGCGGCCAGCTGGAGGGCGGTGCGCAGGGCGACGGCACCCATTTCGCGCAGTGGCTGCTTCACGGTGGTGAGTGGGGGAGAGGCGAGCCGGGCGACCTCGGTGTCGTCGAAGCCGACCACGCTGAGGTCCTCGGGGACGCGCAGCCCGCGGGCGCGGGCCGCCTCCAGGATGCCGAGTGCGACCTCGTCGCTGCCGGCGAAGATCGCGGTCGGCCGGTCCGGCAGGTCGAGCATGGCAGCACCACCGGCCAGACCGTCGTCGTACAGGAAGTCCCGCAGCCAGATGTACTCCGGCGGCACCGGCGCTCCGACCGCCTCCATCGCGCTGCGGTACCCGCTCATCCGGGCCTGGTTGCAGCCTGAGGTCGGCGGACCGCCGACGTACGCGATCCGGTCGTGGCCTAGCGACAGCAGGTGCTGCGTGGCGGCCATGCCACCGGCGAAGTTGGTCGAGCCGACGCTCGTGACGTCCGGCTGCGGAATGTTGGCCGGGTCGACGACCACCAGCGGCAGTCGCGCGCGGGACAGCGCAGCCAGGTCGGCGTCGGCCAGCTCGCTGGTGATGCCGATGGCCGCGCGCCGCCCGTTGCCGATCAGCTCCCGGATCCACCGCGCCGCGCGGCCGGTGCTCGAGGTCTGCGGGTGCGGCGGATGGGCGTTCAGTACGACGTCCACGCCGGCGACCTGCCCGGCCTCGACGACCCCCTGGATCACCTCGACCGAGTAGGCGTTCACGACGCCCTGGTAGAAGAGCTCGACGCTGTCCCGCTCCACGGGTTCCGGCCGGCGGCCGACGTACCCGTGCCGCTCGAGGATGTCCTGGACCCGGGCCCGGGTGGCCGGCGAGACGTCGCTGCGTCCGTTGAGCACCTTGGAGACCGTGGCGACCGACACGCCGGCCGTGCCGGCCACGGTGGCCAGGGTGACGCGACCCTTCAACCGCGACATCTCATCACCCTCCTCCTGCTCCCTCGGTCAGCACCGGCGCCAGCTCGACCGGGGTGGTCAGCACCCGATCGTGTCCCACCACCCTCACATCCCCGGTAACCCGGACAAAAGTCCGACACGGCAGGTCCACCGACGACGTGCCGATCATCACCTCGACGTCACCCGGCTCGACGATCCGTTGCAGGTCCGGCCCTGTGTACGCGGTGCGATCCGCATGCACACGGAAGGTGACATCGGTGGCGTCTCCCGGCTCCAACGGCACCCGGGCGAACCCGGTCAGCTGCTTGAGCGGCCGGGCGATCCGGGCCACCACGTCGTGCAGGTAGAGCTGGACCACCTCGTCGCCGGGCCGGTCGCCGGTGTTCCGGACCCGGACGGTCGCGGTGAACTCACCGTCGTTCCCGATCTCGGTCGAGCTGACCCGCAGGTCGCCGACCTCGAAGCTGGTGTACGACGACCCGTACCCGAACGGGAACAGCGGCCTGGCCTCCAGCCCACTGATCCCGGCACTCTCGACACTGCCGAGCGCCGGCTGCAGGTACGTGCCGGGCTGCCCGCCGACGTGCCGCGGGATCTGCACCGGCAGCTTGCCGCTCGGCACGATCCGCCCACTCAGTACGCCGGCGATCGCGGCCGCACCCTCCTGGCCGGGAAGGAACGCCTGGACCAGCCCGGCGACCCGGTCAGCGAAGTCGCCGAGCGCGTACGGCCGACCGGAGACCACCACCACGACGACCGGCGTACCGCTGTCGAGCAGTTGATCGAGCAACTCACCCTGTACGCCGGGAAGCCGCAAGTCCTCGGCGTCACAGCCCTCGCCGGAGGTGCCGTGACCGAACAGTCCGGAGCGATCCCCGACGTACGCGATGCACAGCTCGGCGTCCCGGGCCGCCGCGACCGCGGCCTCGAAACCGGAGCGGTCGTCGCCGGTGACCTCGCAGCCGTTGGCGTGCACGAGCTCCACGTCGCCGACTTCGTTGCGTAGGGCATCGATCGGGCTGGGTACGTCGATCCCGAAACCGCGGTCGGGATAGCGGGGCAGCACGTGGTTCGGGAACGCGTAGCAGCCCATCAGCGTGCGCGGATCGCCCGCGCACGGTCCGACCACGGCGACCTTTCGGAGGCCCGGCCGCAGCGGCAACGCCGACCCGGCGTCCAACAGCACGACGGACTTCTCGGCGAGCTGCTGGGCGATTGCCCGGTTCTCGGCCGAGTCGAGATCGACGCCGCCCGCGCGCACCGAGCCCTCCGGGGTCCACTCGGGATCGAGCAGGCCGAGCTTGACCTTCTGCAGCAGCAACCGCCCGGCCGCGCGATCGATCAGCTCCTCGGACACCACCCCCGACTTCACCTTGTCGAGCAGGCCGGCGAACCCGATGGTGTCCGGCAGCTCGACATCGGTGCCGGCCGTCAGCGCGACCACGCCGGCGTCCGCGTTGTCGGCGGCGACCCGATGCATCGACGAGAGGAACGGCACCGCCCAGTAGTCCGAGACGACCGTGCCGCCGAAGCCCCATTCGGTCCGCAGTACGTCGGTGAACAGCCACGGATCCGCGCTCGCCGGCAGCCCGTCGATGTCGGAGTACGAGCTCATCACCGAACCCGCGTCGGCCGTGGCGATCGCGGTTTCGAACGTCGGCAGGATGAAGTCGAGCAGCTCACGACGCCCCATCGACACCGGCCCGTGGTTGCGCCCGGCCCTGGACGCGGAGTACCCGGCGAAGTGCTTCAGCGTCGCGAGCACACCGGCACTCTGCAGCCCACGGACGTACGCCGACCCGAGCAGCGCGACGAGGTACGGGTCCTCGCCGATCGTCTCCTCGACCCGGCCCCACCGGTAGTCACGGACGACGTCCAGCACCGGTGACAGGCCTTGGTGGACGCCGACCGCGGCCATGTCGCGCCCGATCGCCGCGGCCATCCGCTCGACCAACTCGGGATCGAACGTGGCGCCCCAGGCGATCGACGCCGGGTAGACGGTCGCGCCGTACGTCGTGAAGCCGGTGAGGCACTCCTCGTGCACCAGGGCCGGTACGCCGAGCCGGGATCCCTCGAGCACGACCTGGTGCTGGCGGATCAGCTCCTCGACGCCGTGCTCGACCGACTGCGGGACGCTGCCCCAGACCCGGGTGAGGTGGCCGAGGCCGTCGCGGCTCGCTTCCTCGAGTGACAGCGAGCCGCCGGCCGCGAACACGTCCTCCATCGGCGCGACGTTGATCGTCTCCTCTTCGGGGAGTTCGTGGTCGGCCATGTCGTTGCCGGCCCAGCGGCTGCCGAGTTGCGCGACCTTCTCCGCCAGCGTCATCGCCTGCAGGAGCAGCTCGACGCGCTTCTCGGGCGCCAGCGCGGTGTCGTACCAGGGACGGTCCGACGAAGTGGAGGAGGTCGGCGTCGACAAGAAATTCTCCCTTAACCTGGGCCCTCTGCCGTGACTAAGTATCGAAAACTTTTCGATGTTTCGGAGGCTGATCGCCGCACTCGTCACGGTGCTGGGAAGTCTGTGGATCGCCTGTGACAGCAGGGGATCCGTGACCTCACTGTGACCCCAAACTGACGGTAGTTCAAGTCTTGACAGCGAAACTCCCGAAATCTACGTTACGAAACATAGTCATAATCGGGGGGCCTTGGGCGCCCTGACAGCCACGCGCCGTGGAGCGGGTCCGCGGCCTGGAGTACGGAGATCACTGTGGATCCCATCACGACATCTCGGCGTTCCTTTCTCGGTCTGGTCGGCGGCGGCGCGCTCGCGGCCGGCCTTGCTGCCTGCGGTACCTCCGGCCCACAGAGCTCCGGCGGCTCCACGGGGGGTGCGGCCGCCGGCAGCGGTGCGTCGTACTGGTTCCTGACCGGCCAGCCGCAACAGGCGATCCGGGAAGCGCAGGTCAAGCGGTTCAACGACGCGAACTCGGGCACCCAGATCAAGTTCACCGAGTTCCAGAACGACGCGTTCAAGCAGAAGATCAAGACCGCGATCGGCGCCGGCCAGGGCCCGACGCTGATCTGGGGCTGGGGCGGGGGTGGCCTGAAGAGCTACGTCGACGCCAGCCAGGTCGAGGACCTGACCTCCTGGTTCGGGGAGCAGTCGGCGCTGAAGGACTCGATCTTCCCGTCCGCGTTCGGCGCGGCGACGGTCGGCGGCAAGATCTACGCGATGCCGGTCGAGACCACGACGCCGATCGTGCTGTTCTACGACAAGCGGTCGTTCGAGAAGGTCGGTGTCGAGCCGCCCAAGTCCTGGGGCGACATCATGGACCTGGTGCCGAAGTTCAACAACGCCGGCATCGCGCCGTTCTCGCTCGGCGGCCAGTCGCGCTGGACCAACATGATGTGGCTGGAGTTCCTGTTCGACCGGATCGGCGGCGCCGAGGTCTTCCAGAACATCTTCGACGGCAAGCCGAACAGCTGGTCGGACCCGTCGGCGCTGAAGGCGCTGGAGGAGATGCAGAACCTGATCAAGGCGAACGGCTTCATCAAGGGCTTCTCCTCGATCACCGCCGACTCCAACGCCGACCAGGCGCTGCTGTTCACCGGCAAGGCCGCGATGATGCTGCACGGCGCCTGGACCTACGGCAACATGAAGGCCTCCGGCGGCGACTTCGTCACCGGCGGCCACCTCGGCTACATGAACTTCCCGCCGGTCGACGGCGGCAAGGGCGACCCGAGCAACACGGTCGGCAACCCGGGCCAGTACCTGTCCATCTCCTCCAAGGCCAGCGCCGGCGAGAAGGAGACCGCGAAGAAGTTCCTGGCCAACAACACCCTCGACGACGCGTCGGTCGAAGCCTGGGTGAAGTCCGGCAACATCCCGGTGGTGAAGAAGGCCAAGGAGAAGCTGTCCACGGTGACGGACAAGAACGACTCCGAGTGGCTGAACTTCGTCTACGACACCTCGGCCAACGCCAAGAGCTTCCAGCAGTCCTGGGACCAGGCGCTCAGCCCGACCCAGGCCGAGACGTTGCTCGACAACATCGCCAAGCTGTTCCAGCTGTCGATCTCGCCCCAGCAGTTCGCCGACAGCATGAACGCGGTGATCGGACAGTGACAGTGCTTTTGGCCGGGAGGGCCCCATGACCACAACCGCTCCGCCTGTCCTGCCGGCCACTGGCCGCACAGCTCCGTCCGGCGGCGCCGGGCGGAGCGGTTCCGTCGCCTGGATGGCGCTGCCCGCGCTGCTGATGTTCTTCTTCTTCGGCATCGTGCCGCTGTTCGGCGTCCTGTTCCTGAGCTTCACCCAGTGGGACGGTCTCGGCGCGATCCACCCGGCCGGGTTCGACAGTTGGCGCTCGGTGCTCGACGATCCCGCGCTGCCGCACACGATCTGGGTGACGTTCGAGATCATGATCCTGTCCTGGGTGGTGCAGACGCCGATCAGCATGCTGATCGGCACCTTCCTGGCCGGCCGGCAGCGCTACCGCGGTTTCCTCGCGGTGCTGTTCTTCATCCCGCTGCTGCTCAGCTCGGCCGCGATCGCGATCACCTACAAGGCCCTGCTCGACCCGAACTTCGGGCTCGGCCCGGGGCTGAAGATCGGCTTCCTCACCCAGGACTGGCTCGGCAACGGGACCCTCGCCCTCGGCGTGGTCGTCTTCGTGGTGTCCTGGCAGTTCATCCCGTTCCACTCGCTGATCTACCAAGGCGGGGTGCGGCAGATCCCGACCTCGATGTACGAGGCCGCCGCGATCGACGGCGCCGGCCGGATGCGGCAGTTCTTCAGCATCACCGTGCCGCAGCTGAAGTACACGATCCTCACGTCGTCGACGCTGATCCTTGTGGGTTCGCTGACCTTCTTCGACCTGATCTTCGTGCTCACCGCGGGCGGTCCCGGTGACGCCACCCGGGTGCTCGCGCTCGACATGTACAAACGCGGTTTCCAGGCGAACCTGATGGGCCCGGCCAGCGTGATCGCGGTCCTGCTGGTGCTGTTCGGCCTGGCGCTCGCGCTGCTGCTGCGAAGGCTCGGCGGGAGTTTGACGGCCAGCCAGCAGGAAGGTGCGTGACATGGCAGTGGCGACCACCGAAGCGCAGACGGCCAGCCGCCGTACCTCCCGCACCCGCCTGAACGCCCGCAAGCTCCTGCAGCTCAACTGGTTCGGCGGCGCCGCGGCCTGGTTGTGGCTGGTGATCGTGATGGTCCCGCTGTACTGGATCGTGGTGACCAGCTTCAAGGACCAGACGGCGTACTTCAGCCAGAACCCGTTCGCGCTGCCGGCCGACCCGACGTTGGCGAACTACAAGATGGTGATCGAGAACGACTTCGGCCGGTACTTCCTGAACAGCGTCATCGTCGCGGTCGGCACCGTGGTCCCGGCCGTCGCGATCGCGTTCATGGCCGGGTACGCGATCGTCCGGGGCGCCGGCAGCAGGTTCCTGGCCGGGATCCACGGTATGTTCCTGATGGGCCTGGCGATCCCGCTGCAGGCCACCGTCATCCCGGTCTACCTGCTGATCATCCGGATGCAGCTGTACGACAGCCTGCTGGCGATCATCCTGCCGTCGATCGCGTTCGCGATCCCGCTGTCGGTGCTGGTGCTGACGAACTTCATCCGGGACGTGCCGAAGGAGCTGTTCGAGTCGATGCGGGTCGACGGCGCGAGTGAGTGGGACATGCTCCGCAAGCTCGCCCTGCCGCTGACCCGGCCCGCCCTGGTCACGGTCAGCATCTACAACGGCCTTGCCGTGTGGAACGGCTTCCTGCTGCCGCTGATCCTGACCCAGAGCCCCGACAAGCGCACACTTCCGCTCGGCCTGTGGACCTTCCAGGGGCAGTTCAGCGTCAACATCCCGGCCGTGCTGGCGTCGGTCATGCTGAGCACATTGCCCATCGTCATCCTCTATGCCATCGGCCGCCGCCAGCTCCTCAGCGGTCTGACCGCCGGCTTCAGCCGCTGATCACTCCTTGCGATCCGCCAACACGCGGGTCGCAAGGAGCGCGGCGACCAGGAGAACCGCCGACAAGGCCGTCAGCAGAATCAGCGGTACGGCGTTGTCGGCCGGCGGGTGCTCGTTGGACAGCAACGTCATCAGCGGCCGGATGGGGGAGAGCCACCGGAGCAGAAGTACGGCGAGGATCCCCGCGGCGGCTGTGAGCGTCGCAAGACCGATCCGCGGGATGACGAGGCGCGAACACAACAGGCCGATCGCGCTGCCGACCATCGCGGCGGAGAGTTGGGCCGCGGCGCCGACGGCGAGCGCGCCGAACGTCACCACGTGCTTGCCCGTGACGATCGGGTAGGCGAGGCCGATCACCAGCAGTGGGACGCACCAGGTCAGGACCACGGCGACCGTGACCGCGAGGACGCGGAGCGAGTCGCCGATCAGCACGAGAATGATCTGATGCTGGGTCGCGTCCTCGTGGTTGACGATGGCAACGGTCAACCAGGTCGAGCAGACCAGCATCGCGAGCACGCAGAACGCGTACGAAGACTCGAGCGGGCCCGAGTCCGAGGTGGTGCCGACGGCCAGCGCGGCCAGGAAGATCAAGGTGGGCGGCAGGTAGCGCTGGGAGAGCAGCACGCTGGTGATCAGGTAGCGGTAGAGAGCAGTCACCCGGACCTCACCTGACGAACCGTGGTGACCGACCAGCCGTGGTTCAACGCGGTCAGCAATGCGGCGTCGTGGCGGCCGGTCGGCAGCAACAACGTGACGCCGTCGGCGTGCCGCCGTACCTCGAGGACGTCTGGCTGTGTGGTCCAGTCGAGTGGCTGGCCGGACACGAGCGAGATCTCGGTGACGGAGGTTCCGGCTGGGGTGACCAGGCTGCCGTCGCGGAGTTCGCAGACTCGGGTTGCTGTCGAACGGACGACGTGGTCGGCGTGCTCGGTGAAGGCGACTGCTGCGCCCGCGGCCGCTGTCTCGGTGAGGAGCTCGCGCAGCGTCCCGTGGGCGGTCGCGTCCAGGCCGGACCACGGCTCGTCGAGCACCAGCAACTCGGGAGGTTCGAGCAGGGCCTGGGCCAGCGCGACCTTCTGCGCGTTGCCTTTCGACAGCTTCCGCATCGGGGTGTCCGCGCCGCCGGACAGCGCCAGCCTGTCGAGCAGCTCGTCGGAGCGCTGCTTGGCGGTGCGAGCGCTGAGCCCACGGATCCGGCCCATGTGCCGCAGGTACGCCGACGCCGAGAGCCGATCGTGCGACGCGAACACGTCCGGGACGTAGCTGACGATCCGGGCGTTCCGCCGTACTGTGCCCGACGTCGGCCTGGACAGGCCGACCATGAGCTTCAGGACGGTCGACTTGCCCGAGCCGTTGGCGCCGACCAGGGCAAGCAGTTCACCGGCGGCGAGTCGCAGGTCGACGTCCGCGAGAACCTCACGCCGGCGGCCGTACCTCTTCGAGACCTTTCGCAGCCGCACGACGTCCATGCCGCGAGCCTATCCGGACGCCGGGGTTCATCGCGCGGGCCAGCGGCCGGGTGAGGACGAGCGAGGCGAGGAGAGAGGCCGCGGCGAACGCGGTCATCGTCGGGGCGGGCGAGGTGAGGTCAGCCAGCGCGCCGGCCAGGATCGCGGTGATTCCGAACGTGGTCATCCGCAGCGCCGACTCCAGCCCGAGCACCTGCCCGCGCAGCTCCGCCGGCGTGAGGTCGACGAGAACCTCCTGCTGGGACAGGGATGCCGCGTAACCGCTGCAGGCGAGCGCGACGAGCCCGGCCAGTACGGCGATGTGCAGCTCGAAGGCGAACGCGAGGAACGGCACGGCCAGCAGGATCCGCAGCCACTGCGCAGCCTTGCGGCGACCGGCCCGGCTGAGGAAGCGGCCGACCACCAGGTCGCCGGTCATCATGCCGGCGGCACCCGCGGCCAGCAGCAAACCGGCGTCCGCACCGGCGTACGGGACGAACAGCGCTTCGCAGCCGACGATGAGGCCGTTGGGGAGAGTCAGTGCCAGCAGCAACGGGCGGGTCCTGGCCTGGCCGAGCAGCCGCCGGTTGCCCCGCCAGGTCTCCAGCAGGCTGGTGCGTGCGAGACGTCGCGGCTCGCGGTCCTGGAGACCGAACCAGATGACCGGGACGGCCACGGCCGCGCAGCCGGTTGCCAGCCAGAGGACCTCGGACGGACTGAGGGCCTGCAGCAACAATCCGGCCGCGCCGAAGCCGGCGATCTGCATGGCGCCGACGGACAGGTTCATCGCCGAGCGGCCGAGGACGAACCGGTCCTGGTCGACGACCTCGTTCAGCAGTCCCGAGCGGACGCCGGTCGCGATCGACAATCCGTAGGCCACCAGCAGCGTGAGCAGCAACCGGGTCGCGGCGCCGAGGTCGAAGGCGGCCTGTACCGCCGCGGCGATGGTCGACAATCCGGCGAGCAGGGTCAGCACCTGCCGTGGCCGCGCGGTGTCCGCGGCCGACATCAGGGTCGACGCACCCAGGACCTGGGCCAGCGACGGACCGAACATCACCATCGCCACCAGCACCGCGGACCCGGTCGCGGCGTCGACCATCAGCGCGAGCGTCAGGCTCGTCATGGTCGCCGACGCGTTGCCCAGGGCGCTGCCGAGCCACAGGCCGCGGAACTCACGGATGGCGAAGAGCTGCCGGTAGGTAGTCATGCCAGTGAGGATCGACAGAGGCCCACTTCGCCGCCTACAGTTTCGGGTGGAGGCGAAACGTTGTCCGAGTTCCTGGTCGATGCCGACACCCTCGCGAACGCCCGGTTCGGCACCTCGCAGCTGACCGAGACGGTGTCCGCGCTGAAGCTGCTGTGGGCGCCGACCGAGCCCTGGTTCCGCGCGTGGAAGGACGCTCATGTCGGCGCGTTCCAGGACCAGTTGCGGCAGCATCCGGTCTGGGCGGCGATCGTCGACAACGCGTTCGGCCGTACCTGGGTGGCTGACTTCATCACCGTCCCGCCGCTCGAGCCGGACCAGGAGCTGGCCGACGAGCTCGAGCTGCTGACCAGCCTCGATGACGACCACATCCGCGCGGACCTGAGCGTCGTACGGACGCCGTTGCCGGACATCCTGCTCGAGTCGACCGGCCTGGCGGAGCAGGCGGCCGAGCTGCTGACCTGGATCTGGACGGAGACGATCGAGCCCGAGTGGCCGCGGCGGTTGCGGCTGCTGCAGGCTGACATCGTGTCCCGGACCTCCCGGCTCAGTGAGCAGGGTTGGTCCGGCGTACTGCGCGGGCTCGGTCCGGACGTCCGGTGGCTCGGTGACGGGCGGATCCAGGTCAACCGCTCGGACTACCCGGTCACGGATGTCCGCAGCCGGGACCTGATGTTCATCGCGGCACACACCCGAGGCGTGAACGTCTCCTGGCGCAAGCCGGACCGGTTCGCGCTGACCTATCCGGTCACCGGGATCTTCGCCGGCACCGAAGCCCCGGCCGAGCCCTTGGTCCAGCTGCTCGGCCGCAACCGCGCGCGCATCCTGGTCGAGGCCGCGGACCCGGTCAGCACCACAGCCCTGGTAGCCACCACCGGTCTGTCACTGGCCACGGTCTCGGACCACCTCCGCGTACTCACCGACGCCGGCCTGCTCGACCGCCGCCGCTCCGGACGCTCGGTCCTCTACTGGCAATCCGACACCGGCCGCCGCCTCGTACGACGGCCGGCGCCCAACCGCCGCCGCCCCTAGGGCACGCTATCCAGCTCCGGCGTCAGGCGGGGATGACGTAGGGAAAGTTGGGCTGGCGTAGGCGGGCGGAGACCGAGGGCTTCAGGCAGGCGGGGATCGCGGTGCCAGCCACCAGGGAGAGCATGACCTCGGGGGCGTTGTCGGCGAGGGTGCGGCCGTTGCGGGTTGCGAAGCCGAAGGTTGCCGGGGTGCCGACGACATAGGGGAGTACGTCGGGGAACAGTTGGCGGGCGACGGTTTCGCCGTAGCCGTGCGGATCGTCCGAGGTACCGCCGGCCGCTACGACCGCGGTCACGCGCTCGGCCAGGTTCTTGCCGTCGGCCTCGAAGTCCTGGGACGGGTGGCGGGTGTTGGCGGGATAGGTGAAGCGGGTGTCGTCGGGCCAGAAGATCGGCCACATCATCGGGTGGCCGGCGCGGTTGATCTGCCGCCATCCACCGGCGTCGGTGGCCAGCTTCGTGGCGCACCAGACCCCGATCCGGGCGCCGGGCCGCAGCACCGGATGCTGGTGCGAGATCTCCAGCACGATCGACTCGACCGTGGTTCCGGTGAAGCTGTTCTGTGCCCGCTCGGGCTGCCAGCCGGACAGGTCCACGGCGGTCCCATCGTGTACAGCGGCGTTGACCCGAGCCAGGAGCGCCAGATCGATGTAGAACGAGTCGGCGATCCGCCCGGCCCACAACCGGATGCCCGGTCCCTCGATCGGCTGACCGGCGTCGCCCTGCAGGACGAGCTCACCCTCGGCGTCGTCGTTCCCGGCCTCGTCTCCGGTCAGCACGTGCACTGCCAGCGGCTGCCCGCCGTACACGTCGCGCTCGTCGAAGGAGACCCGGTAGGTGAGGGTCTCGGTCTCCGCGTCGTCGACGTGCACCTTGAACTCGTAGCGGGCTTCGGGATGGAAGCCGGGCTGGACGTCGGGCTCGGTGATCGTCGAGTTGACGTCCATGACGAACACCGTGCTTTCGTGTCCCTGGAACACGTACAGGTCGTCGATGTAGAGCTGTCCGTTCTGCCTCGCGAGAGGTGTGTCGAGGTGGTGCGACATGCTGGTTGGCTCCCTGTGCTCGGTGCCCGTCGCGACGTACGGCGGGCTCTGTCATCGAGCATCACCGGGCCCGATCCACCGGGGTACCCGGCAATCCGGCAACTGCTCATAATCAGTGGTTATGAGCGAAACCCTGCCGGATCTCGACAGCCTGATGCTGCTCACGCTCGTCGCCGAGCTCGGCAGTCTCGGCCAGGCCGCGGACCGGATGCAGATCAGTCAGCCGGCGGCCAGCAAGCGACTCAGCATGCTGGAGCGCAGACTCGGGCTGCCGCTCGCCGAACGCGGCACCCGTGGTTCCGTGCTCACCACCGAAGGCAAGGCCGTCTGCCAATGGTCCGAGCGCGTGCTCGGCGAAGTCCAGACCCTGATGGCCGGCGCGACCGCTCTCCGCACGGCCCGGGACCAGGACCTGCGGCTCGCGGCCAGCATGACGCTCGCCGAGAACTTCCTGCCCGCCTGGCTCGCCGAGCTGCAAAGGCAGTCGCCCGGCCTTCAGCTCAGCCTGAAGGTGACCAACTCCGAGCAGGTCACCGAGTTGGCTGCCCGTCGCGAGATCAGCATCGGGTTCACCGAAGCGCCCACAGTGCCGCGCGGACTCAGCTCCCGAACAGTTGCCACCGACCGCCTCGCCGTCGTCGTCGCCCGGACGCACCCGTGGGCGCGCCGTCGTCAGCCGGTGCCGCTCACCGAGCTCGCCGAGACGCCGTTGATCGTGCGCGAGCGAGGGTCCGGCACGCGCGAGACCCTCGACCGCATCTTCGCCACCGCGAGACTCCAGCCGGTGCCGCCGTTGGTAGTGCTCGAGGTCAACGCCGCCGTACGCAGCGCGGTTGCCGCCGGCATCGGTCCCGCCGTGCTCAGCGTTGCCACCGTGCAGAACGATCTCGCGCTGGGACACCTCATCGAGGTGCAGCTTGCCGACGCCGACCTGCACCGGCGACTGCGTGCCGTCTGGCCCAAGACCCACGCGCTGCCAGTCGCAGCCGAAGAGCTGCTCCGGATCGCTACGGGAGTTCGAGCTCGGTCGTCAAAGGTAGGTCGGTGACTGAGGAGCCTGCGCGCAAAGTGAACCCGCCAGGTTCGCTGGTCCAGCCGTTGTCCCAGTGGTCGAAGGTGTGCTCGTGGAGCTGGACCGTGATCTCCCGAGCCTGGCCGGGGTCGAGGCGTACGACGGTGAACCCGGCCAGCCAGCGCGTTGGGCGGTCCACGGTGGACTCGGGGCGCTCGGCGTACACCTGGACGACGTGCTTGCCGGCCCGGTCGCCCGTGTTGTGGACGGTCAGAGCGACCGACGACGGGTCAATGGCGCGGAGGTCGGTCAGCCCCCAGGTCGTGTAGCCGAGGCCGTGGCCGAACTCGTAAGCGGGCTCAGTACCGGCGCGGAGCCAAGCCCGGTAGCCGATGTGGATGCCCTCGTCGTAGCGGACCACACCGTCGCGCGGCGTCACATCGATGACAGGTACGTCGGACTCCGCAATCGGCCACGTGGTCGGGAGCCGACCGCCGGGCTCGACCACGCCGAGCAGCACGTCCGCCAAGGCGTTGCCGTACTCCTGGCCACCGAAGTAGGTGACCAGGAGCGCGGCAACCTCGCCACGCCAGGGCAGCAGCACGGGCGAGCCTGCGTTGACGACCACGACCGTCCGCGGATTGGCCGCGACGACGGCCCGGACCAGGTCGTCCTGGCGACCGGGAAGTGCGAGGGTGCTGCGGTCGTAGCCTTCGGACTCGACCTTCGAGTTCGTGCCGACCACCACGACCGCGACGTCTGCCGCCCGGGCCGCCGCGACTGCCTCGTCGATCAGCGCCTGCGGATCCGACGGGTCCGGCTCCACGCCGACGGTGATGCTCAGCGCGTTGCTGAGACCACCCTCCCGGGTGGGCAGGTCGAGCTCCACGCGGACGTCGACCGGTTCGCCGGCCGTCACGTCGAGGTGCGTGGAGATCGACGGCGGTGACAGGATCGCGGCGCCGAGGTCGGTGCCGACCGGGACCGCGGTGGCCTCGTGCAGAAGCTTGCCGTCGGCAAAGATCCGGCCGTGGCCGACGGAGGCGAAGCCGAGCAGCACCGAACCGGACTCGGCCGGCGTGTACGTCGTCCGGAACTCGAAGACCGCGGTCTCGGTGATCGGCGCGTTCCCTCCGAGGTAGACCAGCGCACTGGAGAACCGGTCCTCGGTGAACAGCTCGTCACCGTCCGCGTCGAGGAAGCGCACCCGGGCACCGGGCTCGCCGGTCACCGGGTTCGTCATCGTGGCCAACGGCAACTCGGCAACGCCTTCCTGCACGACCGCGCCGAGCGAGTACGTCACCTCGGCATCGGGCAGGGCGGCACGAAGTCCGTCCAGCGGCGAGACCACGGACGACGGGATGACGGTAGCGCTGCCGCCGCCCTGGGTCCGCGCGTCCCGGGCGTTGTGCCCGATCACCGCAACCCGCTGCAGCGACGCAGAGCTCCACGGCAGCTCGCCGTTGTTCTGCAACAACACCGAGCCTTCGGTAGCTGCCGTACGCGCGAAGGCGACGCCGTCCACCTGCGGAACCTCGGCCGGCTTCTCGAACCCTTCGAGCGCGCCGACCCGGGCGGCCAGCGCGAGCAGCCGCAGCACCTTGCGATCGATCGCGTCTTCCCGGATCTCTCCGGACCGGACCGCCTCGACCAGGGCGTCCCCCCACGCCCCGGTCGGTCCCGGCATCGCCAGGTCTTGTGAGTGCTTGGCACTCTCCAGGCTGCGTACGGCGGTCCAGTCGCTCACCACGACCCCGTCGAAACCCCACTCGCTGTTCAGCGGGGTCTCGAGCAGCTCGTTCTCCGAGGCGGTGGCGCCGTTGATCGAGTTGTAGGCGCTCATCACCAGCCACGCCTTCGACTCGGTGACCGCCTTCTCGAACGCCAGCAGGTAGACCTCGCGCAACGCCCGGTCGCTCACGACCACGTCGGCGGTGAAGCGCTCGGTCTCGAAGTCGTTCGCGACGTAGTGCTTCGGTGTCGCGCCGACGCCGAGCTCCTGCACACCGGCCACGTAGGCGGCGGCGAGCTCGGCGGTCAGCACGGGGTCCTCGCTGAACGCCTCGAAGTGCCGCCCGCCGAGCGGGGACCGGTGCAGGTTGATGGTCGGGCCCAGTACGACGTCCACACCTTTGCGACGCGCCTCGAGTGCGGACACGACGCCGTACCGGTGCGCGATCTCCAGGTCCCACGACGACGAGAGCGCGGTCGCCGACGGCAGGTTGAGCGACGGGTCGCGCTCGTCCCAGACCGCCCCGCGGACCCCGCTCGGACCGTCCGACAGCACCATCGACCGCAGCCCGATGCCGGGGAGCGGATGGGTGGACCAGAAGTCCTGGCCGGTCAGGATCCGGACCTTCTCCTCGAGGCTCAGGCGGTCGAGCAGTTCCTTGAAGTCGCGCATGCGTGTCACTGTACGCGCGAAAACCAAGTGATGCTAGGTTTTGAAACATGGCAACCACCAGAGGCCCGTACGCGAAAGGGGTCGCCAAGCGCGAGCAGATCCTGACCGCCGCGCTCGAGGTGATCGCCCGGAACGGGTACCGCAAGACGTCCACCCGCGAGCTGGCGGCAGCGGCCGGCCTGAGCGAGGCCGGGCTGCTGCACTACTTCGGCTCGAAGGAGAAGCTCTTCGAGGCGGTACTGCGAGCCCGCGACGACGCCGACGCCGCGCGCCTGAGTGATGAGCCGGACGCCGTCGGCAAGCTGACCGCGATCGTCCGGCACAACACCGACGTACCTGGCCTGGTCCAGCTGTACTCGACCTTCTCGGCGGAGGCGGGGGATCCGCAGCACGGCGCGCACGAGTTCTTCGTGGAGCGGTACCAGCGGCTGCGGGAAGCACTCGCCGAGAGCGTCCGGACCCGGCAGGCGGACGGGACGATCAGCGCGGCGGCCGATCCGGTGAAGATCGCCGCCCTGCTGATCGCCCTGTCCGACGGGCTGCAGGTCCAGTCGCAGTTCCGGCTGCCGGATCAGCCGGGGGAGTTGCTGGACCATCTGATCGAACTGCTGCGACCTACTTCGCGTACATGACCGTGCCGAACCCGGTCTGGTCGAAGCCGCCGCTGGTCGAGCCGTAGTCGCCGCCACCGCCCTCCGGCCGGACGAGCGCGGCCATCTGGGAGATGTACGGCACCGAGAGGTACTTCCGCCGGGTGTAGTGGAAGTGCAGGATCTCCCAGACCGGCCGGAGCTGGCCGCGGCTCGCGCTGGAGATCACGGTGTGCTCCTGGTAGGCGCAGTTCTGGCCGGTGCCCCAGGTGTACTTGGTGAACGGCACGTCCTGGCCGAGGTTGTACTTCGCGACGTACTGCGCCGCCTTCAGGAACCGGTTGTTGTCGTAGCCGTACAGGTCCTCACCCTGGTTCCAGGCCATCTCGCAGAAGGCGCCCATCTGCCCGATGCCCATCACCGTGTGGCCCTGGTCGCGGCCCGCCTCCTGCCACTGGGCCAGTCCCTCGGAGTCGTAGACGAACGGGATCGCGTTGCGGATCGCGCCGTTCCCGGCGCCGTTCTTGAAGTAGTTGACCGCCTGGTCGTACTTCGCTCCGTCGTCGCACAGGATCGCAATGGCCAGGATCGAGTTCATGGTGCACAGGTCCCAGTTGGCCCAGTAGTTGGTGATGCAGGCGTCGTTGTGGTTGATCAGGAACGAGTTGTTCATCGGGTAGAAGACGTTCAGCATCATCGTCTTGAACCGGGCCAGGTCGAACCCGGAGTACCCGCGCATCAACTCGGCCACGTTCGCGAACTGGTACCCGTAGAGGCCGGCCGCCAGGAACCGGTCTGCGTTACCGCTGACGCTGGTGAGTGTGGCCGACCAGGCGTTCAGGATGTTCCGCGCGCAGTCGCCGTGCGCGGTCGAGCCGGTGATCCACCAGCGCAGCGCGTTCTGGTAGGCGGCGTGGATGTCGTTGTAGAGGATGCCGTAGTTCTGCCCGGTGCCGCCGCGGATGATCGTGGCCTGCGGGTTCGGTTGCCAGGTCGACTGGGCGTGCGAGTTGGCGATCAGCTTGTTGTAGCCGGACAGCCACGGGTTGGTCCCTTCGGCGACCCGCACCTTCGCGCGGTTCAGGTCGCCCCAGATGTGCAGGGCGCCTGGATGGGTGAACGTGGCCGGCGCGGCGTCCGCGGCCGGACCGAGCGCGGTGACGCCGGCGGCGGCCGCTGCTCCGGCAGCGGCCACACCTCCGGCGGCTTTGAGCAGCGTACGTCGATCGATCTCCTTCATGTCCTTCTCCTTCGGGGCGGTGGAGCGGTGCGCTAGGAAACGGTCAGAACGAGGCTCTTCGTGGTGGTGCCGGCGACGCGGGTGAGCGGGGTCATCGGGCTGCTGCCTCCGCCGTGGTGAGGAAGCGCAGGTTGCGGACGTGGTCGTTGACGAACATCGGCACGCCGTCGGAGGCCAGGTACCAGCTGGGCTTGCCGCCGCTGTCGCGGATGACGCGGCCGTTGACGACGAGGTTCTCGAAGGTGACGTCCTTGATGAGGTGTTCCGCGTCGAGACCGAGCATGATCGACATGTCGGCGTGGGTGCCGGTGTAGGAGAGGTCCTTGATGTAGACGGACTCGATGCCCCGGCCGGGCGCGGTGTTCCATTTGGGGTTGAAGGTGACCCGCATGTGGATGAGCTGGCCCCAGCGGATGTCCTCCACGCGCATCCCGTCGACCTTCACGTCCCGCACGAGGTTGCCGTCGCCGGGGTTGATGGCGATGCAGCCCTGGTAGAGCAGTTGCGGCTCGCGGTGGTCGAGGATGTCGATGTTCTCGAAGCGCAGGTTCTCCAGTACCTCGGGAGCGTTGGGGTCGGGGTTGCCGTGGGTGCCGATGTTGATCGGGTGGGCGACGTCGGCCCAGAGGGTGGAGTTCTTGACGGTGATGTTCCGGGTGTCGCCGTAGAAGTCCCAGCGGTGGGTGTAGATGGCGATGCAGTCGTCGGAGTTGCGCATGAAAACGCCGTCGATGGTGACGTTCTCGGAGCAGAAGATGTCGATGCCGTCGCCCCAGCCCAGGTGGCTGAAGGAGCGCAGGCTCGTGATCTTGACGTTCTCCGACTCCGCGACGGTGATCGTGCCGTACCGGGGGTTGAGCACCGTGATGCCCTCGACCTGGACGTTCTGGGAGTCGTGGACGTAGATCGCGCCGCCCGTGGCGTTGTAGATCATGCCGCGGCCGATCAGCCGCGCGTTCTCCACGCCCTCGAAGATGACGTTCGAGGTAAGGACCGCGCCGCCGGCGAGGTAGACGGTCTGGCCGCTCGAGACCTTCAGCGTGCGGTCGGGGTGGGTGTGGACGCCGGGGCCGAAGTAGATGACGTTCTTGTCGGTCTCGTCGGGCCGATCGGTCTCGATCGGGTTGGCGAACAGGTGCAGGCAGTCGAAGATCTTGTCGTCGACCTGGACGACGAGGTTGCGGGGCCGGTCGAGAGTGAAGCGCAGGGTGCTGCCCAGCACCTCCGGCGTGATGCCGTAGGAGTCGGGCCGGATGCGGGCCTTCTCGAAGCTCCCCTTGGTGTAGGTGACCTCGACCTCGACGGTGCCGGAGAAGTCGAAGTACGCCATCGAGGAGTTCTGGGCGGTGTTGCGGCCGGTCAGGGGGTCGATCAGGGGCAGCTTGGCCAGGTGGACGCCAAGCGTTTCCCACGTGCCGCCGACCGGGCGGACCTTCACGGTGAAGGCGGCGTTGGTAGGCACGCCGGACGGGATCGGGTAGGTGACGACCGTGCTCCCGGCGGCGGTCTGCTCTCCAGCAGCGGCCCGACCGGCGCCGAGCACGCCGGAGGCGGCTCCGACGAGGGCGGCACCGGCCGCCTTGAGGGTCGTGCGGCGGGTGACTGACATGGTCATAAGGCGGCTCCTGGCTCAGGTGATCGACACGTCGTCGAAAACGGTGGTGTTGAGGACGAAGGGGTTGCGGGACACGACGATGAGTCCCGCGTGGTACGGCGCATCGCCGAAGCCGGGGATGGGGACGGGCACGCCGAGTGGGGTCCAGGTCTGGCCGTCGGTGGAGAGTTCGGCGTTGAAGGTGTCGCCGATCCGGCGGAGGCGTAGCCAGGTCGCCGTACCGATTGTTTCGGTGGTGACGAGACCGGTTGCCACGCGCAAGCGTCGTACGAACTGCTGTTTGTCGCCGGTCAGGATCAGGCCGGCCGTCTGGTCGAACGGCGACAGCGACTTCGTCATGATCAGGCCGATCCGGCCGCCGGTCCCGCTGCTCACGACGCGGGCGGTGATCGTGCGGTCGCCGGTCACGAGCTGGGACGCGTACTGGGCCGTCATGCCTTGGTTGATGACGTTCAGGTCGACGCCGGCCCCGCGGACGGTGAAGCGGCCGGACTCGTAGCTGGTGATGCCGGGGGTGCGGATGGCGACCGCGCTGTAGGTGGCGAGCTGGCGCTCGTCCAGCACGTAGTCGCCGATGTCGCGGTAGGCCCATGGCTCGGGTGGTGGCGCGGCGACGGCCAGGTTGAGGTTGGCTGTGGCCGTCGCCGCCTTGAGCTGGATGGTGAAAAGCCCTTGTTCTGTGGGCGTTCCGGAGATGATGCCGGTGTGTGGGTTGACGCTGAGACCGCCGGGGAGACCGGTTGCGTGGAAGGTTGCCGGGTCGTTGGTGGCGGCGATTCGATAGTCGAAGCGGGTGCCGACGTTGGCGTATGCGGTCGTGGCGCTGGTGATGACGGGCTCCGGCTTGGCCGGCATTCGTGCGCTGGCCGGCTGAGAGTAGGGGCCGTTGGTCTTCGCGACGATGTAGCTGTAGGTGGTGCCTGGTACGCCGGTCGCGTCGCGGTAGCGGGTCTCCACGCCGAAACCGGAGACGCTTTTCGCGATCACCTGGTAAGGGCCACCGGAGCTGCGCCGGACCGTGTAGATCGCGTTGACGTCGAGGTCGGTCCAGGCGAGCTCGATCGCGCTCTTGGAGGGCTTGGCGGTGAGCGGGCCGACGGGAACGGTGGGTCTCGATACGGTCAGGTTGTCGAAGGCGGCTGTGGTGGTCTCCCTGTCGCCGAGGCCGCCGCAGACGGCGATGCCGACGTACAGCTGCGGGCCGAGCTGGAGCTTGGACGAGCCGACCTCGGTCCAGGTTTCGCCGTCAGGGGAGATCGAGCCGGTGAATGTGGTGCCCTTGCGCACGATGCGGACCCAGTACGGGCGTCTTAGTCGGTAGCCGTCGCTGGCTGCTTCGACGTACGGCGCGGGGAGTGGGGTCGCGGACGTGGGAAGCGTGCCGAGGTTGGAGATCGGGAAGCCGGCGTTGACGGTGATGGCCTGCTGCTGTGTCGGCGGTACGAGGGTGCTGCCGGTGGCCGCGGTCGGTGCGCCGGACGTAGGTCGGACCGTCCAGACTCCACTCCAGGTGTGCAGGGGGAGACCCTTGATCAGCATGGAGGCGTGGGCAGAGCTGGGATCCAGCGTTTGGCGCATCATCACGCCGAGAGTCGCGTACTGCGAACTCACCGGGTGAACGACGCGAGAGATGACGGTGCCGTCGCCGAACAGCGGGTAGTAGACGAACCGGAAGCTGTCGCTGGTGCTCCCGATGTCGGTGCCGCCTGCCTCGACCAGGAGGGTCTGGCCGTCGAAGTCTGTGCTCCCATGGGTTCCCAGGTCTTTGCTTGCCCAGGGCAATCTCTGGGTCGAGATCGGGAGCGATTCCGCGCTGGTGCCCAGAGAGTTGGTCGCCTGGACCGTGTAACGGCCCGGCTGTTTCACGGTGTACGTCGGTGAC
The DNA here is from genome assembly GCF_044460355.1 of Kribbella sp. NPDC050124. Classification (NCBI taxonomy): domain Bacteria; kingdom Bacillati; phylum Actinomycetota; class Actinomycetes; order Propionibacteriales; family Kribbellaceae; genus Kribbella; species Kribbella sp. NPDC050124. Next base: position 82,921 of record NZ_JBITJU010000005.1, read on the forward strand.
GTAACGGTTGCGATCGGGGTGGAGTCCCGCTTCACGGTGTAGCTCGTCGCGTTGACGGAGTCGACCCAGGTGAGGACAACGCCGGACGCTTCGCTGCGGGCGGTGAGGCCGGAGGGGATTCCGGGCGGCGTGGTCGGGTTCGTCGGCTTCGCGCCCGCGTGGGTCAGGGTGCCGAAGCCTGGATGGTCGTCGTTCGTGCCTTCGACGCCGCGGGCGACGACTCGGGCCAGGTACGGCGCCTGCAGACCACGCCGGCCGACGTAGTGGCCGTAGGCAAGTTCGTAGATTGGCTGGAACTGACCCCGGTTACCGGTGGCGATCGCGGTCTTGAGGTACTTGCCGGTCCGGTCGAGATCCTGGACGAACGGGACCATGTCGTCGCCGAGGTTGTAGCGGGCGGTGTACTCGAAGCCCTTCAGGATGCGGTTGTCAGCGTGACCGAACAGGTCGACGCCCTGGTTCCACGCGACCGCGGCGACATTGGCGAGCAGGCCGAGGGCGAGTTGGGCGTAGGCCTGGCTGCGCCCACTCTCCTGGCCCTGGCCACTCGCGTCGACCACGATGTGCTCGATCCGGCCGTTGCCCGCGCCGGCCACGGCGTACCGGACCGCGTCCTCGAACATCACCCGGTCGTCGCAGAACACCGCGATGCCGATGATCGCCTGCAGCGCGGCGACGTCCCAGTTGCCGTTCGCGAACAACGCCGTACCGGCGAAGGAGCGGTACCAGACCTTGCGGAACGATTCCCGGCAGCGCTCCACGTCGGCCGGGGCCCAGCCGTCGTACGCGCGGAGGAGCTCGGCCGCGTTGACGAACTTGAAGCCTTGCAGACCTGAGCCGAGTTGCCCGTCCGCGCCGGTGATCGCCTCCAGGCTGGCCGACCAGACGTTGAGGATGTCTCGGGCCTTGTTCGCGTGCCGGGTGTCGCCGGTGACGGCCCACATCAGCGCGTTCTGGTACGCCGCACACGAGTCGCTGACCGCCTCGGCCATGAAGTTCGCCGGACCGCGACCCCATGAGGTGATGTGGCCGGTGTTGCGGACCACATAGTCGTACGACGACCTGGCGTGGGCGGCCAGTGCGAGGAAGCCGTCGTACACCGGGGACTGTTTCGCGGCGACGGCGGCGCGCATCCGGTCCAGGTCTTCGGTGGTGTGCAGCAGGCCGGGGTGGGCGAAGGCTGTGGTCGTGGCGGTCGGGGTCGGAGCGGCGGCCGCGGGGAGGGCGTGGGCGGCGGCGATCGACCCACCGGCGGCGATCAGCAGCGTGCGACGGTTCAGCAGCATGGCGTCACCCTGCCGGGCACGGCGTGTATCGATCAACGGACCGTCATCATTCGAAAATTTCGAACAGATTCGAACATCGCGCGGCCGGTGCGGGTTGCCGGACGCGGGATAGTTGGGGCATGACGAGTTCCGCGGACGAGGCTGCCGAACCGGCGGCCCCGGTCACCGACCGGCGGGTGCTGACGCAGGAGGTCTGGCTGGTCCTGGCGCTGTCGCTCGGGGCGTCCGCGCTGTCGGCGATCATCTCGTTCGCCGGGGTGCTGACGTCGGCGAAGCCGATCAGCGGCCAGACCGCGGTGATCGTCGGGTCCCGCGCGCCGGGCCGGCCGTGGCTGGACCTGACCTGGCAGCTGTTCGCCGTGGCGACCGCGCTCGTTCCGGTCGCGCTGGTCGCCCACTTCCTCGCCCGCGCCGGCGATTCGATGCGCACGATCGGGTTCGACCTGCGGGACCGGTTGCGAGACCTCGCCCGCGGGACAGCCGTCGCCGCGGCCATCGGCGGTGCCGGGCTGGCGTTCTACCTGGCCGCCTACGCGACCGGATCCAACCTGACCGTCGATCCCGCCAAGCTCCCGGACATTTGGTGGCGAATCCCGATTCTGATCGCGGTGGCCGCGCAGAACGCGATCCTCGAGGAAGTCATCGTGCTGGCCTACCTGAACCGGCGGTTGGATCAGCTCGGGTGGTCGGTCGGCCGCGCCACGGCGGCCAGCGCGCTGCTGCGCGGCTCGTACCACCTCTACCAGGGGCTCGGCGGGTTCTTCGGCAACGTGATCATGGGCGTGGTCTTCTGCTACCTGTACCGCCGCTGGGGCCGGGTGATGCCGCTGGTGGTGGCCCACACCCTGATCGACATCGGCGCCCTGGTCGGGGCGACGTACCTGATCGGAAAGGTCGGCTGGCTGCCGGGTGGCTGACGGGTGGCTGACGGGCCAGCGAGTCTCGTCCGTAACCGATCGGTGTTTTGTCAGGTTGTGATGGCGTGACTGTTCACGGGGAAATCACGAGTCCGCCGGAGATCGACGCGGGGTTGGCGGCCGCGGCGCTGGCGGTGTTCGCGCACCGGCACGAGGTGGTCCATCTGCTGTACGCCGCGGTCGACGAGCCGGACGCTCTCGTCCGGATCGCCGACCTGCTGCACGTCGACGAGGCCACCATCGGCCGCGTCCTGGACCAGCCGTTGCGCTGGATGCTGCCACAGTTCCGCACCGAGCTCGAAACGATCGCCGCCGTCACTCCTCAGGGCTCGGCGTCCGCGTAGTCGCCGCACGGTCCGCCGCCGATCGCGAGCGGGATCGAGATCGTGCGGCGGTCCGGGCGGACCAGCGGGTCGTAGAAGGCGGCGATCTCGACGCTCGCCTCCGGAACGTAGTGGAAGATCAGCGATCGGCGGAACCGGTCCGCGGTCGAGTTCGGCCGCGAGCCGTGCACCACGCTGCCGTGGAAGAAGAGCGCGTCGCCGGCCGTCATCTTCGTCTGCACCTTCGCCAGCCCGTCCGGCACCGGGACCTCGGCGGCAGTGAAGGACTCGGTCAGGTCGGCGTCCTGCTCCGGGCAGACGAGCTCGGTCCGGTGCGAGCCGGGGACGACGGCGAGGCCGCCGTTGTCCGCGTCCACGTCGTCGATCGCGATCCAGGCCGCCAGGCAGGTCTCAGGCTCGGCCCGCAGGAACGTGTTGTCCTGGTGCAGGGCCTGACCACGGGCGCCCGGCGGCTTGAAGTAGAACATCGACTGCGCACCCAGCGCGGGACCGATCAGCGCCGTGACGACATTGAGGATCCGGTCGTCGAGCATGTATTCGAGCGCGAGCCGGCCGGCCTCGACCTCGGGCCGCCGGTGCGGATGGACGAACCGCGGGTACTGCGCCAGCGGGTCGCTGTCCGGTACGCCGTCGTCGATCGCCAGCGAGTGGTCGATCGCGACCTGCTCCATGAACGCAGCGCGGATCTGGTCGATTTCGGCAGGCGTCAGCAACTGCGGAACCTGGACGATCCCGTCCCGCTGGTAGACGTCGGTCACGGTGGTCATGCTTCGAGTTTGCGCTACCGGGCCGGGTCCGGGGGATAGGATGATGGACTGTGAGCCTTCGAGATCCTGCTATCCCGGAGTCGCCGCACCCGGTCGTGCGGCGACTGAACGCGGGGGAGTTCGACGAAGGGCCCGGCTATGCGACTTTCCGCCGGCGCGGGACGACGGACTGGCTGCTGATCCACACCCTCGGCGGCCGTGGCCGGTTCGGCACCGAACGAGACGACGTACTCGCGGAACCCGGGACCACCACGCTGGTCCGCCCGGGCACGCTGCACGACTACGGCGTCGAGCCCGAGTTCCGGCGGTGGCGCTTCCGGTTCGCCCACTTCCACCCGAAGCCGGAGTGGCTCCCGCTGCTCGACTGGCCGGAGGTTGCCCCGGGCATCCTTCAGCTCCGGCCCGCCGAGCCGACCGGCACCCGGATCGCCGACTGCCTGCGCGACGTCGTCCGGCACCAGTTCAGCGTGCTTCCCCAAGGCTCCATGCTGAGCGTGAACAGCCTCGAGGCGGCGTTACTGTGGTGCGACACCCAGAACCCGAAGGCGGTCCGCGTCGACGACCGCCTGCTCCGGGCGATCGAGCTCATCGACCAGGACCTGCGTGCGACCCTGGACGTCCCCAGACTCGCCCGCGCGGCCAACCTCTCGGTGTCCCGCTTCGCCCACCTGTTCCGCGAGCAACTCGGCGTCAGCCCCCAGCAGTTCATCGAGCGCCGCCGGCTCGACGCCGCCGGGCGCCTGCTCGAACTCACCACCCGGCCGATTGCCTCGGTCGCCGCCGAAGTCGGCTACCCGGACCCGCTCTACTTCTCCACCCGCTTCCGCCATCACACCGGCTTGAGTCCGACGACGTACCGGCAGCGGGCGGAGAGCTGACCTCAGACGGCTGGACCGGCGGTGACCAGTCCGCCGTCGATGATGAGGTCTTGGGCGTTGATGTAGGAGGCTTCGGGGGAGGCCAGGAAGGCCACGGCGGCGGCTACGTCGTCGGCGGTGCCGAGGCGGGCGGCGGGGACGGCGGCGAGGACGGCTGCGTGCGCCTCGGGGGTCACGTTGGCGTGGAACATAGGGGTTTCGATGTAGCCGGGGCTGACCGAGTTGACGCGGATCCGGCGGGGCGCGAGTTCGGCGGCGAGGGTGTGGGTGAGGTTGTGGACGGCCGCCTTCGTGGCTGCGTAGACCGAGGCGCCGGGGAGACCGCGCTGGATGGTCCAGGAGGCATTGATGACCACCGCGGCGTCGTCGGCCAGAAGTGGGCCGAGCTTCTGGATGGTGAAGAAGACACCTTTGAAGTTGATGGCGACGACTCGGTCGAACTCGGACTCGGTGGTTCCTGCCGCCGGTTCGAAGGCGGCGACGCCGGCGTTCGCGAACAGTACGTCGAGACGCCCGAAGCGGTCGCGGACAGTGGTGACGAGGGTGTCCAGGTCCGCGAGACTCGCGGTGTCACCGGGGACTGTGACGACGTTGTTCCCAAAGGTAGAAGCTGCTGCGTCGAGGCGGGTCTTGTCGCGCCCGGTGATCACGACTTGGGCGCCTTCGGCGCGGAGGCGGTGGGCGGTGGCGAGGCCCATGCCGCTGGAGCCGCCGGTGACGAGGGCGACCTTGCCGGTGAATCGGTGAGTCATGGCATCCAGCCTGCCGGTGGTTGCGGGAGGCAACCAGAGTCCAGCGAACCTGGGTCCGGCACCACCAGGCTAAGCGGGCCGCGGTACGTAGAGCTCCAGGAGCCAGTCCGGGTGGTCGATCACCGCCAGCGTGGTCAGGTCGAAGAACAGCTCACCGGCTTCCGGGTGGTTCACCGCCTTGACCGCCTGTCCCGGTACGCCGACCTCCTGGCGTGCCCACAGCTCCGCGAACTCCGGACTCGCCATACTCAGCTCGTCCACCACCCGGGCGAACTCGGGATCGCCGGGAGCACGTGCCGCGTCCGCCCGGAACGCCGCGACGACTGCAGGTGCGACGGCTGCCCAAAGGACGTGCATCCCGCGGTAGCGCTCGTTGGTGAAGAACGAGATGAGGCAGTTGTGGTCGGGGTCGTCGTACCCGAAGACCGTTCGGGTGGCGTCGTTGATCGCGAGCAGGTTCCAGTACCGGTCCCGCAGGATCGCGGGTCGGGGCGACCACGCGTCGACCAGGCGGCGCAGCTCGGGAGAGACCTCGGTGCCGGTCGCCTCGGCGAGCGGCGGGTTGAGACCGGCGAGCAGGTACAGGTGCGCCCGCTCCGGCTCGGTCAGCAGCAGCGCCTTGCTGATCGCGTCGAGCACCTCACCCGACACGTTGATGTCACGACCCTGCTCGAGCCAGGTGTACCAGGACACCCCGACCCCGGCCAGGGCCGCGACTTCCTCCCGTCGCAACCCGGGCGTACGGCGCCTGCCCGCGTCCGGAAGGCCGACGTCCGCAGGCCTGACCGCCGCCCGCCGGGCGCGCAGAAACTCCCGCAACTGCTCCCTCGTGGCCACACGCCACGCTAACAAAACAGCTGTCCGCGGGCCCGAACAGCAGGGCCCGCGGACAGCACTCGATCAGAACGCGAACTGGTTCAGTACGGCGAACTTGTCCGTCGCGCCACCGTTGCCGGCTGCAACGATGCGGCGGGTGATGGTGTGGTCGCCACCCGCGGGCAGGTCGAGCTTGAACTTGCTCATCGTGAAGTTGCTCTGCGAGTAGCCGGTGAAGGCGCCGCTGTCGGTGGAGTAGACCAGGCCGTAGGTCTGGTTGTCCGGACCCGTGCCCGCCTGGCCGATCCACCGCTTGGCGTCCGGCACCTGGCTGAACGGCCCACCGCTGGTGATCACCGGGTAACCCGAGACGGCCGACCGCGAACCGGTGCCGTCGTGGTCCATCGCGTCACCTGCCCACACGGACAGCGCCGTGCCGGACTCGTTCGTGAACGTCGTCGCCGCGGTGACGAACTGCTCGTCCGGCGTCGCCGTGTACGTCGTGACGACCTTCAGCCCAGGGTGCTCGGCCGACGTGCCGGTGACCCGGACGACCGCCTTCGCACCGGTGTTCTCGACGATCTGTACGTCGTTCGACCGGGTCTGCAACTGCTGCCACGAGTTGCCGCCGAGCGGTTCCGCCGTACTCACGTACGGCAGGTTGATCCAGTCGAGCTGGTCCGGCTGGCCGGTGATCGCCATGTCGAGCACCTTGCCAGTGGTCGACTGGTTCAGCTGCGGGTCGTTGAAGACCTTGGCGACCGAGAGCGCGAGCAACTTGTTCTCGATCACCACGTCGTCCGGCCCGCCCTCGACCAGACCGCTGGGCAGCCGCTTGCCGATACTCGCGTCGACCTCTACCGGCGAGATCTCCAGGTCGATCCCGGACGCCCCGGTCTCGCCGACCGTGAGCTCGCGGGCGGCGGTGGCGTAGCCGAGCTGGGCGGACTGGACCGTGTAGGTGCCGGTGCCCTTCTCGACGGCGATCCGGTAGTTGCCGGCCGAGTCCGTTGACGTCGCGGCGATCGCCGTACCGTTCTGGACCAGCGTGACCGCGGTCGAGGCGAGCGGCTCGCCGGTGGTCTTCTTGGTCACCTTGCCGGACACCACCGGCCACGGCTTGGCCGCGACACCGCCGGGAGTGAAGGCGTACAGGTTGCCGTCGAGGGCGCCGACCACGACCGTGTTGCCACTGACCGCCGGACCGGCCGACACCCAGGTGCCGAGGTCGTGCTGCCACAGCGGCTGACCCGTCCGGGCGTCGAGCGCGTAGAAGCTGCCACCGTTGGAGCCGACGAACAGTGTGTTGCCACTCAGAGCCGGCGACGTGAACGACCCGCCGCGGTACTGCTGACCCGGCAGCAGGCGCTTCCAGATGACTGCGCCGGTGGCTGCGTTGAGTGCGGCGACCTCACCGCTCGGGAAGCCCATGTAGACGACGTCACCCTTGATCGCGGCCGCTGCCGGGGTGGCGTTGCCGTTGACCAGCGACGGCCACGAGCTGCGGTAGCTCCACAGCGTCGCGCCGGTCGTGCCGTTGCGGGCGATGATGCCGTTGCCCGAACCGATGAAGACCCGGCCGTCGGCCGCGGACGGGATGCCGTCCTGCCAGCCGCCCAGCGCCGCCGCGCCGGTCCACTCCTGCGCACCGGTCTGCAGGTTGTACGAGATGACCCGGTCGGCCGTCTCGTTGCCGACGTACACGTGACCGTCGGAGACCACCGGCGTACCGTCGCTCATCGTCGCGCCGCACATCGGCGCTGCCCAGATCCGGGTGCCTGTCTTGGCGTCCAGGGCGACGAGCAGACCGCGGCTCGCCTCACCGTGGCGGGTCTGGTACGGGTACAGCACCTTGCCGTCGGCAACCGTCACGCCGTAGTACCCGTAGGTGCGCTGGTTGTTGCCCTCCGGCGCCGGACCCGGGTCGTTGCGCCACTTCAGCTCACCCGTCTTGGCGTCCACCGCGAACAGCGTCCCGCGCAGCGTCGGCACGTAGACCAGCCCGTCGGCCACCGCGACACTGCCGTGCACCGACGACGGTACGGCGTAGCTCCACAGCTTCTTCCCCGTCGCCAGCGACACCGCGTGCACGGCGCTGATGCCGTCGCCGTTCTCGTCGCGGGTGCCGGCGTACACGACACCGCCGACGATCACGGGGGAGCCGGTGAGGAAGGTGCCCTCGGTGCGGTACGACCACGCGAGGCGCTGGCCGGCGGCGATGGCATCCGGCGAGACACCGCTGTGGGTGGCGTCACCGTGGTGCTGGGCCCAGTCGGCGCCCGCGACCGGCGTGATCGCCTTCTCGTTCGTCAGCGTGAAGGTCGACGTCCGCGTCCAGGTCGCGCCGGTCTGGTCGGCGGCTTCCACGGTGATGGTGTGCTTGCCGATCCGCGTGCGGCCGGGCAGGACGCCGTACCAGGTGAACTCGCCGGTGGAGTGCAGCGGCAGCCAGTCGCCGTTGTCCAGGCGGTAGCGCACCTTCTTGGGGGCGTCGCTGGTGTCGTAGGCGTTCACCTGGATCCCCGGGAAGCGGTCCAGCGGGACCGACGTGCCGGGAGCCGGGCTGACGATGGTGAGGTCCTTCTCCGCGCCGTACAGCCGGAACGGGTTGTCGAAGGCCTTGTTGTCCATGTTCACGAACCGGAACCCGCGCGGCGAGTTGTCGATCGTGTACGAGCTCGACACCGTCTGCACGTGCTTCGCGGTGCCGGCGAAGTCGCTGCGCGGCTCCACGTCGTTGGAGTGCTCGTGACCGACCAGCATCAGCTCGGCGCCGTACTGCTCGAGCAGCTTGCCGTACTCGTCGTACACCGAGGGCGAGCCGAACGGCACGTTCATCGGCTGGTGGGCGAGCACGACCAGGTGCTTGCCGGTCTTCACGTTCTGGGCCAGGTCGGCCTTCGCCCACTCCAGCTGCTCGGCGAACGGCGCGGCGCCGTTGTTCTCCAGCACCAGGAAGTGCCGGTCGCTGTAGTCGAAGGAGTACCACTCCGGACCGACGTGCTTGCGGTAGTTGTTGATCCGGTCCTTGTACGTCGACCCCGCCGAGTACTCGTGGTTGCCGACAGCCGGCCACACCGGCACCTTCGAGTGCGCCGTACCGGCCTTGTAGAACTCGAACTCGGCGTCGGTCGCGTTGTTCGTCAGGTCGCCGCTGACCTGGATGAACGCGAGATGCTGCCGGGTGGTGTTGATCTCGGTGATCTGCTCGGCGAGCTGGGCGTTGACGTGCGGGTCGGCGACGTTGCCGAAGGTGAATCCGCCGTCCGCGGACGCCTTGTCCTCGCGCAGGCCGAAGTTCACCTCCCGGGTGTCACCGGTGGCGAGCTGACCGAGGTCACGGTAGAACTTCGCGGTCATGTTGGCGTCGGTACCCACCGAGTACCCCGCCGGCTGCGTGACGAAGACCAGGTCGACGGTACGGCGCTCGACGTCGGTGTTCAGCGTGTAGCGCCCTTGGGAGTCGGTGACGACGATCTGCTGTCCGTCGGACACGCTGACACCGGGCAGCACCGGCTCACCGTCGTCGATCCGGTCGTCGTTGTCCCGGTCCTCGAAGACCGTGCCGGAGATCGTGGCGCTCGGACCGTCGACGGCGTCGGCGACGACTCCGGTGAGCGGCACGCCGATCACCAGCGCGGTCAGCCCGCCGGTGACGCCGTACAGAATCCGGTGCCACCTCGTGGTGGCAGCTTGCTGATCGCGAGACGAGCGGGTCAGGCGAATCATGGGAGAAAGAACCTTTCTACGAACCAGAAGAGGCCGAAGGCGGCGACGACCCCGGTCGCCGTGCGGACTGCCGGAACCGCGACGCGGGTCCGGCGGATGAGCACGATCAGCGGGAACACGGCGACCAGCAGCACCGCCTGGCCCGCCTCGATGCCGAGGTTGAAGCTCAGCAGCGAGACGAGCAGTTCCGGACTGACCGCATCGGTGATCCGCAGCGACCCGGCGAAGCCGAGACCGTGCAGAAGACCGAAACCGAAGACCACCGGCAGCCGGTGCCGGGTGGAGCCGAGCAGGTTCTCGACCGCGACGAAGGCGATCGACAGCGCGATCAGCGGCTCGACGATCACCGCCGGCACCGAGATCCCGCCCAGCAGGGTGGAGACGAGCGTGACGCTGTGCGCCACGGTGAACATCGACACGACCTGCAGCAGGCTGCGGAACGTGGTCGCGCCGAGGATGAGCGCGACCACGAACAGCACGTGGTCCAGCCCGAGCAGGATGTGCTCGATACCCATCTTGGTGAACTGCAGGCTGGACGAGGCGAGCGTGTTGTCGCCGACGGTGAAGTCGTGCTTCGACCGGTCGAACACGGTCCGTCCGGACTGGTCGCCGAACACGTACTCGACCACGTTGGTGTGGTCGTCGGCGACCGCCTCGGCTTCGGCGAAGACGTCGTACCGGAGCTTGAACTGGCCGGTGTCGCCGGGGCAGGAGTAGACCAGGCCGAGGTCGGCGTACGGCTTCTCGGCGCGTTGTCCGACCGACGTGCTCTCCAGCGCGGGCTCGCAGGCGGCGCCGTCGAGTGAGACGACGACGCGATCGTGGAGGTACTCCTCGAGCTTGGTCTTCGCCGTGTCGAGGGCCTGTGCGCGCTGACCGTCGTCGGTCGCCGGGGCGCCGAGGTCGACGGCGCGCGCGAGTACGGCGTACTCCAGGCTGAGCTGATACGTCACCTGGCTGCCGGTCTGGCGGACCGTGGAGTACCCGGTGGACGCGATCACGTGGGCGGAGGCGGTGCTCGCTCCCACGGTGAACAGCAGGAGGACGAGTCCGGTCAGGGTCAGCAGGCGCCGCATGAGAGTCCATCCCACGCGCCTTCGGCGGCCATTGGGTGACTTGTCAGGAAACGATTTCCCTCCGTCGTACGGCGAAAAATCCCCACCTGCGAACCGGTCGCGTCAGTTAGTTTCGGATCGTGCATAGCTATGGGGTAGACGTGCTGGAGATCGCCGACGAGCTGACCGAGGCCTACGTCGAGGTATTCACCGCGCCACCGTGGACCTTCCGGGATCCGGACGAGACCAGGGTCGCGTTCCGGTCCCGGCTGGAGGCGGACGGGCGATGGGACGGCTTCCGCGCACTCGTGGAGCGATCGGCCGACGGCTCGATCACCGGCTTCGTCACCGGCTGGACCACCCCATCACCCTTCCGAACCGACCGCGCCTACGGCAAGGTCCTCCAGCGCCTCGGCGCCGCACAGGTCGATCAGTTGCTGGTCGGCGCCTTCGAGATCGACGAGTTGGGCGTATTGAAGAGCGTCCGGGGGACCGGCCTCGGTCGGCGGTTGCTGGAGGCGGCTGTTGCCGAGCACCCGCGGGCCTGGCTCCTGACCTGGGACCAGGCACACGACACCATCGCCTTCTACCGCCGCCTCGGCTGGCGCGAGCCGCCGGTGCACGGCCCGAAGACCGACATCGTCGTGTTCGTAGCCCCAACCTGACCCGCCAGCGACGGGTTGTGTGACGCCTGCCGTGTTGCAACCCGACCAGCCAAACAACCGCCTACCAGTGCAGGCGGAACCCGTGTCCTTGAACTCCCTCCGGGACCCTTGAACAGCAAATAACCTGTCCCAACTCCCCACTTCCTGGGCAAGCCCCCGCCGGAATCCCAAGAGCTCCCGAGATGCGGACGAAACCGCCCACATACCGGGCAAATCCCCGGCGGGAGCGCCCACTGGCGGGTTATGTCACCGCTGACGTGCTGCAACCCGCCACCGGCCACAAACCCCGCCAGCCACCACCCGCAACACCCACCCCCGTGTGCAAACCAGCCGTCCCCACAACGCGAGCCGCCGCCCCGTCCACCTTCAGCAAACCAGCCGTCTCCACCAAACGCGAGCCGCCCGCCATCCACGATCAGCAGACCGGCGTCTCCACACCAGCTCACCGGATCCACCCCGGCACGCGACCACTCGGGTGAGCAGCTCCGGCATAGCTGCGTCCTTCCCTGGTCGTGGTGGTGTGGGTCATCCAAGGGTCGAAGATCCGCGCAGCGGACGCCGAAGGCGCCCTTGACGCACACCACCACGACTAGCAAACTCCCGCAGCCCGGAGCCGCGCCACCACGCCGACTTTTGGTGCTCGTCGTATGCCGGGAGTCGCGCCACCACGCAGGTTCTTGGTGCTCGTCGTGCGCCGGGGGCCGTGTCACCGCGCCGGCTCTTGCAACCCGTCGTACGCCGGGAGTCGTGTTGGCGGGTGGCTGTTGTTGGGTGTGGTGTGCCGGGGGTTGTGTCGCCGGGTCGGCTGCTGTTGCTTGATGCATGACCGGAGCCGCGGGGCTGGCTCGTGCTGCTGGCCGCGGATTCGAGACCGAGGTCGTGGTGTTCGTGGCGCCGGGTTAGAGGTTGAAGAGGGTGGTGGCGTTTTGGTGCATGACGGCGTCGCGCTCGGTGGGGGTGAGGGTGGCGGCTTCGAAGGCGCCGAGGGCTACTGAGGGGTCGATCAGGGTTGCGTCGGTGCCGAACATCAGGCGGGAGGGGCCCAGTTGGTCGAGGATCCAGCGGATGCGGTTGGCCTCGGGGGCGGACCAGCAAGGTTCGAACCAGATGCGGTCGGTGCGGCTTGCGGCTTCCGGGACGAGGGGCCAGCCGTTCGCGCCCATGTGACCGGCGATCACCCGGGCGTCCGGGACGCGGGCGGCTACGTCGGCGAGGTCGAGGACGTTCTCGCCCCAGGTGTGGACCAGGGTCGGTAGGCCGTACTCGGTGGTGAGCTCGATCGCGGTCTGCATGCCGGGGGAGTCGATCGGGGTGCGGCTGTACTCGGTGTGGATCTTCGCGCCGACCCAGCGGGTGCGGCCATCGCCGGCGAGGAGCTCGTCGAGGTCGGCGCGGGCCTCGTCGAGCCGGCGCGGGTCGACCACGAGCATGCCGCGCAACCGCGGGTCAGTGGGCAGTTGCGCGGCCAACGAGCGGTTGCCGGCCGGCGCGTCGTACACGATCGCCTCGATCGCCGACACCAGTTGGATGTCGATCCCGAACCGGTCCATCAACTCGCTGTTGACGCTCACACTGCCGACGTCCATCGAGAAGAACCACGGGCCCCAGTGGGCATGCACATCAATCAGCATGGGAGCTCCGGGAGGTGGGCGTGGTGGTTGGTGGGCCCCCAGTGGGCGTGCACGTCGATCAGCATGGGAGCTCCGGGAGGTGGGGGTGGTGGTTGGTGGGCCCCCAGTGGGCGTGCACGTCGATGATCATGCTTGCTCCAGGAGTCGGGTGAGGTTGTGGCTGCCGGTCTGGGCGATCTCCTCCGAGGTGAGCTTGGAGGTGAGCAGGCGGCGGACCACGGCCTGGGTTTCGTGGAACGGCGTCCGGCAGCCGAGCACCAACCGCTCCGCACCGACCTCGGCGGCGACGATTTCCAAGGAGTCCGGCCCGGTCAGCATCCGCGTGGAGGTGTGGAACCCTTCCTCGCCGCGCGCCAGCACCACGAAGTCGCCCAGGTAGTAGAAGTGCGTGTCGAGGAACACGACCCGCGCCCCCAGCCCCCGCAGCGCCGGACCGAACTTCCGGACGTCGCCCTCGGTGAAGATCGTCACGCCCGCGTCCACCAGCAACCGCACGACGTGTTCGAACGCCGCGAACGTCGGCTCGACCCCCTGCGACGTCGGCGCCAACCGGAATGCCCGCGGCGGCTCCGCGGCACCCAGCAGCCGCTCCAGCTCCCGCTCGGCGCCGAGCGGATCGCGCAGGTCCAGCACCGGGCACACCGTCCACCCGTTGCCCTCAGCAACTCCAGCGGCCTCGTCGTTCCCACTCGGTACGTCGAAGTACGTCGCCCGCAGCGAGGACACCACGCCACCCGAGATCCCGGTCGCCTTCATCACGTCACGCACCGACTCGGCCCGGCTCCACCGCCCGGTCGTCACGTCATGCCCGACCAGCACGTCACAGTCCAGCAGCACGGGTACGTCGTTCATCCGGCCACCTTAGTCAGCGCGGTGTGGACCTTCCGGATCGCCGTTACGATGTCGTCCACATCCCCCGAGGTGTAGTTCTCGTTCCAGGGCAGCACGAGCAGGCGGTGGTTGATGAGCTCCTCCGCGTTCGGGCAGAGGCCGACCGGGTACCCAACGTCCTGCAGTGGGAAGTGCGAGTCGCCGTACGTGATCCGTTCGCGCAGGGCGGGTGCGCCGTACAGCGGGCTGGTCAGGTAGCCGCCGTTCGCCGGGATGCCCTCGGCGGTCAAGGCGGTCGCCCACTCGTGCAGGTCGCCCGCGATCTCGGGGTCGAGGATCAGCGGGTACTGCCAGTAGACGTGGTCGCCGGTGTCCGGTGGGGCCGTGATGCCCGGGAGTTCCCCGATCCCGGCGGTGGCCCGGGCAGCCGCCGTACGGCGATCTGCCACAACGCCGGCGAGTCGCGACAGCTGCGCGCGGGTGACCGCGCCGACCAGCTCGGTCATCCGGTAGTTGAGGGCGAGGAAGAGGTAGTTGCGTTCGTTGGTGGCGCGCGGCCAGCCCTTGTCGGCGAACAACCGCATCCGCCGGGCGAGTGCCGCGTCGTCGGTGACGACCAGCCCGCCGTCGCCGGCGCTGATGTGCTTGGTCTGCTGCAGGCTGAAGCAGCCGATGTGCCCGATCCGGCCGGTCAGCGTGTCACCGACCGGGGCGAGGTAGGCCTGCGCGCAGTCCTCGATCAGCGTGATCCCGTGCTGGTCGCACAGCTCCCGCAGCTCGACGATCGGCGCCGGCTTGCCGAACAGGTGCACCGCCATCACGGCCTTGGTCCGGGGCGTGATCGCGGCGGCGACTGCGGTTGGGTCGAGGTTGCCGGTGATCGGGTCGACGTCAGCGAACACCGGCACCGCGTTCTGCATCAGGATCGGGAACACTGTGCCCATGTCGCTGATCGGCGTGGTGATGATCTCGTCACCCGGCTCCGGGTCGACCGCGGCGACCGCCAGGTGCAACGCCGCCGTACCGGAACTGCACGCGACCGCATGCCCGGCGCCCAGAAGCGCCGCGAACTCCTGCTCCAGCGCGGGAACCTCGGTGCCCCAGGTGGCCGACAGCATGCCGCTGCGAAGCACTCGCTCGGCGGCCTTCACCTCCTCGTCGCCGAAGCGCCGGCCGGAGGCGTCCATCACCGTCGGCAGCGGGTCGGTGCGCACCGGGGCGCCGCCGTCGCGGGCGAGTTCGGGCTGGTCCATCGCAAGGGTCCCCACGTGGTTCGAGTTGCTCATGGCAACGGTAGCTGGACGAGATCGCGGTCGGCGAGGCCCCATACGCTGTGCGGCGCCCCGCCGCGGACCGGCGACAGCTGTGGCACCGTGTACCACCCGTCGCCGAGCTTGTTCACCAGGAGTTTCGCCTCGGTGAGCCCCGGACCGAGCTGGTACAGGTTCCCGCCGAAGTTCGTCTCACAATAGACGCCGGTCCGGTCGGTGTAGATCTCTCCGTACCCGGACAGCTTGTTCGCGCCGCGGACGACGGCCCGGGTCCGGGGGTCGTACGTGAACCAGCCCCCGCTCGTCCGCTTCAGCACGCCGTACAGGATGCCGTCCTTGACCGCGACGCTCTGGATCGACCGCTCACCGGCCAGCGGATCGACCGTCCACAGCAGCTCACGCCGGCCCAGGTCGAACGCACCGATCGCGGCCGCCGAGCGGGTCGGGGTGATTCCGCCACCGCCGACGACGTCACCGCCGAGGTAGGCGATCCCGTCCACGATCGCGACCGACATCACGCTCTGGTCGGGCAGGACGCCGTAGTACACGTCGATCGCGCCGGTCCGGGTGTCCACCAGAGTCAGCGCGCCGGTGAGCTTCCCCGTCCCCGGCGCCGAGGCGATCGCGAGCAGCTTCGTCTTCTCGTCGTACGCCGCCTGCCACGGTCGGATCTGGTCGTGGCCGATGATGCCGAGGGAGTGCACCTCCTTGGACCGCGGGTTGATGCGGACCACCTCGGTGCTCGGGTAGATCGCCGAGTACAGCTCGCCATTCACCCAGGTCAGTGTCTTGGCCTCGCCGGGCACGCGGATCCGGCGGGTGGCGCCGGTGCCGAGAGCGTGTTCGGTGACCACCCAGTGACCGCCGACGTACAGATGGGGGTCGCCGAGCTCGATCGACTGTGGCTTGTCCGGCGCGGGCGTGAACCCGGCATCCACCAGATCCAGCAACTCGAACTCACCCGTGGTCAGGTCCAGCCACCAGAGCACTCCGGACCCGGTCGAACCGAGCAAGGTGGTCGCGTCGAGCAGCACGAGCCGTCGGTGCTCGTCGGCAGGCGCCGGCGTTGCGACCGCGGTCAACGTCGTGTCGGCGGGACCGCAGGACCACACCCTGCCCGACCGACGAGTCGTCACGTACGCCGTGCCGTCCGGACCGACCGCGATCGCGTCGACCCCGGTCTCACCCGGCGGCAGCGGGACGATCCGCGGGTCGCTGCCGTCCACCGCCAGGCTCACGAGCGCCCCGGAAGCACCCGCGTAGATCCGGTCCGCGGTCGCCGCGAACGGTCCGAAGTTCTGACCACGCACGGCCGCCGGCGTGAAATCGCGAAACGTCCCGGCCGCCCGGTCGTAGCCGACGAGCTGGGATGGCGTGTAGATCCCGGCATAGACGAAGTTGCCCGCGGCACCGACGTACCGTCCGTACTGCGCACCTGCCACCGGTGCGCCGAGCCGGGTCAAGGCGTTCGTCGCAGGGTCGATCTGCCACACCGTCCCGTTGGGATAGCTGACCGCGAACACCTGCCCGTCCGGCGAGGTCGTCATGTCCCACACAAACCCACCGGCCCCGGCCAGGCTGCCGACCCGCGTCAACGCCGCGGTCACCGGCTCGAAGCAGTAGACGTCCGCGACCGGGTACAGCCCGACGTACACCTTGCCCGCGGCAACGGTGATGCCCCAACCACCTTCACCCACTGGAAGGTCGATGGTCCGGGTCACCTGCCGGGTGGTCAGCGAGATCTCGACCAGCTTGGGCGGCACGATCCCCCGGGTGATCACGTACGCATGCCCGTCGTGCACGGCCATCGCCACCACCGCCGCCGTCAGGCACGCCGGCCCGAAGGTAGGCAGCGTGGAGCCGTCGATCGGATCAGCCTGCGCCACGGCATGCGCGCCGGAGATCGGCAACGTGGTCGCGGCGCCGCTCAGCAGCGCGCCGGTCAGGACCGTACGGCGAGAGATCATCGCAGAGCCTCACTTCTCGCTGGGGAGATTGCCGATCCGGACCAGGTCGCGGCCCTTGATCGTGTAGAGGGCGTCGCCGGTGTGCGACGTCGTGATCAGCGGGAAGCCGTAGATCTGCGCGCCGAGCCCGTCGACGACCGTGGTGACGGACGGCGGTCCGGAGCCTTGTGGCACGACCTGGAAGACCCGCTTGCTGTCGGTCCCGAACAGCCCGGACCGGGCGATCGTCAGCTGGCTCTGGCTCGTGCCGATGCTGACGGTCGAGAGCACCTTGCCGGTGCGCAGATCCAGTACGGCGAGCCGCCCGTCATCCGTGGTCGCGTACAGCCGGCCGCGATACACCGCCACGTCGCTGTAGGACTGCGCATCCAGAAGCGGAGTGACCTCCCACAGAGTGCGATTACGGCGCAGGTCAAAGGCGACGACCGTCGCCTCGGGCAGGATCGGTTCGGTGCCGAGGCTGTTCCGGGTGGCGCCGCCCAGGTAGCCGATGCCGTCGGACGTGGCGACCGATCGGACGGACTGCTGCGGCACGACCCCGCGGTGCACCTCGAGGTCGCCGGTGTCCAGGTGTCGCTCGGTCAGCGTCCCGTCGTACTTGCCGTAGTCGGGCTCGGTGGCGATCAGCCACGTCTTCGAGCGGGCGTCGTACGTCGCGTCGGTCGGGCGGGTCTGCTCGTTGCCGATCCGGTCTAGCTCCCGCAACCCGGAGCCGTCCGGCTGCATCGACCACAGCCGGGCGAGGGTGTAGACGCCGAGGTAGACGTCGGGACCGACCGGTGTCAGCGTCTTGGCCTCGCCGGGCAGGAAGGTGCGCGTGCTCGTCCCGGCCGCGAGATCGTGGACCTGGATCCCGGCCTTCCCGCTGACCAGCACCGAGGTCGCGGTAGCCGCGATGCCCATCGGCTGCTCCGGCGCCGGCGGCAAGCCCGCCGTGCCGAGGTCGGTCCCGGTGAATGTGCCCGTGGCCGAGTCGTACTCGACCACCTGTGACGTCAGCTCGGCCCGGATGGTCGAGCCGTCGACGAAGATCCGGTTGAAGTAGGCCCCGTCGTACGGCGAACCCAGCCGGGTCAGCGCGGAGTCAACGTACCGGTAGAAGGTGCCGGACGGGCGCGTGCCGAGGTAGATGTCACCGGTCGGCTCGTCGATCGTGATCGCGGTGACGTACTGATCGCCGCCCGGCGTCTGCACCTCGACCGGGTTGCTCAGGTCGGTGGTGTCGAACACCAGCATCGTCCCGGTCGGGGAGAGGCCCGCCGCGAGCTTCGTCCCGGACAGGCTGAGGGTGGCGACGAAGGTGCGGTCCGCGTACTGCGCGGGCAGCACGTTGCGGCGCTCGCCCGTGGCCCGGTCGATCGCGATCAGGTACGCCCTGGTGCCGACGCCGGCGTAAATCGTGGTCGCGTCGGCAGCGATGCTCCGGACGTACTGCTGCCCCGGGACCGCGGCGCCGTACGTCTTGGTGGCCCCACTGGCCGGGTCGTACTCGTGGACGCCGCCGTCCGGGTAGGTGCCGACGACGATCTTGCCGTCCGGAGTGGCGGCGATCGACCAGATGAACGAGCCGAACCGGGCGACCTTGGTGGCCGTGCCCGACACCGTGTCGACCCGGTACAGGTCGCCTGGGGTGTAGAGACCGACATACAGGTCTGCGCCGATATGCGTCATCGCCCACGCGCCGGCGCCGGTCGGCAGCGTGAGCTTGCGGTCGACCGTGCGGCTCACCGGGTCGAACGCGCCGACCTGGATCGGGGAGACCCCGGACGTCACCGTCCAGATCCGGTCGCCGACCTGCTCGGCGACGCTGGTCGAGGTGACGGCCGACGCCGGGCCGAGGGTGTCCACGGTCACCGCGCTCGCGCCCGCCGCGGCGGGGCTGACCGAAACGCTCACGAGCGCTGCGCATATGACGAACACAGCGAGCAGCTTCCGCGCAAATCGCTTGTCCACAAGGCCTCCCGGGGCACCGTGGCCGGTTTTACGGCCATGGCTGAAATTACCCGGCAGCGTACGCGCGGCCGAATCGGGACGTCAACAGGCCATCAACCGACCTGTGGAAAAGCCGCCTGCGACTCAGAGGTGCACGCGGTAGACGACCAGCGGCCGGCCACTGCCGGTGCCGATCTGGGTGCCGGTGGCGTCGGCCAGCCCCGCCCGCTCGAGGCGGTTCAGGACGCGACGCGCGGTCCGCGGCTGGATGCCGAGGTGATCGGCGACCGTGCGCGTGGTCAGCCCTTCCGGGGTGGCGTGCACGAGCTCCTGCAGCCGCTCGAGCGTTGCCTTCGACAACCCGGCGCGCTGCGCGAGCAACTGCAGTTTCGTGCGCTGCTGTGCGCGCGGCGCGGCGCCGCCGACCAGGACGAGGTCGATGTCGTTGCGCAGCGAGACCACAGCCGCCGTCCGCCCGGCCGTCTTCGCGCGGCCCAGCGCCCGCCGCGCCAGCGCCTCGGTCTCGGTGCCGGAACCGCCGATGCCGAAGCCGATCCGGACTGGACCGAACTCCTCCTTGAGTCGGGTCAGCATGCCGAGCTCGGTGAACGAGGCGGTCGCCTGCTCGAGCGGTCCGCGCGTGGCCACGACCAGATACCGCTTGTCGTCGTACCGGATCACGCTGCCGCCGAGCGAGCCGGCCTCGCGCCGCAACGCGTGCTCACCTTCCGGCGCGATCTCGACCAGACCGAGGGCGATCCGTGCATCGTCACTGCGCAAAGCGTCATGAACGAGCAGCAGACTGTTCACCGCGGCCCGCACCGAGTGCACCGAAGGAGCCAGCCGGACGGTGACCTGCTCGGTCCGCAGCTTCTCGTACGCCGACCGCAGACAAGTGATCGCGATCGTCGCACCGGCCTCCCGGTGGAACGCGATCACCTCGTCCGCACCGAGCCCGCGCCGGTACGGCAGCACCTTGACCCCGGCGGTCGGCAGCCCGACCTCGTCCAGCGTCTCGTGGACCTGCGCCTCGGCCAGGACGTCGATGCTCATCGAGGTGACGTCACGACCCTCGCGAAGCAGCTGGACCAACGCCCGCATCAGCGTCGCCCCGGTGTACTCCACATGCGCGGCCGGACGGTCGAGCAGCTCGTGCGCCGCAGCGATCTGGTAGGGAACGACACCGGTGAACAGCCAGGCGTCGACACTCGCCGGCGCCTCAGCCATCACTCGCGGGGTGTCGGTCTCGCGCCGGTAGCGCAGCGGAACGACCTCGACACCGCGGAGCGCCGCGACGATCCGGCTGGTGGAGGTGACCAGGTCCGACGGCCCGACGACACCGATCGTCGTCACCATCCCGGGATCCCCTCCTTCATCGGCCCAGTCTCACCACAAGACCAGGCCGCTGCAAGAACCCTCGCCGTAGAAGACTGGCTGCCATGCTTCCTGCCATGCCTCGACGCGTAGCACTCGTGGAGCTCGACACCTCGCACCCGGCTGCGTTCGTGCCCTTGCTGAGGGAGCTCGGTCTGGAGATCAGCGCCGTACTCGACTCCGGGGCCGTGCGGCCGCAGGGGTACGCCGACGAGTTCGCCGAGCAGCACGGGATCCCGGCAGTGGCGACCACGCTGGACGGGCTACCCGCGGACAGCGCCATGTTGCTGGGTTGCGACTGGGACCAGCGCTACCAACAGGCGTGCACGCTGCTGGACGCCGGTACGGCGGTGGTGCTCGACAAGCCAGTCGCCGGACGAGTCGGCGACCTACGCGACCTGGCAGCTCGAGCTGCCGCCGGGCAGCCGGTCAGCGGCGGGTCGTCGTTTCGCTGTCTGCCCGAAGCGCTCGCCTGGCGGGAGCGTGGCGAGACGGCCTCGCTGGTGCTTGTTGGTTGCGCGGGGCATCCGTTCTACTACGGCGTGCATGCGGTTTCGTTCGCGGAGGCCTTGCTCGGTCCGGGGTTCACGGCAGCCCGGGCCCTGGACGAGTCGAGCCGGCGCGGGTTGCTGCGGCATGCGAGCGGAGCCGAGGTGCTGGTCGACCTCCAGGACGGTTACCCGTACTTCGCAACCGTGGCCACGTCCTCGTCGGTGGAGCACCTGCGGCCGGACCCGGTCGGCGTCTACCGGCCGTTCCTCGCTGCTCACCTCCAGCATGACAATCCGCCGTACCTCAGCGTCGAGCCTGAGCTGATGCTGCTGGCGTTGGCCCACTCGGCAGCGACCGGTGGCGGCTGGGTCGAGCCGGACGAGCTGCCCGACGACTACTCGCCTTGGGACGCTGCTGCCTATACCGCTGCCTACACGCCCCCGGCATAACCGCGGTCACGGTGGGTACCGGATCGGCCAGCTAGCAAGGGAGGACCGATGAACGAGTTCACGCACACTCTGGTCCGACTCCAGGACGCCGGCCTGACACTGGCCGATCCGGCCGACGACCTGCGCGGCCGTAAGGTCGTGGACCGCAACGACGACGAGGTCGGCAAGGTCGACGGCCTGCTGATCGACGAGGACGAGCGCCGGGTGCGCTTCCTGGAGATCGGCGAGGGCGGTTTCCTCGGGCTCGGCGAGAAGAAGCGGCTGATCCCGGTCGACGCGATCACCAGCGTCGACGACGACAGCGTCCACATCGCCACCGACCGCGACCGGGTCGTCGGCGGACCGGTGTACGACCCGGACGTCGTACCGGAACGCCACTACCTCGAGGACGTCTACGGCTACTACGACCTGCCGCCGTTCTGGGGTCCCGGCTACTTCTACCCGGGCTGGCCGCGTTAGTCGACGACCAGGCCCTTCGCCTCGAGGACCGGGCCGAGCTTGCTGACCTCGATCGGGGTCTTGCCGGCCCGGTACTCGGCGATGTAGCCGTCCTCGGCGGCGATCCGCTCCCGCGACTTGTGGATGGCCGACGCGACGTCTTCACGCCGTACGACGACCACGCCGTCGGCGTCGGCGCGCATCACGTCACCGGGCCGGACCAGCTCGCCACCGATCAGGATCGGCTCGCACAGCGGGCCGATCGTCTCCTTCACCGTGCCCTTGATCGACACGCTGAGCGAGAACACCGGGAACCCGAGCTCCCGCAGCTCAGCCGTGTCGCGGACCCCGGTGTCGGTGATCAGTCCGCCGAGCTGCCGGGAGACGCACGCGTTGGCGAGGACGTCACCGAACGAGCCCGCCTCGGTGTAGGCGCCACCGGAGACCACGATGACGTCACTGGGCTGGGCGTACGAGATGGCGACCTGCAACATGATGTTGTCCCGCGGCGCACAGACCACCGTGAACGCCGGACCGCACAGCGACATCGTGTGGTCGACCGGCTTGATCGCCGAGTCGAGCGCGCCGAGCCGCCCCTGCGCCTCGTGGATCGTCGCCGACGAGTACTGGCCCAGCTCCTTGATCAGCGCAGGGTCAGGCCGGTCGAACTTGGTGCTGACGTGCAACATGGTCATCCTTTCGAGGCGCAGGCACGGGCAATGCGTTCACAGGCTTCGGTCAGTACGGCGTTCGACGTCGCAAATGAGACCCGGAAGTGTCCCGGGGCTCCATAGGCCGCCCCATGGATCACCGCGACCCGCTGTGACTCCAGCAGCTCGAGACAGAACTTCTCGTCGTCCACCTCACCGCACGACACGAACACGTAGAAGCCACCGCTCGGCGAGGTGCACGACAACCCGGGGATGTCGTTGATCCGCTTCACCACCTCGTCCCGCCGCGCCCGGTACACAGCCACGGCATCACTGACGAAGGACTGGTCCCCGGTCAGCGCCGCCACGGCCGCGGATTGGCTGACCGACGACGGGCAGGACGAGCTCTGCGACTGCAGCTTGTTGATGGCGGCAACGAGCTCCGAAGGGCCGGCGCCGTACCCGATCCGCCAGCCGGTCATCGCGTACGTCTTCGACACCCCGTTCGTCACGAACACCCGGTCGACGAGCCGCGGCTCCACCTCGACCAGGCTGGCGATGGGCGTGTCGTCGTACCAGATCTCGTCGTAGATCTCGTCCGTCAGCACCATCACGTGCGGATGGTCGAGCAGTACGTCGGCCAGCGCCCGCAGCTCAGCGACCGAGTAAGCGGCCCCGGTCGGGTTGCTCGGTGCGTTCAGGATCACCCATCGCGTCGCCGGGGTGATCGCGTCGGCCAGCGCCGAGGCGGTCAGCTTGAACCCGTCGGACGCGGGGCACTGTACGACGACCGGGATGCCGTCGTTGGCGAGCACCATGTCCGGGTACGACACCCAGTACGGAGCGGGGACGACAACCTCGTCGCCCGTCCGCAGCGTCGCCATCAGCGCGAGGAAGATGACCTGCTTCGCGCCACCGCCGACCGTGATCTGCTCGACCGGGTAGCGCACCTTCTGCCGCTGGAGCAGCTTGTCCGAGATCGCCGACCGCAGCTGCGGGATCCCGTTCACCGGCGTGTACTTCGTCTCGCCACGGTCGATCGCCTCGACCGCCGCCGCCTTCACCGAAGAGGGGGTGTCGAAGTCGGGTTCGCCGACGGTGAGGTCGAGGATCTCGTGACCGGCCGCCCGGAGCTCGCGGACCCGTTGCGCGGCCGCCGTACTCGGGGAGGGCTGGATCCGGGTGACGCGCGGGGACAGCTCCATCTCAGTCGGTCCTCCGCTCGAAGTTGAGCCCGCCCGGCACCTGGAAGGTCGGCATGATCTCGATGTGGCCGACGTTCACGTGCCGCGGCGCGTCGATGGCGAACTCGATGGTGTCCGCGACGTCCTCGGGCTTGAGCGACTCGTACCCGTCGTAGAACTGCTTCTGCGCGGCCTCCATGTCGCCGAGCAGCCGCCCGAAGATCTCGGTCTCGACCCGGCCCGGGCACACCTCGGTGACCCGGATCCGGCGTCCGTAGCCGTCCACCCGCAGCTGCCGCGAGAGCGTGTGCACGGCGGCCTTGGTGGCGTGGTAGATCGTGTTGCCGCCGAAGTTGTAGACACCGGCGATCGAGCTGATGTTGACGATGTGGCCGAGGTCGCGCTCGACCATGCCGGGCATCACGAGCCGGACCAGGTGCAGCACCGCCTGCAGGTTGACCGCGATCTGCTCGTCGACCGCGAACTCGTCGGCGGTCAGGATGTTCCCGGTCCGCGACACCCCGGCGTTGTTGACCAGTACGTCGACCTCGAGGCCGGCAACCGCCTCGGCCAGGGCCGCGGTGTCGGTGATGTCGACCGCGTGCGGCGTACACCCGGTGGCCCGGGCCAGCTCGTCGAGCCGGTCGGCGTTCCGGGCTACGGCGTGGACCTCGAGGCCGCGCTTGGCGAGGCGCTCGACGGTCACTGCGCCGATCCCGGTCGAGGCACCGGTCACCAGGGCGGACTTGTAGTCGGAGAAAGGCATTGCGGGTACTCCCGGTCAGGCGTCTCGAAGGGGCAGATGGGCACGGTCCTTCACGCGGGAGACCGCGATCAGGGTGCCGAGGGCAGTCAGTACGGCGTAGTAGGCGGGCACGTGGACGTCACCGGTCTTGCCGATCAGGTAGGTCATCAGCAGCGGCGCCGTACCACCGAAGAGTGCGGCGGAGACGTTGTAGCCGAGGCCGTAGGCGGAGTAGCGGACCCGGGTCGGGAACAGCTCGACCAGCAGGATGTGGATGACCCCGGTGTGTCCGGCGAAGATGACGGCCATGATGCAGGCGCCGATGACGGCCAGCGGGACGCTGCCGGTACCGATCAGCAGGTAGCAGGGGATGCCCGCGATGGCCATGGCGATCGCAGCCGTCGCCAGGACGCGCTTGCGGCCGACGCGGTCGGACCAGGCGCCCATGTACGGGAT
This sequence comes from Kribbella sp. NPDC050124, assembly GCF_044460355.1. Taxonomy (NCBI): domain Bacteria; kingdom Bacillati; phylum Actinomycetota; class Actinomycetes; order Propionibacteriales; family Kribbellaceae; genus Kribbella; species Kribbella sp. NPDC050124. Next base: position 107,550 of record NZ_JBITJU010000005.1, read on the forward strand.
CGCGATCGAGATGCACACGAGGCTGGCCGCGGTCACGAGCAGTCCTTGCACCTTGCTGAAGTGCAGTTCCTTGTTCATGAACGTCGGCATGTAGCTGAACAGGACGTAGTACCCGGAGCCGTTCATCAGCGGGATGAACAGCGCGAGCAGCATCGCGCGCCGGTGCTCGGGCGACGAGAACGCCTCCTTGAGCGGGTTGCGGGACAGGCCGCCCTCCTCCTGCAGGCGGAGGAAGTTCGGGGTGTCGCTGATCCGCTGCCGGATGTAGATACCGGTGATGCCGAGCGGGACCGCGAGCAGGAACGGGATCCGCCAGCCCCACGACTCCATGCGCTCCGACCCGAGCCCGGCGGTCATGCCCGCCGCGATGAGGGTGCCGGTGAGCAGCGACAGGAAGGACGCGATCTGCGCGTAGCTGGTGTAGCGGCCGCGCTTGCCCTCCGGGGCGTGCTCGGCCAGGAAGCTCATCGCGCCTGCCGCCTCGCCGCCGACCGAGAAGCCCTGCAGCACCCGCAGCAGGATGAGCAGCGCCGGCGCGGCGATCCCGATGCTCGCGTACGTCGGCAGCACGCCGATGGCCGCGGTCGCCACGCTGATCAGCAGGATGACGAACACCAGCATCCGCTGGCGGCCGATCTTGTCGCCGAGGTGACCGCAGATGATGCCACCGAGCGGCCGGAAGAAGAACGACACCGCGTAGCCGAGGAACACCAGCAGGACGGCGTTGTCGGAGTCGGGGAAGAACACGAGCGCGAGGGTGGCCGCCATGAAGCCGAAGATGCCGTTGTCGTACAGCTCGGCGAAGATGCCGACACAGCCGGCCAGGGTCACCTTCTTGGCGGTGCCGGAATCGATCTCGTTCGGTACCGCCGCAGCGGACGTGCTGGTCATGACGGACTCCTTTGCGGGCTGGGACAGGGGATGCACAGAGTGGTGAAGACTGTGCGGACGCGCTGGGCAAGCGCGGTGATGCTGCTGCGTTGAGACCGGTACCCCGCGACGGCCTCGGCCAGGGTTCGTCGGCGGAACCGGATGGTGTGGCCGGGCCGGGCTTGGCCGAGGGACGAGAGACCGGTCGAGGTGACGACCGCGAGGACGGGGTAGCCGGCGGTGACGCCGCGGCCGCGATGCAGGACGAGCAGTTCGTCTCCGGTCGGTACTTCGACCGCGCCGACGGGGACGCCGCGGGACAGCACCTCGCCGGTCGCGGCACGCCTTGGTACGTCGCCACTCATCCGCAGGCCGATGTGGTTGCTCTGCGGCGTGACGGTGAACTCGTTGCGGAACAGCCGCTCGTCCGGGAACTCGTGCAGATCGGGGCCGTCGGTGACGTCGATGGTCCACGAGTCGCCGAACGTCGGGAGCTCCGCGCCGAGGCGGAAGACGGGGATGCGGAACACCGGGTGGTCGATGAGCGGAAGCGCCGTACCGAGGGCGAGCTCGTCGTTGTCAGTGAGGGTGCGACCGAAGCCGAGGATGGTGTCGGGGGCGCAGCTGCCGAGCAGGGCCGGTGCTTCGACCGAGCCGTAGACGGCGAGGTAGGCGCGGACGCCGTACCTGATCCGGGTCACGCGGATCGTCTGGCCGGCGCGGACCACGACCGGCTCCCAGCGTGGTTGCGGGAGGCCGTCGACGGTCAGCTCGGCCGGCGCTCCCGTGACCGCGATGAGGACGTCAACGGACGGCGTACAGCTGAAGTCGAGGGCGGTGATCTCCAGTAGCGGCGCGGTTTCGTTGTTGCCGGCAAGGATGTTCGCGACGCGGGCCGAGTACTGGTCGAGGGCGCCGTTGACCGGCAGGCCGAAACGGGACCGGCCGAGGCGGCCGAGGTCCTGGACGGTCGTGAAGCCGGCCCGGTGGACGGTGAGGGTGTCAGCCATGCGCTGCCTCCAGGGCCTGGCCGTCGTACGCGTCCCACTGCTCGGGCGGGATCGGCACGAACCGGAAGGTGTCGCCGGCGCGGTACGGCGTGAGCGCCTCGGACTCGAGGTCGAGGATGCGCAGCGGTGTCCGGCCGAGCAGCGGCCAGCCGCCGGGGGAGCGCAGTGGGCAGATGACGGCCTGCCGTCCGGCCACGGCCACCGAGCCGGGCGGCACGCTGGTCCGCGGCGACGCGAGTCGCGGGACCGGTCGTGGGAACGCCGGCCCGTCCATCATCGGCGCGCCGACCGGGGCACCGAGGCAACGAACTGTCAGCTCAGCACCGGTGTGCAGCCGGACGACCTCGGCCTCGGTGATGCCTAGCTGCTCGGCCACGATCGGCAGGTCCGGGCCGTGCTCACCGCCGTACACGACCGGAACGACGAACGTCTTGCGTTCCGGCTGCCAGCCGTCGGCCAGCGTCGCCTGCTCGACGGTACGGCGTACGGTCGCATGGTCGGTCGTGGCACAGTCGAACTCGACGAGCAGCGCGTCGTACGTCGGCATGACGCCATGGACACCGTCGATCCGAGCAGTCTCGATCGCGTCGGCGAGAGCGTGCACCAAGCGCCAGTTACGCTCGGGATCGTTGCCCACGGCCCGTACCGTGACGGCGGAGTCGCCACAGTCTGCGATCTGGATGCTCATGTCAGCCTGCCAGAACCTTGGACAGCCGGGTGATCGTGACGCCTGCCGCGAGGAGTTCCTTGCGGACGCGATGCGCCAGCGAGATGGCGCCTGGGGTGTCGCCGTGCAGCAGGACGGTGTCGCACTGGACCGGAATGTCCCGGCCGCCGACGCTGCGGATGACGCCTTCGGTGACCATTCGCGTGGTCCGGGCGGCGATCTCGTCCTCGTCGTGGATGACCGCGCCGGGCTCGGTCCGCGGGACGAGCGTCCCGTCGTCCTGGTAGGCGCGGTCCGCGATCCCGACGACGCCGACCTGCAGGCCCTTCGCCCGAGCCGCGTCGGCGAGCTCGCCGTCCTGCGCCAGCACGATCAGCGCGGGGTCGATCGAGGCCACCGCGTCCGCGACCGCTTCGGCGTAGTCCCGCCGTACGGCGACAAGATTGCCGAGCCGACCGTGGGGCGCGACATGCTCTATGCGGGTGCCGTGCGCGGTGGCGAAAGCCTGCAGCGCGCCCACTTGGTAGAGCACGTCGGTGCGGACCTCGTCAGCGGACAGATCCATCGCGCGGCGCCCGAAGCCGACCAGGTCCGGGAAGCTCGGGTGGGCACCCACAGCGACGCCGCGACGGACACACTCGGCGACCGTCGCGTCCATGATCCTGGGGTCGCCGGCGTGGAATCCGCAGGCGATGTTGGCCGAGGTGAGGACGTCGAGCAGGGCCGTGTCGTCACCCGTCGTGTAGGCGCCGAGCCCCTCGCCGAGATCGGCGACAAGGTCTACCAGTCGTGGCATGCTGGGGTCCTCCGGGCAGCAGTGGAAGCTCGCCGTCACCGCGGAAATTCGGTGAAAGAATTTCGCGGAAGAATGATTGCGGTGTTTTCGGCGGAACGTGTTCCAAAGACCGTAAGGCCGGCGGAATCGGCGCGACAAATACCGGTTCGGTGTGACGTGATTGGGCTTTCCTATGGATACCAGACGGCTGTACTCGTTCGTGAAGGTCGTCGACGCCGGCAGCATCACCCGGGCGGCCGACATCCTGCACATGGCGCAGCCCGCCCTGAGCCAGCAGGTCTCGGCGCTGGAGACCCAGTTCAAGCAGCAGTTGCTGATCCGCAGCAAACGCGGCGTCGCGCCGACTGAAGCCGGGCGGGCGCTCTACCGGCATGCGCAGCTGATTCTGCGCCAACTCGAGCTGGCGCACGCCGCGGTCGAGGTGTCCGGCCGGGCTCCCGCGGGCAGCGTGTCCGTCGGGCTGGCGCCGTACAGCACCGGCGCCGCTCTAGCGCTGCCCTTGCTGCAGGCGGTTCGCGAACGTTATCCGGACATCGTCCTGCACATCAACGAGAACTTCGGCGGCGTGATCAGCGAGGCGATCATGACCGGCCGGATGGACATGGCCTTCATCTACGACGCGGGACCGCTGCGGGGTGTGCAGTTCGAGCCGATGCGGACCGAGGACCTGTATTTCGTCAGCGCCGCGCCCGCAGGTAGCCGGGACGACATCTCGCTCGCCGAACTTGCGGATGCGGACCTGCTGCTGCCGAGCCGGATCCACACCATCCGGAAGGTCGTCGATGCGACTTTCCGTCAGGCATCACTGGAACCGACGGTCGTCGGCGAGATCGAGTCCGTGCTGACGCTGGTGAGCGCGGTCGGCGCCGGTGTCGGTGCGACCGTGCTGCCCTGGTCCGCCGCGCAGGCCATCCTCGACCTCCGCAACCTCGCGGTACGGCGGATCGTCGACCCGACCATCGGCGTCAAGGTCTCGCTGTGCACGTCCGACGCCCAGCCGCTGTCGGAGCCGGCGCTGGCCGTCTACGACCTGTTCCACGACCTGATCCAGGAGTTCGGGGAAGCTGAATCCTGACATCTCGCCGACGGCCGACGTACGTTACGTCTGTGACGTCAGGGGGAGCTGAGCCGCGCTTCGGGATCCTTGGTGATCTCGTGGTGACGGTGGATCACCGGCGGCTCGACGTGGGCGGGCCGAAGCAGCGTGGACTGCTGGCGATGCTGCTGGTCCACCTGAACCAACCCGTGTCCGCCGGGCGGCTGGCCGAAGCGTTGTGGGGGAGTGCGCCGCCGGCTGGCGCCGAGGTCACGTTGCGCACGCATGTGTCGCACGTACGTCGTCGTCTCGCATCGGTCGGCGCGGACGGCGTACTGGTCACCCGGCCGTCTGGCTACAGCCTGGTGGTCGATCCGGAGCAGGTTGACGCCTACCACTTCGAGCAGCTGGCCGGACTAGGCCAGGAGGCCCTCGGGCTGGGCGAACCGGAGCGTGCCGCCGAGTTGTTGCGCGAGGCACTCGACTGGTGGCGTGGACCGGTTCTACGGGATCTCGGTCACCCGCTGTTCGCGGAGGCCGAGACCGCCCGGCTGGAAGGTCTGCGCCTGGATGCGCTGGAGGCCCGGATCAGCGCGGACCTTGCGCTCGGCCGGTACGACGTCATCCCCGAGCTGGAGCGGTTGGTGGTGGAGCACCCATTTCGGGAGCGCTTTCACGGTCAGTTGATGCTCGCGCTCTACCGGGCCGGACGGCAGGCCGATGCGCTGGCGGCGTACGCCTCGGCGCGTGAACGGCTGGCCGACGAGCTCGGGCTCGATCCCGGTCCGGCGCTGACAGCGCTCGAGACGGCCATCCTGCAAGGGGATCCGGCCCTGTTGCTGGATCGTCCGGTGAGTCAGGTCAAGGCTCCGCCGGATGCGCTGTTCAGCAGTGTGCGCAGGGGCCGGATGGTCGGGCGGTCAGGAGAGCTGGATCGCCTGCGTGGACTCTGGGATGCGGCTGCGGACGGTGCCGGGCGCGTGGCGCTGGTGTCAGGCGAAGCGGGTGTCGGTAAGACGCGATTGGTTGCGGAGTTCGCCGACGGGGTGGCCGGGCAGGTGCTGGTCGGACGATGCGACCAGACCGAGATCCCCTACCAGCCGATTACCTCGGCCTTCGACGACCTCACCGAGATCGGGTCGCCCGAGGCGATGCGGACCCGGGTCGTGAGTTCGCTGGCTCGGCTGGCACCCGCCGTACTCGTGGTGGAGGATGCGGAGCGCATCGACCACGCCAGTGCGGCGTTGCTGCGGCACGTCCTGCGCCGGCTGCCGGAGCGGGTTCTGGCGATCATCTGCTTCCGCGATCCACCGGGGACCAGGCATCCCGCCCTGCTCGAGCTGGTCGGCGACCTGCCGGCGGCGGACCGGTTGTCGCTGCAGCCCTTGAGTGAAAGCGATCTGGGCCTGCTCGCCGGTGACCAGCCGGCCGGGTTCGTTCACGAGCTGTGGCGCAGCACCGGTGGGAACCCGTTCTATGCGACCGAGGTGCTGCGCGACGGCCAGTCCGTGGTCCCGTCCGGCGTACGTGACGTGCTGCGGCATCGGCTGCAAGCGTTGCCCGCGGACGCTCAACAGGTGGTGCGGTGTGCCGCGGTCCTTGGCCGGGAGGCCGAGTACGGCGTACTCGCGCAGCTGGTCGACCTGGCCGAGGACCCGCTGGTCGATGCACTGGACGACGCGGTGGGCGCTGGGTTCCTGGTCGAGGCGGGCAGCTCGTGGAAGGCGACGTACAGCTTCCCGCACGACCTGATGCGGGAGGCGGTGTACGGCGATCTCCCGCAGACCCGGCGCCAGCGGTTGCACGTCCGCGCGGCCGAGGCGTTGCTAGGAGCAACTGTCGGGGCGGCGGCTGTACATCTTCGGGCCGCCGGTCCGGCGGCCGACCCGGAACGGGCCGCGGACCTGAGCCTGCAGGCTGCGGAGGAGGCGGCCGCGCTCTACGCGTGGCACGAGGCGGTCGATCATGCCGAGGCCGCGATCGATGTCCTCGACCAAGCCGGCGCGGCGCCTACCCGGCGTGCCGAGGCCGCGGTGCAGACAGCGGTCCTGCGGTTGAAGTCGAGCATCGGCGACCGCCGGGCGGTAGAGCTCCTGGAGTCCGCGCTGGACCTCTACCGCGGAGACGACGAGGCTCTGGCGACGGTCCACAGCCGGCTCGGCGGCGCGTTGTGCACCCACCACTCGGTGATGGACATCCCGCGCGCGATCGAGCACCTGGGTGCCGCGGAGCGACTGACCGGCGACCGGTTCCACCTCCACCGCGGGATGGCTCAGGCGGCGATGTACGGCGTACGCACTGAGCTGCTCGGTGATGCCGCTCGCCGGGCCGAAGCGTTGGCGACCGGGCTGGGGCGCCGCGACCTCACTGTGGTGGCCCGGTGGGGCCGGGCCTGGTACGAGTTCAACCAGGGCCGGCTGAGCGATATGGCGAAGACTCGCGAGGCGATGTGGGCGACCGCGCAGGAGCTGGCCGATCCGTATCTCGGCTGGACCTCGGTGAGTGGCGCTGCACTGTCCGCGACGGCGTACTTGCTGGATCCGGTCGCGGGCCGCGCCTGGTGCCGGCGCGGCCTTGCGCAGGCGAGGTTGGAGACCTTCGAGTACCCGCACGGCACCATCGTCGATCAGCTCGCACTCGCGCTGGCGATGATGGGTGACCTGGACGATGCGCGCCGCGTGGCCGAACCACTACCCGCTGATGCCGTCAGCCGCCGCACGCTGACGTTTCTCGTCGGCGACTGGGTCGGCGCCGAGCGCGACTGGGCTGCGGCCTTCCACCGGGACGAGGAGGCGGGCGACTTCCATGACGCCGCCTTGAACGCCCGCTGGCTGGCCGGCGTTCGCAGGCTGCTTGGCGACGAAGACGGTGCGCTGGCCGCTTTGCGAAGGGCGGTGGCGATCGGCGTCGAAGGTCCGCAGCTGCCGACCGAGTTGGCGGCGCGGGCGGAGCTCGCTCAGCTGCTGGCGGAGCTAGGGTCCGTCGACGAGGCAACGGCTCACCTGGCGCGCTGCGACGAGATCATCGGGCAGGGCGATGACTGGCGGGGGCTGGCTGGTGTGGTCGAGCTGGCGCGTGGCGCGGTGACCGGGGCTGACGACGTGTACCAACGGGCGGTCGAGATCTTCACGACGTACCGGTTGCCCGGGCGGCGCGCAGCGGCGTTGAAGCTCTGGGGTCGCTGACTCAACACGACTTCAACATCGTCCGGTCATCGTTGCCGGCATGAACCAATCTCCAGCGGCGGACAGTGCGAGGCTGTTCGGATCGCTTTTCGCGGCGCAGTCGAGCCTCCTGGTGCTGACGCCGGTTCTGTCCGAGGTCGCGGCCGACCTCGGGATCTCACCCGCCGCGGCGGGCCAGCTCCGGTCGCTGTCCGGGGTCGCCGCGGCACTCGTCGCGATCGGCCTGGTGATCAGCAAGCGCCGCTGGGAACTGCGCGGACTGCTCGAGGTCGGACTCGGTTTGCTGTCCATCGCCGCCTCGGCCAGTGTGCTCGCGCCGTCCTTCGCCTGGCTCGCCACTGCCCAGATCGTCCTCGGTGGCGGTGTGTCGCTGGTCCTGGCCGGCGGACTGGCCGCTGCAGGCAGTTGGGCGCCGGAAGGGCAGCGTTCCAAGCTGTTGTCGTGGGCGATGGTCGGCGCACCGAGCGCCTGGATCGCCGGGATGCCGCTGATCGGCCTTCTCGGCGAGCACAGTTGGCGACTCGCCTGGCTGGTGCCACTCGTCGCAAGCGTGGTCACCCTCTCCGCAGTCTCCCGGCGTCAGAGGGGTACGCCGGAACCTGCACCGACCTCTGTGCGATCGATCTTCCGCGGTCCAGGTGCCACTCGGTGGGCGGTCGGTGAGCTGTTGGCGTACGGCGGGTGGTCCGGCGTACTCGTCTACGTCGGCACCCTGCTCACGGACGCCCATGGCGCATCGACCTCGTCGACCGGTATCGCGCTCGGCGGCGGAGCGATCGCCTACGTCGTCGCCACGTTCCTGGCCCGGCGCTGGGTCGACCGCGCGGCCCGGCCCATGGTGCTTGCTGCCGGTTCTGCACTGGTCGTAGCTGCACTGGCCCTAGGAGCGGTCCGACCGTCATTCGGCGTCTCCGTGCTGATGTGGGCGGTCACCGCGTTCGTCGCCGGGGTGCGCATGATGGCGGGCAGCACGGCTGGGCTCGACCTGGCCGGCGTCGGTCCATTGCAGGCGATGAGTGTCCGGGCCGCGTCGATGCAGGCCGGCTACCTGGCGGGCGCCGTACTGGGTGGGCTGGGGCTCGCGCTTGGTGGCTGGACGGTCGTCGGCGTCGCGCTCGCCGTACCGCTGCTTCTTGCCGTGGTTGTGACCGCAACCGATGATCGGAGTGCCGCCCGTCTGAAGGTGGGTGTGCGATGACCGAGCGGTACGACGCTGTCGTGGTGGGCGCGCGGTGCGCGGGTTCGACGCTCGCGACGCTGCTCGCCCGGGCCGGCTGGCGAGTCCTGTTGCTGGACCGCGATCAGTTCCCGAGCGACACCGTGTCCACGCACGTGATGTTCCCGGACACGCTCCAGCGCCTGGACGAACTAGGGGTCCTGGCCGAGCTCCGGGCTTCGCACGAGTTGCGGATGGTCAAGTTCAGCTGGCGGGTGCTCGGTCATGCCGTGGCCGGCGGGTTCACGCCGGTCGGGGGCTACGACCGGGCGACCTGCGTACGGCGGATCACGCTGGACAACGCCCTGGTCGAGGTCGCGAAGGCATCCGGGGTCGAGTTCCGCGCCGGCGTCGAAGTGTCGGCGTTGATCGGTGACGATCCGGTCCAAGGCGTCGTACTCGACACCGGCGAACGGATCGAGTCCACCTGGGTGTTCGGGGCGGACGGACGGGTGTCGACGGTGGCCCGGCGACTCGGGGTGCCGGCGACGGACGAGAAGCGCGGCGAGATGGCGTTCCTGCTGGCGTACTGGCGCGGATTGCCGCCGTCGGACTGGTGCCACATCGACGTCCACGAGCAAGCGGCGTTGATGTCGGTGCCGTGCGAGGACGGGATCCATCTGCTGTCTGTGACCGGTACGCCGGAGATCACCCGGGGTTCGGCGGCGCAACGCGAGGAGCGCTATCTGGCCGCGCTGCACCAGTTCCCGGCGGTTCTGAACGCCCGGCTGCTCGAGAGCGCCGAGCGGATCTCGCCGATCGTCGTGGTCCCGGAGACGATGCTCCGCGGCTACTACCGGCAGGCGACCGGCCCGGGCTGGGCGCTGCTCGGCGACGCCGGCCACTTCAAGCATCCGGTGACCGCGCAGGGCATCGGCGACGCAATCGAGCAGGCCTGGTACATCGGTACGACGCTGGCCGCCGGCGGCGACCTGGACGGGTACCAGGACTGGCGCGACCAGCGGGCCGCCGAGTTCTACGAATGGTCCTACCGGTTGGCCGCGTTCGCACGCGGTCAGGCCGCCGGGCACTTCTCGGGCCTGGCCTCGGATCCCGTGGCGGGCCAGGAGTTCCTGGACACGTTCACCAAGCAAGTCCGTCCGTCGCGGGTCAACACCCGCGAGCGGATGAGACGCTGGAACGCCGCCTGGTCGTACGACGACGGCCACCGGCAGATCCTGGCCCTCGACCTCGACGAGGAACGCCTCGCGCTGCAGGTCCCCGCGTGTCCCGAATGGACAGTGCGGGACCTGATCGCCCACCTGGCCGGGATCGCCGAGGACTCGCTCCGCGGGACCTACTTCGCGGACGCGATCGACACCTGGCGGGATCCGGAGCTCGCGGCGCAGCGCGACGCGTGGACCGCCGGTCAGGTGTCCACCCGGACAGGCCGGCCGATCGAGTCCGTGTTGCGCGAGTTCGACGAGTACGGTGGACGGCTGGTCACGCTGATGCGCCGCGGCGAAGGCCTGGTCTTCGACGGCCCGTCATGGTTGCTCTCGGCACCGGTCGGCGACCTGTCCGTCCATCTCGCGGACCTGCACGAGGCGCTCGGCCTCGAAACCGATCCGTCCGCGCCCATCACGCAGTACGGGTTCGCGGCGTACCGGGACTGGCTGCAGGCCCGGATCATCGACCGTGGGCTTCCGGCCCTGCGGTTGACCGACGGCGACAAGGGCTGGGTGCTGGGGTCAGGCGACCCCGCAGTCACCGTGGTTGCCGATCACAACGAGTTGTTCCGCGCGATCACCGGGCGCCGCAGTGAGCCGGACATCCGCGCGTACGAGTGGGACGGCGATCCTGCGCCGTACCTGCCGATCATCGCGCCATACCCACTACCGGGCCGGCGTGTTCACCTAGGGAGGGAATTGTCAGTATGAGCACCACCACCTTCGAGGAAATCAAGGCCAAGCAGCGGGCGACCTGGGGGAGCGGTGACTACGCGAAGATCGCGTGGGTGACCGTGCCGGTCGCGGAGACGCTGGTCACCACAGTCGACCCACATTCCGGCGCGACCGTGCTGGACGTGGCGACCGGGACCGGACATGTCGCGCTCGCCGCGGCGAGACGGTTCTCGGTCGTCTCCGGCATCGACTACGTGCCCGAGCTGATCGCGCACGCCGAGCGTCGCGCCGAGTCCGAAGGGCTCACGGTCGACTTCCGTACGGCGGACGCCGAGGACCTGCCGTTCGCGGACGACTCGTTCGACTACGTGATGTCCGCGATCGGCGTGATGTTCACGGCCGACCATCAGAAGGCGGCGGACGAGCTTGTCCGCGTCACCAAGCCGGGCGGGAAGATCGGCCTGGCGAGCTGGACGCCGACCGGGTTCATCGGGCAGTTGCTGAAGACGGTCGGCAAGCACGCGGCGCCGCCGCCCGGTGCGCTGCCGCCCACCCGCTGGGGGACCGAGGAGGTGCTCCGGGAGCTGTACGGCGACCGGGTCAGCTCGATCGAAACCACAGTGCAGAAGGTGACCCAGCGGTTCACGTCGGCGGAGCACTTCGCGGACTTCTTCATCACCTACTACGGGCCGACGTACAAGGCGGCCGAGCGAGTCGGCGAGGACGGCCGCGAGGCCTTCCGCGCCGACCTGATCGAGCTGGCGAACGCGTCGAACCACTCCACCGACGGGACGCTGGCCTGCGACTGGGAGTACCTGGTCGCCATCGCCACCAAGGCCTGAGGAAGGGTGCTACAGCGCCGCGGAGATGTTCAGGGCCGCGGCGCTGAGGGCCGGCGCGATCTGCTCGACGCGAGCGGGGGAGTAACGGGCACTCGGCATCGAGACCGAGACCGCGGCCACCGTGTCGCCTTGTGAGTTGGTGATCGCGTGGCCGAAGGCGATCAGCCCGCGTTCGGTGCGTTCCCGGTTGATCGCGATCCCGCTACGTCGTACCGCTCGTAGCTCGCGCCGCAGCTTGGCCAAGTCGACGTCCTCGTCGGCGTACAACGTGGCGAGCTGTTCGTCGGTCAGCGCGGCCAGCATCACCAGGCCGCCAGTCGAGTGGTGCGCCGGGAGCACCATGCCCTCGCGGCTGCCGACGCGCAGTGTCTGGGTCGACTCGACCGACGCGATGAAGCGGATCGTCCGGCCGGTGCGGATGCTCAGGTTGACGGTCTCGTCGAGCGTGTCGACCAGCGTCCGCATCGGCCCGAGCGCGGCCGCCCGGATGGCGCCGATTCCGGAGTGTGTGGTCGCCGCGACCTCCAGGACCGGGCCGGCGCGATAGCTTCGATCGTCGTCCTGTACGGCGAAGTCGCGGTAGACCAGCGTGGACAGGAGCCGGTGGGCAGTCGACCGCGCGACACCGAGCCGCTCGGCCGCGGCTGCCACGGTGAGCGGTCCCTCTACCTGCAGGATCACCGCCAGGCGGAGCGCGTGGTCGACGCTGACAACGCCGTACGCCGGTGGGTTCTTCATCTCCCGGGCCATGGAGTCATTCTGCAGGACAGAATCTTCTGTTCTGCAGACGCGGCACCGGCGCAGGGTGAGGCCATGACCGACTCACCTGTGAAGCTGACCGCCGAGGACCGGCCCGATCAGCCGCCGGCGACTCCTGAGCTGGAGGATCTGTACCGCGGCTTCGAGAAGGAGCTGCTGGTACCGCTGTGGACCCGGATCGGCGACCTGATGCCGCAGCAGCCCACGTCGAAGGCCCAGCCGCACCGGTGGGAGTGGAAGCACCTGGTCGAGCTGGCCGCCCGGTCCGGCGACCTGGTGCCGGTCGGCCGCGGCGGGGAGCGCCGGGCGATCGCCTTGGCGAACCCGAGCCTGGGCGGACGCCCGTACGCGACGCCGACCCTCTGGGCCGCGATCCAGTACCTGATGCCGGGGGAGGACGCGCCCGAGCACCGGCACACCCAGAACGCGTTCCGGTTCGTGGTCGAAGGCGCAGGCGTGTGGACGGTCGTCGAACGCGACCCGGTCCCGATGCGCCGCGGCGACTTCCTCCCGCAGGCTGGGATGAACTGGCACGCGCACCACAACTCGGCCGCCGAGCCGATGGCCTGGATCGACGGGCTGGACATCCCGTTCCAGTACGACGTCGAGTCGCAGTTCTTCGACTTCGGCCGCGAGCACCTGTCGGACGAGGAACACGCGACACCGGACCGGTCCCGCTCGGAACGGTTGTGGGGTCACCCCGGTCTGGTGCCGGTGTCGCAGTTCAAGCCTGTCGAGGGCAGTCCGCTGCTGTGCTACCGGTGGGCCGACACCGACGCTGCGCTGACCGACCAGTTGGACCTGGAACGGGAGGGCTATTCGAGCACGGTCGAGCACGGGCATGCGGTCGTCCGGTACACAAACCCGACCACGGCCGGCGACGTGCTGCCGACGATCCGGGTCCAGTTCCACCGGATCGCTTCGGGGGTCGAGACCGCGCCGCGCCGGGAGACCGGGTCGTCGGTGTACCAGGTGTTCGACGGGTCCGGACGGGTGACGGTCGGCGACTTCTCCTGGTCGGTGACGCGCGGCGACCTGTTCGTCGTACCGTCCTGGATGCCGTTGTCGGTGTCGTCGCAGGCGTCGGCTTCGGACTCGGACTCGGGGGCGCTCGACCTGTTCCAGTTCAGCGACGCGCCGATCTTCAGCAAGCTCAACCTGTTCCGCGAGGAGGTCGGCCGGTGAAGCTGGCAACGATTCGGGTCGACGGCCGGACCACCGCCGTACGGGTCGAGGGCGACGTGCTGATCGACCTCGGGGCGCCGGACGTCGGCGCCGTACTCGCCGGCGCTGAAGTTGCTGACGGCAAGGAGTACGCGGCGGCCGGGGCGGACTTCGCGCCGTTGGTGCCGCGGCCGAGCAAGGTGGTGTGCGTCGGGCTGAACTACCGCAACCACATCCAGGAGATGGGGCGGGACCTGCCCGAGTACCCGACGCTGTTCTGCAAGTTCGCCGACACCTTGATCGGTGCGTACGACGACATCCGCCGGCCGGCCGAGACCGAGATGTTCGACTGGGAGGCCGAGCTCGCCGTGGTGATCGGCCGCGAGGTACGGCGGGCCGACGAGGCGGCAGCCGTGGACGCGATCGCGGGGTTCACCGTGCTGAACGACATCACCTGCCGGGACTGGCAGTTCCGCACCCGGGAGTGGTTGCAGGGCAAGAACTGGGACTCGACCACCCCGGTCGGTCCGTACCTGGTGACGCCCGACGAGGTCGGTGGACCGCGGCCCGCGCTCGACATCCGCTGTCAGGTGAACGACCAGGTGATGCAGAAGGACACCACCGGCGACCTGCTGTTCGACCCGGTCGACTTGGTCAGGTACGTTTCGACCATGATCCGGCTCAACCCAGGAGACCTGATCGCCACCGGCACCCCCGGCGGCGTCGGCCACGCCCGCAAACCCCCGATCTTCCTGCAGGGCGGCGAGACCGTCGTCACCGAGATCGAAGGCATCGGCCGGCTCGAGAACCGCGTGGTGCCCGGGTGATGCGCTGGGTCACGGAGGGTACGGCGCTGAGCCGCAAAGCCCTCGTGGAGCTGGACGGTCCGTCGCAGCTGCCCGGCTGGACCAGGAAGCATGTCGCCGCGCACCTCGCGCTGAACGCGCAGGCCCTCGGCAACCTCGTGCACTGGGCGCGGACCGGCGAGGAGCGGCGGATGTACTCCTCGCCCGAGCAGCGGAACGCGGACATCGAGGCGAACGCGGTCCGGCCGGCCGACGAGCTGCTCGCCTGGTTCGACGCCTCCGCACGGGAGTTGGCGGAGGCGATGGCGACGCTGACCGACGAGCAGTGGCAAGCGCAGGTGCTGACCGCGCAGGGCCGCGAGGTCCCGGCGACCGCGATCCCGTGGTTGCGCAGTCGCGAGGTGATGATCCACGCGGTCGACCTCGGCACCGGCGTGACGTTCGCGGATCTGCCGGCGGACTTCCTCGAGGAGCTGTGTGCCGACATCCGCACGAACCGTGGCGACGTACCCGAGGTGCACGGTCCGCTGCCGCAGGTAGCGGCGTACCTGGCCGGTCGCCCGTATGAAAGCGTGACCACGGCTGACGGGGCGCCTGCGGAACCCTTGCCACCCTGGTTGTAGAGATCGTCGCGGTGGCTCCGACGTAGCAGATGACTACGGAGGAGGTGCCCGATGACCAGGCCGGAACAGGTACTGCGGACCTACATCACGCTGATGGTGGTGTCGACGGCTGCGTCGTCGATGATCTGGGGCGTCAACACGCTGTTCCTGCTCGATGCGGGGTTGAGCATCGGGGAGGCGTTCGCCGCCAACGCGTTCTTCACCGTCGGGATGGTGCTGTTCGAGGTCCCGACCGGCGTGGTCGCGGACACGGTCGGACGGCGTACGTCGTACCTCCTTGGGACGATCACGTTGCTCGGGTCGACGCTGCTGTATCTGCTGATGTGGCAGACCGGGGCGCCGTTCGCCGCCTGGGCGGTCGCGTCCGCGCTGCTCGGACTCGGGTTCACGTTCTTCAGCGGCGCGACCGAGGCGTGGCTGGTCGACGGCCTGAACGCGACCGGGTACACGGGCTCGCTCGACGCCGCGTTCGCCAAGGGGCAGATCGCGAATGGGATCGCGATGCTCGCCGGGTCGATCGGCGGCGGTGTGCTCGCGCAGCTGACCAACCTCGGTGTTCCGTACGCCGTGCGCGCGGCACTGCTCGGGGTCACCTTCGTGGTGGCGTGGCGGGCGATGCACGACGTCGGGTTCACGCCGAAGCCGCGGGTGTCGGTCGTCGCGGAGATGCGCGGAATCCTGCGGGCGTCGCTGGACCACGGGCTGCTGAACCCGCCGGTGCGCTGGGTGATGCTCGCCGCGCCGTTCACGGCCGGTGTGAGCGTGTACGGGTTCTATGCCGCTCAGCCTTATCTGCTTGAGCTTTACGGCAGCAGCGACTCGTATGCGATCGCCGGGTTGAGTGCCGGGTTGGTTGCTGGTGCGCAGATTGTGGGTGGGGCTTCGGCGTCGTACCTGGCCCGTGTGTTCCGTCGCCGTACGTCGGTCATGCTGGCCGCGACCGGGACAGTCGTCGTCGTGCTCGTGCTGATCGGGCTGGCGTCCAGCTTCTGGGGTGCGTTGGGCTTGCTGGCCGTGTGGGCAGTGCTGTTCGCGGCGGTCACGCCGGTGCGGCAGGCGTACCTCAACGAACTGATCCCGTCCGCGCAGCGCGCGACCGTGCTCTCGTCGGACAGTCTGCTCGCCTCGGGCGGTGGGGTGGTCATCCAGCCGGCGCTTGGTCGGGCCGCGGATGTCTGGGGCTACGGATCGTCGTACATCGTCGGTGCAGGTATCCAGCTCCTGGCGGTTCCGTTCATCCTGCGGGCTCGTGGGGTACCGGGGTCTGTATGCGTGACGAACTCCTTGTCGAAACAATGCGACAGCTCTCCAAGTCGCTGACGCCGCGTGCGCTCGACGAAACGTTGAGCAACATCACGCAGGCGGCGGTCGAGCTGTTGCCGGTGGTGCAGTACGCCAGTATCACGGTGCTGCACGAGGACGAACGGCTGGAGACCGTCGCGCCCACACACGAGCTGCTGCTTCCGCTCGACGCGGCACAGTACGAGTTGCGCGAGGGGCCTTGCTACCAGGCTGCCCAGGACTCGGTCCACATCATCTCCCCGGATCTGGCGGTCGATCAGCGGTTCCCGAAGTACGGCTCGATCGCCGTGGCGGCCGGTATCCGGGCGCAGGCCGGGCTGCGGCTGTTCGACGCGCCGAAGGCGAACGGCGCCCTCAATCTGTACGCGCACGACGCCGGCGCCTTCGAGGACTTCGAGTCGCTGGCCGCGTTGTTCGCGCACCAGTCCGCGACGGCGATCGAGTACGCCCGCGAGATCGACAACCTCGAGGAGGCGGTCCGGACCCGGACGACGATCGGTCAGGCGATCGGCATCGTGATGGAGCGGTACAAGATGCCGGAGCAGCGGGCGTTCGCGTTCCTGGCCCGGCTCTCGCAGACCAGTAACACGAAACTGCGCCAGATCGCGCAGGAGATCGTCGACCAGGTGCAGCGGCAGAGCGGCCTACTGTGACGAAAACCGGAGGCTGACGAGCAGTCGTCCGTCTAGCCTTGGGCCGTGACTGCGCAGCTGGTGGTGCTGAACGGCGGGTCGAGTTCGGGCAAGACGGGGATCGTGCGCTGCCTGCAGGCGGTGCTGCCGGAGCCGTGGCTGGCCTTCGGGGTGGACGACTTCGTCGACGCCCTGCCGGCCGCGATGCGGGACTCGGACGCCGGCATCGAGTTCAAGCCGGATGGTGACATCGCCGTCGGACCGGACTTCCGGCGGCTCGACGCGGCCTGGGTGGCCGGGATCGTCGCGATGTGCCGGGCCGGCGCGCGGGTGATCGTCGACGACGTGTTCCTCGGCGGCGGCGGTTCACAGCAACGCTGGAAGGACGCCCTCGGCGACCTCGACGTCCTCTGGGTCGGCGTCCGCTGCTCAGCCGACGTCGCCACCGGCCGCGAACTCGCCCGCGGCGACCGCGTCATCGGCATGGCCGCCCTCCAAGCAGACATCGTCCACGAAGGCGTCAAGTACGACCTGGAAGTCGACACCACCCACACCGAATCCCTGACCTGCGCCCAAACGATCGCCCGTCAGCTCTGAGGGCTACTCGTAGCGGAGGGCGTCGGCGGGTGGGATTCGGGTGGCCAGGCGGGCGGGGAGGGTGGTGGCGAGGATGACGAGGAGGACGGTTCCGACCGGGACCAGGGCCAGCCACCACCAGGGGGCGATGACTCGGTCGGCGCTGCTGCCGCCGGCGATTGCGTAGACGACGACGTACAGGGCGATGCCGGTCGGGATCGACACTATGGCCGCGATCACGGCCAAGGCGGTGTGGGCGCTGATCAGACTGCCGGCGATCTGGCGCGGCGTGAGGCCGATGGTCTTGAGTACGCCGTAGTCGCGGACGCGCTCGCGGACCGACAGCAGTGCGACCGCGACCAACGTCGTCGCGGTGATCAGCAGGAGTACGGCGTCCAGCGTGTAGACGAGAACGGGGAGCTCGCGAGGGACATCGCTGACCGTGCCCGCTGTACGCGCCTGAAGGTTCGCCTGCATCGACAACGCGAAGACGATCGCTGCCCCGGTCACCGCGATCGCGCCCGCCAACCGAACCGCCCGATGACGCCTGGTCAGCAGGTCCTTGAGGCCGAGCGAGAGCGGGACCGGAAGCGCCAGCCGACTGGTCAGCCGGGCAAGACGAGACCGGCCGGCAGGCACTGGCGCACCGGACTGGATCGCGTGCAGCGTGCTGAACCGGGTGCTCCGCCGGGTCGACGAACTCGCGCTCCCGATCAGCACGATCAGCACCGGGAGGGCAGCGACCAGGAGATGCCAGGGATTCGCGGCGATCGTTGGCGATCCCAGCATGGTCGCGCCGCTCGACGCGGCCAACTGAGGCGCGAGTACGACGCCGACCGCGAAGCCGATCGCCACCGCGAGCAGCCCGAGTGCAGCGGACTCCAGCGCGAAGACCACCGTCACCTGACGAGGCGTGACACCAATCGCCTTCAGCAATCCGATCTCGCGATGCTGGGCACTCGCGCGGGCCGCGACCAGGATCGCCACGACCGCGAAAACCACAGCCAGCAAGACGATCGTGTACGTCGTCAGCACGAGCCGGGTCGGCGCTGCGTCCTGCAGAGCGCTGTCGCGTTGGTCCTGCCAGGTCTCGAAGGAGGTGGTGCCAGGTGGTGCTGCCGCGGCGGCGCGTTCGGCGAACGCGGTTGCCGCGGTCGGATCGGTGAGCCGGACGGCCTCGGTCCAGCGCCAGCGCGTGCTGTCCGGCTGGATCCGTTCGAGGGTGGCGGGTGCGATCCAGGCAAGTCCGGGATTGCGGCGCGGGTAGCGCGGTTGGGCGGGGGAGACCGCCGTACCGACGACGGGGAGCTCGATCGAGCCATCCGGTGTTGCGAGGCGGATCGTCGTACCGACGCCCAGGTTGAGGGCGTCGGCGAAGCTGCGCTCCAGCACGATTCCGTTGCCGGGGTTGACCGATCCGTCGATCGCGACCGGTTTGCCGATCTGTGGTGCGGACGGTGGGGCTGCGAGCTGCAACCGGTCTTCGCGGCCGATCAACGCGGTGTTCGTGTTCGGCACCGGGTCGTCGCGTTCGGCGACACCGGGGAGGTTCGCGATCCGGCGCGCGTCTTCTGCGGACGCCACGTTCGCGAAAACGTGCGCACCGGTGGCTGCGTCGAACGTGCGCTGCCAGGGATCGCGCGCGGTCGCGCCGACCTCGAGGGCGAGCACGATCGTCGCGGCAGCGGCGCTGCAGAGCAGGACCGTGAGCACACTCGCCAGCAGCCGGGAGCGGATGCCGGCGAAGGCGAGCCTGATCAACGTGCCGGTCATCGCGGGCCGTCGAACGGTAGGGTCACCGGTCGTGCCGCCTGCAGTTCGGTGTCGTCGAACACCAGACCGTCCCGCAAGGTGATCACGCGGTCCGCGGCAGCGGCGACCCGGGCGTCGTGGGTGACGAGCAGCAGGGTCTGGCCGCGATCGCGTGCGGCGCGGAGCAGCGAGAGCACCTCGCGGGCGGCCGCAGAGTCGAGGTTCCCTGTCGGTTCGTCGCCGAGCAGGATGTCCGGGGTGTTCGCCAGTGCGCGGGCGAGCGCGACGCGCTGCTGCTGGCCACCGGACAGTTGCGAGGGCGCGGCGTCGTACTTGTCGCCGAGGCCGAGGTCGCTCAGCAGTCCGGCCGCCGTCTCCCGGGCCTCCTTCCGGCGCCGGCCGATCAGCAGCAGGGGCAGCTCGACGTTCTCGATCGCGGACAAGGTCGGCATCAGGTTGAAGAACTGGAACACGAAACCGATCCGGTCCCGGCGCAGCCGCGCCAGCGCGGTCTCGCTCAGCTGGTCGATCCGCGTGCCGCCGAGCCACACCTCGCCGGACGTCACCCGGTCAAGCCCGGCCAGCAGGTTGAGCAGGGTCGACTTCCCGCAGCCGCTCGGTCCCATGATCGCGACGAACTCGCCGCGCTCGACGGTGAGATCGACACCGCGAACGGCGAGCACCTTCGTGTCGCCGGTGTCGTAGGTCTTGGCGAGGCCGTGCGCCTCGAGCACCTGTGTCACGCTGACCCCTCCCGCATCGGCAGTCGCTGCTCGATCAGGTCGAGCCACTCCAGGTCGGCCTTGAGGTGCAGGACCGCACCCTCGGCCAGCAGCTCCGCGGCGGGCCGGGCACCGTCGGTCGCGAGCATCGCGTCCAGGTCCCGCAGCGACTGCAGGTACTCCCGCCGCTGGCCGGCGATCAGCGCCTTCGGATCGGCCAGCCCGGCGGACGCGAGGATCACCAGCTTCATGAAGAACTCGTCCTTCAGCCGCGCGCCCGGCACCGGGGTGTCGATCCAGTCGGCCAGCGCCGCCCGCCCGGCCTCGGTGAGCTCGTAGACGCGCTTGCGCCGGCTGTCGCCCTCGACGCTCTCGCCGACGACCAGGCCGTCGCGCTCCAGCCGGGCCAGGGTCGAGTAGATCTGGCCGGCGTTCAGCGCCGGCAGGGTTTCCCCGAACTCCTGCTCGAGGGCCTGCTTGATCTCGTAGCCGTACCGGCTCTCGTCGGCCAGCAACGCCAGGAACAGCGACCGCATGGATAGCAAGAATATATACCCGCTATCTATCAGTCAATCGGTCGCCGTCCCGTGCCTTCGGGTTCACTGCGCACCCCGGGCGGAGTTCATGTCCGCTCCGGTTGACTGTGCGTCACAACAGAACCGCCCAACGTTGTGAGGAGCAGTCGTGGACCGTCGTACCTTTCTTCGCGCGGCAGTGATCGGCACGTCGACATCGGTGGCCTTCGGGTTCAGCGTGGCGCCGGAGGCGCTCGCCTTCCCGGCCAAGACCGGACCCAGCCCGTACGGCGGCCTGCAGGCAGCCGACGCGAGGGGCATCATGCTTCCGCAGGGCTTCACCAGCCGGGTGCTCGCGCGGTCGACGCAGACCGTGTCCGGCACCGGCTACACCTGGCACAGCGCACCGGACGGCGGCGCGTGCTTCCCGAACGGCACCGGCTGGATCTACGTGTCCAACTCCGAGATGAGTAGCGGCAGCGGCGGCGCCAGCGCGCTGCGGTTCAACAGCAGCGGCGCGATCACCGGCGCCTACCGCATCCTGTCCGGTACGACGCGGAACTGTTCGGGCGGCGCGACTCCGTGGGGCACGTGGCTGTCCGGCGAGGAGACCGACCTGGGCTACATCTGGGAGACCGACCCGACCGGCGCGACGGCCGCCGTACGACGGCCCGCGCTCGGCCGGTTCTCGCACGAGGCTGCCGCGGTGGACCCGGACCGGCGAGTGATCTACCTGACCGAGGACGTTCCGGACGGCGGCTTCTACCGCTTCGTCCCGGCGACCTGGGGCAACCTGTCGTCGGGCACCCTGCAGGTGCTGCGGGAGTCCGGTGGCGCCCTGTCCTGGGTGACCGTCCCCGACCCCGACGGCAGCCCGACCCGGACCCGCAAGCAGGTCTCCGGGATGAAGATCTTCAACGGCGGCGAGGGCTGCTACTACCGCAACGGCACCTGCTTCTTCACCACCAAGGGCGACAACCGGGTCTGGGCCTACAACGCGGTGAACAACACGATCGCGATCGCGTACGACGACAACCTGACGAGCAACCCGCCGCTGACCGGCGTCGACAACATCACCGGCGCGACCGTCGGTGACCTGTACGTCGCCGAGGACGGCGGCAACATGGAGATCTGCATCATCACGCCGAACGACATCGTCGCGCCGTTCCTGCGGGTGACCGGCCAGTCCGGCTCGGAGCTCTGCGGGGTGGCGTTCAACCCGGCAGGCAACCGGCTCTACTTCTCGTCCCAGCGCGGGACCAGCGGCTCCAGCAGCGGCGGCATCACCTACGAGGTCACCGGGCCGTTCCGCACCAGCCTCTAGATCAACTCGGGCAGCACCCGCCGACCGAAGGTCTCGATGAACGGCTGCTGCTGTTGGCCGACGTGATGGAGGTAGACCTCGTCGAAACCGAGGTCTACCGCCTCACGGACGCAGGTGATGAATCGCTCGGCCTCCGAGGAGATCACCACGCTGCGGTACATGTCCTCGGGCTGGACGTACTTGGCCGCGAGGTCGAACTCCTCGGCGGTCGCGAGGTTCCAGCACAGCGGCGCCTCGAACACGTTGGACCGCCACTGGTCGAAGGCGATGTCCAGTGCCTGCTCCTCGTCGGGCGCCCAACTCACGTGCATCTGCACCGCGAGCGGCTTGTCCTCGCCGCCGTTCTCCCGGAACGCGGCCACGATCCGCTTCAGCAGCCCCGGCGGCTGCCAGATCGTCACCAGGCCGTCGGCCCACTCGGCCGCCCACCGTGCGGTCGCCTCGCTGACTGCGAGCGCGAGCATCCGCGGCTGTTGCTCGGGCAGCGTCCACAACCTCGCGCGGTCGACCTCCACCAGGCCGTGGTGGGTGACCTCCTCGCCGGTCAGCAGCGCGCGGATCACGGCGACGGACTCCTTAAGGCGCGCGTTGCGGACGTCCTTGTGGGGCCAGGGCTCGCCGGTGATGTGCTCGTTCATGAACTCGCCGCTGCCGAACCCGGCCGACAGCCGGCCCGGGAACATCTCGGCCAGCGTCGCCAGAGCCTGCGCGACGATTGCGGGGTGGTACCGCTGTCCCGGCGTACTGACGACTCCGACCGGGAAGGACGTGGTCGCCATCGCCGCCCCGAGCCACGACAACGCGAAGCCGGACTCACCTTGGCGCCGGCTCCACGGGGTGAAGTGGTCGGAGGACCACGCGGCCTGGAACCCCGCCTGCTCGGCTGCCTGGATGTCTCGCAGCAACTGACTGGGCGCGATCTGTTCGTGCGACGCGTGCCATCCGACAACGGGCATGCAAGAACCTCCGAATCGTCGGTCAACTGGCCAGTGCCCGCACCGCACTGCACCGAAACGCCCCTGGACCGAGTGGACCGGTCGGTACAGTTGGCGTGTGCTGACGGCAAAAGGGATGGCTACGCGGGGGCGGATCGTCGAGGCGGCGGCAGCGGAGATCCGGGAGCGGGGGATCGCGGCGGTGACGCTCGACGACGTCGGGCGGCGGAGCGGCACGGGGAAGAGCCAGCTGTTCCACTACTTCCCGGACGGCAAGGAGCAGTTGCTGTTTGCGGTGGCCGAGCGTGAGGCTGAGCGCGTTCTCGAGGATCAGGAGCCGCAGCTCGGGCAGCTGGACTCCTGGGCGGCGTGGGACGACTGGCGGGACGTGGTCGTCGAGAAGTACCGGCGGCAAGGGGTGACCTGCCCGCTCGGGGTGCTGATCACCGAGCCGCGGCCGCGTTGATCGCCGCGATCCAGGGCGGGGTCGTCATCCTGATGTCGTCGGGGTCGTCCAAGCACCTCGAGTACGCCTTGGACCTCTGCCTCGACTACCTGCGCGTCAGCTCCAGTTGACGACCGGCGGGTGGTAGCCGGCGGGCTTGTCGGCGACCTTCGCGCCAGGGCTGACCAGCCAGCCTTGGTACTCCGGCGTGAACATCCGGTACACCGACTCCGGAGGTACGGCGCTGGCCTCGTCGAGGACCGCCCGCAGCTCCGCCGGGAGCTCGAAGTCGAGAGCGGCCAGACTGCTGTCCAGTTGCGCCGGACTGCTCGCGCCCACGATCGCCGACGCGACGCCCGGCTGCGTTGCCACCCAGTTGAGCGCGACCTGCGCCATCGTCACGCCGAGCTTGTCCGCAACCGTCTCGACCGTCTTCAACAGGTCCCAATGCCGATCGGTCCACGTCCGACCCGTCGCGCCGTCCCCGGTCAGCCGGCCGTCGCCCGCGAGCCCTTGGTCGTCGCGCCGGTACTTGCCGGTGAGGAATCCGCTGCCGAGTGGGCTCCACGCGGTGATGCCGAGCCCCAGCGTTTGGCCGACCGCGACGTGTTCCGTCTCGATCGTCCGCTCGACCAGCGAGTACGGCAGTTGCAGGCTGACCATCGGGGCCAGTCCTTGCGCGTCCGCGAGCGTCTGGGCGCGGGCGGCGTACCAGGCCGGTACGTCGGACAGACCGGCGTACCGGATCTTGCCGGCGGTGGTGAGGTCGTCGAACGTGCGGAGGACCTCTTCGACCGGAGTGATCCGGTCCCAGGTGTGCAGCAGGAACAGGTCGAGGTAGTCGGTGCGCAGCCGGCGCAGGGACGCCTCGACCGCCCGGATCATCTGCTTGCGGCCGTTGCCGCCCGCGTTCGGGTCGCCGGGGTCGACGCTGTTGGTGAACTTGCTGGTGAGCACCATCCGGTCCCGGAGCCCGGCCTCGTCGATCAGGGTGCCGAGGATCGTCTCGCTCTCGCCGGCGGTGTAGAAGTCGGCGGTGTCGATGAAGTTGCCGCCGGACTCGACGTACCGGCGGAAGATGGCGCGTGCCTCGGCCTCGGTCTTGCCGTAGGGAGCGTGGAAGCCGCCGGTGCCGAAGTTCATCGTGCCGAGGGCCAGTCGGCTGACGCGCAGTCCGGACCGGCCGAGTAGGTAGTAGTGATCAAGTGCCATGCCTTGCATGGTGGCTCGGCAAAAATGGACCCACAAGTACAGAAGTCAGCTCGCGGTGTAGCCGCCGTCGACCGGCAGAATGGCTCCGGTGACGTAGGCGGCCGCGGGGGAGGCCAGGAAGGCGTACGGCGCGGCGATCTCGTCGACCGTGGCGCGGCGGCCGAGCGGGGTGAAGGTGTTGATCCGCTGGTCCGAGGCGGGGTCGTCGTGCGCGGTGACGCTGTCCATGATGTTCGCGACGTAGCCGGGAGCGATCGCGTTCACCCGGATGCCGTGGGCGGCCCACTCGGCGGCGAGGGTGCGGACGAGTTGGTTGATCCCGCCCTTGCTCGCCGCGTACGGCGTCAGCGTCGGGATGCCGACCTGCCCGGCGATCGACGACGTCATGGTGACCGAGCCGCCCTGGCCCTGCGCGATCCAGTGCCGGGCGGCGGCCTGGGCGGGGAGGAACGCGCCGCGGAGGTTGACCGCGAGGATGCGGTCCCATTCGTCCGGGGTGTAGTCGACCGCCGGCTTGATGATGTCGATCCCGGCGTTGCACACCACATGGTCCAGCCGGCCGAACGCCTTGACTGCTCCGTCCACAAGAGCTTGCGACAGGTCGGCGTCACTGACGTCGCCGGCCAGCGCCGCGACCCGATCCGGATACTCGGCCAGCAGCAACTCGAAGGCTTCCGAGGTCTCCTCGGGCGCGTAGCCGTTGATCAGTACGGCGGCCCCTTGGCTGAGCAGGGCTCGTGCGATGGCCAATCCGATGCCGCGACTCGAGCCCGTGACGATTGCGCTGAGACCAGTCAGTTCGAACATGCCGGCCAGCCTATTGTGGTGCGGGTGACTGAGCTCTCGGAGTGGCAGCGGATGGTGCTCGGGCGGTTGGCCGAGGTGGCTGTTCCGGCGGACGAGTTCCCCTCAGCGGCCGACGCCGGTGCGGTGGCGTTTGTCGAGCGAGTGCTCGCGGAGGATCGGCCCGACTGGCGGCCACGGGTCGAGCGCGCTCTGGAGGTCGCGGGCGAGCAGCCGGACCTCGACGCGCTGCTGGCCGACGAGGACGCGGCCTGGCTGATCCGCCTGGTGGCACAGGGGTACTACGCGAACGATGATGCCTCCGGCAACCAATCGGCCGCCTGGACGATGGTCGGCTGGGGGACCGCCGACGTGCCGGTCGTCCAGACCGAGCTGACCATCACGCCCTGGACCCAACTGCATGACCGGTACGACGCGATCGTCATCGGCTCGGGCGCGGGCGGTGGCGCCGCCGCCCAGGTACTCGCGGAGTCCGGCCGCTCGGTGCTCGTCGTCGAAGCCGGCCGCTATCCGTCGACCGAGTCGCTGAGCCACGATCACCTCCGCAACCCGCGGTCCTGGTCCGCCCTCCCCGCCCCGACCGACCCTGATCCGCACGGACGACCGCGGATCTCGGTCGTCGACGGCGTACGACGTACTGTCCTGCCACCTGATCCCGGTTGGGGCAACAACGCCTTCACCGTCGGCGGCGGGACACGGGTGTACGGCGCGCAGGCGTGGCGGTTCGTCCCGCGCGACTTCACGATGGCCAGCGGCTATGGGGTTCCGGACGGGAGCAGCCTGGCGGACTGGCCGATCACGTACGACGACCTGGAGCCGTACTACAGCCTCGCCGAGCAGCGGTTCGGCGTGAGCGGCGGGGGAGTGGACCCGTGGCACGACGCGCGGTCGATCCCGTTGCCGATGCCGGCGATGCCGCAGACCGCTCCGGCGCAGCGATTGGCAGCTGCGGCTGATCGGCTCGGTTGGGGGACGCTCGACGTACCGCTGCTGATCAACTCCGTCGACTACCAAGGGCGAGCCGGCTGTGTGCGCTGTGGTCAGTGCGTTGGCTTCGCTTGCCCGGTCGAGGCGAAGAGCGGGACGCACAACACCGC
Source organism: Kribbella sp. NPDC050124 (assembly GCF_044460355.1). NCBI lineage: Bacteria > Bacillati > Actinomycetota > Actinomycetes > Propionibacteriales > Kribbellaceae > Kribbella > Kribbella sp. NPDC050124. The sequence continues at coordinate 133,684 of NZ_JBITJU010000005.1, forward strand.
ACTGCCCGCCGCGCTCGCGACGGGTCGGTGCACGTTGGTGACCGAGGCGACGGCCGAGCGGATGGTCACGTCTTCGGATGGTCGCGTCGTCGGGGTGGCCTTGGCCGGGTACGACGGCGGACAGGTGTGGCGCCGTACGGTCGCTTGCGCCGAGGTGGTCGTGGCCGCGGGGGCGACCGAGACGCCGCGGTTGCTGCTGAACAGCGCGCACGACGGTGAACCCGACGGGCTCGGCAACAACCAGGATCAGGTCGGCCGGTACCTGCAGGCGCACGTGTACGCCGGGGCAGTCGGGCTGTTCGACGACGAGGTCGCCGATCTGGTTGGTCCTGGGGTGTCGATCGCGACCTGCGACTTCCGGCACGGCAACGACGGGATCGTCGGCGGCGGGATGCTGGCCAACGAGTTCGTGCCGACGCCGGCTGCGACGTACGACTATCTGACCGCCGCGGGCCTGATCCCGCGCGCCGGTGCGGCGGGCAAGCAGGCGATGCGGCGTGAGGTGCGCCGGATGATGCGAGTGGTGGGGCCGATCCAGGAGGTCACGTCAGCGGACTCCCGGGTGCGGGTCGACCGGAGGGTCGTCGACCGGTTCGGGAATCCGGTCGTCGTGCTCAGCGGGTCGATTCATCCGGAGGACGTCCGGGCGCAGGAGTTCATGAGCGAGAAGGCCCGGGAGTGGCTCGCCGAGGCGGGCGCGGTGCGTACGGCGGTCGGCGGGGTCGGGAGCACGCAGCAGGCGAGCGCCGGGCAGCATCAGGCGGGTAGCTGCCGGATGGGTGACGATCCGGCGCGCTCCGTCACCGATCCACACGGCCGGGTCTGGGGGCACGGCAACGTGTGGATCGCGGACGCCTCGACGCACGTCACCAACGGCGGCGTGAACCCCGTGCTGACCGTGCTCGCCAACTCCCTGCGGATCTCCGCGGGGATCGTCGGCTGATCAGCCCAGGACGCGGGAGATGCCGACGCCGCTGCGGGCCTCGCGGCCGTACTTCGCGAGCTCGGCGGCCAGGTCCAGCCTTCCGACGCCGGCCTTCTGCTTGTCCTCGTCGGTGAGCAGGTCCGCCGGGATGATCCAGACGATCTCGAACTCCAGCCCGTTCGGGTCCTTGCCGTACAGCGACTTGGTGGTGCCGTGGTCCGAGGCGCCGACCAGCGCGCCGGCGTCGGACAGCGTGGTGGCCAGGTCCTCGAGGTCGCCGAGCGTGTCCACCTCCCAGGCCAGGTGGTAGAGCCCGACCGTGGTCCGCCCGGCGCCGGACGGCGCAGCCTGGGCGCCGAGCTCGAACAGCCCGAGGTCGTGGTCGTTGGTGGAGCCCGGTGCGCGCAGGAACGCCGCGCCGCGGAACGCGTCCCCGGTCTCGGTGTAGCCGAAGCCGAGCACGTCGCGGTAGAAGGCGACGCTCTCGGCCAGGTCGCGCACGTACAGCACTGCGTGGTTCAACCGGAAGATCGCCATCACGCACTCCTTCTCATCGTCGGTCACCGACCATGATAGTTGAATGCTCAACCGAATGCTAGCGGCGAGGTCTGCCGCGCCGGCGCGCCGCCTTCCGGGGTGGCTGCTGGGGAGGTTTCCGATCGGCCTTCTGTGTGGCCTTCTGGGCCGGCTTCTCCGCGGATCCGCGGCTGCTGTTCACGGTTCGCCCGCGGACGATGCCGATGAACTGCTCCATCAACTCGGTCGTCTCGTCCTCCGGCCACGCCAACGCGACCCCGGACTCCGGCGCCTCCAGCAGCGGCCGGTACGTGAGGTCCCGCCGGTGGTGCAGCCGCGCCACCGACATCGGTACGACGACCAGCCCGGTGCCGGCTGCGACGAGCTCAATGGCCTCCGCGGTAGTCGCCGGCCGCGTGTCGATCACCCGCCCCGGCGGACCCGCCCAATCCAGTACGTCGTCCTGCGGGTGCAGCATCAGCTCGTCCGCAAGGTCCTCCGCGGCCACCTCTTCGACCGCCGTGACCACATGGTCCTTCGGGACCACAACCACCGTCGTCTCGACGTACAAGGGGATGGCGTGCAGCCCGGTCCGGTCGATCGGCAGGCGGAGTAACGCGGCGTCGAGCTCGCGACTCCGGACGAGCGCGACGGCCGCTGCGTTGGCGACCTGGATGAGGTCGAGCGGTATCCCGCGGGACCGCTCCTGCCAGATCCGCGCCCACTTGGCGGGCGTCACCCCCGGGACATACCCGAGCCTGAACGACGATTGCGGGCCGGTCACCTGCTCAGGTTACCGGGTGTGATCGCTACCCTTACTCCCATGACGGCGCGCAAGACCTCCCAGACCATGAAGCCCGCGACGGCGGCGAAGAAGCTGGGGGTGTATCTCCAGGCCACTCCGGCGGGCTTTCAGGAGGGCGTTGTCTCTCGCGATGAGCTGAACGCGTTGCAGGCCGACCCGCCCGAGTGGCTGCGGGATCTCCGGCGCAACGGTCCGCACCCGCGGTCCGTGGTTGCCGCAAAGCTGGGTGTCTCGATCAGTGGCCTGGCCCGCGCGGGCATCACCGAGGCGCTCACCACCGACCAGATCGAGGACCTGAAGTCGGAGAACCCGGACTGGCTCCAGCATGAGCGTGAGACACAGGCCGAGGTCCGCAAGGAAGCCGCCCGGCTCAAGGAACGCGAGCAGTAGCCGGTTCGCGGATCATGTAGACGTCGATCGGGTCCTCGTCCTCGACGACGAACCCGTGGCGTTCGTAGAGGCGCTGAGCCGGGCTGCCCTGCAGGACGTTGAGCCGGACGGGCACGCCGTCGGCGTCGGTTCGCTCCAGCAGGCTGCGCAGCACGGCTGATCCGAGGCCGCGACCGTGCAGGTCCGGAGCGAGGTAGAAGTGCTCCAGCCACTGCCCGTCCTCCGCCGGCCGCACGGTGACACACCCGGCAAAGGTGCCGTCGGCCACGATCACCGACGTGTGCTCCGGCGAGAACGAGTCACGCAGCCGCTGCCGCACCCGATGCTCGTCGTACCGGCCCAGCCGCTCCAGGTCCGGGCGCATCACCTCCGCTCGCAGCTCGGCGATCACCTCGACATCCCCAGCCTCCGCCGCCCGCAGCACCCACGTCGTCTCCACCCCCGAAGTATCTCAGTCCGGCTGAGTGGTTGACGTCCGCGGGGCCGTGGGCTGTACTTTCGGTCCTGACCGTAAAGGAGGCTCGATGAGGATCAAGCGTCTGGGGGCGCCGCTGGCCGCGGCGGTCGTGGCGGCCGGGCTGAGTGCCTGTGGTGGTGGGTCGGGGGAGGGGGAGTCGGCGAAGCCGGTCACGGTCTGGATGTATCCGGTGATCGCCGACGAGAAGGCGGCCGTGGCCTACTGGTCGCAGGTCGAGAAGGACTTCGAGGCGGCGAACACCGACGTCGACCTGACCATCGAGCACCAGCCGTGGGCGAACCGGGACCAGAAGCTGGCCACCGCGTTCTCCGGTGGCAAGGGCCCGGACGTGCTGCTGCTCGGGCCGGACCAGATCCCGCAGTTCGTGAAGACGGGTTCGCTGGAGCCGGTGGACAAGGTGCTCGAGGCGGACAAGGCGAAGTTCCTGCCGGGTGCGCTGGAGGCGCTGACCGTCGACGGCAAGCTGTACGGCGCGCCGATCTACCACACGGTCACCACCACGCTCTACAACAAGTTGCTGCTCGACAAGGCCGGGATCGCGAAACCGCCGGAGACCTGGGACGAGATCAAGGCGGCTGCGCCGAAGCTCAAGCAGGCCGGCGTCGCGACGCTGGACTACTCGGCCTCCCCGGAGACCTCGCTGAACCTGAGTTTCTACCCGCTGCTGTGGCAGGCGGGCGGCTCGGTGTTCGCCGAGGACGGCATGAAGGTCGCCTTCAACCAGGCGCCCGGCGTCGAGGCGCTCACGTTCATCAAGGGCCTGTACGACGCCGGCGCGATCCCGAAGAGCAGCCTGACCAACGCCAACGTGGTCGCCGACCAGGCCCTGGGCAAGCAGCAGGTGGCGATGGGGTTCACCAACACCCTGATCGACGCCAAGACCGTGAACTCCAGCTGGGGCGCGGCCAACGTGATCGTCGGCGTACCGCTGCAGAACAAGAAGCGGGTCGGGTTCGGGCTGCCCGGCGGGTTGGCGGTGAACGCGGGGTCGAAGAACATCGAGGGCGCCGAGAAGTTCCTCAGCTTCATGACCCAGCCCAAGCAGGTGATCAGCCTCGGTACGGCGTCCAACTACCTGTCACCGCGGACCGACGCGCCGGTGCCGGCCTCGGACGAGCAGTCGAAGAAGTTCGAGGAAGCCCTGCAGTTCGCCTTCCACGGTGAGGTGAACCCGGCGGCCCGGCAGGTGATGGCCTTGCTCGCGGTCGAGATCCAGGCGGCGCTGACCGGCAAGAAGACCCCGCAGCAGGCGCTGGACGACGCGGCCAAGCAGGCTGACGACCTGCTGTCCAGACAGCGGTGACATGAGAGTCGTCGACGTCAACCGGATCCTCGGGCCGGTGCCGGTGGGCGACGTGCCGAGCAGGGACGTCGCCGGACTGGTCGCCGAGCTCGACCGGTTGGCGATCGACGCCGCCTGTGTCGTCCACTCGCACGTACTCCACTACGACCCGGTGACGCCGGTCGCCGTACCTGGGCATCCACGGTTGACCAGCGTGCCGGTCGTCGTACCCGGGCCGTTGGGGACGCCGGTGCCGGAGGCTCGCATCGTCCGCCTGTGTCCGGCCGAGCATCAGTTCGCGCTCGCCGGTCCGCAGGGGCTCGAGCTGGCGAGAGAGCTTGCCGAGCGCAACATCACCGTGCTGCTCGGGTGGGAATCCACCAACGCCGGTGATGTCCATCGGCTGGCGGCCGAGGTGCCCGCGCTGCGGATCGTGCTGATCAACACCGGGTATCGCGCCTTGCGCGAGCTCGCCGATCTGCTGGATGCGCACGCAGAGATCCGGGTGGACACCGCGAGTCTGTGCGGGCATCTTCAGGTCGAGTGGATGGCGAATCGGTACGGCGCGCACCGCGTCCTGTTCGGCACCGGAGCACCCGAGACCGACGACGCCGGGCCGCGGTTCCAGCTCGGTCACCTCGAGCTGCCGGCCGCCGACGTCGAGCTGATTGCCGGGGGCAACGTGCTGGAGCTGCTCGGATGATCATCGACGCCCACGGGCATCTCGGCGGCTGGTTCGCGTTCGCGATCGCGGACAGCTCGACCGAGAGCCTGCTCCGGGTGATGGACAGCTGCGGGGTCGACACCATGTGCGTCTCGCACCTGCTCGCGATCGGACCGGACTCCCGGGCCGGCAACGCGCTGCTGCTGGACGAGCTCACGAAGTACCCCGGCCGCTTCCTCGGGTACGTCGTCTACGACCCGCACGACCCCGAAGCGCCGGCGCGGACGGCCGACCTGCTCACGCGACCCGGCGTGATCGGGCTGAAGCTGCACCCGGACACCCATCAGGATGAGCTGGACGGACCCGGTTACGCGCCCGCCTTCGAGCTCGCTGCCGAGCACGGTCGTGTCGTGCTGTCGCACGGCATGTACGGCTCGCCGTGGTGTGGCCCGGAGCGGTTCGCGAACGTTGCCCCGCGCTACCCATCCGTCCAGCTGCTGATGGGGCATGCCGGTCTGTTCCCGGCCGGTCTGCCCGCGGCTGCCGAGGTCGCGCAGCAGTACCCAAACGTCACGCTCGAGATCTGCAGCTCCCGATTGACCGCGCGGCACGTGGCCTGGCTGGTCGGTGCGGTCGGCGCGGATCGGATGGTGTTCGGGTCCGATGCCTTGTTCCTCGACCTGCGTGTCGGCCTGGGCCGGGTGCTGCTCGCGCCTATCAGCCCTGCCGACCGCGACCAACTGCTGTTCGGCACCATGACGAGGCTCCTGGAGGGCTCGCGATGACGCTCGCTGTCGACGGTGGCACCCCGGTACGACGGACGCCCTGGCCGAGCTGGCCGCCGCCGGCGACGAAAGAACAACGCGAACTGCTTCTCGAAGTCCTCGACAGCGGCGCCTGGGGAGCGACCTCGGGGACGAAGGTCGACGAGTTCACCGAGGCGTTCGCGCGCTCGGTCGGAGCGCCGTACGGCGTGAGTGTCGTCAACGGGACCGTGGCACTCTTCCTCGCGCTGCGGGCGGTCGGAGTCGGCCGGGACGACGAGGTGATCGTGCCCGCGTACACGTTCGTGGCCAGCGCGACCGCCGTCGTCCTCGCCGGTGCGCGCCCGGTGATCGCCGACGTCACCCCGGACACGTTGCACCTGGATCCGGACGCCGTCGGACGCCTGATCGGCCCGCGGACCAAGGCGATCATGCCCGTCCACCTGGCCGGCGCCCCGGCGGATGTCGGGGCGTTCAGGCGGTACGGCGTACCGATCGTCGAGGATGCCGCGCAGGCGCATGGTGCGATGTGGCACGGCCGGCCGGTGGGGACGGCGGGGGATGCGGCGTGCTTCAGCTTCCAGTCCAGCAAGGCGATGACGGCCGGCGAGGGTGGGCTGATCGTCACGGGCGACGAGGAGGTGCACCGGCGGCTCTGGGCGTTCCACAACGTCGGACGTCGCCTGGACGGTGGTTGGTACGAGCATCCCGACGTCGGGTGGAACCTGCGGATGACCGAGTTCCAGGCCGCCGTACTCCTGCCGCAGCTCGCCACCCTCGACGAGCAGGTCGCGACCCGGCAGCGCGCGGTCGGCTTCCTGCGCCGGCATCTGGACATCCTTCCGGAACCCGAAGGCACGACCCGGAGCAGTCACCATCTCGCGCTGCTGCGGTACGACGCGAACTGCAGCAAGGCCGAGTTCGTCGAGGCGATGACGGCCGAGGGGGTGCCGCTGGACTTGGGGTACCGGTCGTTCTCTCGGGAGGCCGCGCTCAGCGCCTACACCGAGCTGAAGCCTTGTCCGGTCGCCGAGGCGGCCGAGGACTCGATCGTGTGGATCCGGCAGAGCATGCTGATGGCGGACGAGGAGGCGCTGACGGACATCGTGACCGCGGTCGCCAAGGTGGAGCGGGCCTTCAAGAACCGGTAAGTGCACGGTGCAGCGCAGCCGGAACGGACCGCGAGTCGGTGAGGACGGCGGCGACATGGCCGTCCGGCCGGATCAGCCAGGACTCGCCGGGACGTGCGCCGAGTACGGAAGGATCAAGGCCTAGCTCGGCCAGGCTGAGCACACGGTGCGGAGCGGGCGTCTCCAGACCGACTGAGTCAGTGGTTGTCAGGAGCAACAATCCGTCGCGGACCAGCTCACGCAGCCGGCCACCATGCACAGGTGCGTCGGGCACGATGATGCCGGGACCCGGCGCCGGCAGTTGGCCACGGGGTGGGCGGCCGGTGAACGGGCGGGTCGGATCAGGGGTGGTCAGCGGCGAATCGACGTACCAGAAGGGCTCGGCGAAGCGGCCGGAGTCCACGTGCACGACCTTGGCCGGATCGGCGAGCGCGGCGTCGAGGAGGGCTCGCCGCCGTGACCAATGTGCCTCGTCGGGTGGCACCAGGAAGCGCATGGTCGCGCTGGTGATCTCGAGGTTCTCCATCGCGGCCGCGTGCCGTTCGTCGTGGTAGGTCTCGAGCAGTGTCTCCGGGGCCCAGCCGTGCAGGACGAACGCGAGCTTCCAGGCCGCGTTCTCGGCGTCGGGGACACCGGAGTTCAGGCCGCGGGCGCCGAACGGGGCGTAGAGATGCGCGCAGTCCCCGGCGAGCAGGACCCGCCCGACCCGCATCCGGTCCGCACACCGGGACTGAAACCGGTACACCGACTGCCAGACGATCTCGTACGGGCGGTCGCCGAGGATCATCCGGATCCGCGCGTCCAGCCGCCCGTCCGCGCGCTCGGCGTCCGCGTCGAAGTCCTCGGGCACCTGCCAGTCGATCCGGTACGTCGAGTCCGGGCAGGGATGGATGAGCACCTGGCGATCCGGGTTCCAGACCGGGTCGAAGTAGAACCGCCGCTCGGTCTCCCAGCCCGGTAGGTCGGCCCGCAGGTCGCAGATCAGGAACCGGTCGTCGAAGCTCTCACCGGCGAACGTCACCCCGAGCTGTTGGCGCAGCGACTCGGCCTTCGCTCCGGCGCACAGAACGGCGTACGCGACCTGGAGCTTGCCGGAGCCGCAGGTGAGCGTCACGCCGTCGTCGTCCTGGGTGATCCCGGTGACCTCGTGGTTCCACCGGACATCGATCAGCGGTTGGGCGGCGATGCATTCGTCGAGGATCTCCTCGGTGCGGCTCTGCGAGATGTTCACGCACGCCGGCAGCGCCGAGCGGCCGGGATCCGCGAAGGACCAGGAGAACAACTCGCGGTCGCGGTAGAACGTCCGGGCCGTCGTCCAGGCCAGGCCCTCGCGGACGATCCGGTCCGCGCCGACCGAGCACCAGATGTCGAGGACGTCGCGCTGCTGGCAGATCGACTTCGAGCCGACGGCTTCGCGGCCGGGGCGCTGGTCGAGCAGGATCACCCGGAGACCCCAGCGGGCGAGCAGCAACGCGGTGGTCTGGCCGACCGGTCCGTTGCCGACCACCGCAACCGGCGTGCCGTCATACAAGGCTGTTCCACACCTCGCGGTCACGTTCCGCGGTCCAGATCCGCGGCCAGTCGATACCGTCCAACTCGTCCCACAGCCGCTGGACGTCGAACGGCAGGCAGTGCTCGAAGATCGGCCAGTGACCGTACTGCGGCGCCAGGGCCGCATGCGCTTCCTGGAACCCCTCGGCCACCGTCCCACCCCGCGAGTGGACCGCCCCGACCTTCTCCCGCAGGACGAGCAGGAAGTGCCGAGTCTGCTCGATCGCGGCGTCGACCGCCTCGCGTCCCCGCGGTACGGCGCCCCGCCCGCCGACCAGCGCCTCGGCTTCGAACGCCTGCACCCGGTCGAGCGTCCCCGTCGACCAGTCGGTGTGGAACGCGTCCCCGGTGTAGAGCGCGGCCTGTGCTTCGACCAGATCGCCCGCGAACAGCACGCGCTGCTTCGGCAGCCACGCGACGATGTCGCCGGCTGTGTGCCCGCGGCCGCAGTACTGCAGGACCAGTTCGCCGCGTTGCCCGCCGAGGTCGATGGTGAGCTGGTCGGAGAACGTCACGTCCGGCCACGTCAGGCCCGGGATCGAGTCAGGCTCCTTGAACAGGCGCGGCATCCGCCCGAACTCGCTGTCCCAGTCCTGGCGCCCGCGTTCCGCGATCAGCTTGCGGGTGTTCTCATGCGTGATGATCACGTCGGCGCCGAACGCGGACGCGCCGAGCACCCGCACCGCGTGGTAGTGGCTGAGCACCAGGTACCGCACAGGCTTCGTGGTGTGCTCCCGCAGCTGGTCCAGCCACTCCCGCGCCGCCACCGGCGTCGCCCGCGCCTCGAACGCGACCACGAAGTCCTCGCCCTCGATCGCGCCGACGTTCGGATCACCTTCAGCCGTCAGCGCATACACGCCCTCGGCCAGCACCTCGAGCGTCTCCGTCTTCGCAGCCAGGTCCCCCGAGGACGCAAACGGCTTCATCTCAACCTCCACGACCGATTCCTGCCACACACCGTGACACCTGCAGCGTTCCCGGTAAAGGATCGACGCTATGAGCCCGAATGTTGTCGTCTTTCTGACTGATCAGCAGCGGTGGGACACGAGTGGTTTGCACGGGAACCCGGTGGGGTTGACGCCGAACCTGGATCGGGTCGGGCGGGCGGGGACGCACTTCGCCAACTCGTTCACGAATCAGCCGCTGTGTACGCCGGCGCGGGCGACGCTGCAGACCGGGCTCTACCCGACGACGGCGGGGCCGCATCGCAACGGCATCCCGTTGCCCGCGGACGCCAGGACGCTCGCGCACCGTTTCGGTGCCGCCGGCTACGAAACGGCGTACGTCGGGAAGTGGCACCTCGGCGATTCGTCGTCGCGCGGACCGGTCCGGACCGAGCAGCGTGGGGGATACGAGCACTGGCTGGCCGCGAACGCGCTCGAGCACACGTCGGACTCCTACAACACGATCGTGTACGACGGCGCCGGCGCGCAGGTGAAGTTGCCCGGGTACCGCGTCGACGCGCTGACCGACGCCGCGATCCGGTACGTCGCCCAGCCGAAGGTCCGCCCGTTCTTCCTGTTCCTGTCGTTGCTCGAACCGCATCACCAGAACCGCCGCGACGACTACCCGGCCCCTGAGGGCTACGAGGAGGCGTACCGGGGCGCGTGGACACCGCCGGATCTGGCGACGCTCGGTGGGACGTCGTACCGGCAACTGCCCGGGTACTACGGGATGGTCAAGCGGATCGACGAGGCGTACGGGCGGTTGTTGGATGCGCTGACCAGCCTCGGGTTGCGGGACGACACGATCGTGCTGTTCACGTCCGATCACGGGAACCACTTCAAGACGCGGAACTCCGAGTACAAGCGGTCCGTGCACGACGCCTCGATCCGGGTCCCGACCGTGGCCACCGGCGGCATCTTCACCGGCGGCGGTCAGGTGAACCAGTTGCTCAGCCATGTCGACCTCCCGCCGACCCTGCTCGATGCCGCTGGGCTCCCGGTGCCGAAGGAAATGCAGGGCAGATCCGCCGTACCGCTGCTGCACGACCGCCGCGCCGAGTGGGGTGACGACGTCTTCGTCCAGGTCAGCGAGTCGGAGACCGCCCGTGCGGTGCGGACCCAGCGGTGGAAGTACGGCGTTGTCGCCCCGGACTGTGATCCCGCCGCACCCGGCGCCGACCGCTACGTCGAGACCTACCTGTTCGACCTGATGGCCGACCCGTACGAGCTCGACAACCTGATCGGCTACCGCTCACACGCCCACGTCGCGACACGACTGCGGGAACGGCTGGTCCGCCGGATGGTCGACGCCGGCGAAGCAGCACCGACGATCGACCTCAGCCCCTCGCGGGACTCAGGTCAGCTGTCCATCGAGCCGTCCGAGGCGGAACTCTAGGACGTCAGGTCCTTGAACGCCGCCAGCGCCCGCTGGATGTTCTCGATCGAGTTCGCGTACGAGAACCGCAGGTGGCCCTCGCCGTACGCGCCGAACGCCGTGCCCGGCAGGCAGGCCACCCCGGCTTCCTCGAGCAGCCGGTCGGCGAGCGTCGCCGCGGACTGGCCGAGCTCGGTGATGTTCGGGAACGCGTAGAACGCGCCGCCCGGCTCGACACAGGACACACCCGGTACGGCGTTCAGCCCCGACACGATCACCTCGCGGCGCTCCCGGAAGGCTTCCAGCATGGTGTCGACGTCGTCCCACGGACCTTCGAGGGCGGCGATCGCGGCGTGCTGGCTGAAGGCCGACGTACAGGAGACCGAGTTGATCACCAGCCGGGTGATCGGCTCGACCAGCGGCTGCGGGAACACGCCGAAGCCGAGCCGCCAGCCGGTCATCGCGAACGTCTTCGACCAGCCGTCGAGCAGGATCGTCCGCTCCGCCATGCCGTCGAGGTCGAGCACGCTGTGGTGATCGCCGTCGTACCGCAGCGCCCAGTAGACCTCGTCGCTGAGCACGACCAGGTCGTGCCGGATCGCGATCTCGGCGATCGCCTCCAGCTGTTCGGGGGTCGAGGCGCTGCCGCACGGGTTGTGCGGGGAGTTCAGGATCAGCAGCTTGGTCCGGTCGGTGACCAGCGACGCGAGCTCCTCGGGGTCGATGACGAACCCGTTCTCCTCGCGCAGTGGCACCGGCACCGGCTTCGCGCCGGCGAACGACGCGATCGAGGCGTACATCGGGAAGCCCGGGTCCGGGTAGAGGACCTCGTCACCCTCCTCGCACAGCGCCAGGATCGCGAAGAACATGATCGGCTTGGCGCCGGGCGTGACCAGCACCCGGTCCGGCGTGGTCGTCAGCCGGCCGGTCCGCTCCAGGAAGTCCGCCACCGCGGTCCGCAACTCGGGGATGCCGGGTGCGGGCACGTAGTGCGTGTGGCCCTTGTCGATCGCCTGTTGCGCGGCGGCCGCGACGTGCGCCGGGGTGTCGAAGTCCGGCTCGCCGATCTCGAGGTGCACGATCTCCCGGCCGCTCGCCTCCAGCGCCTTGGCCTTGGCCAGCACCTCGAACGCAGACTCGGTCCCGAGACGTTCCATCCGCCCAGCTAGTTTCACAACTCTGAGCCTAGTCCACCCGTTGGTTATGCGCTGAGAGCGCTTGCCGTGAGTGGAATCATCGGGATCAACAGCTCGAGAAGGAGTGCGGATGGCACGGGTAGCGGTCACCGGAAGCAGCGGCAAGCTCGGTCGCGCGGTCGTCGACCACCTGGTGGACAACGGGTGGGACGTGGTCGCCCTGGACCAGGCTCCGCCGGCTCGGCCCGGGGTGACGTCGACGCGGGTCGATCTGACCGATTTCGGCCAGACCTACGAGGCGCTGGCCGGGATCGACGACCGGCACGACGGCGTCGACGCGGTGGTCCATCTGGCCGCGATCCCGGCGCCCGGGCTGCGGCCGAACGCGGCCACGTTCGAGAACAACATGGTCGCCACCTACAACGTGTTCTCGGCGGCGTTGCGGGCGGGCGTGCGCAACATCGTGTGGGCGTCGAGCGAGACCGTGCTCGGACTGCCGTTCGACGAGTTCCCGCCGTACGTGCCGGTGGACGAGGAGTACGCGCCGCGGCCGAACAGCACGTACTCGCTCGTCAAGACGCTGGAGGAGGAGCTGGCCCGGCAGCTGGTCCGGTGGCACCCGGACCTCAAGCTGATCGGGCTGCGGTTCTCCAACGTGATGTACCCGGAGGACTACGCGAACTTCCCCTCGTTCGACGCCGACGCCCGGTCGCGCAAGTGGAACCTGTGGGGCTACATCGACGCCCGCGACGGCGCCCAGGCGGTCCGCAAGGCCCTCGAGTACGACGTCACCGGCACGGACGTGTTCATCATCGCGAACGCGGACACGGTGATGACGCGGCCGAACGAGGAGCTGCTGGCCGAGGTCTTCCCCGGCGTGCCGGTGAAGCGCCCCTTCGGCCCGAACGAGACCCTGCTGTCGATCGACAAGGCCCGCAACCTCCTCGGCTACGACCCCCAGCACTCCTGGCGCGACTGAGTCACCAGGCAGGACCGAAGGGGAACACCTTGTCCGGGTCGTACGTCGCGCGCACCTCGGCCAGCCGGGCGAACGTGTCCGCCGGCCAGCACGCCTCGTACGACCCGGGGAACGAGAAACCGGCGTCGAAGTTGACGATCGACTCGGGCGCGATCCACTCGCGCAGCCAGCACACCGTCGACCACCCCCGGGAGCACCGTCTCGAACAGGCTCGGATCGGGTACGCCGATGATCACCAGGCTGTAGGCGCTGCTCCGCCCGCCGACCGCACTGCCCTCTGGTACGTCGCGGTGCATCGCGCCACCGAGTTGCCGGATCTCGATCGCGATCAGCGGCAGCTGCCGGTGCGGACCGACCGCCTCGAGGAACGCCGAGACGAACCCGGAGTCGACGTCGGTCAGCACCCGGCCACGGTCGAACGCCGGCGTCGGGTCCTTCGGGTCGTTGTGGATCAGCGCGATGTCGGTGGCCGGCATCTCGCCGACGCCGTCGATGATCGCCGTACCCGCGTCCCGGATCGGCCGGAACAGGCGCTCACCCTCGACCGGGTCGCCGACGAAGGCGAAGCGCACGCTGAGAACCGTCTTGCCCCGCAGCGGTTCCGGGATGAACTCCAGCGGCGGCAGCCGGAGGATCACGACCGACGTGTTCGCGGTCTCGGGCAGCGTCTTGGTCCACTCGGCCCAGGTGCCGAACACGCCGGCGATGTCGTCGGCGTCGAAGAAGACCGAACCGCCGTACAGGGTGCTGAGCTCGACCAGCGCGAAGTCCATCGCGGTGACCACGCCGAAGCCGCCCTTGCCGCCGCGCAGTGCCCAGAACAGGTCGGGATTCTCGGTCGCGCTCGCCGTGACGGCCTGGCCGTCGGCGGTCACCACGCGGAAGCTGCGCGCCCAGTCGGACGAGAAGCCGTACGTGCGGGACAGCGGTCCGACCCCGCCCCCGAGGGTGTAGCCGACGCAGCCGACGGCGTCGGACGCACCGATGACCGGCGCCAGCCCGTGCTCACCCGCGGCCGCGATCACCTCGGCCCACTGGCTGCCGGCCGGGATGTGGGCCAGCTTCGCGTCTGGATCGACGATGACACCGGTCAGGCGCGACGTGTTGATCAGGACACCATCGGTGATCGGCACCGGTGATCCGTGCCCGGTTGCCAGGACGCGCACCGGCTTGCCGGCGTCGGCCGCCGCGCGCACTGCCGCCACGGCATCGGCCTCCGACGTGATCCCGACGGCAACCTCAGGACTGTGCTGTGCGGCCAGGTTGAACCCCGTCACCTCGGCTGCGAACCCGTCGTCCTCCGGCCCCAGAACCGGCCCCTCGACCACGTCGCGGAGCCTCTCCACCATGTCGGTCATGGTTCCTCCCCTCTCCGTCCCGCAGTCTTCTCCCCGAAGGGGTCAGACGATCCGGACGCGGAGGCGGCGGAAGCCGCGGCCCTTGCTCTCCATCTTGACGACCTCCATGCGGCCGATCATCGCGGTGGACGCGACGTGGGTGCCGCCGTCGGCCTGGGTGTCTAGCCCTTCGATATCGACGATCCGGACCACCTCGATGTCCGGCGGCAGCAGGTTCGTGGCGGTCCGGATGATGTCCGGGATCGCGAACGCCTCCTCGCGCGGCAGGTTGGCCACCGTGATCCGGCGGTCGGTGCGGATCTCGGCGTTGACCGCCTCGGCGACCCGGTCCTTGAAGTCCGGAGGCACCTCGGCCAGGTCGAAGTCCATCCGGGCCGTCAGCGGCTCCATGTTCCCGCCGGTGACCAGCGCGCCGAAGTCACGGAAGACCACACCGGTCAGCACGTGCAGGCCGGAGTGCGTCCGCATCAGGTCGGTACGGCGTTCGTCGTCGAGCGCACCGCGGACCGTGGTGCCGACCGGCGGCACGGGGTCCTCCTCGTGCAGCACCAGGTACTGGTCGTCACCCTTGACCGTGCCGAGCACACGAGTCCGCACCCCGCCCCACAACAGCACGCCGTGGTCCGGCGGCTGACCACCGCCACCGGGGTAGAACGCGGACCGGTCGAGCACGATGCCGCGTTCCGGGTCGACGCCGACGACGACCGCGTCCCACTCCCGCAGCGTCGCGTCGTCCAGATCAAGCCGATGGGTGCCCATCCGCCGAATCTAGCAATGTGCCCGAGCCGTTGAACCGAGCCGTCGACTGAGCCGTGATTGAAGCGTTGACCGCAGCCGTGGTGGCCGCGATTCTCTTCTGGGAGGGTGGGGGAGATGGGACAACGCAGTCCGCTGGTGACGCTCGCGGCCGCAGCCGTCGGGCTGGTCGCGCTGCTCGTCGTGAACAGCACCCAGACCGGCACCCTCGCGTCGCCGCCCGCTGCCGCGCCCGCGACCGCGACTCCGTCTCCTTCTCCTGAGGTGCCCCAAACAACCCCGCCGCCCAGCCCTACAGCGACCCCTAGCCGGCAGCAGGTCGTGGCTGTCTTCACCGGTCGTACGACGGGAGGCGAAGCCACCCTCGCGATCGCGGTGAAAGGCGGTCGGGCCGTGGCGTACGTCTGCGACGGCCGCAGCGTCGAGGCCTGGCTGACCGGAACCCACGACGGTGGCCGGCTCGCGTTGCGCTCCAAGTCCGGTGAGCGACTGAGCGCCACCCAGTCCGCCGAAGCGGTCACCGGCACAGTCACCGTCCGCGGCCGGCAACTGTCGTTCACGATCGACAAGGCCGATCCACCGGCCGGCCTGTACCGTGCGCGGACGTCCCGCAACACCATCGGCTGGATCGTCCTGCCCGACGGCAGCCAGGTCGGCGTCGACAACGACGGCACCCCGGCTCCCGCGCCGCCACTCGATGCGGCCAGCGGTACGGCGACCGTCGGCGGCGCCCCGGTCACGGCGACGTCGATCACCGGCGACGAGACGTTCTGAGGAGAGCCATGACGACGACGGCGCCGGTCCGAACCGCAAGCAGGGCCGTGATCCCGCTATCCGTTGGCGCCGCGGTCGCCATCGCCCTCGGTGTCTACGGGCGGCTGCACGACCCGACCGGTGTCGCGATCAACGTGGCCGGCTTCTCGAGCCCACAGTCGGTGAAGGCCTGGCTGGCAACGCTGGCTTTGCTGCTGGCCGTCGTACAACTGGTCTCGGCGGGGGCCTTGTTCGGGCACATCAAGGCATTGGCGGGGCGACGGTGGGTCGGGCCGTTGCATCGGTGGTCGGGGCGAGCGGCCATCGCGGTCACGCTGCCAGTGGTCGCGCATTGCCTTTACGCGTTGGGATTCCGGTACGACGAACCGCGCGTGCTGATCCACTCCCTGCTGGGTTGCTTCTTCTACGGCGCGTTCGCGGCCAAGATGCTGACGCTGAGCCGGGACGGCATGCCGCGCTGGCTGCTGCCTGCGGTCGGCGGAGCCGTCTTCACCGGTCTGGCCGGGCTGTGGCTGACCTCGTCGCTGTGGTTCTTCACCACCTTCGGCATCATTCGTTGAAAGGACCCGCTGTGGACGAACCGAGTCGCCGTACTGTCCTCGCCGCAGGTGCGGCCGCCGTCGCCGCGGTCGCCGGCTGCAGCACGTACGGCGAACCGCAGAGCCCACCCGCCACGTCGGCCCCGGCGGGCGCCGTGCTTGCCAAGACCAGCGACGTGCCGGTCGGCGGGGGCATCATCATCGCGGACAGCCAGACCGTCATCACGCAGCCGACGGCGGGCACGTTCAAGGCGTTCACCTCGATCTGCACCCACCAGCAGTGCCCGGTGGCCAGCGTCGAGGGCGGCACGATCAACTGCGACTGCCACGGGAGCAAGTACGCGATCGCGGACGGGTCCGTCGTGAAGGACCCGGCGCCGGCGCCGCTGGCCGCCAAGCAGATCACCGTCTCCGGTGACTCCATCCAGCTTGCTTGAGCTCAAGTGCTCTTCAACTGACAGGCTTCCGGCATGGTCGAATTCGGAGTACAGGTCACGCCGACCGAGCAGGTCGGGTTGCATCGGGAGCTGGTCGCGGCGGCCGAGGAGGGCGGGGTCGACCTGGTCGCGGTTCAGGACCACCCGTACGCGCCGACCCAGCTGGACGCCATGACGGTGATCGGCGATCTGCTGGCCCGGACCGAGCGGCTGCGGTTCTTCCCGGACGTTGCACCGCTGCCGCTGCGGCCACCGGGTCTGCTGGCTCAATCGACCGCAGCTCTCGACGTACTGTCCGGCGGGCGGTTCGAGCTCGGGCTGGGCGCCGGCGGCATCCCACGTGGCATCACCGGCATCGGCGGTCCGGACCGAACGCCGGCCGAAGCCCTGGAGGCACTCGAAGAGGGGATCGGCCTGCTCCGGCGACTGTGGACCGAGCCGGGCCGAGTGGTTGCTGACGGCAAGTACTACCCGCTGAACCTGCGCACCGGGCCGGTTCTTCGCCCGGCTGGCGACCGAGCAGCCGTTCCGGACGTTCGTGTTCTGGCCGGAGCAGCACAACCTGACCCAGATCACCCGGTTCGCGACGGACGTCGTACCGGCCACCAGGGCGCTCCTGGGGTAGTTACCACGAGTGACGACGCACCGGATCAGGGGGGCGACTCGACGGTAACGCTTCCGGGCTGAAAACCTGTGCGCGCGGAAGGCCAAGTCTTTGCGATCCAGGAACAGCCCTTCCGTACAACGCAAGGTGAGACACGGAGGCGGTCGATGTTCAAGCGTATCGCAGTGGTGAACCGGGGCGAGGCCGCGATGCGGCTGATCAACGCGGTGCGTGAGCTCAACGCCGAAGGCGGTGAGCCGATCGAGACGATCGCGCTGTACACCGACGGTGAGCGGACCGCTACCTTCGTGCGCGAAGCCGACATCGCCTACCCGCTCGGCCCGGCCTCGGCCCGGCCGTACCTGGACCTGCAGGTGCTCGAGCGCGCCCTGCGCGAGACCGAGGCCGACGCTGCCTGGGTCGGCTGGGGCTTCGTCGCCGAGGACCCCGCGTTCGCGGAGCTGTGCGACCGGATCGGCGTCACCTTCATCGGCCCGCCGGCCGAGGCGATGCGCAAGCTCGGCGACAAGATCGGGTCCAAGCTGATCGCCGAGGAGGTCGGCGTACCGGTCGCGCCCTGGAGCCGCGGCGCGGTCGAGTCGCTGGACGCCGCCCTGGAGGCGGCCGCATCGATCGGCTACCCGCTGATGCTGAAGGCCACCGCGGGCGGTGGTGGCCGCGGCATCCGGGTGATCCGGTCCGCCGAGGAGCTCGAGGACGCGTACGCGCGGACCAGTGAAGAGGCCGCCCGGGCGTTCGGCAGTGGCGTGGTCTTCTTGGAGCGACTCGTCACCGGCGCCCGGCACGTCGAGGTCCAGGTGATCGCCGACGGCCAGGGCACCGCGTGGGCGCTGGGTGTCCGCGACTGCTCGGTCCAGCGCCGCAACCAGAAGGTGATCGAGGAGTCCGCCTCCCCGCTGCTGTCCGCGCCGCAGGTCGAGGACCTGAAGGCCTCGGCCGAGCGGCTGGCCCTCGCGGTCGGCTACCGCGGCGCCGCGACCGTCGAGTTCCTGTACCACCCGGGGGACAAGACCTTCGCCTTCCTGGAGGTCAACACCCGGCTGCAGGTCGAGCACCCGATCACCGAGCTGACCACCGACTTCGACCTGGTGAAGGCGCAGGTCCACGTCGCTTCCGGCGGGCGGTTGGACGGCGCCAAGCCGGGGGAGACCGGTCACGCGGTCGAGGCGCGCCTGAACGCCGAGGACCCGGACCGCGACTTCGCGCCGTCGCCGGGACGAATCGCCGTACTGGACCTGCCTGCCGGGCCTGGCGTGCGGGTCGACACCGGGGTGAGCGCGGGGGACAGCATCCCCGCCGACTTCGACTCGATGATCGCGAAGATCATCGCCTACGGCCGGACCCGGGACGAGGCGCTCGCGCGGCTGCGCCGGGCGGTGGCCGCGACCACCGTGCTGATCGAGGGCGGCACCACCAACAAGAGCTTCATCCTCGAGCTGCTGGACCAGCCGGAGGTGATCGACGGCAGCGCCGATACCGGTTGGATCGACCGGGTCCGTGGCGAGGGCCGGCTGGTCTCGCACCGGCACTCCGGGGTCGCGCTGGTCGCGGCGGCGATCGAGGGGTACGAGGAGGCCGAGCAGGTCGAGCGGGCGCGGTTGCTGGAGACCGCCCACGGTGGCCGGCCGCAGGTGCAGCACGAGGTGGGTCGCGCGATCGACCTGAAGCTGCGCGGTGTCGGGTACCGGGTGACGGTCGCGCGGATCGGCCCGGACCGGTTCCGCGTCGGCGTCGGCAGCGGCGACACGTTCAAGGTCGTCGACGCTGAGCTGGAGCGCCTGGACTCCTACACCGGCCGGCTGGTCGTCGGTGGGCAGCGGTTCCGGCTGGTCACCGCCACGCACGGACCGGTGCACCTGGTCGAGGTGGACGGTGTGACGCACCGCGTGAGCCGCGACGAGGGCGGCGTACTGCGTTCGCCCGCACCGGCGCTCGTGGTCGCGACGCCGGTCCAGAGCGGCAGCGTGGTCGAGGCCGGCGCGCCGGTGCTTGTCCTCGAGAGCATGAAGATGGAGACGGTGCTGAACGCGCCGTTCAAGGCCACCGTCAAGGAGTTGCTCGTCGCCACTGGCAGCCAGGTTGAGACCGGCGCGCCGCTGGTCCGGCTGGAGCCGGTCGCCGACGACGGTGCGGCCGAGGAGGCTGCGCCGGTGGAGAACGGCGTGAAGCTGGACCTGCCGAACGGGTCGGGGGAGAAGTCGGCGGCCGAGCGGGCCGAGCGTGGGCTGGACGACCTGCGCAGCATGCTGCTCGGGTTCGACATCGACCCGCGGGACGAAGGCGGCATGCTGGCCGACTACCTGGCCGCGCGGGCAGAGCTGTCCGACCCGCCGGTGAACGCCGAGATAGAGCTGCTGCAGGTGTTCGCGGACTTCGCCGAGCTGAGCCGCAACCGGCCGGCCGGTGAGGAGATCAGCACCGAGAACCGGGTGCACAGCCCGCGTGAGCACTTCCACACCTACCTGCAGAGCCTGGACCCGGAGCGGGGCGGCTTGCCGGCCGAGTTCGAGTCCCGGCTCAGCCGTGTCCTCGGCCACTACGGGGTGACCGACTTCGAGCGCAGTACGGAGCTGGAAGAAGCCGTCTTCCGGATCTTCCTCGCCCAGCAGCGATCCACGCCGGACGTGTTGCTGGTGACGTCGGTGCTGCAGCGCTGGATCGCCGAACCGCGGCCCGCCACACCACTGGACGAGGGCGCCCACGAGTTGCTGGACCGGCTGGTGCTGGCCACCCAGCTGCGCTTCCCGGTGATCGGCGACCTGGCGCGCAGCGTCCGATTCCGCTGGTTCGACCAGCCGCTGGTGGACGCGGACCGTGCCTCGGTGCTGGCCGGTGTGAGCGACGAGGTCGCGGCGCTGGCTGCGGACCAGGCGGCGCCGAACCGCAAGGAGCGAGTCGACGCGCTGGCGGCGATCCCGGAGCCGATCGTCCGCTTCCTGGCCGAGCGGGTGGAACACGGCTGGGGCGAGCGGGAGCCGATGCTCGAGGTGCTGATCCGGCGCCACTACCGCGAGTACGAGCTGCACGACCTGCGCGAGTTCGCCGTCGACGGGCGGCCGTTCGCGACCGCGGACTACTCGATCGACGACCGGCTCAGCCACCTGGTCACCACGGTCGGCACAGTGGCCGAGCTGACCGACCCGGACAGCGGGCTGGTCCGGGCGCTGACCGCGCAGGTCGACGCCCGTCCGGCCGGACACGAGGCAGTCACCGAGCTGTACCTGCACGGCCCGGACGTGCCAGAAGGCCAACAGGAGGCGTCGGACCACGTCCGTAACCTGGTCGACGCCCTCCCGGTCTCCCAGCAGGTACGGCGCTTCACCGTCGCGGTCGCACCTGGTCAGGGCGGACCGGTCTCGTACTTCACGTATCGCCCCTCTGCAGGCACGGTGGCCGAGGACGACAACGTCCGCGGCGTCCACCCGATGGTCGGCCGACGGTTGACCCTGTGGCGGCTGCACGACTTCCGGATCACCCGGCTGGACGCGCCCGAGGACGTCCTGCTCTACCACTGCGTCGCCCGCGACAACGAGGCCGACCAGCGCCTCGTCGCGCTCGCGCAGGTCCGCCAGTTCGCGGTGGTCCGGGACGAGGACGGCCAGGTGACCTCGCTGCCGCACGCCGAGCGGGCGATCGCGAACTGCCTGGAGGCGATCCGCCGGGCTCGTACCGAGCGTGGTGCGGCCGGCGCCAAGCTCGACATGAACCACGTCTGGGTGCACATCTGGCCCGAGATCAAGGCCCAGGTCGACGAGCTGACGGCGCTGCGCCGCAACATCGCCCCACTGACCGCCGGCGCCGGGATCGAGGAGGTTCTGGTCCAGGGGCGGGTGCTGACGCCGGACGACTCGGTCAACCTGCTCGCTGCGCGGTTCTACTACCAGCATGGTGCGGGTGTCGTGACGTCGGTGGAGCAGCCGCCGACCGAGCGGCTGATGCCACTCGACGACTACGCGCAGAAGGTCCAGCGGTCCCGTCGCCGCAACACGGTCTACCCGTACGAGGTCGCCGGGATGGTGTCCGGACCGGGCGGCACGTGGACGGAGTACGACCTGGACGACACCGGCGCCCTGGTGCCGGTGGAACGTCCGCGGGGCCTCAACAAGGCGGGTCTGATCGCCGGCGTCGTCACCACGCCGACCGCTCGCCATCCGGAGGGCGTCACTCGCGTCGTACTCAGCGGCGACCCGACCAAGGCGCTCGGCGCAGTGGCCGAGGGGGAGTGCTCGCGGATCATCGCGGCCCTCGACCTGGCCGAGCGGATGCGAGTCCCGGTCGAGTGGTACTCGCTGTCCGCCGGCGCCCGAATCTCGATGGACTCCGGCACCGAGAACATGGACTGGGTCGCGAAGGCGCTGAAGCGGATCGTCGAGTTCACCCAGGACGGCGGCGAGATCAACATCGTCGTGGCCGGCATCAACGTCGGCGCGCAGCCGTACTGGAACGCCGAGGCGACCATGCTGATGCACACCAAGGGCATCCTGGTGATGACGCCGGACAGCGCGATGGTGCTGACCGGCAAGCAGTCGCTGGACTTCTCCGGCGGGGTGTCCGCGGAGGACAACTTCGGCATCGGCGGCTACGACCGGGTGATGGGCCCGAACGGCCAGGCGCAGTACTGGGCGCCTGACCTCAAGGGTGCGCGGGACGTGCTAATGGCGTACTACGACCACACGTACGTCCTCCCGGGCGAGGGCGGTCCCCGGCGCGCCGAGACGTCGGACCCGGTGAACCGCGACGTGACCACGTACCCGCACAACGTGGCCGGCAGCGACTTCCGCACCGTCGGCGAGATCTTCTCGGCCGTGACCAACCCGGAGCGCAAGAAGGCGTTCGACATCCGCACGCTGATGCGCTCCGTCACCGACCAGGACCACCCGGTGCTCGAGCGCTGGGCCGGGATGGCCGACGCGGACACTGCGGTGGTGCAGGACGCCCGCCTCGGCGGGTACCCGGTCTGCCTGCTCGGGATCGAGTCCCGGTCGGTGCCGCGTCGCGGCTTCCCGCCCACCGACGGGCCGGACACCTACACCGCGGGCACGCTGTTCCCGCGGTCGTCGAAGAAGGCGGCCCGCGCGATCAACGCGGCCAGCGGGAACCGGCCGCTGGTCGTGCTGGCCAACCTGTCCGGTTTCGACGGCTCACCGGACTCGATGCGGAACCTGCAGCTGGAGTACGGCGCCGAGATCGGCCGGGCGATCGTGAACTTCCGCGGCCCGATCGTGTTCTGCGTGGTCTCGCGCTACCACGGCGGCGCGTTCGTGGTGTTCTCCAAGGCGCTGAACCCGTCGATGACGGTGCTCGCGGTCGAGGGCTCGTTCGCGTCGGTGATCGGCGGCGCGCCGGCGGCTGCGGTCGTGTTCGCCGGTGAGGTCAACTCCCGGACCGCTTCGGACCCGCGGGTCGCGGCACTGGCCGAGCGGGTCCGGGAGGCCAGCGGCGCCGAGCGGGCCGCCTTGGCGACCGAGTTGGAGGAGGTGCGAACCGCCGTACGGGCCGAGAAGCTCGGCGAGGTGGCGACCGGGTTCGACCGGGTGCACAGCATCCAGCGAGCCGTCGAGGTCGGCTCGGTCGATGCGGTGATCAGCGCGGCCGAGCTGCGGCCGCGGCTGATCGAGGCGATCGCCGGTGGCCTGGCACGAGGTGATCAGTCCCTTTAATCTGGAGGTATGCACACCGACAGGGGCGGTGGCAGCAAACTTCGCGCACTGGTGACTTTCCTCATCGTGAGCGCGATGTCGGGTGCGCTGGCGGCCGGGTTGGCGATCCCGTTCGCCGGGCTGGCCGGTGTCGGCAGCGAGAAGGCCGTCGAGACGGTGCAGACCCTGCCGAAGGAGCTGGAGATCGACCCGGTCGCCGTCCGCAGCCGGATCCTGGCCGCGGACGGCACCGTGATCGCGACGCTCTACGAGCAGAACCGGGTCCCGGTGTCGCTGAGCTACATCAACCCGATCATGCGCAAGGCGATCGTCGCGATCGAGGACTCGCGGTTCTACGAGCACGGCGCTCTGGACCTGAAGGGCACCGTGCGGGCGATGGTGCGCAACCAGACCGAGGGCGAGGTGCAGCAGGGCGGCTCGAGCATCACCCAGCAGTACGTGAAGCTCAGCCTGATCGAGAAGGCCAAGACCGCCGAGGAGCGGCAGCGGGCCACCGCGGTGACCTACGAGCGCAAGCTCACCGAGCTGCGCTACGCGATCGCGGTCGAGAGCCAGTACTCCAAGGACGAGATCCTCGAGCGGTACCTGAACGTGGTGAACTTCGGCGACGGCGCGTACGGCGTCCAGGCGGCCGCGCAGCACTACTTCCGGACCTCGGCCAAGAACCTCACCCTCGCCCAGGCGGCCCTGCTGGCCGGCCTGGTGAAGAACCCGACCGGCTACGACCCGACCAACAACATGGCCCGGGCCAAGGCCCGCCGCGACCTGGTGATCCGGCGGATGCTCGAACTGGGCGTCATCTCCGTGCACCAGGCGAACCAGGCGCTCAAGACCCCGGTGATCAACCCCGAGCGGGTGCTCAAGGTGCCGAACGGCTGCGCGAGCTCGAAGTACCCCTTCTACTGTGAGTACGTCGTCTCGAAGCTGCTGCAGAACCCGGCGCTGGGCCGGACCGCCAAGGACCGCGAGCACTACCTGAAGACCGGCGGCCTGACCGTGACGACCTCCCTCGACCGGCGGATGCAGAAGGCCGCGCAGGCGTCGATCAACGAGCACGCCCGGCGCACCGACAGCGCGATCGCGGCGATCACCATCGTCGAGCCGGGCACCGGCCTGGTGAAGGCGATGGTGCAGAGCCGGCCGTACGGGCGCGGCGCCTACCAGACCGCGTACAACTACAACGTGGAGAAGTCCTACCCGGGTGGCTTCGGCGGCTTCCAGAACGGCTCGACGATGAAGGCGTTCACCATCGCGGCCGCGCTGTCGAAGGGCATCCCGATGACGTACCGGATCAACTCGCCGCAGCAGATCAACCTGAGCAACAAGCGGTTCCGGACCTGCTCGGGCTGGACCCGGGACCCGGACTACACGCCGCAGAACTCGACCCAGGGCGGCAACCTGACGATGGTCGAGGCGGCCCGGTACTCGACGAACACCTACTTCCTGCAACTGTCGCAGCGGGTCGGTCTCTGCGCGATCGGCAAGACCGCCCAGGCGCTGGGCATGTACAACGGGCAGACACTGGAGCCGCTGGACCAGGTGATCTCGATGACGCTCGGCGTCGGCTACGTGACGCCGTTGATGCTGTCCAACGCGTACGCGACGTTCGCCGCCCGCGGCAAGTACTGCAAGCCGCTGCTGGTCCTCTCGGTCGAGGACAAGTCCCGCAAGCCGGTCGATACCCCGGGGATCGAGTGCAAGCAGGCGCTCCGCCCCGAGGTCGCGGACGGGGTGAACCGGGTGCTCTCCGCGGTGATGGAGCCGGGCGGCACCGGTGGCCGGCTGAACTTCGGCAACTGGGACCTGGCCGGCAAGACCGGCACCATCCAGGACAACTTGGCCGTCTGGTACGCCGGTTACGCGCCGAACCTGGCCGGCGCCGCGGTCGTGGCCGACGCGAACCTGCCGTACACGAACCTGATGTACCGCCACACTCTGGGCGGCCGGGACATCTCCGACCCGACCGGCTCGGGCACCGCCGGTCCGCTCTGGCAGACCGCGATGCAGGGCGCCCTCGACGGCATGCCGCTGAAGCGGTTCGTCGCGCCCCGGCCGGTCGCCGCCGCCGACGGCGACCGCAAGGACATCCCGCCGGTGAACGGGATGAATCCCGACGACGCCGAGGACCGGCTCCGCCAGGCCGGTTTCGACGTGGTCATCGCTGAGGACCTGGTCCGGTCGTCGGAGAACGAAGGCACTGTCGCCTACACCGACCCGAGATCGCGCGAAGGCGCCCCGGAGGGCTCCCTGATCACGATCCACCTGTCCAACGGCGACGGCTAGTGCCCGTGGTCCGGGGCCACGTCGAGTGCCGGGTTCCGGTCGAAGAAGCCGAACGGCTTGAGCCAGAAGGCGATCGTGTCCGCCGGCATCACCGGCCAGTCCTCGACCCGGGTGACGTGATGGATGCCGAACACGTACCAGAGCACCACGTCGGTGTTCTCCAGCGACTCGTCGTCGGCGATCCAGCGCGACATCCCGTCGTCGCCGGCTGACTGGGTCGGGTAGGCGCCGCACGGCCAGCGCTCCTCGTCGTGGTGCCGGGTCACCCAGACCGTGTGCCCGATCACCGGCGCCCGCAGGAACTGCGGAGTCGCCGGATCCATCAACGGCGGGATCGACGCACTCGGGACCAGTTTGTACGCCGGATGGGTGCCCAAGGCATTCACCCGGTTCGGGTTGACGACCTTCCAGGACCGTTGAGTGGCCCAGTCGAAGTCGCGGGCGGCCTCGGACTCGGTCCGGATCGGCGTGGACTCGGTGACCACGGCCAAGCCGTAGGGGTTGTCGCCGGAGACGGGCAGGGCGCGTGAGTCGACCTCGTGCACGGTGTTCCCGTCGCCGTCCACATCGAGGTCGAGCCGGGCGACCAGGAAGTGCTGGTGGAACGGCGCGTACGTCTGCTTGTCGACCACGGTGCCCGTCGCCGGTGCGGAGCCGTCGGCAGCGAACGGCGTGGTGACCATCAGCCCGGTCGCGCGCACCTCGCACTCGATGTTGCCGTCCTGGTAGAAGCGCCAGTAGACCAGGTACTCGTAGTTCGCCACGGTGACGTGACACGACACGACCAGCCGGCGCATCCGCCGTACCTCGGCGCCGGTGGTGTGGTCGACGTGCTTCCACAGCACGCCGTTGTCCTCCTCATGCAGGCAGATCGCGTTCGGGATCGTGTACGGCTCGCCGTGGCTGTCGTGCAGTACGGCGTCCAGGTAGACGATCTCGCCGAGACAGTCGCAGCCGAGCTCGAGCGAGGTGGTCATGAAGCCGAGACCCCATTCGCCGATGTCGAACGCCGTACGGCGGTAGTGGTCGAAGGACGCGTCCCGGTAGGGGACCATCAGCTCCGCGAACGACATCCGGTACGCGATGTCCCGGCCGCCGTACTGCACCTGGTGGATGACCGGGCCCTCGCGGTAGTTGAAGCCCAGCCGCAGCGTCCAGTTCTGCCAGCTGAGCCCGTTGCCGTCGAGGGTGAACGAGACGCCTTCGGGCTGGGTGACGTGCAGCGGCCTGAGGTCGGTGCGGGACGGCCCTGTCCAGGGTCCAGGGGCGTACTCCGCGGTGACCTCGGGCTGGCCGTGGTTGTGGTCGTTCTCGAGCTCGAGGAGCTCCAGCGTGTTCAGGTCGACGACGACCTTGAGCCCGGACACCGGGTGCGCGTACGGATTGCCCTCGGGTGTCTCGCGGTACCAGATGTCGCACCAGCCGAGCCGGCGGTCGCGGTACTTCTGCGGCATCAGCGCCTTGCCGTACGTCCACACCTCGATCAGCACCAGCGACAGGTCGGTGACGCCGCGCTCGGCCAGCGCGGCGATCACCTCCGGGTGGGCACGCATCGCCTCGTCGACCTCGTGGTACTCGTCGACGGTGAAGTTCGGCGTCGCGCCGGGCACGTGCGTCCAGGACTCCACCCGGTCATCGATCAGGTCGACGACGCCCTCCCAGGTCTGGTTGTCGGCCCGGTTCCACAGTACGGCGAACGCCGTCCGCGGAATCGGATCACCCGGACGCCAGGTGCGGACCACCGCCTTGGCCGGCTCGAGCAGCTCGATCGCGGCGAACCGCCAGGACCCGCCGAGCTCCTTGTCCCGGCGCAGGATCGCCGCGGTCCGGCGGAACTCGTCGGCGTCCAGCGGGTCCAGCGGATGCGTCGCCATGGGCTTCTCCTCGTCAGTGCGTAAGGCCTAGATTGAAGGAACCTGGGGGCGAATCGGTGCCGGGGAGGGGATCGACATGCCGGAGAAGAAGGTCTTTCACAACATCGTCGACGGCAAGGTTCAGGCGGCCGCGTCCGGGGCGATGATGGACATCGTCAACCCGTCCACCGGCGAGGTGTACGCGTCGGCGCCGAACTCCGACGACCACGACGTCGACCAGGCCTGCCGGGCCGCGGCCGGCGCGTTCGAGAAGTGGCGCTGGTCGACGCCGTCGGAGCGGCAGCGGGCGCTGCTGAAGCTGGCCGACGTGATCGAGGACAGCGCCGAGGAGCTGATCGCGGTCGAGAGCGAGAACACCGGCAAGCCGGTCGGCCTGACCCGGTCGGAGGAGATCCCGCCGATGGTCGACCAGATCCGCTTCTTCGCCGGCGCCGCGCGGGTACTCGAAGGCAAGTCGGCGGGGGAGTACATGCGCGGTTTCACCTCGTCGGTCCGGCGCGAGCCGATCGGCCCGGTCGCCCAGGTGGCGCCGTGGAACTACCCGATGATGATGGCGGTCTGGAAGTTCGCCCCCGCGCTCGCCGCCGGGAACACGGTCGTGCTCAAGCCGTCCGACACGACGCCGGCCTCGTCGTACTGGATGGTCGAGAAGATGCAGGAGATCTTCCCGCCCGGGGTCTGCAACCTGGTCTGCGGCGACCGTGACACCGGTGCCGCGCTGACCAAGCACAAGGTGCCGCAGCTGGTGTCGATCACCGGCTCGACCAGGGCCGGGATGGCCGTCGCGATGGCGGCCGCGGCCGACGTGAAACGGGCGCACCTCGAGCTCGGCGGCAAGGCCCCGGTGGTGGTGTTCGACGACGTGGACATCCCGGCCGCGATCGAGGGCATCTCGGTCGGCGGCCTGTTCAACGGCGGCCAGGACTGTACGGCGGCCACCCGGGTGCTCGTGCAGCAAGGGATCTACGACGAGTTCGTCGACGCGCTCACCGACGCGGCCCGCAACACCCGGACCGGCTACGACCCGGCCGACGAGGACATCCTGTACGGGCCGATCAACAACGCCAACCAGCTCGGCCACGTGTCCGGGCTGGTCGAGCGCGCGCCCGGGCATGCCCGGGTGACGACCGGCGGCCGCCGGGTCGGCGAGCAGGGGTACTTCTACGAGCCGACCATCGTCGCGGACCTGCAGCAGGACGACGAGCTGATCCGGACCGAGATCTTCGGCCCGGTGCTGACCGTGCAGAAGTTCGCCACGGAGGACGAGGCGCTGCAGTTGGCCAACGACACCGAGTACGGCCTGGCCTCCTCGGTGTGGACGACCAACGTCACGACCGCGGCCCGGATGTCCGCCCGCCTCGACTTCGGCTGCGTCTGGGTGAACACCCACATCCCGCTGATCGCGGAGATGCCGCACGGCGGTTTCAAGCACTCGGGCTACGGCAAGGACCTGTCGATGTACGGCCTCGAGGACTACACGCGGATCAAGCACGTCATGCTCCATCACGGCTTCGAGGGCTAGGGGGTGTCTGATGGTTCAGCGCCGTAGCGAGCAGGTGCTCGGTGCGGTAGCTCGGCGTGCTGGAGCGAAGGATTCGATGCGGATCCATCGTGGCCTTTGCTCCAGTGCGGCGAGGTGCCGTGCCGAGTGCCGCGCAGTAGGCGATGGACCATCAGACACCCCCTAGTCGACGTCTCGAGCCATCAGGTCGGCCCACGTTTCTCGTCGTACGACGAGACGCGCGCGGCCGTCGTGCGCGAAGACGACCGGGATCCGGCGGTTGCCGTTGTAGTTGTTCGCCATCGTGTAGCAGTACGCCCCGGTCGCGGGGACGGCGAGCAGGTCGCCGACGCGCGGATTCGCCAGCGGCACACCGTCCACGAGGACGTCGCCGCTCTCGCAGTGCCGGCCGACGACGGTCACGGTCTCGGGATCGGGACCGTCGAACCGCCCGACGATGCCGGCCTCGAACCGCTGCTCGAACAGCGCGACCTCCAGGTTGTCACCCATCCCGCCGTCCACCGCGACGAACGTGATCGCGCCGCGCTTCACTGTCGTCACCCGGTAGATCGTCGTCGCCGCGGTACACACCATGCTGCGGCCGGGCTCGATGATGACGTGCGCCGCCGCGGGCAGGTGCTGTTTCGCCGCGCCGATCAGGGCATCGAGGTACGACGCCACCGTCGGCGGCTCGTCGGACCAGGTGTAGCGCGCGCCGAGACCGCCACCCAGGTCGTACACCTCGAACTCGCCCAGCCGCGCGACCGGCGCGACCGACTCGGCGAACGGCTCGACGTCGAGGATCTGCGATCCGACATGGACATGCACCCCGCGCATCCGCAGCCGCGGACTGTGCTCGATGCGCTGGATCAACCGGGCGGCGTCGGCCGGCAGGAGCCCGAACTTCGAGCCCTCGTGACCGGTCAGCACATGGCTGTGGGTGTCCGCGGTGACACCGGGAATCACCCGCACCAGCACGTCCTGGTTGCGTCCGGTCGCCTCCAGCCGGTCGACGTCGTCGGCGTTGTCGACCACGACCAGACCGATCCCGTGCTCGACCGCGAGCGCGATCTCCTCGTCGCTCTTCGCGTTGCCGTGCAGCACGATCAGGCCCGGATCGACACCGGCCTTCAACGCGGTCAGGATCTCGCCGCCGCCCGCGACGTCGAGGCCGAGTCCTTCCTCGACCATCACCCGCTGGACCGCCGTACACGGGAAGGCCTTGGAGGCGAACACGACGCGGGAGTCCGGCCAGCGGGCCGCCAACTCGTCGCGGTACTCGCGGGCCCGCGAGCGCAGCGCGTCCTCGGCGACCACCAGGACCGGCGTTCCGAAGGCAGCGGCGAGGTCGTCCGCGCGGCAACCACCGACGACCAGCGTGCCGTCGGCTTCGAGGCTGCTCCCGGGCGGGAACAGCGAGAGCAGGTCGCTCATGGCTCGGTCCGGGCGAGCACCTCGCGGACCAGGTCGAGGCTGGTGCCGGGATGCAGGAACGCGAACCGGCCGACCGTCTCGCCCTCCCACTTGCTCGGGGGGATGAACGCGACCCCGTCGTCGTGCAGTTGCCGGGCCCACTTGTCGTAGTCCCCGCTCGACCAGCCGATCCGGCGGAACAGTACGACGCCGAGGTCCGGCTCCCGGATCAGTTCGAGGTGCGCGGCGGCCTTGATCAGCTCGGCGGTCTCCCGGGCCAGCCGCGCCGCGGTCTCGATCGCCTCGCGGTAGGCGTCGACGCCGTAGACGGCAAGTGAGAACCACAACGGCAGGCCGCGGGCCCGGCGGGTCAGGTGGTAGGCGTAGTCGGTCGGGTTCCACTCGCCGTCGGAGACATGGATGACGTCCAGGTACGACGCGTCCTGCGTATGCGTCGCCCTGGCCAGTTCAGGGTTCCGGTACAGCAGGGCGCAGCAGTCGAACGGCGTGAACATCCACTTGTGCGGGTCGAGGATGAACGAGTCGGCTTGCTCGATCCCGTCGTACTTCGGCCGCAGTGACCGCGCGAAGATGCCGGATCCGCCGTACGCGCCGTCGACGTGGAACCACCAGCGGCGCTCGCGGGCGACCGCGCCGACGCCGGCCAGGTCGTCGATGATGCCGGCGTTCGTGGTGCCCGACGTACACACCACGGCGGCGACGTCGGAGGGATCGGGATCGGCGGCGATCGCGGTCCGCACGGTGTCCGCGGTGAGCCGGTGGTCCGGAGTCTCGACGACCAGCGCGTCCATCTCCAGCATGCGCAGCGTGTTGACGATCGACGAATGCGCGTCGGTGCCCACGACGACCCGCAGCCGGCGGTCGGCGCCGAGCCGTTGTTTCGCGGTCTCCCTGGCGACCGCGAGCGCGGACAGGTTGCCCGCCGAGCCGCCCGAGACGAAGCAGCCGCCTGCACTCGCCGGCAGCCCGGCTTCGTCGGCGATCAGCCGCAGCACGGTGTTCTCGGCTGCGATCGCGCCGGACGCCTCGAGCCAGGAGATGCCCTGGATCGACGCGCAGGAGACGAGCATGTCGAACAGCAGGCTCGCCTTCGTCGGCGCCGCCGGGATGAAGCCCAGGAACCGCGGGCTGTCGGCCGAGATCACGCTGGGCGCGATCACCGACGAGTAGACGCCGAGCACCTCGTCGGGCTGCCGGGGCTCGTTCCGGATCAGCCCGCCGAGGCGTTCGTAGAGGTCTTCGGCGGAGAGCAGGTTGCGGTCCAGCGGCACCGGGTTCATCCGGAGCCGGTTCTCCGCGTAGGCCAGCACACTGCGCACCATCTGTTCGGTTGTCTGGTCCACCTCGTGCATGGCCCGCTCAGCCTCCGGTGGCGCGTTCGGCCAGCACTTCGGCCCGGCGCCGCGGTACGACGATGACCGGCACGGGGGAGTGCCGCAGGATCTTCGACGCCCGCGAGCCGAGGAAGACGCGCGCGACCGGCCCGAGCTCGCTCGACCCCACCACCAGGACGTCGCCCGGGTCCCAGTCGACCTCGTCGATCGCCTCGTCCCAGCTGGCGCCGGCGCCGATCACCGTCTCGACCGATCGCGGTCCGGCGCGGAGGTCCTTGAGCTGGGCGAGCGTGGCGTTCACCGTCTTGTCCAGCTCGGCCCGCCACTCCTGCATGACCAGGTCCTCGGAGTCGGTGCCGAGCCGGGTGGTGTAGGCCGGCCGGGACCACACCGCGAACGTTGCTATCCGCAACGATGCGCCCACGTCACTGCCGACCGTGGCCACGGCCAGGACCAGGTTTTCGGCGCTCGCCGTACCACCGAAGGCAGCCGTCACCCGGCTGACCCTGGCGTCCGGCGGACAGCGGAATCCCCGTGTGGCAAGGGCGAGCGACACGTGCGAGCTGTGCAGCAGCCGGTCCGTCACGCTGCCCAGCGCGATGTGACCGAACACCCCCGCTGACGACGATCCCAGCACGATCAGACGCGCGTCATGCTGATCGGCCATCTCCAGCAGGCCGGCCGGCGCCGACCGCGCACTGTGCCTGACGTAGGCGGCCGGTACGTCGGACGGCAGGAAGCCACGCGCCCGTTCGAGCGCTTGATCGGCGGTCTGCGCCAGGTACTCGTGGTACTCCGCGTCCACCCGGGCCATCCCCGGCGTCCACGGCGCCGGTACGACGCTGCAGACGATCAGGTTGTCGTTCGCAGACCGGGCCAGCATCGCCGCCAGGTGCAGGGCCGCCTTCCCACGTTCGTCGGAGGCGTAGCCGACGATCATCGTCATGGCGTCGGCCCGTCGTCGTCGTGGATCAGCCCGACGTGCTCGTGCCGGCCGAGGTGCGAATGCTTGAAGCCGTAGAAGAAGTACCAGGCCAGCGCCACCGCGACCCAGATCAGGAACACCCAGATCGTCACGGCGCGCAGGTCCTGGATGATCCAGATGCAGCCCGCGATCGACAGGATCGGGGTGACCGGGTACAGCGGCACCTTGAAGCCGCGCGGCAGCTCCGGATGCGTTTGGCGCAGCACCATCACGCCGATCGACACCACCAGGAACGCGACCAGCGTGCCGATACTGGTCATCTCGGCCAGGAAGTTGATCGGGATCAGCCCGGCCAGCAGCGCGATCACGGTCGCCACGATGATGGTGTTCGGGACCGGCGTGTGGGTGCGCGGGTTCACCTTGTGGAACAGCTCCGGGATCATCCCGTCGCGGGCCATCGCGAACAGGATCCGGGTCTGGCCGTAGATCACGATCAGCGTGACGCTGAAGATCGAGATCACCGCGCCCGCGGCCAGCACGGTGGCCGGCCAGGTCTGGCCGGTGACGTCTTCCAGGATCGCCGACAGCCCGGCCTCCTGGCCGTCGAAGTCGGCGGCCGGCTGCGCCGCGACCGCGACCAGCGTGACCAGGATGTAGAGCGTGGTGACCGTGACGAGGGCGATCAGGATTGCCAGCGGCATCGTCCGCCGCGGGTTCTTGACTTCTTCACCCGCGGTCGAGACCGCGTCCAGGCCGATGTAGGAGAAGAAGATGATGCCGGCCGCCGAGGTGATGCCGCTGATCCCGAACGGCGCGAAGTCGGCCAGGTTGTCGGAGTTCCAGCCCTGCAGGCCGATCACGATGAACAGCACCAGGACGCCGATCTTGATCAGCACCATCACGGCGTTCGTCTTGGCCGACTCGCTGGCGCCGCGGATCAGCAGCAGCGTGACGAGCAGCACCAGGATGATCGCGGGCAGGTTGAACACCCCGCCCTGTTCCGGCGCCTGCGACAGGCTGTCCGGGATGGTCCAGCCGAAGATGTTGTCCAGCAGTTCGTTCAGGTACTGCGACCAGCCGACGGCCACCGCGGCCGCGGAGACGCCGTACTCGAGCAACAGGCACGCGGCCACCCCGACCGCGGGCAGCTCACCGAGCGTCGCGTAGGCGTAGGAGTACGACGAACCAGACACCGGGACCGCACTCGCGAGCTCGGCGTAACAGATCGCGGTCAGCCCGGCGACCACACCGGCGATCACGAACGACCAGATCACCGCGGGACCGGCGACCGGCACCGCTTCCGCCAGGACGAAGAAGATGCCGGTGCCGATGGTGGCACCGATGCCGAACATCGAGAGCTGGAACAGGCCGATCGACCGAACGAGCTCGCTCTGGCCGGTGTCGGTGCCGGTCTCCTGCGACATCTCCTGGACCGGTTTGCGGCGGAACAGCTGCTGCGGCGTCATCGCCATTGGAAGCCCCCTCCCTCGATGGAGGTGCCCGCCCGTCCCCGCCACCTCCACCTACCTCGGAGTGTGGCACTCGCTCACTGTGCTGGGAACAGGTCAGCGCGGCCGGTCGTCGAGCAGCGGCTGCGACGGGTCCCAGTGCGTGCCGTCGCGCTCGTCCCTGCGCTTACGGGCGATCGCCGACAGCGCTTCCAGCACGACCCGGTTCGCGAGCGCCGCGGTGATGTCGGCATGGTCGTACGGCGGGCTCACCTCGACCACGTCCATCCCGACCACGGGCAGCTCGAGGCCGATCCGCCGTACCGCGTCCAGCAACTGGCGAGCGGTCAGTCCGCCGGGCTCCGGAGTACCGGTGCCAGGGGCGTGTCCCGGATCGCAGACGTCGATGTCGACGGACAGGAACACGCCGTCGCACTCGTCGGTGGCGATCGCGAAAGCCTCGCTCAGGCAGGCGTTCAGGCCCCGGTGCCCGATCTCGGTCATCTCGTAGGAGCGCATCCGCTGCTCGGCCATCCAGTCCAGCGTGTCCGGCGGCGGCCAGTAGCCGCGCAAGCCGATCTGCAGGAACCGGTCACCACGCAGCGCGCCGGACTCGATCAGCCGCCGCATCGGTTGCCCATGGCCCCACAACGACCCGAACTCGATGTCGCCGGTGTCGGCGTGCGCGTCGAAGTGGATCATCGACACCCGGCCGTGGCCGAGCACGTTCGCGACCCCCTTCGCGTCCGGGAACGCGATCGAGTGGTCACCGCCGAGCACCACCGGGATCGCCCCGGTGCGGGCCACCTTCTCGACCGCGGCCTCGAGCGCGGGCAGCGCGACCTCGATGTCGCCGGAGTACATCTCCACGTCACCGGCGTCGACGACGTTCAGGTCGACCAGGCCGTCGGTGCGCAGCGCGAGACTCGGCCGGGACCCGTC
The DNA here is from genome assembly GCF_044460355.1 of Kribbella sp. NPDC050124. Classification (NCBI taxonomy): domain Bacteria; kingdom Bacillati; phylum Actinomycetota; class Actinomycetes; order Propionibacteriales; family Kribbellaceae; genus Kribbella; species Kribbella sp. NPDC050124. Next base: position 168,513 of record NZ_JBITJU010000005.1, read on the forward strand.
GTGCCCGAGGTAGTCCCGCATCCGGATCGCCATCGGCCCGAACCGGGCGCCCGGCCGGTGCGACGTGCCGCCGTCGAACGGCGCCCCCAGGATCACGACCTGTGCGTCCGCGTACGACGCCGGGTCGTCCAGATCGCAGGCCGGGACCCCCAGGAAGGTGAAGTCCGGGCCGAACTGCTGGCCGTAGCGGGTCATGGTTCGGAGTGTCGCACTCCGCCTTCGCATGTCAACCGCTCAACTGGGCGCCGATCGCGCCGAACGCCCGCAGCGTGTCGATCAGGTACGCCGGGTTCTGCGGGTCCGGCCACGACGACAACTTCACGCCGACCAGCCGGGTGGCCGGGTTCACGTACAGCATCTGACCGTGGATTCCCAAGCAGACAAGGGCTGTTCCGCGCGCGTTGGGCACGAACCAGAACTGGTTGCGGTACCACCCGCCGGGCAGCACGGCCTCGTTGTCGGTGCCCGCGAACGCGGCCCGGACGTCGGCGCCGGGATGCCACGAATCGGCCAGCCAGCGCTTCGGCACGATCCGGCCGTCGTTCTCGAGCAGCAGCTGGCCGAACCGCGCGACATCGCGGGCGGTCGCCGAGATGCCGCCGTCGTGGACCGCGGAGCCGACCGGGTCACAGGTGATGTCGGCGTCCTGCTCGGCGCCCAGCGGGATCCACAGCAGGTGGGACACGAGCTCCGCCATCCGGGTGCCGGCGCTGCGTTCGCACACCCAGCCGAGCATGTCGGTGTCGGCCGATCGATAGGTGAACGGTCCGCCGTGCGGGGTCGCCGTACCGAGGGTGGTCAGGTACTCGTACATGCCGACTGGGTCCCCGTCGCGGCGCGGTCGCCAGCCCATCGACCGCTCCATCACCCGAACCTCGGAATCAAGTGCTTGATAGGTCTCGCGGAACGCGACGCCGGTGCGCATGTCGAGCAGGTGCCGCACGGTCGCGTCGCCGTACCCGGTGCCGGCCACCTCCGGGACGTAGCTGGTCACCGGCGCCTCGGGGTCGAGACTGCCACGGTCGGCGAGGATCCCGGCGACACAGCCGACGATCGACTTGGACACCGACATCAGCAGGTGTGGGGTGTTCGCGGTCATGCCGGCGTAGTACCGCTCCTCGGCCACGACACCGTCGTGCAGCACGATCAGCGCGTCGGTCCAGGTGTCGGCGAACACGCCGTCGGCGCGTGTGACCGCCCCGTCCAGGCGCGTCACCGGAGTAGCGCCCACCGCCGGGTCGAGGGCCGTGGTGAGTGGGCGGTGATCCGGGCCGGCCGGAATCACGTGTGTGGGCAGGAGTTCGCGCATGTGCCGGAACGCCCAGCGCACGTTGGGCGCGTCCTGCCAGCCGGCCAGGTCGACGAGCGTCTCGGCGGTGGGCGGGAAGCCGATCATCCGGTCGTCGCTGGGGCCCATGCGACAAAGCTACGCGACACCATGACACGACGGTCCGGCCCGTCCTACTGTGAAACGGGGCTCGCCGGGGAGGGGTGCGATGAACCAGAAGCTGCACGGGATCGCCGAGATCCGCACGTTCTTCCGAACCAACACCCACCCGATCTACTTCGTCGGGCCGACCGCGTTCAACCTGCTCGGCATCGACCGCTGGGTGCGCAACTTCCAGTACGTCGTCTACTACGACTCCTGGGACAGCCGGCACCCGCGCGTGTTCACGCCGAAGAACCGGGCGACGGCCGAGTTCGAGTCCGGTGAGCAGATCAACAACCACCTGCTGCGCGACCCCGAGGTCCAGGAACACCTGCGCAAACGCGGCGGCACGCCGATGATCGTGATGGTGTTCTTCGACGCCGAGACCGAGGAGATCTGCCGCGAGCTCGGCTACCGGCTGATCCTGCCCTCGGACGAACTGCGCCGCCGGCTCGACTCGAAGATCGTCACCACCCAGCTCGGCGACGAGGCCGGCGCCCCGTCGGTCCCGAACGTGCTCGGCAAGGCGTCGTCGTGGAAGGAGCTGAAGGCGCTGGCCGCGGAGAACGAGCTCGGCCGCGACCTCGTCGTCCAGACGCCGTACGGCGACTCCGGCAAGACCACGTTCTTCATCACCCGCAAGAAGGAGTGGCACAAACACGCCGGGGACATCGTCGGCCGCGACCTCAAGGTGATGAAGCGGATCGACAACAAGGCGGCCGCGGTCGAGGCGTGCATCACCCGGCACGGGACGATCGTCGGGCCGTTCATGACGGATCTGACCGGCTATCCGGAGCTCACGCCGTACAAGGGTGGTTGGTGCGGGAACGACCTGTTCCCGGAGGCGCTGACGCCACTGCAGCGCGGGGTCGCGATCGACCACGTGCAGCGGCTCGGTGACCGGCTCGCGGCCGAAGGCTACAAGGGGTTCCTGGAGATCGACGTGCTCATCGACCTGGCCACCGACGAGGTGTACCTCGGGGAGCTGAACCCGCGGATCTCCGGTGCGTCCTCGATGACGAACGTGACCGCCGGCGCGTACGCCGACGTCCCGCTGTTCCTGTTCCACCTGCTCGAGTTCATGGACGTCGACTACGAGATCGACGTTGCCGAGATCAACGAGCGCTGGCGTGAGCTGGCCGCGGTCGACGTCTGGGCGCAGCTGATCCTGAAGGAGCCGGCCGACCGGGTCGAGCGGATCCTCGCGGCGCCACCGACCGGCACCTGGCACCTCGACGACGACGGCCAGCTGGAGTTCGCCGGCGTCACCAACGACTGGCACGACGTCACCCACGAGGACGAGGCGTTCTTCCTGCGCGTCTACGGCCCGGGGGACTACCGCTTCAAGGGCGCCGACCTCGGCATCCTGGTCACCAAGGGCCGCATGCAGACGCCCGAAGGTCTGACCCCGCGCAGCCATCGCTACATCAAGGGCATCCGCTCGAAGTACATCTCCGAGCCTCTGCAAGACCCGCCGGCCATGGCGCCGATCGCCTACGTCAAGTAGGCCGGCTACAGCGGGCGGAGGTCGGTGCCCGGGATCCAGGTGACCCGGCCGGACTTGTCGCGGACGCGGCCCAGCCACTCGCCGTTGTCGCGGATCCAGATGTCGAGCTCGCCGTTGGCCCACTGGGCGCGCTGGACCGGCTGCGGCGGGTCCACCTTGCGGATGGCGTCGGCCGGTCGCGGGCCGTGCGCGTCGTACTGGACGTCGAGGTCGCTGGCTATCCGGTGTGCCTCCGTCTCGTCGTCGATGTCTGTTGCCCGCCACCCGTTGACCGCGCCGTCCCAGACGCCGAATCTGTTCGATCCGTCGTCGGCAGGTCGCACCGTGAACCGCCCAAGCATGGCTTCAGATTAGCGCTACTTCGAACACATGTTCTAGTCTTGTGATGGATGGGAGGTGTGTGCGATGGGCTACAACAATCCGCCGATCAAGTGGTCGGAGCTGGAGCGCAAGCTGTCGGACCGCTCGCGTCCGGGCAGTCACGGCAATCGCCCGGTGACGGCCGACGGCGGCGACAGCCCGGCGTGGTCACAGCACCGCGGTCCGTACGTGCCGGCCCCTGCCCGCCGCCCGGAGCACGCGGTTCCTTACGCGGAGCTGCACGTGCACTCGAACTTCTCCTTTCTGGACGGCGCCTCCCAGCCGGAGGAGCTGGTCGAGGCAGCGGTCCGGCAGGGCCTGCACGCGCTGGCGTTGACCGATCACGACGGGTTCTACGGCGCGGCCCGGTTCGCCGAGGCCGCGGCGGCTTACGAGTTGCCCACGGTCTTCGGGGCGGAGCTGTCGCTGGGCCTGACCGGCCCGCAGAACGGGGTGGCCGATCCCGAGGGCAGCCACCTGCTGGTGCTGGCGGAGGGGCAGGAGGGGTACCACAAGCTGGCCGGCGCGATCACCGAGGCGCAGCTGGCCGGCGGTGAGAAGGGCCGTCCGGTCTACGACCTGGAGGAGCTCGCCGAGCAGGGCCGTGATCGCTGGCTGATCCTGACCGGCTGCCGGAAGGGGCTGGTCCGGCAGGCGCTGGAGCTGGGTGGGTACGCCGACGGCCCGGCCGCCGCGGGCCGGGAGCTCGACCGGTTGGTGGGCCTGTTCGGCAAGGACCGCGTGGTGGTCGAGCTGGTCGACCACCACCTGCCGGCCGACTCCACCCGGAACCAGGTGCTGGCCGGCCTGGCCGCGGACCGTGGGCTCCCGGTGGTTGCCACCAACAACGTGCACTACGCCACCCCGGCGCAGCACAAGCTGGCCGCCGCCCTGGCCGCGGTCCGGGCCCGCCGCGACCTGGACTCGATGGACGGCTGGCTGCCGCCGGCCGGGATGGCGTTCGTCCGGTCGGGGGTGGAGATGACCACCCGGTTCCAGCGGTTCCCAGGGGCGGTGGCGCGGTCGGTGACGATCGCGGACCAGGTGTCGTTCGACCTGGCCCGGGCCAAGCCGAAGCTGCCACTGCGGGACGTGCCGGACGGGCATGACCCGATGTCCTGGTTGCGGCACCTCACCTTCGAGGGCGCCGCCCTGCGGTACGGGACCCGCGAGGAGCGCCCGGATGCGTACGAGCGGCTGCAGCGGGAGCTGGACGTGATCGCGGAGAAAGGCTTCCCGGGGTACTTCCTGATCGTCCACGACATCGTCAAGTTCGCGCACGACCACGGGATCCTGTGCCAGGGCCGCGGCTCGGCGGCGAACTCGGCGGTCTGCTACGCGCTCGGGATCACCGCGGTCGACAGCATCCTCTACAACCTGCCGTTCGAGCGGTTCCTCGCCTCGACCCGGACCGAGGAGCCGGACATCGACGTCGACTTCGACTCCGACCGCCGCGAAGAGGTGATCCAGCACGTCTACGAGAAGTACGGCCGCCGGAACGCGGCCCAGGTCGCGAACGTGATCAGTTACCGCCCGAAGTCCGCCGTCCGGGACATGGCCAAAGCCCTGGGGTACTCGGTCGGCCAGCAGGACGCGTGGTCGAAGCAGGTGGACGGCTGGAGCCCGGAGATCACCTCGACCGAGCACGACATCCCGCCGCGGGTGGTGGAGATGGCGACCGGGCTGCTGAAGTTCCCGCGGCACCTGGGGATCCACTCCGGCGGGATGGTGCTGACCGAGCGGCCGGTGGGGGAGGTGGTGCCGATCGAGCACGCCCGGATGGAGAACCGCACGGTCCTGCAGTGGGACAAGGACGACTGCGCGTGGATGGGGCTGGTGAAGTTCGACCTGCTCGGACTCGGGATGCTGGCCGCGCTGCAGTACTGCATGGAGCTGGTCCGCGAGCACGTGGGGGAGTCGTGGCTGCTGCACACGATCCCGAAGGAGGAGGCCGGCGTCTACGACCAGCTGTGCCGGGCGGACTCGGTCGGGGTGTTCCAGGTGGAGTCGCGGGCCCAGATGGCGACGCTGCCCCGGTTGAAGCCGCGCCGGTTCTACGACCTCGTCACCGAGATCGCGCTGATCCGGCCCGGCCCGATCCAAGGTGGCGCGGTCCATCCGTACATCCGGCGCCGTACCGGGGAGGAGCCGATCACCTACCTGCACCCCAAGCTGCGGCCGGTGCTGGAGCGCACCATGGGGGTGCCGCTGTTCCAGGAGCAGCTGATGCAGATGGCGATGGCGGTCGGCGAGATCGACGGTGACGAGGCCGACCTGCTGCGCCGCGCGATGGGGTCGAAACGCGGGATCGAGAAGATCTCGTCGCTGAAGGAGAAGCTGTACGCCGGGATGGCGCGCAACGGGATCACCGGGGACCTGGCCGACGAGATCTACGACAAGATCGAAGCCTTCGCGAACTTCGGGTTCGCCGAGTCGCACTCGATCAGCTTCGCCCTGCTCGTCTACTCCAGCACGTGGCTGCGGCTGCACTACCCGGCGGCCTTCCTGGCCGCGTTGCTGCGGGCCCAGCCGATGGGGTTCTACTCACCGCAGTCCTTGGTCGCCGACGCTCGCCGCCATGGGGTGGAGGTGCGGCGCCCGGACCTGCATCTCTCTGGGGTCGACGCGGGCCTCGAGCAACTGGTCGACGGGCAGGAGCTGACTGGGCCGACCGGCTCGGCGGACTGCCTGGTGGATCCGCAGCCGCTGGTCGGGCCGTTCGACCCGAAGGCGCCGTTCGACACCACCATCCATCGCCGTGACGGCGCGTTCTCGGTCCGGCTCGGGTTGTCGGAGGTGCGCACGATCGGCGAGAAGGGCGCGAAGCTGATCGTCGAGGAACGCGACCGGGGTGGGCCGTTCACCGAGATGGCCGACCTGGTCCGCCGGACCGGGATCACTGCCGCCCAGGTGGAGGCGCTGGCCACCGCCGGGGCCTTCGACTGCTTCGGGCTCGACCGCCGACAGGCGCTGTGGGAAGCCGGACGGGCCGCCGAGGAGCGTCCGGGTCAGCTGGCCGGCATCACCGCCGCCGGGCCGCCGCCAACCCTGCCCGGGATGACCGACATCGAGTCCGACATGGCCGACCTGTGGTCCACCTCGATCACCACCACCAGTCACCCGATGCAGCGCATCCGGGCCGAGCTCCGGGCCGAAGGCATCCTGTCGGCCGCCCAGCTCCGCGAGGCCCCCGACGGCAGCCGGGTCCGGGTCGCCGGCGTCGTCACCCACCGCCAGCGCCCGGCCACCGCCTCCGGCGTCACCTTCATGAACCTCGAGGACGAGACCGGCATGGCCAACATCGTCATCACCGTCGGCTGCTGGCACCGCCACGCCACCGTCGCCCGCACCGCCGGCGCCCTCATCATCCGCGGCCGCGTAGAACGCGCCGGCGAAGTCACCAACCTCTCCGCCGACCACCTCCAACGCCTCCCCCTAGCCGCCAAAACCCCCTCCCGCGACTTCCGCTGATCATCTCCGGCCGCGAAGCACCGGCCACCGGCTCCTCCAGGTGCCGACGACGCGATCGAGATTTGCGCGGACCACGGGGTCGGTCTCCGTAGCCTGCAGCTTCCGTAGGTCCCGCAGCAGCGATCGTTCCTTACGTTGTTCGGCCGACTGGACGGCTTGGCGCCGTACGTCGGCATCAAGGTCCCCGAGTGCCCGGCGCAGCAGGCCGGTGGCGTCGCCGTGGGCCTTGACCGCGTAGTACACGGCCGACACGCGGTCACCGGCGGCGAGCCGTGTCAGCAGGGGCTCCAGATCGGCGACCTGACAGTCGCCGCTGTCGGTGAGGGCCCACGCCGCCGCCCACATCACTGCGGAGTCCGCGTCCGCCAGCAGGGCACGGGCGCGCTCAGCGAGGTCGGCAGTGCCAAGGACGCGGAGGACGTGGATCGCTGCGGCGCGCACCGGCGCGGCCGAGTCGGTCAACGCCGTCCGCGCGGCGGTCTCGACCTGGCGCACGGTGGATCGCCACCCGACGCCGAGCGCCGCCTCGCGGACGCGAGGATCCGGATCCGCGGCGGCTGCCGCGAGGCCGTTCCCCGCGCTGGCCCGGAAGTCCGGCAGGTAGCTCAGCGACCAGGCTGCCCGTACCCGCCGGTCCGGATCCGGGTCACCGGCAAGAATGGCGAGCAGCGCAGTCTCGTCCCCAGGCAGCTTCTGGCCGAAGTCGGTGACCGAGTATCCGGCCAGGAGTTCGTCGAGCCACCGCTCGTACCAGGTGAGGAAGTCCGGATCTTCACTCACGTACGGCGGGTCGCACCAGTCGGCGTTGACGTTGACGAGCCGCCCCCGACCCGGGCCGCTCACGACGAGATGGGTGTAGTACGCGCAACCGTGGTGAACGACGGCAAGACTGCCCTGCCGTGGCTCAGGGAACTCGCAGTACTCCTCGTCTCCGTGCGCGACGCCGTCGGCCAAGTAGCTGGGGGCGGCGAGGAAACCGACCGGGTCCTCGTCCCAGTCGAGCGCATCCCGTAAAGGCACCAGCCCGTAGCTGGAGCCTGCGCCACCGTCGCCGGCCTCGAGCAGGAACAGGCGGTACTCCGTCGGCAGCCCTACTTCGTGCTCGGCCTCGAACGCCGCGACCTCCGCCTCGGACAGTGGCGGTTTCAGCCGGTACGAGTGGGTCTTGGCGCCGAAAGACTCCAGCAGTGCAGGGGATTCGGCCGCCTGGGCGAGTTTCGCGCGGATGCGGATGATCCGGTCGTCCACCGGGACAGACTACAGAGCCACCGCGAAACCGCCCGCGGGTTTTCTGGCCCCACGCGTGAGGGGAGGTCCCTCAGCCGGCCGGCAGGGATCTGGGGTGGTGACTGCTACGGCTGGGGGAGTTTGGTGTTCCAGTGGTGGAGTTGGTCGGTCAGCCAGGGGATGAGGGGGTCGCCGACGGCGGTGTCGATGCCCAGGTAGCGGATGCCGACGGCGGCGAGGGCGAGCAGCCCCAGGAAGAGGCCGAGGACATTGAGAGCGGAGCCGGCGACGTCCGGGCGGTGGGTGCTGACCAGGCCGACCAGGCCGGTGAGTACGGCGAGGGCGCCGAAGACCAGCGAGACGCCGAACATGATCGAGAAGGTTGCCGTGAGCACCGCTCCGAGGCCGCAGACCAGCGCGGTCTCCGCCGCGACGGACATTCGCGCCCGTGGCGCCGGCGACGTGTCGATCAGTTCCTGCAGCCCCACATCGCCTCGAGGGCTGTGCCCGTACGTGGCCATACCCCAAGGCTAATCCGCAAACGCTCCGCAGACAGTCAACCAATGATCACGAAACAGCGTTTCCTTCCTGGACTGACGTCACCGAAGGTGTGGTGCGATCAGATCGAGGAGCCGGCGGTGGGTGGCAGGGTCGGCGGCGGCGATCAGGCCGGGGCCGGTGTGCAGGGGGTCGCCGCGGAAGTCGGTGACCGTGCAGCCGGCTGCTTGGCACAGGGCTGTGCCGGCGGTGAAGTGCACGCTGTCGATGAGGGTGCCGTCGGTGATGTAGGCGGCCCGGCGGCCGACGGCGACCCAGGCGAGGGTGAGCGTGGTCGAGGAGACCCGCCCGGCGAACGCCGCCCGGAACTCCTCGTCAGCCAGCAGTTGGGCACCGAGAAAGTCGGCGTCGGGCGGAGCGTCGATGTCGACGTCGACCAGGAGTGAGGTAGCGGAAGGCTCGGCCGGGACGTCGGTGACCGGCGGTGCGGCGGGGGAGTGGGCTGGGGAGTCGGCGTCGGTGGTGGCGTCGGCGGTGGCGTGGGCGGTGGCGTGGCGAACGTGGGTTGTGGTGCCGTCGGTCCAGAAGAGTTCGTGGGTCAGGGGGTCGGCCACGGCGGCGACGCCGGTGGCGGGGAGAGCCACATTGACCGAGAAGAGTGGGGTTCGGGCGGCGAAGTTGAGGGTGCCGCACAGCGGGTCCACCAGCCAGGTGCGGGCTGCTCGGCCGGTCGCGCCGTACTCCTCGCCGATCACCGCGTCGTCCGGGCGGGCCGCGCGGATGACCTCGAGGATCGCCCGCTCCGCGTGCAGGTCGGCCTCGGTGGCGAAGTCGGTCGGCGACTTGTCGTAGCGCTCGACGGTGGCGCCGTACATCCGCCGTACGACGGCGGCCCCCGCCGCGGCTGCCTCGATCGCCACCTCGGCATCAGTCAGCTGTTCCATGGCGGCATCCAACCCCAAGTCCGCCGGCGAGCCGGCAGCCGGGTGCGCTCACCCGTCGTGGATGAGTACGGAATCCGCAGGTCTGCCTAGCATCGAAATGATGAAGCAGCGGTGGGCGGAGCACCCGTGGGTGCAACGAGGCTGGACCTGGGTGCAGGGCAGCATCGTCTGGCGCATCGCGATGGCGGCGATGCACATCCGGTTCTACGACCGGGCGCTCACGATCGCGGGGCAGGCCTTCATCGCGCTGGTCCCGCTGCTGATCGTCGTCGCGACCCTGCTCAGCTCCTCCGACGCCGAAGCCATCGGCGACTGGATGATCGAGCGGTTCAACCTGTCCGGTACGACGGCCGACGCGGTGCGCTCGTTGTTCGCGCGACCGCCGTCCAGCTCGGGCGGTCTGACCGTCCTCAGCGTGCTCACCGTGCTGGTTTCCGCGAGCAGTTTCGCCCGGTCGATCCAGCGGACCTACGAGCTGGCCTGGGACCTGCCTGCGCGCGGACTCCGCCGTACCGTCGACGGCATCCAGGGCGCCGTGATGCTGCTCGCCTCCCTGGTCGCGCTGGCCGCGATCGCGAGCCTGGCCGACGACCTGCCCGGCGGCGTGCTCGTCACGCTGGTCGCACAGACGTGCGCGGCGGTCCCGGGCTGGTGGCTCGGGACGTGGTTGCTGCTCAGCCGTCGCGTCGCCTGGCGGCTGCTGTTGCCCGGAGCCGTGGTGAGCGCGGTGGCCCAGACGGTCGTCAGTACGGCGGGAGCGTCGTACGTCCCGTACCTGATCGAGCGGAACACCGAGCGGTACGGCGTCATCGGCGCGGCGATCGCGATCATCTCCTGGCTCGTCATCCTGGCCCTGGTGATCGTCGCGTCCGCGGTCGTCGGCGCCCAGCTGGGTGCTGCGCTGGCCGAGCATGACAACCGGAGCGAGCCTCCGGCGACTGCCACGCCGTAGGGGGGTGCCCGAGAACCGGCCGCAGGTCATCCGCAGGAGATGAGGCGGCGCGCCCGGGCGGCGGTCGAAACTGCCCACAAAAGGGTGCGCGCAGCGTGCCCGGAGAAGGGATACGACCATGTCGTTCTGGGATGTTGTGTGGTTCATCGTCATCAGCTTCGCCTTCGTGGCGTACCTGATGATGCTGTTCTGGATCTTCGCCGACCTGTTCCGCGACCACGCCACGTCCGGGTGGGTGAAGGCGATCTGGATCGTCGCGTTGATCATCGCGCCGCTGCTCACCGCGCTGATCTACCTGATCGCGCGCGGGCGCGGGATGGCGGAGCGGACGGCGCGCGACGCCGCGGAGAATCAGCAGCGGCAGGCGGAGTACATCCGGCAGGTCGCAGGCCAGAGCTCGGGGCCCTCGCCGACCGATCAGATCAGCCAGGCCAAGTCGCTCCTCGACTCCGGTGCGATCACGCAGGCCGAGTACGACACGCTGAAGGCGAAGGCTCTCGGCGACACGACGACGAGTGGCAATGGCCAGCGAGTCGGCTGAGCCGGGCACCGGCGCGAGCGCCGCGCCGGGTGCTTCCGCGAGCGCAGCACCGGGTGCTGCCGCGACCGCACTGGCCGGGAACATTGCCACCGCGCTGACGCGGCGGACCCGGTCAGTGGTGCGGCTCCTCTTCAGCCCGCTGCTCGACGTGCTGCTGCCGATGGCGGTGGCCGAAGGCGTACGGCGTACCGACCTGGCCGCCGCGATCGCCAAGGACGTCGAGGCCGCCCTGGCCAACGTGGACCTGACCGCGCTCGTACTCGAGCGGGTGGACCTCGACGCCGTGGTGAAGACCGCCCTGGCCTCGATCGACCCCAAGGTGCTCGCCGAGCAGATCGCCGACGCCCAGAAGGCCGAAGAGCGGGAGGCCGAACGACCGCCTGAACAGACCCCCTGAGCCTGCCAGACCCGTCAGGTACGGATCGCGCCCGGTCGGGTCAGCGACCAGATCACCCACACGTTGAGGCCGACCAGCAGCAGCGACCAGAACGGGTAGTACGGGATGAAGAAGAAGTTGTCGACCGCGCTCAGCACGGACAGGAACAGCGCGGTGATCCCGGCCCACGTCGACCGCCGCAGCAGCGCGATCCCGACCACGATCAGCAGCACACCGAGGATCAGGTGGATCCAGCCCCAGACCGTGGTGTCGAGGTCGAAGGTGTACGAGCGGACCACCACGAAGAACTCGTCGTCGATGATCGCCACCAGACCGGTGACCGACTGGAACAGCCCGGTCAGCAACAGCATCGTCGCGGCGAACGTGATTCCACCGACCGCCCAACCGGACACGTGCTCCGATGGGCTCTGCGCATTCTCGACCATGTCCCCTCCCGTCTCCTGCGGTGAATCGACGCTAGAGGGGCCCGAACACCGCCTGCCTCATCCCGGACGGGTGAGGCAGGCGATGGGGGGCAGCTCATGCCGTTGAAGTCGTACGGCGTACTCGTCGGCCGGGCCGTGGACGCGCGCCGGGAGGGCGGCACGGACACGCCGCACTACCAGGTGCGGCTGCGGGACGCGAACGACGTCGACTACCGGATCGCGGTGAACGTACGGTCGAAGGAGTTCCCGTCGGAGCTGTTGTTCCGGGTCGACGAGGACTTCCGGCATCCGGTCACCACGCAGCTGAGTGGGCTCGCCTCGGGGTGGCACCGGCTCGACACCGGGCCGCTTGGCGTGAACCTCGACTATGTCCGGCAGACGCTGTTCGACCGCGCCCTGCTGCGACCGCTGCCGCATGAGCTCGAAGGGCCGGGCAACGACCTGTCCGACCTGCTCGACGACCAGGTACGGCGTGCGATCCGCGAGCCGGCCGCGATCGTCTACGCCTTCGGGGAGCGGTGGGGGCCGGAGAGCGCCGTACCGGACAAGATCTTCGGCTTCCAGCCGGGGAACGGGGTACACGACATCCACATGAACCAGGGCAACGTCGGCGCCTTCCGCAAGGACGACGGAGTCTGGCAGGACGGCGCGCTGCTCATCACGCTGCCGGACCAGCAACGCTGGGTGGGCATCTTCCTGGCGTTCCAGAGCCAGTCGTGGCACACCGACGACGTGACCGGCCACGCGCTCGTCGACGCCCCGATCGAGGAGTTCGGCGCCGAGCCGGTGCGCATCGTGGCGGCCCTGGTCAACCCAGTCGGCCCCGCCCCCGAAGCCGAGACCGTCACCCTGCTGAACGCGTCACCCGACCCCATCGACCTCACCGGCTGGCACCTCGTCGACCGCGCCCTGCACGTCGGCCCGGTTCCCGGCGGCCTGCTCGCCGCCGGCGCGACCCTCGCCGTACCGCTGCCGCCGAACGTCCAACTGGGCAACAAGGGCGGCGAGCTCACCCTCCTCGACCCCAAGGGCCTCAAGATCCACGGCGTCTCCTACACCGCTGCCCAAGCCGCCCGCTCCGGCTGGACCGTCGTCTTCTGAACCGCGCCTCTCGCGCTTTCGTACTTAGTACGCTACCGTGGCCGTACTAAGTACGAATCCAGCAGAGGGGTACGCCGTGCGCGCTTGGAGCATCACCGGGGGAGCAGGCCTGCTGCGCGTCTTCGAGCCGGTCGACCGCACGCTGTCGCTGCTGGCAGCAGCCTTCAGGCTGGTCTACGCGGCAGTGTTCATGGTCGCCATCGGCCGGCTGCTCGGACCTTCGGCCGACCGCGAAGCGTTCTCGGAGCTCTGGCTGGTCGGGCTGGGCTTGTTCGGCGTCCACCTCGTCCTGCTCGGCTACCTCACCGTCCGGACCACCAGTTGGCTGGCCGTCCTGCTCACCATCGCCGGCCTCGGCTACCTTGCCGATGCTTTCGGCGCCATCTTCGGCCAGGACCTCGCCGTCGCCACCTACACGTTCGTCGGCGAGGTCGTCCTGGCCTTCTGGCTGCTGCTCAAACGGCCGGCGTCAAGCGAGCGGGCTCGGGCGGTCGCAGGTGCTGGTGAGACGGACGGCCGCGCCGTCGTCGGATGAGGTCTGTACGGCGCTGAGGGATTCGAGGACGTGGAAGGCGAAGGCGGCGTTGGCACGGTGCGGGCCGCCCTCGATGGCTCCGGCGAGGTCGTGGACGCCGAGGCCGCGGCGGGCCTGTTCGCGGGTGCCGACGGCGCCGAAGAGCGCGGTGACGGGTGGCAGCACGATCCACTCGTCGTCGGTGTGCCGTTTGACCCGGACGTCGCCGTCGAAGTGGTTCGGGTTCGCCAGTGACAGCGTGCCCTTGGTGCCGTAGACCTCGAGGTGCGGCAGGTCGCTGTCCCACACGTCGAAGCTCAGCTGGGCGGTCGCGATCGCGCCGGACGCGAAGGTGAAGATCGCGGCCGCATGCGTCGGCACGTCGACGTCGATCGTGTCGACCGCGCGGCCGGGCGCCGTGACGGTCCGCACCGCCGCGCCGATCCGGTTCGACGCAGTCACGGTGGCGATCGGGCCGAGCAGGTTGACCAGGATCGCCAGCGAGTACGGACCCATGTCCAGCACCGGGCCGCCGCCGGCCTGGAACAGGAACCGCGGGTCCGGGTGCCACTTCTCGGCCTTGCTGTGCCCGATGAAGAACGACGCGCCGATCGGCTCCCCGATCAGCCCGTCGTCGAGCGCCTTCCGCGCGGTCTGGCTCGCACTCCCGAGGAAGGTGTCCGGCGCGGACCCGAGAATCTTCCCGGTCTCCGTGGCCACCGCCAGTACGGCGCGCGCGTCGTCGACTGTGGTCGCCAGCGGCTTCTCGACGTACACGTGCTTGCCGGCCCGCAGCGCGGCGGTGATCGTGGCGGCGTGGTGCACCGGGGGGGTCAGGTTGACCACGATGTCGACCGCGTCGTCGGCGTACAGGTCCTGGTCGTCACCCCAGGCGGGGATGCCGAACTCGTTCGCGGCCTCCTTCGCCCGGGTGGTGTCGACGTCGCCGACCCGGGCGATCGTGAGCTCCGGGTAGCGGGCCAGCCCGGTGACGTAGCGGCCGAAGATGTTGCCGCTGCCAAGGATTCCGAGACGGTGCGCGCTCACTGGCGACCGCCTCCGAACGTGGCCCGCATCCAGGTCGCCGACGCGACCGCGCTCTCGTACGGGTCCGCGATGTCCGGCTTGTCCACCTCGACCATCAGCCAGCCGCCGAAGTCGTTGCCCAGGGCACCGAGGATCTCGACCAGCGGCAGCTCGCCGCGGCCTGGCTCGACCCACAGGCCCGACCGGACGATCTTCTTGTAGTCCCAGTCCCCGGCACGACCCTGCTCCCCGACGCTGAGGCGGCAGTCCTTCACGTGCACGAACGGCACCCGCCCGGCGTAGTCGCTGATCAAGGCGCGCACGTCGACGCCGGCCCAGGCGAGGTGACCCGTGTCGGGCAGGAAGCCGAGCTGATCGGCCGGCAGTGCCTCGAGCACTGAGCGGCCCTCGCTGTCGGTCTCGACCCAGGTGCCGACGTGCGGGTGCAGCGCCGGTCGCACACCCTCGGCCAGCATCGCGGCGGCGATGCGTCCGATCAGCTCGGTGATCGCCTCCAGCCGCGCCGGTTCCGGGTCGGTGCCCTGTGCCGGGCGCGCGAGCCGCGCCTCCGCGTTCCCCATGCCCAGGCCCAGGCCGACCACGTCGAGTCCGAGCTCGGCGTGCTGGCGCCCGATCCGGGCGGCGTCCTCGACCACGTCGTCCTGCTTGCCGTCCCGGCCGTCCGATCGGCAGACGAAGTATCCGGGGGCGAGCTCCAGGCCGGTGTCGGCGACGAGCTCGGTGTACTGCTTGGCCGTCCACTCGGCCGGTACGGCGGCCATCACGCCGTCGAATCCGGCCTTCTTGACCAGTGACAGCAGCTCCGGCGTCTCGGGCGCCTTGGACGGGTCGAGCCAGCCGTCGTCGGTCGCCATCCACTGGATCGGGTTGAGCGCGAGACGTGAGCCGGGCAGTGCGGTCATGGTCGTCCTTCCGTCGGGGTGAGGCCGTCGCCGCATGCTAAGGACGATCCTGCCGTCAAGATCAGTGTCGTGGTCCGGTAGGCAAACCGATCACGACCTTCCCAGCCACCTGACCGGCTTCCACCACGGCCAGTGCGTCCCCGGCTTCGGCGAACGGGAACACCTGCCGGACACCCGGATCGAGCTTCCCGTTCGCGACCAGCTCGGCCAGTACGGCGAGCACACCCGGATCCCCGCTGCGCTTCAGCGGCTGAGCGCCGTACTGCGCGGCAACCGCCGGATCCGCCACCGTGAGGATCCGCTCGGCGCAGACCGCTCGCAGCGCGTCACCACCGACCAGATCGAGTACGGCGTCCACCCGCGACGGACCCTGGTCATGGTCGTAAGCCACGACTCCGAGTTGTTCGACGTAAACGTGTTTCGACGGACTGGCCGTGCCCGCCACTTCGATCCCACGCATCACGGCCAACTGTGCGGCCACCGTCCCCACTCCACCGCCGACGCCGAGGATCAGCAGGCTCTCGCCCGGTCTGAGGTCCAACGCTTCGAGGGCGTCGTACGCCGTACCCGCAGCGATCGGGAGGACGGCGGCATCGGTGAACGACAAACCTTCCGGCATCCGGGCCGCGCGGTCCGCCGGGAGCAGCGCGAACTCGGCGTAGCCGCCGCAGCCGCCGACTGTCGGTCCGCAGACCCGATCGCCCACCGCGAAACCTGGCGCGGACCGCACCACGGTGCCGGCGACCTCGCGGCCGAGCACGGCGGGCAGCTCGAGTGGAAGGAACGCGCGATGCATGCCCTCGCGCACCTTCCAGTCCACCGGATTGACGCCGGCCGCGTGGACCTCGACGAGCACCTCACCGGGGCCCGGCTCGGGCATCGGGAGGTCCAGAAAGCGCTGCGAGCCGGGCCCGCCGTACGAGGTGAAGACGTATCCGAGAGGCATGGCACCGGACGCTAACCGCCGCCCCGGACGGCCCGGCCGGACGGTGTTCCGGTCAGCGAACCGAGACCGGCACGGGCCCGATCCGACCGCCCTACAGTGTGGCGATCACTGCGAGGACCGGGCCCCGATCCGGTCGCCGCCCCGGCGTTCCGCACTGCGCTTCGCACTCCGTTCACGGCAGGTGTCAGATCTAGCTCGAGGAGTTTCGATGTCTCTCAAGAAGTCAGCGGTGGCCGTTGCCGCCGCCGCGGTGATGCTTGCCGGCACCGCGTGCAGTGCCGCCACCCAGAACGCCGGCCAGCCCGGACAAGCGGCACAGAGCGCCGGACCAGTCCGCAACGGCGGCACGCTGGTGGTCGCCCAGGCGTACGACGCGGACCCGGGCTCGTTCCTGAAGACCGCGATCGGGAACATCGTCACCGAGTACGCCGTCCTCGAGACGCTGACCCTGATCGATCCGCAGACCGCCGAGCCCAAGGGTGTGCTGGCCTCGTCCTGGACGCTGGCCCCGGACGGCAAGAGCATGACGATCAAGCTGCGCGACGACGTCACCTTCCACAGCGGCCGCAAGCTCACCGCGGCGGACGTGGCCTTCACCCTGCAGCAGGCGAAGGACCCGGCGGTCGGCGCGGCGAACCAGAAGATCGCGGCTCAGATCAGCGGCATCGAGGCCACGAGTGACACCGAGCTCGCGCTCACCTTCGCCAAGCCGCTGCCGAACGTCTTCGACCTGTTCGAGACGCTGCCGATCCTGAACAAGGACACGTACGCCGACTACGCCGCCGGCAAGAACGTGGACGGCACCGGCCGGTTCGAGTGGAAGTCGTACACCCCGGGCGGAAAGATCGAGTTGGCCAAGTACGCCAACTACCGGGACGCGGCCACCACGCACCTCGACGCGATCGAGGTCAGCATGATCAAGGACCCGACGGCCCTGGTCTCGGCGATCCGTAGCGGCCGGGCGCAGTACGCGGTCGGCGTGCCGCCGGTGGACGCGCGCAGTCTCGGTGAGCAGCAGGGGTTCGCGCTGGTCAGCTCAGGCGGCGCCGCGTTCCCGTTCGCACTCAACGTGACGAAGCCGCCGTTCGACAAGAAGGAAGTGCGGCAGGCCGTCCAGTACGCGATCGACCGGAACCGCATCGTCCAGCAGGTCGAAGGCGGCAAGGCCCAGGCAGCCAGCCTGCCGTGGCGGCCGTCGACGGTCGGGTACGACGCCGCACAGTCCGGTCACTACACCTACGACCAGGACAAGGCGAAGCAACTCCTGGCCGATGCCGGGGTGAAGGCCGGTACGACGTTCGACGTCGCGATGGGCGATGCGCCGGAGGCCCTGGCCATCTTCCAGATCGTGAAGAACAACCTCGCCGCCGTCGGCCTGAACGCCAACCCGGTGATCATGAACATCCCCGACTACGAGCAGAAGCTGGCCACCCGCAGCTTCCCGACCGCCGCGGTCCTGATGCAGGCCAGCAACGGCCCGTCCCCGGCGTCGGCGATGGTGAGCCGGCCGGAGCTCGTTGCCGACAACAACGTCACGAAGTTCACCAGCCCCGAGTACACCAAGCTGACGCAGGCGGTCTCGAACGCGAGTGTGAAGGCTGACCAGGAGAAGGCGCTGCGCGACTTCAACAGCTACTTCGTCGACCAGGCCTTCGCGGTGCCGATGATCATCCGCCCGACGCTCACGGTCCGGACCAGTTCGCTGAACAACATCGTGCCGACCCAGATGGGCTTCCTGAACCTCGGCCAGTCCTGGCTGAGCGACTGAGAGGCGCGACCTGATGACCAGGTTCCTGTTGCGCAAGACGCCGTCGGTGTTCTTCGTGCTGTTCGCGAGCTCGGTGATCGCGTTCGCGTTGCCGCGACTCGCGCCCGGTGACGTCGCCGTCGTCCTGGCCGGAGAGAATCCGGACGCGGAGACGATCGCGGCGATCCGGGAGCAGCTGGGGTTGAACAAGTCTCCGGTGCTGCAGTACGCCGACTGGGTCGGCGGACTGTTCCGCGGGGACCTGGGGGAGTCTTTCCTGCTGCACCGCAGTGTGGCCAGCCTGATCGGGGACCGGATCGGCAGCACGCTGGAGCTGGCCGTGCTGTCGACACTGTTCGTGATCGTGATCGGCGCCGGGCTCGGGATCGCGGCCGGCTCGGCGCGGATCGGCTGGGCCCGGGCGCTGCTGGACTTCACCGACAGCCTGTTCGTGGCGGTGCCGTCGTTCGTGGTCGGGCTGGGCCTGATCCTCGTGTTCGGCGTGTTCAACCACTGGCTCCCGGTCAGCGGTGAGGTCGGCGTGCTGCAGAATCCCGCGATCGGGATTCAGTACCTGGTGCTGCCGTCGCTGGCGCTCGCACTGGGACCCGGAGCGGTAGTGGCCAGGTTCATCCAGACCGAGATGGCGACGATGCGGAAGGCGGAGTTCGTCGATCTGGCGGTCAGCAAGGGCGCGTCCCGGCGGCGGATCACCTTCCGGCACGTGTTCCGCAACAGCCTCGGAAGCGCGGTCGTCGCCGTCGGTCTGCAAATGGGCCACGTGCTCGCCGGTGCGGTCGTGATCGAGGCGATCTTCGCCCGGAACGGCCTCGGCCAGCTGGCGGTGACGAGTGTGCAGTCGCGCGACTTCACCGTCCTGCAGGTGCTGATCCTGGGTGCGGTCTTCGTGGCCGTCGTGTGCCAGCTGTTCACCGAGATCATCCTGGCCGCCCTTGATCCCCGAATCCGGCTGGGAGAGTAGCCATGACGAGCATCGAAGCGACGAGCGCCGGCAGGGCCACCCGCCGGCTCAACCCGACGGTGGCGCGCTACCTGTCGGCGTTCCGTACGCCGCGAGGCATCATCGGCGTGACCGTCCTGGGCATCCTGGTCCTCGCGGCAGTGCTGGCGCCGGTCCTGTTCCCCGGCGGCTATGACCAGCAGAGCAGTGCGGCGCTGACGGGCCCGTCGGCAGCACATCCGTTCGGGCTGGACGAGTTCGGCCGCGACATCCTCACCCGCAGCATCTACGGGTTGCGGATCGACCTCAGCCTGATCTTCGCCGCCGTGCCGTTGAGCATGGCGCTCGGGATGCTGCTCGGGCTGGCCGGGGCGATCTCGGAGCGGCTCGGTGAGGCGGTGCAGCGGCTGTTCGACGTGGTGGTCGGGTTCCCAGGGCTGCTGCTCGGCATCTGCCTGGTCGCGGTCCTCGGGCCGGGCTGGCCGGCGTTGTTCCTGACCATCCTGATCTCGGGGATGCCGACCGCGGGCCGGCTGGCCCGGGCGACGTGGCTGTCGCAGCAGTCGCGTGAGTACGTGCTGGCGGCGCGGGTTCTCGGCGTACCGCGACGGAAGGTGCTGACCCGGCACATCGTGCCGAACGCGATGGACTCGATCGTGGTCAACGGTTCGGTCTGGATGGTGATCGGCGTCTACATCGAGGCCGGGCTGAGCATCGTCGGGCTCGGCGTGCAGCCGCCGACGCCGTCGCTGGGCGTGCTGCTGAACAACGGACTGCGGTTCGTCACCCAGTCGCCGACGTACCTGATCGGTCCCGGACTGATTCTTCTTCTGCTCGCGCTGGCGTTCAGCTTGATCGCGGACGCCCTGAACGAGGCGGTGAACCGGTGAGCAACCCGATGGCCGTGCAGACGGCCGCGCGGACTCCTGATCCTGGCCAGGCGCTGTTGCGGGTGCGCAACCTGCGCACCGAGTTCCAGGTCGGCCCGACCAGGGTGCGGGCGGTCAACGACGTCAGCTTCGACATCAACCCCGGTGACGTGCTCGGCATCGTCGGCGAGTCCGGCTCCGGCAAGTCGGTCACCGCGCGCTCGATCATGCGGATGGTCCGGGCGCCCGGTGAGATCGTCGGCGGCTCGGTCGAGTTCGGCGGCGAGGACCTGCTGGCCCTGCCGGAGCGCGAGATGCGCCGCCGGCGGGGGAGCGGGGTGGCGATGGTCTTCCAGGACCCGCAGGCCGCGCTCAACCCGGTGATGACGATCGGCGACCAGATCGTCGAGGCGCTCACCCTGCACGGCACCGACAAGCGGAAGGCACGGGGCCGCGCACTCGAGCTGCTGGACCAGGTCGGCATCCCGGACTCCGCGGTGAAGATCGACCAGTACCCGCACCAGTTCTCCGGCGGAATGCGGCAGCGCGTCGTGATCGCGATCGCGCTGGCGAACGACCCGGT
Source organism: Kribbella sp. NPDC050124 (assembly GCF_044460355.1). Classification (NCBI taxonomy): domain Bacteria; kingdom Bacillati; phylum Actinomycetota; class Actinomycetes; order Propionibacteriales; family Kribbellaceae; genus Kribbella; species Kribbella sp. NPDC050124. The sequence goes on from NZ_JBITJU010000005.1 coordinate 188,934, forward strand.
GCTGCTGATCGCGGACGAGCCGACCACCGCGCTGGACGTGACGATCCAGGCCCAGATCCTGCGGCTGCTGCTCCGGCTGCGCACCGAGCTCGGCCTGGCGATCGCGATCATCACCCATGACATGGGCGTGGTCGCCGAGCTGTGCTCCCGCGTCGCGGTGATGTACGGCGGCCGGGTCGTCGAACACGGCGCGGTCGAGGAGGTGCTCAGCGCGCCCCGGCATCCGTACACGTCCGCGCTGCTGGCTGCGATGCCCCGGCTGGACGATGAGCGCCTCGGGCAACCATTGCCGGCCATCCCCGGATCACCGCCGGACCCGGCCGCGCTACCGCCGGGTTGTGCGTTCGCCCCGCGGTGCGGGTTTGCCGAAGAGGGTTGCAGTCACGAGGTCCCGGCGCTCCTCGAGATCGGTGGCGACGGTCGGTTGTCCGCGTGTTTCGTGGCCCAGCGCGGGGTCGCCGTGGACGTCACTCCCGCACCCGCGCCGGTCGTTGTCGAGGAGGGTTCCCCGGTTGGCGACGTACCGGTCCTGGAGGTGCGTGAGCTGCGCGTGGACGTCGGGTCGCGGCGCCGCGGTCTGTTCCATCGCGATCCTCCGGTGTACGCCGTCGACTCGGTCGACCTGGCTGTGCATGCCGGCGAGACGCTCGGCCTGGTCGGCGAGAGCGGGTGCGGCAAGTCGACGCTCTCGCGCAGCATCGTCGGCATCACACCGGTGGCCGGCGGCTCGGTCATGGTCGACGGTGACGAGGTCACGTCGATGGGCGACGAGCAGGTTGCCCGGATCCGCTCGTCGGTGCAGTACGTGTTCCAGGACCCGTATGCGTCGCTGAATCCGCGCCGGACCGTTCGTCAGTCGCTCACCGAAGCCCTGTCGCTGCGCGGTCTGCGCGGTGCCGAGCTGGAGGCGGAAGCGCGTGCGCTGATGGATCGGGTCGGTCTGCGGCCCGAGTACCTCGACCGTTACCCGCAGGCGTTCTCCGGCGGGCAACGTCAGCGCGTCGGCATCGCGCGGGCACTGGCCCGGCGGCCGAAGGTGCTCATCCTCGACGAGCCGGTGTCGGCGCTGGACATGTCGATCCAGGCACAGATCATCAACCTGCTCGAAGAGCTCCAGCGCGAGCTCGGCCTCGGCTACCTGTTCATCGCGCACGACCTCTCGGTGGTCCGCCACCTCGGCGATCGGGTCGCGGTGATGTATCTCGGCCGCATCGTCGAGGCCGGTACGGCGGCCGAGGTGTACGGCGACCCGCAACACCCGTACACGGTCGCCCTGCTGTCCTCCTCGCCCACACCGACCGTCGAGGAGCGGACCCGTGAGCAGATCGTCCTGCAAGGCGACCTCCCTAGTCCGGCGAACCCGCCGTCCGGCTGCCGGTTCCGCACCCGCTGCCCGATCGGCCCGCTCACGCATCCCGAACGCACCATCTGTGCCGAGCAGGACCCCGAACTCCTGCCCCGCCGCAGCCACCACGCTGCCTGCCACTTCCCTGGAGAACTCGTATGACGATCCACGCCGCCGCCGACCGCCTCCGGCAGGCGACGCGCACGAAGACCCCGTGCGAACCCGTCCGCGACCTGATCGGCCGCGACGACATCGGTACGGCGTATGCGGTGCAGAAGCTGATCGTGGACGAGCGCATCGCGGGCGGCGGCCGCGTGGTCGGCCGGAAGATCGGGCTCACCTCGCCCGCGGTCCAGCAGCAACTCGGCGTGGACCGGCCGGACTTCGGCGTGCTGTTCGCCGACATGGAGATCGCGAACGGAGGCGTCGTCCCGGCAGGGGTGCTGCTGCAGCCCAAGATCGAGGCCGAGGTCGCCTTCATTCTCGGGCGCGACCTGGACCACGACGGCGATGTCCGGGAAGCGGTGGCGTTCGTGCTGCCTGCCTTGGAGATTGTCGACAGTCGGATTGCCGACTGGGACATCAGCTTCGGCGACACGGTCGCGGACAACGCATCCAGCGGCTTGTTCGTCCTGGGCGACGCGCGCGCGACGCTCGGGGACGTCGAGCCGATCGACGTGCAGATGAGCATGCAGCTGGACGGCGAGACGGTGTCGGAGGGATCGGGGAAGGCCTGTCTCGGCGACCCGCTGCTCGCACTCGCCTGGCTGGCCCGGACCGCCCGGGAATTGGGCGAGCCGTTGCGGGCCGGCCAACTCGTGCTGTCCGGCGCGCTCGGACCGATGGTCGCCGTCTCCTCCGGTGCCCGGGTCGAGGCCGAGCTGTCGGGTCTCGGCAGCGTCGCCGTCACCTTCGGCTGAAAGGAACCCATGGAACGCACCAAGGTCGCCGTCATCGGGTCGGGCAACATCGGCACCGACCTGATGATCAAGATCAAACGGCTCTCCCAGACTCTCGAGCTGGCCGCGATGGTCGGCATCGACCGGGCCTCGGACGGTCTCGCCCGCGCTGCCCGGCTCGGCGTGGCCACCACCCATCAGGGCGTCGACGGGCTGATCGCGCTGGACGGCTTCGACGAGATCGAGATCGTCTTCGACGCGACCTCGGCGAAGGCGCACCAGGCCAACGCCCGCGCGCTCGCGCCGTACGGCAAGCGGCTGGTGGACCTGACCCCGGCCGCGCTTGGGCCGTTCGTCGTACCGGCGGTGAACCTCGAGCAGAACCTTGCCGAGGGCAACGTCAACATGGTGACCTGCGGCGGCCAGGCGACCATCCCGGTGGTCGCGGCGGTGGCCCGGGTGACCGAGGTGGCGTACGGCGAGATCGTCGCGTCGATCGCGTCGAAGTCGGCCGGACCGGGAACGCGGGCGAACATCGACGAGTTCACCGAGACGACCGCCGCCGCGATCGAGGCGGTCGGTGGCGCCCGGCGTGGCAAGGCGGTGATCGTGCTGAACCCGGCCGAGCCGCCGCTGGTCATGCGCGACACCGTGCTCTGCCTGATCAACACCGACGACGAAGCCACCCATGAGCGGATCCGGGCGTCGGTGCGGGGGATGGTCGACGTGGTCGCCGGGTACGTGCCGGGCTACCGGCTGAAGCAGGAGGTCCAGATCACCGCGGTGCCGAAGGACCAGCCGGTGCACACGCTGACGGGTGGCGCACCGGTGACGCATCAGGTGTCGGTGTTCCTCGAGGTCGAGGGTGCCGCCCACTACCTCCCGTCGTACGCCGGGAACCTCGACATCATGACGTCCGCGGCGCTCGCCACGGCGGAAGGGATCGCACGGGCATGACCAAGCTGTTCATCCAGGACGTCACGTTGCGGGACGGCATGCACGCCGTCCGGCACCGGATGGAGCCGGCCGACGTGGCCCGGATCGTGAGTGCGCTGGACGCGGCAGGCGTCGACGGGATCGAGGTCGCCCATGGCGACGGACTGGCCGGCGGCAGCCTCACCTACGGACCGGGGTCACACTCGGACTGGGACTGGATCGAGACCGCCGCGGCCAACATCTCCCGCGCCCGGCTGACGACGCTGCTGCTACCAGGCATCGGCACGATCCACGACCTGGAACGCGCGCACAGCCTGGGAGTCCGATCGGTCCGGGTCGCGACCCACTGCACCGAGGCCGACGTTTCGGCCCAGCACATCGCGACCGCACGCGAGCTGGGCATGGACGTGTCCGGCTTCCTGATGATGAGCCACCTCGCGCCGGCGACCGACCTGGCGAAGCAAGCTGCCTTGATGGAGTCGTACGGCGCGCAGTGTGTCTACGTCACCGACTCCGGCGGCCGGCTGCTGATGGACGGCGTTCGGGAGCGAGTCCGGGCGTATCGGGATGTCCTCGATCCGGGGACCGAGATCGGGATCCACGCGCACGAGAACCTCTCGTTGTCGGTGGCGAACTCGGTGGTTGCGGTCGAGGAGGGTGTGACGCGGGTGGATGCGTCGCTGGCGGGGCAGGGCGCAGGTGCGGGCAACTGCCCGATCGAGCCGTTCGTCGCGGTGGCCACGTTGCAGGGGTGGGAGCACGGCTGCGACCTGTTCGCGTTGCAGGACGCGGCTGACGACATCGTCCGCCCGTTGCAGGACCGGCCGGTGCGGGTGGACCGCGAGACGCTGACGCTGGGGTATGCGGGCGTGTACTCGAGCTTCCTGAGGCATGCCGAGGTGGCGGCGGATCGCCACGACCTGGACGTGCGCACGATCCTGGTCGAGGTCGGCCGGCGCAAGCTGGTCGGCGGCCAGGAGGACATGATCGTCGACATCGCCCTCGACCTGGCCGCTCAGCGCTGACGGAGTCAGTGCTGTTTCAGGAAGTCGCCGACCACGTCGGCGACCTCCTGTGCATGCGCTTCCATCAACGGAATCATGCCGCCGTCGACGAGGACTGTGTCGACGGATCGCGCCGCCGTCAGGCGCTCCTGCAGGACAGGGATGTTGGGCAGCGCGAACGGATCGGCCGTCGCACCGATGAGCAGCACGGGGGCGGTGACCAGGCCGATGCGGTCCTCGATCCGGTAGCGACGGCAGGCCCGGTGTCCTTCCGCCGGATCAACCGCGAGGGCGTCCCGGACGAATCGCTCCAGCAGTTGCGGGCTGTCCGGATAGTACGGCCGCCGCATGCTCCACAGGTCGACCAGATGGGTGCCGGCGGCATCGGTTTCGACGACGTCAACGCTCACCGAATGGGCGTGCTTGGTCCATGGTGGTGAGGACAGCACGAGCGCACGCACACGCTCCGGGTGTGCGGCCGCCATCTCCAGCGCAACCGCGGCACCGGTGTGATGGCCCAGCAGCGCGGCCTCGTCGATCGACAGAGCGTCCAGCAGCGCGAACGCACCCGCTGCGTACTGCTCGATAGTCTGCGGTTTGCCGAGTACGGCGCTCAGCCCGAAACCGAGCATGTCCATCGCGATGGACCGATCGGCCAGCAGCGGTTGGAGCTCGCGGAACTCGTCGTGTGAGCGCGGTGTCTGGTGCAGTAACAGCACAGCGGGACCAGTGCCGGCCTCGGCGTAGTGCAGTTGGCCGACCGGTGTGTCGGCGTACCCACGCCGTACTGTCATCCGGCGACCAGCGGGGTGTCGACGCCGACCTCGCCGAGCTTCTGGGCGCCACCGGGGTCGCCCAGCGGTTCGTCGCGGCCGGGGAGCGGGACTTCGAAGAAGGCGCGGGAGTCGTCCAGGTGGACCTTCAACGCGGGGTCCTTGCGGGCGACCCGGTCGACGACGATCGCCTCGACCGGGCACTCGACCTCGCAGGCGCCGCAGTCGATGCACTCGTTGCCGTTGATGTAGCTCTTCCGTCCGCCGACGTAGATGCAGTCGACCGGGCACACCTCGACACAGGATCGGTCGAGGACGTCGATGCAGTCGGAGCCGATCACGTAGCTCATGGCAGTACCTCTCAGGACCTCTCAGGCGGCGTCGGTGGAATGGCCGGGGAACAGGGTCAGCTCGGGGTCCAGGTCCACGGCGACGTGGTTCATCGCGGTGGCGACCTCGCCGAAGCCGACGGACATCAGCTTGACCTTGCCGTCGTAGTCGGAGAGGTCGCCGGCGGCGTAGACCCGCGGCAGGTTGGTCCGCATCGCCCGGTCGACCGCGACCGACCGGCCGCGGAGCTCGAGACCCCAGTCGCGCAGCGGTCCCAGGTCGCTGATGAACCCGAGGGCGGCGATCACGTGGTCGGCCGGGACGATCGTCTCCTGGCCGACGTTCGACCGGAGCGTGACCTTCGTCAGCCGGCCGGCGTCGCCGGCAAGCGTGACCACCTGGGTGTCGGTGTGCAGCCGGGTGCTGCTCGACCGGACGCGTTCGAGGGTGGCGGCGTGACCGCGGAAGACCTTGCGGCGGTGCACGAGCGTGACGGACCGCGCGATCGGTTCCAGCGCGTCCGCCCAGTCGAGTGCGCTGTCGCCGCCGCCGACGATGACGAGGTCCTGGCCGGCGTGCTGCTGCGGGTCGGTGACGAAGTACGACAGCCCACTCCCGAGCCAGTCCTCGCCGCAGTCGAGCGGCCGCGGCGTCGGCGTACCGATTCCCGAGGTGAGCACGACCGCGCGCGCCCGGACGACTGTGCCGTCGTCGAGCATCACGACGGCCTCGTCGGCGGTGTGCTCGATCGTCAGCGCCTGCCGGCCGAGCAGGTACGCCGGTTCGTACGACGCGGCCTGCTCGACCAGGGCGGCGACGAAGTCCCGGCCCTTGATCGCGGGGATGGCGGCGACGTCGCGGATCTGCTTCTCCGGGTAGAGCGCCATCACCTGCCCGCCGGACTGCGGCAGCACGTCGACGACCGTCGTACCGAGGCCGCGGAAGCCGGCGTAGTAGGCGCCGTACAGGCCGGTCGGTCCCGCGCCGACGATCAGCACGTCGGTCGAGACGGTTCGGGAGGTGGTCACGAGAAGCCTCCTGGGAGATGGGATGCGCCCGAATGTAAGGAGCGGGCGGACGGAACGTCTCCCGATCGGGACCGCTCACCGGACCACGGCGCCGAATTGGCCGGCCGCCGCCGGGGTGTTCCGTCAGACGAACCGAAGTCCTTTGCCGGGCCGCGGACCCGGTGATGTGCTCGCTGCACCGATTGCGACGACCCGTGGAGCTGACGTGACCGACACCGTTGACCGAAGGCAGGTCCGCAAGCACCGGGCCAGCCGGCTGCCAGGTCGTCAGGACTGGTCGAGCTGGCCGCACTACCAGGCCGCGAAGGCCGGGTTCCGCGGCTACTGGTACCCGGTCTGCTTCTCGTCGCAGGTGGGGGAGAAGCCGCGCCAGGTGACGCTGCTCGGCGAGCGGCTGTTCGTGATCCGGGACAACGGCAAGGTCTTCGGCATGAAGGACCGCTGCCCGCACCGCGGCGTGCCGCTGAGCTACGGCAACAAGCAGTTCCCGGGCACGGTGTCGTGCGTCTACCACGGCTGGACCTTCGACCTGGAGACCGGCGACCTGAAGGCCGCGATCACCGACGGGCCGCGGTCGCCGATCTGCGGGAAGGTGACGCAGCCGACGTACGACGTCGAGGAGCGGCTCGGCATGGTCTGGGTGTACGTCGGCGACGGCGAGCGGCCGCACCCGATCGACGAGCAGCTGCCTGAGGAGCTGGTGTCCAACCCGGCGGTGGTCGGCGCGCGGATCCAGCCGCGGGAGGGCAACTGGCGGTTCGCTTGCGAGAACGGGTACGACGAGGGCCACGCGAAGTACCTGCACCGGACCGCGTTGTGGCGGTTGTTCAAGCCGATGCCGGTCTGGAACACGACCAGGATCGTGAAGCGTGGGCGCTGGATCTACCGGGTGCAGCAGGAACAGTTCTGGGACGCGGACTTCCCGGGGCTGGGCAGGTGGTCCGGCACGGCCTGGTACAAGCTGAAGCCGCCGGCGGAGACCAAGAACATCGGCAACACCGCGACCCATCGCGAGGTGAACCCGACCATCGCGGCCCAGGAGTTCCCCGGCTTCGCGTCGGTCAGCATGCCCGGCGTGCTGCGGATCGCCTACCCGACCTTCATCCACTACGAGTTCTACGTACCCGTTGACGAGGACAACCACCTGTACGTCGGCGTGCTGGCGGACTTCAAGCAGGGGCTCAAGACGCTGCCGTTCTACGCCAAGTACCTCGGCGCCGTGCGGTGGCTGTTCCACGGACAGTTCTCCGGCCAGGACAAGTGGATGGTCGAGGTCACCGACGCGCCGCCGGAGAAGCTGTACCGTCCGGACGACTCGCTGCTGCAGTGGCGCAAGCTCGCCGAGGACGTCACCGAGGACCGCCTCGACCGCTTGCGCGCCGAGGGAATCGAGCCGGCCGATGGCTGAACTCGTCCTCGGCGTCGGCGCGTCGCACTCGACCTTGATGAACACCCACTGGGACCAGGTCGTGCACACCGACCGCGCCAAGGCCTTCCGGGAGGCCTTGTCCGAGGCCAGGCAGGCGATCGCCGACGCCCGTCCGGACGTCGTGGTGATCGTCGGCTCGAACCACTTCCGGGGCTTCTGGCTCGACCTCATCCCGTCGTTCACGCTCGGCGTCGGCGAGGTGATCGCAGCCGGCGAGTCCGGTACGCCGAAGGGACCGCAGAAGACCGATCCGGTGTTCGCCCAGTCGCTGGCCACCCATTTGGTCGAGGCGGGGACCGAGGTCGCGATCTCGGCCCGGTTGCAGATCGACCATGGTCAGTCGCACGCGATCCAGTATCTGCTGGACGGCATCGACGTACCGGTGGTCCCGCTGGTCGTGAACGTGTTCGCCCAACCGCTGCCGACGTTGGCTCGTTGCATCGAGCTTGGTGAGCAGCTGGCGGCTGTGCCGGGGGACCAGCGGGTGGTCGTGATCGCGTCGGGTGGGCTGTCGCATCAGCTGCCGTGGCCGAGTGACTGGACCGACCCCGACGGCGAGGACGAAGCGTTCCTGGTCGAGGCCTGGCTGAACGGGCGCGGTGAGTGGGAGCGGTACGACGAACGTCGCCGGGAGATCATCGTGGCGGCTCGTCCGACGATCTTCCCGGAGTTCGACGAGGCATTCCTCGACGACCTGACCAAGGGCGACCTGCAGCGGTACGGCGTGATGACGACGGCCGAACTGGAAGCGGTCGCCGGGAACGGCGGGCAGGAACTGCGGACCTGGCTGGTGATGGCGGCCGCACTCGGCTTCGTCCCCGGCCGGCGGCTCGCCTACGCACCGATGCCCGAATGGCTCACCGGGATGGGCGTTGCCGTCCTCGACCCCTCGGAGGGTCGCCCATGACCACCCGATCGCCGGCCGCCGGCCCTGCTCCGAAGAGCCAGTTCGCCACGGCGGACGAGGTCACCTACCACTTCCACGAGCTGGGCGAGGGCCCGGACACGATCTTCCTGCACGGGGGCGGTCCGGGCTGCACAGGCTGGAGCGACTTCGGACCGGTCGCGCCGTACTTCGCTGCCGATCGGCATTGTTTGATTGTCGACATCCTGCAATACGGCAAGTCGGACAAGTGCCGGATCACCGGGCCGATGTGGGACTTCCACGCCGCCAAGACGGTCGCGCTGATGGACTCGCTCGGCGTCGAGAAGGCCGACTTCATCTGCAACTCCTGGGGCGGAACCATCGCCCTCTGCCTGGCCGCGCGCTATCCCGAGCGGGTCCGCTCCCTGGTCGTCACGGGCAGCATGCCGGTCTTCTACGGACCGCTTGCTCCGCTGCCGGAGCGAGGCCATCGCGGCCGTGCCGCCCGTGACATCTACTACGGCGGCGAAGGACCGACCCGGGACAAGATGCGCGCGCTCATCACCCGCCTGGAGTGGTACGACGCCGACCGGCTGCCCGAGGAGACCGTCGACCTGCGGTACGAGCAGAGCCTCGATCCGGGCGAGCGCGAACTGGCCGCGAGGTCCGACTCGCCGCGCGGCGACTGGCAGGACCTGACCGCGGAGCTCGGCCTGGTCGAGGCGCCCGCGCTCTTCGTCTGGGGCCGCGAGGACGCGTTCCTCACGCCCGACTACCCGATGATGCTGGCGCGGATGGTGCGGCGCGGGAACCTGCACGTGATGGACCACGTGTCGCACCACCTGCAGGAGGAGCGGCCGGCCGCCTACCACGCCGTGGTGGACGGATTCCTGCGCTCCGTCGACCACCCTTGATGAGAGAGAGCGCATGAAGAAGATCCTCGTCGTACTCGCGGTGCCGGCGCTGGTCGTCGTACTGCGCAAAGTGCTTGCCCGGAGCAACACCCAGATCCACCGGATCAACCAGCACCGCTGAAACTCACTGGAGGAACCGATATGACCCTGGCCGAGACCATCTGGACCGAGTTGACCGGTGTCGACTTCCGCCTCACCACGGTGGACGCGGGCGGCGTGCCGACCCGGTCGCTGCAGGCCGGGTCGGGTGAGCCGGTGATCTTCCTGCACGGCACGAGCGGCCACCTGGAGGCGTTCACCCGCAACCTGGGCGCGCACGCCTCGCGCTATGCGTGCCACGCGATAGACATGCTCGGCCACGGCTACACCGGCAAGCCGGACTACCCGTACGAGATCCCGCGATACCGCGACCACCTGCTCGGCTACATGGATGCCGTCGGCATCGAGTCCGCGCACATCGTCGGCGAGTCCCTCGGCGGTTGGGTCGGCGCGCGTACGGCGATCGACGCGCCGGACCGGATCGCCTCGCTGCAGCTGCTGTGCGCCGGCGGGACGGTAGCCAACCCGCAGGTGATGGAGCGGATCCGGACCAGCACCCGGGAGGCAGTGTCGCGCGACGACGTCGAACTGACCCGGGCACGACTGCGACTGCTGATGGCGGACCCGGTCGACGCGACCGAGGAGCTCGTCGCCGTGCGGCACGCGATCTACCACCAGCCCGACTTCGTCGAGAACATCGACAACCTGCTCTGCCTGCAGAACCTGGAGGTCCGGCTGCGCAACGTGCTGCGGCCCGAGCACCTGGCCCAGATCACCGTGCCGACGCTGGTGGTGTGGGGCCGGAACAACCCGTTCGGCGAGGTCCCGGAGGCGAACGCGATGCACGAGGCGATCGCCGGGTCGGAGCTGGTGCTGTTCGACGAGTGCGGCCACTGGCCGCAGCACGAGCAGGCCGCCCGGTACAACGAGCTCAGCCTCGAGTTCCTCGCGAAACACCCGGTGCGCTGATGCGCGCGGTCCGAGTCCACGCGTGGGGCGCCGATCCGGTGGTCGAGGAGGTGCCGTCGCCGGTCGCGAAGGACGGCGAAACCCTCGTCCGCATCGAAGCGGCCGCGATCTCCCACCTGGACCTGACGGTCGCGAGCGGCAGCTTCGACCTCAAGCCCGACCTCCCGTACATCGGAGGCGTCGAAGGCTGCGGCGTGGTCATCTCCTCCGACAGACACGAACCAGGCACCCGAGTAGCCCTGCGAGGCGCCGGCCTAGGCCTCCTCCGCAACGGCACCTGGTCCGAGTACGTCGCCACCCGCAAAGCCGCGTCCCCGCTACCCGCCGACCTCTCGCCCGAGATCGCCGCAACCTACTTCGTCCCGACCACAACGGCCTACGTCGCCCTCCACGAGATCGCCCACCTCGGATCCTGGCCCGATGTCGAGGACGAGGTTGTGGTGGTGGCTGGGGCAGCGGGGGCCGTCGGGTCGATGGTTGCTCAGCTTGCGCTTCGCGCTGGATGCACCGTGCTGGGGGTGGTCGACGCGTCTCAGGTCGAGCTGTTGCCGGCCGGTGTCGAGCCGGTTCTGCTGGGGGCCGAGAGTGCCGAGCTGAGCAAGGAGCGGCCGGCCTCGTTGCTTGTGGACACGCTTGGTGGGCAGGGGGTGGCGCAGCGGACGCGGTGGGTGCGGCCGGGCGGGCGTGCGGTCGTGGTCGGGTACGTCGCCGGCAAGGAGCTCAGCCTGGATGTGCCTGCCTGGTTGCTCGATGACGTGGCGTTGCTGCCGGTGAACATGATTCGCCGGGAGGCGGCGGCTCGCGAGTATGCGCCTCTGCTCGCCGAGCTTCTGGCGAAGGGTGAGCTGACGCTGGAGGTGCAGTCGTTCGCGATGGACGACGCGCCGAAGGCCCTGCACCTGCTGGCTACCGGTGGTCTCCGCGGCCGCGCGGTGATTCTGCCGGGGAGCTGACGATGACGACCGAGCACGCGGTGGCCCGGGTGCTGGAGTACGTCACCCGCGATCGCCTCGCGGAGGCGATCGGCGGGATCGTCGACATCCCGAGCCCGACCGGATCCGAGGCAGTTGTCGCCCAGTGGATTGTCGACGATCTGACAACGCACGGGGTCCCGGCGCTGCTGCAACCGCTCGACGACCGGCAGGCCAACGCCGTCGGTATGGTGGCCGGTGGCAACGGTCCGTCCACGTTGCTCTACGCACCGCTCGACACGTTCACCACCGGCGATCCGGCGTACGACGTACCGTCGGCGGCGCTCGCGATGCGGCCCGACATGGTGCCGCGGGCGGTGCGGCACGGCGACCTTGTGGAGGGTCTGGGCGCCGGGAACCCGAAAGGGCATGCGGCCTGTGTGCTCGTCACGTTGCAGGCGCTGGCGGCGTCCGGTGTGCACCTGGCCGGCGACGTCGTCGGCGGGTTCGGCGCGGGTGGGATGCCGAGTTTCGCGCTCGACAGCGGCCGGCAGAACACCGGTCATGGAGTAGGCGCCGCCTTCCTGCTCGAACGCGGCTTCACCACCGACCATGCGGTGATCGCCAAGCCCGGCTGGAACGTCTCCCACGAGGAGGTCGGGCTGGTGTGGCTGGACGTGCTCGTGCCCGGTATCCACACGTACGCCGGCAGCCGGCACCGGTTGCCGTACCACAACGCCGTCGTACGCGCTGGTGAGGTGGCCGCCCACCTCGAGGAGTGGCTGGAGGACTACGCCGTCCGGCACGAGACCGGCACGATGCGTCCGCAGGGAATCGTGTCGTCGATTACCGGTGGATCTGAGCGGTTGGCAGCGTCGACTCCCGCGCAGGTTCGGTTGAGGCTCGATCTGCGGATCACCACAGAGCAGACAGCCGCTGCCGTCACCCGCGAAGTGCGAGCCGAGGTCGAGAAGCTGGGCGCGGACCTGCGGGTCGAGCAGGTGGCGGCCGTGCCCGCGTCCCACACGTCTCCGGACGCACCGATCGTGCGGGCGGCGGTTGCCGCCTGGGAGGCTGTCGCAGCGGAGGCGCACGTGCCGATCGCCCAGAACAGCGGCGCGACCGACGCCAACATCCTGCGGATGCGCGGAGTGCCGACCGCGCGGGTCGGGATGCCGAAGGTCCCGGCCACGCCGGCTGGTGACCCGCCGGACTTCACCGCGGGGATGAACCTGGCCGACCTGAGGGAGATGCGGCGGCTGGTCGAGATTCTGGTCCGGACCGTGCTGCTGGTCGAAGGAGGCTGAGATGGACGTGCCACGGACCCGACCGTACGGCGAGGGCCTCGGCGCCGGCGCGAACAGTGTGCTCGGCAAGGCCCGGCTGATCCTCGAGGCGTTCCAGATCGACGAGCTCGACCTCTCGCTGTCCGAGTTGTCCCGCCGGACCGGGATCTCCAAGGCGTCCGTGCACAGGTTGGCGCAGGAGCTGCTGGAGTGGGGGATGCTCGAACGGTCCGGCGCCGAGTACCGGCTCGGGATGCGGGCGTTCGAGCTGGGGTCACGGGTGCCCCGGTTCCGGGTGCTGCGGGACGAGGTACGGCGGTTCATGGAGAACCTGCACTACGCCGTGAAGGAGACCGTGCATCTCGCCGTACTGGATGGGCTCGAGGTGCTGTACCTGGAGAAGATCGCCGGCGGACCGCAGGCCGCGCGACCGTCCCGGATCGCCGGCCGAATGCCGTTGCACTGCACCGCGACCGGCAAGATCCTGCTCGCCTACTCGCCGCCCTCCGTGCTGGACGACGTACTCGCCCGGCCGCTCGAACGGCTGACCCCGTCGACCGTGATCATGCCGGGGGCGCTGCGGGACCAGGTGCGTAAGATCCGCACGGCCGGTCACGCAGTGGAGTTGGAGGAGACGGTCATCGGGTACTGCTCGGTGGCGGTGCCACTGTTCGGCAGTAGCGGGCTGCTGCTCGGGGCGCTGTCGATCACCGCGCCGACCTTCCGCGCCGAGTGCGCGAAGTACGCGGTCGCGCTGACCGACGTGAGCCGGAAGGTTGCGCTGACGCACCAGATCAACTGACGGCATGCGTACTGTGCTGTTGTGGCAGACGTGAGTCCGCGCCGGTACGGCGAAGGCCTCGGGGACGGGGCGAACAGTGTGCTGGGCAAGACCCGGCTGATCCTGGAGGCCTTCCAGCTCGACGACACCGACGTCTCGCTGTCCGAGCTGTCCCGCCGGACCGGGATCTCCAAAGCATCCGTGCACCGGCTCGCCCAGGAGCTGCTCGAGTGGGGGATGCTGGAGCGGTCTGGTGCGGAATACCGGCTCGGGATGCGGGCCTTCGAGCTGGGATCCCGGGTGCCGCGGTTCCGGGTGCTGCGCGACGCCGTCCGGCCGTTCATGGAGAACCTGCACCACGCCACCAAGGAGACCGTCCATCTCGCGGTGCGTGACGGCCTGGAGGTGCTGTTCCTGGAGAAGATCAGCCCCAGTCCGCAGGCCACCAAACCGTCGCGGATCGCCGGTCGGCTGCCGTTGCACTGCACCGCGACCGGCAAAGTCTTTCTCGCGTACTCCGCCCCGACCCTGCTGGAGGAGGTACTCGCGCGCCCGCTGGAGCGCCTGACCCCGTCGACGATCTCGCTGCCGGGCATCCTGCGCGAACAGCTCCGGAAGGTGCGCGAGGCCGGCTTCTCGACCGAGTTCGAGGAGACGGCGATCGGCTACTGCTCGGTGGCCGTCCCGGTGTTCGGGAGCACCGAGTTGCTGCTGGGAGCATTGTCCATCACCGCGCCTACGTTCCGCGCCGACACCGCCAAGTACGCGACCGCGCTGATGGAAGTGACCCGCAAGGTGGCCAGCCAGATCAACTAGCGACCGGTGAAGGCAGGTGGGCGCTTGTCCAGGAACGCCTGCAGTCCTTCGGCTGCGTCCGTGAGCTCGAGGTTGCGCAGGACATACTCCTCCTCGACCGCCATCGCCTCGTCGATCGGCAACCCCCAGCCCCGGTCGACGACCTGCTTCACCAAGCCGATCGTTGCGGTCGGCAACGCCGCGAGCCGGGTCGCCTCCCGGTCGACCACGACGTCGAAGTCGTCGCCGGCCACGAGGTCGACCAGGCCGTGTGCGAGTGCTTCGTCCGCGGTCAGCCGGGTGCCGTCGATGATGAGCCGCTTGGCCCGGTGCGGCCCGATCAGCCGGGGAAGCCGCTGCGAACCGCCCGCCCCCGGGAAGATGCCGAGCCGCGTCTCGGGGAACCCGAAGGTCGCGCGCGCATGCAGGATCCGCAGGTCGCAGGCCAGCGCCAGCTCGGCGCCGCCACCGAGCGCATGCCCGTTGAGCGCGGCGATCACCGGCTTCGGCGCGAGCTCCAGTGCGCGCTGCACCTCGACCCAGCGCCGCATCGCCCGGTACGTCGCCGGTTCCAGCCGCCGCATCACGGTGATGTCGGCGCCACCGACGAACACCTTGTCCTTGCCCCGGATCACGATGCACCGGACCTCGGGATCGTCGGTCAGCGCCGGCAGCCGGTCGATCAGCCGCTCGATCAGTCCCGGATCCACGGTGTTGACCGGCCCGTTGTCGATGGCCAGGGTCGCGACCGGTCCGTCGTACCGGATCTGGAAGCCGTCCTTCATTCGAGGACTCCTTCGTCGTGGAGGGTGGCGAGGCGTTCGGGGGAGAGGCCGAGGAGGTCGGTCAGGAGTTCGTCGGTGTGCTGGCCGAGGAGCGGAGCGGGTTGCCACAGGCCGCCGGGGGTGCTGTGCAGGTGGGCGACCACGCCCTCGTGGGCCACCGTGCCGGCTAGTGGATGGTCGAGCTCTTGGTAGAAGCCGCCGGCGGCTAGTTGAGGGTCGTGGTCGACCAGGTCGCGGCCGTCGCGTACGGGGTAGGCGGGGATGCCGAGTGCCTGTAGATGCTCGGCGAGAGCGTCTGCGTCTTGCTCGGCAACGAACGCAGCGAGGCCGGTTGTTCCGAGAGTTGACGCTAGGTCGTCTGTCGTTGCGCCGATAGCGATCCAGCGGTCGTCGCCGGCGGTCCGGAGGATGCGCGAGGCAACCTTTCGCGGTTGGGTTTCGAGCAGTGCCGGGCCGAGGTGGGCGGCCATGGCTTCGAGTTGGGACAGGTCGACGTGGCCGCCCTCGCCTCGATGGAGGAGGTCCAACGTGGCGAGGGTGGCTGCGTTGGCGGCCACCATGTCACCGAGGCCGAAGGTCAGGCCCTGCGGCGGCTGTCCGGTCTCGAAGGTCAGCCCGGACATCGCGGCCAACGTGTCCGCGAACGTCACCGCCGTACGCCACGGACCGGTCTGCCCGACCCCGGCCATCGAGACGAGCACGACGTTCGGGTTGAGTTCTCGCAGTCGCGGGTAGCCGAGACCCCAGCGGTCGAGCACGCCGGGGCTGAAGTTCTCGATCACCACGTCGACCGTCGCGGCCAGTTGCCGCAGGAGCTCCTGGGCCTCAGGGGTGCGGAGGTTGAGCGCGAGGCTGCGCTTGTTCCGGTTGAAGTTGAGGAAGTAGCCGCTGTCGTCGTACGTCGCCTCCGGACGCAGCCGCATCGAGGGCGCGAACCGGGTCGGGTCCTGCCGGTGCCGCGACTCGACCTTGACGATGTCGGCGCCGTGCTCGGCCAGGATCTTCGTCGCGTACGGTCCTGCCAGCACCCAGGTCAGATCGAGCACCCGCACGCCGTCCAACGCCGCGCCACGGCCACGACCGGTACGGCGTCGTAGCGGTGTGCGCTCGCGGTCGAGCCAGCTGACGGACGCGTCCACATCCTGCGGCTCTTTCAACCGACCAGATCGCGCCCGGAACGGGAAGCCGGCATTCCGGACCGGGCCGTCGGACGTCTCGATGTCCAGGAAGAACCCGCGATCCAGCAACTGCGGGTTCTGCAGTACGTCGGCCGGCGCGGCAACCTTTGCCCAAGGCAACCCGCGGTCGCGCGCCCCGGTGGCGATCTCGTCCGCGGTGCGCCGGGCAACGAACGCTCCGACCACGTCGTCGACGTACGGGCGATGCTGCCAGCGATACGTCGCGTCCTGCCACCGCTCCTCGGTCAGGTCGGCCGCCTCACCTTCCTCGGCCATCCACGCCAGCAGGTCGTCCCACATCCGGTTCGGTCCCGAGTAGCCACCGGCGACGTGGCCGTCCTTGGCAGCGAACACACGATGCGCGACGTGGCCGTACACCCCCGACGTCCGGCCCGGGATCGTGCCGGCGTGGATCCATGAGATCGCGCCGGTCTCCAGCGTCGCGGCCACCGCCTCCTGGACCGAGATCTCGGCGAGCTGACCGACCCCGGTCCGCTGCCGGGCGAGTAGGGCGAGCATGGCCGCGATGGCAGCGTGCGTGCCCGCCAACTGGCCGGCTTGGGCGCGCGGTGGTGGCTCGGGCGCCTCGCCGGGCGTACCGCCGAGCCAAGCCATCCCGCCGGCGGCGGTCGCGACGACATCGTCCGCCTGCCAAGCCTTGCACCCTCCCCACGTCCCGAACGGCGTCACGACGACATGCACCAGATGTTGCCAGTCGGGTCCGCGTCGTTTCAGCGTGCGCAGCCGGTCGAGCGGCCCGGACTCGAGGACGACGTCCGCGTCGGGAAGCAGACGACTCAGTACGGCGCCCAACTGGTCGTCGTCGGGCACGTGGAGCACCCGTTGACCCGCGTGCCAGTGCAGGCGATCCGCGCGGTCGGTCGTTCGCTCGCTCTCGATCCGGATGACGTCAGCGCCGAGGCCGACGAACAACCGGCCGGCCGAGCGCGCCAGATCGTCGGTCAGATCGAGTACCCGGGTCATGAATTCTCCATTTCGGCGTCCCAGGCGTCAGGCGGCAGGCCGCGGGACCGCAGCTCAGCCCTGGACACCTTCAGGTTGGTGGTGCGCGGCAGCGACTGCTCGACGCTGACGAAGCGGGGGAATGCGTGCCGTGGCAGTCGGCCGGTGCAATGTCGCCGTACGTCGGCCGGCTCGATCACTCGGCCCGGCTGAGGTACGACGATCGCGAGCACCTCGTCCTCGGTGTACTCGGACGGCACACCGACCACGGCGACCTCGGCGACGCCGGGCATGGTCGCGATGGCGTCCTCGACCGCGTCGGGCGAGATGTTGATACCGCGCCGCCGTACGACGTCCGCGCTGCGGCCCTCGAAGTACAGCCAGCCATCGTCCAGCCGCACCTGGTCACCGGTGTGGAACCAGCCGCCACGCCAGGCTCGTTCGGTCGCCTCGGGGTCACCGACGTACTCGATGAAGGTGAGATGCGGGTGCTGCGGGCGCACGAGCAGCTGATTGCCGGCAATCCTCAGCTCGTACTCGGGCACCGGTCGGCCGGCGGCGCCTGGACGGACGTCGCCCGCGTACGTCGTTGCCACGTCGCCCAACTCGGTGCAGGCATAGGCCTGGAGCAGCGTGATGCCGAAGCGGTCCTGCATTGCCTGGAACAGGTGCTCGGGCGCCGGCCCGCCGTACGCTCGCCGGATCAGGTGATCGCGGTCACGGTCCGACGGGGGTTGGCGGAGCAGGAGCGCGGAGACGGCGCCCATGAAGTTGAAGGCCGTGATGCCCTCGGCCCGGACGGTGTCGAGGAAGCCGGACGCCGAGAAGCGGGGGCTGATTACGAGTCGTGCGCCGGAGAGGACCGCGGGGAGGAAGGCCGCGTGGCGGGCGTTGATGTGCTGCCAGGAGAAGAAGCTGTAGAGCACGTCGGACGCGTCGTACTGCATGGCGCGCTGGACGCGAGCCGCTTGGCCCGGACCAGCAGCCACCGGCAGCAGGGCGCCCTTCACGCGCCCGGTCGTCCCCGAGGTCGTCATCACGGCCGCCGGATCGCCAGGCGCACTCCGGTAGGGCGAGACCCGCCGCCCGTCGGCGACCAAGTCGTCCAGCAGCACGCCGTCGCCGACCACAATGCGACCGAATTCGTTCCTGACCTCGGTCGCGCAGTCGGTTGTCTTCTTCAGCGTGCGGACCCACTGCTCGTCCAGATCAGGGCTGAGCGGCAGCTCGACAGCTCCGAGCGCCGAGATCGCCGTCGTGACCGCGATGGCTTCCGGTCCCGGCGGCAGGCACGTCGCGACCGCCGCACCAGGCGCGACGTACCTTGACAGCCCGCCGGCGATCGCCAGCGACCGCTCCCACAGCGCCGCGGCCGTCCACCACGGCGAGCCGACCAGTCGCACGAGCTCGTCGTCCGGCCGGGCCTCGGCCCGCTGCGCGACGATCCCGTGGAACGACACCGCCGCACCGGAACCCATACCTGATCCTCCAAAACCAACCCGAGATCGCGCAGCCCGTCGTTCCGCTCACCGAACCGTCACGTCAGGTCCTTGACCACCCGGCCGCCCGTGACCACCAGCTGGATCCGGGTCGGGTCGCCCAGCGCCTTGATCTCCCGCAGCGGGTCGGCGTCGGTCACGACGACGTCGGCGAGCAGACCGGGCCGCAGGGTGCCGACCTGGTCCGCGATACCGAGCAGCTCCGCGCCGTTCCGGGTGCCGGACACGATCGCCGCCAGCGGGGACATGCCGAGCTGGACCAGGTGATCGAGCTCGCGCAGGTTCTCGCCGTGCGGGCAGACCCCGGCATCCGTGCCGAGGGCGATGCGTGCGCCCCGGGCGATCGCGTTGCCGATGTTCTCCTTGGTGAGCTCCGACCACTTCACCTTCTTGGCGTAGTGGTACGGCGGCATCGTCGCCTGGTCGATCGCGAACACCGTCGACAGCGTCGGCACCAGGAACGTCCCGCGCTCACCGAGCAGGTCGAGCCCTTCGTCATCGATGCCGTAGCCGTGCTCGACACTCCTGACCCCGCCCCGGAGCGCGGTCAGAATGCCCTTGCGCCCCTGGGCATGCGCGGCCACCGCCCGGCCACCGTGCCGGTCGAGCTCGTCGACAATCCCGCGAACCTCGTCCAGCCGCAGCCCCTCGTCATCAGGCTGGTCGTGCCGGCTGCCCATCCCACCCGTCGTGCAGATCTTCACCAGGTCGGCGCCGTCGCGCAGCACCCGCCGCGTAGCCTTCCGAACCTCGTCGACAGTGTCCGCCAGCTCCATCATCCCGGGCAGCGTGGGTACGACGTGCCCGCCGTGCAAGTGCATGTCGCCATGACCCGCCGTGTGACTGATCGGACGTACGGCGAGCTGCAGCCGCGGTCCCCCGATCAGCCCACGCTCGATCGCCTCCCGGAACCCGAGTGTCAGGCCGCCGAGATCACGCGCGGTCGTGACCCCGGCGTCGAGCGTCGCCCGGATCCGCGCCGCCGACTCGAGCACCACCAGCGCCGGATCGTTCTGTACGACGTGGAACGGACCGTCGGCCAGGTTGAACCCGAGGTGCACGTGACAGTCGATGAACCCGGGCAGCAGCGTCTTGCCGCGCAGATCGCGCAACTCGGCGCCGACCGCGATCGGTGGCGCGGCGGCCGCCGTACCGACGAAGCCGATCCGGCCATCGGGGGTGATGTCGAGGACGCCACCCCGGATCGGGGCGGCGCCGGTGCCGTCGATGATGTCGGCGTTGACGAACCTCATGCGACCTCCCGCCGTCGGGGCTCGATGTCGAAACCCGGCGCACCGGGGACGGCGTTGAGCAGGGTGCGGGTGTACTCGTGCTGCGGATCGCCGTACACCTGAGCGGCCGGTCCGTGTTCGACCACCTCGCCGCGGTACAGCACCACGACCTCGTCGCTGACCTGCCGGACGACGGCCAGGTTGTGCGAGATGAACACCATGGTCAGGCCCAGCTCGACCCGCAGCCGGGCGATCAGCCGCAGGATCTCGGCCTGGACCGAGACGTCGAGCGCGGAGGTGATCTCGTCGGCGATCACCACCTCCGGCCGGACGATCAGGCCGCGGGCGATCGCGACGCGCTGCCGCTGGCCGCCGGAGAGCTCGTGCGGGTACCGGTCCAGGGTGTCGGCCGGCATCCGGACCGTCTCCAGCCACTGCACGATCTGGTCGCGGTGCCGGCCCACGTTCGCCCGGCGCGGGTCGACCGCCTCGGCGAGCGCCTCGCCGATGGTCCGTCGCGGGTCGAGTGAGGAGTACGGGTCCTGCGGGATCAGCTGGACGCTGCGCCGCATCGCCGTACGGCGGGCGCCGCGGGCCGCCGTGACGTCGAGCCCACCGATCGTCACGGTACCCGCGGACGGGCGGACCGCTCCGACCAAGGTCTTGGCCAGCGTCGACTTGCCCGAGCCGGACTCGCCGACGACCGCCACTGTGTTGCCCTTGGCAACGTCCAGGGTGATGCCGTGCAGGACCCGCGTCGTCCTGCGGCCCCAGCCGTAGCCGACCTCGAGGTCGCGGACCTCGATGGCCGGCGTCTCGTCAGCCATGCGCATTCTCCAGGGTGAGTTCGGGGGTGGCCTCGAGCAGGGCCTTGGTGTAGGGGTGCTGGACGCAACCGGGCGAGAGCCGGCCGGCCTCGATCTCCTCGACCAGCTCGCCCTGGTACATCACGACGACCCGGTGGCACAACGCGCGGACCACGCCGAGGTCGTGCGAGATGACCATGATCGACGTCCCGAACTCGCTGTTCAGCCGCTTCAGCTCGCGCAGGATCTCGGCCTGGACGGTCACGTCGAGCGCGGTGGTCGGCTCGTCGGCGATGAGGAGTCGCGGCTCGGTCGCGAGCGCCGCCGCGATCATCGCGCGTTGCCGCATCCCGCCGGACAGCTCGTGCGGATGCTGCTTGAGGCGCTGCTCGGGCTTGGTCAGCCGCACCACGCGGAGTGCGTCGAGGATGCGGCGCCTGGCCTCGTGCCGACCGAGTCGCCGGTGAGTGCGCAGTACTTCGGTGAGCTGCGTCCCCATCCGGAGCGCGGGATTGAAGGTCGAGCCCGGGTCCTGGTAGACGAGGCCGACCGTTTGCGCCAGCAGGCTGGGCGGCACCGGGCCGAGCAGGTCCAGGTCGCCGATCGTCATCCGGGTCGCGGTCGAGGCCAGGCCGTCCGGCAGCAGTTGGGCGAGCGACATCGCGGTCAGCGTCTTGCCCGAGCCGCTCTCGCCGACGATGCCGAGGATCTCACCGGGCTTGATCCCGAACGAGATCCCTTTCACCAACGGCTTGCCGTCACACGAGATGGCCAGATCCTGCACGTCGACGAGATAGCCGTCCCGAGGAGTGCCCTGGCTGGCTCGCTCGGTGGCGCCACTTGAAGCAGTCCGGCCGGCACGCGGGCTGGCGGTCGCCGCGAGGCCGTCGCCGATCAGCACCGCGGCGAGCCCGGTGACCACGATCAGCACCGCCGGACCGACGAGCTGGAACGGCCGGTCCGACAGCAGTGACGGCAACGCCTCGTTGAGGAGTTTTCCCCAGTCGTACGACGGTGACTGCACACCGAGTCCCACGAACGACAGCGCCGAGATCGCGGTCAGGGTGGCGGCGAATGTCGACGCGGACAGCACCAGCAACGGCTCCGACATGTTCGGCAGCAGATGCCGAAACGCGATCCGAGCCGGACGCACACCGAGCAGTCGTGCGGTCGAGACGAACTCCTGCTGCGACACCTTCGCCGCCAGGTTCCCGGTGAGACGCGCGAAGTACGGAATGCCGGCCAGCCCGATCGCGATCACCGCCGACGAGCCGCCCGCGCCAAGCACCGCCGCCACCACGAGCGCGAGCAGCAGCCCGGGGAACGCGACCATCGCGTCGATCGCGCGCAGGCAGAGCTCCCGCAGTCGCGGCGGCAGCAGCCAGACACCGGTGCCGAGGAGGATGCCGAGTCCAACTGCGATCGCAGTCGCGGCGACGGTCATCAGCAACGTGAGTCGCGTCGCGACCAGGCTCCGCAGCAGTACGTCGTGACCGGCAGCATCGGTCCCGAGCCAGTGATCGCCCGACGGAGGGGCGAACCGCGGACCGAGTTCGTCCGCTCCGGCTGTGAGCAGGAACGGCGCGAGGACGGCGACCACGACGATCACGCCCAGCAGGCTCAGCCCGATGCCGAGCCCGAGGTTCCTACGCCGCGCCATGGGAGCCTCCGAGGGTTCGTTCGTCGATCAGGCCGAGCAGGACGTCGACGAGCAGGTTGATGAGCGCCGCGATCATGCCGATGACGATCACCATGGCCTGGATGACCGGGTAGTCCCGGTCGAGGATCGCCTTGATGATGCCGCTGCCCAGACCAGGGAGCGCGAAGACCGACTCGATCACGACCGCGCCGCCGATCAGCCCGGTCAGCACCAGCCCGCTCACCGTGAGCGTGCTGGTCAGCAGGTTCGGCAGCGCCCACTTCACGTACCGCTTCCAGGCCGGCAACCGCCAGCCGCGCGCGGTCCGCAGATAGTCGTTGCCGAGCACAACGGCCGTCTCCCGCCGCACCACCCGGGACACCGTGCAGATCGGGCCGATCACGATCGCCGCGATCGGCAGCACGAACGACGCCGACCCGAACCGCGGCGTGTAGGCGGGCGGGAACAGCGGCAGCACGCCGATCCCGAGCGCGAACATCACCACCAGGAACGTCGCCATCACGTAGCCCGGCACCGAGTCGAGGAAGCCGGTGACCAACCCGAACCCGGTGTCCAGCCACTTCCGCCGCCCACCCTGGGTCAGCACCCCGATCAGCATGCCCAGCGGGATCGCGACCAGCAGCACGATCGCGATCCCGGCCAGCGCGACGGTCGCGGTGAACGGCAGCCGGTTCTCGATGATCGTCAGCACCGGCTGCCGGTACATGAACGACGTCCCCAGGTCACCGGACAGCACGCCGCCGGCGTAGTCGGTGAACCGTTGCCACAACGGCTGGTCGAGCCCGAGCTGCTGCCGGACCCGCTCGATGTCGGCCAGGTCGGCGTTCGCGCCGGCCAGTCCCGCCGCCGGATCGCCCGGGATCAGCTGGACGATCAGGAACGACACCACCAGCAGGACGGCGAAGATCGCGGCCAGCCCGGCCAGCCGTCGTACGGCGAAGTGCAGCCAGGGCGACGTGGTACGGCGTTCGGCGAGTGCCTCGGCGTGAACCATGACAGGCCTAACCGGCGATCCGGACCGTGGCCGGGTCGATGTAGTCGTCGAACTGCCGGATGCTCACGCCGCTCGCGGTGATGACGGTGGTGGGCAGCACGGCCAGCGGGATCGCGTCGACCCGTTGGAGGAACGACTTCTGCGCGCCTTGCAGGGCGGCACACTGCGCGGACTTGTCGACCTCGCTCATCGCCTTCTGGACGTAGCCGTAGCCGTCGCCGTTGACCAGGCCCATCTTGTTCCGGCCGCCGTCCTCGGTCGCCGGTCCCATCACCCGCAGCAGCGACGACGTCAGCGTGCCGAGCTGGTTGTTGTCGCCCTGGACGTTGATGTCCCAGTCCTTTCCGCCGGCCGCTGTCACGGTGGCCCAGTTCGCGTTGTCGAGCGAGCTGACCGTGACGTTCGCGCCGGCCTTGCGGAGCGCCTCGCCGATGTACTCGTTCCCGCCGCGGAGCAGCGTCGTACCGACGACGCGGAACTTGACGCCGGTCAGCTTCGCCTTGGCTGCCGCTGCGTTCTGGGCGACCAGCTGCGCCTTGTCGGTGTTGACACAGGCAACCTTGTCCGACCCGACGGTGGCGATCGTCGTACCGCGCTTGCCGCTGATGATGTCGCTGAAGGCCTGCGCGTCGATCGCCTGCGCCACGGCCGTGCGCAGGTCCGGCCGGTCGGCGAACACCGTGCCCGGCCGCTCGTTGAACAGCAGGTACGTCGTCGTGTTCGCGGCCGTCGTACTGGTGAACTGGCTGTTGTCGGCGAACCGGACCACGTTCTCGTCGTTCACGCCGCCGACGTCCAGGCTGCCGGACAGCATCTGGGTGGCGATGGTGGCCATGTCGGTGATCGGCATCAGGTTCAGCTGCTTGGCGGGCTTGCCGTCGAGCGGTTTCGCGAACTTCGGCCAGGCGTCGTAGCCGTCGCGCAGCGTCAGTTGGTACGACACCGCCGCCTGCGACGACGTCAACGTGTACGGGCCGGAGAACGCGCCCTGCACAGTGCCGGCGGCCAGCCCCTTCAGATCCTTCAGCCCTGCCGGGCAGACGATGCCGGCCTGCGGCAGGGTCAGCCCGGTGAGGAAGTCCGACCACGGCTTGGACAGTTTCGCCTTGACCGTGCCGGCCTGGTCGTCCGCGGTGAACGTCGCGGTGGCCGAGCCCATCGCCAGCGTGCGACCCGACGACCCGGTGTCCTTCGCGGCGAAGCGGGTCAGCGACGACGCCACCACCGACGGGGTGATCGCACTGCCGTCGGAGCACTTCAGCCCGTCGCGGATGGTGAACGAGTAGTTCGCCGCGTCGATCGCCTTCCACTCCGACGCGATCCCGCCCGCCAGCGTGTTGCCTTCGTCCTTGCGGACCACGGTGTCGAACAGCAACCGGGCCACGGTGTAGTCGTCGCCGCCCTTGGCCAGCGCCGGGTCGAAGGTCGCCGGGTCGGTGTTCAGCGACATGCTGAGCGTGTCGCGCGACTCGGAGCTCGCCGGGCCACCACATCCGGCGACAGCCAGGCCGACCGCGGCGACCAGCGCCAGGGGAACAGCAGATTGACGTAACACGGCTCCTCCAACAGGGCCAGGAGAACAATGGCGTGGAGCGTAGGACCGCGTCCGCCGGTTCCAGGTGGTCCGGACCCGACTGCGCAAGGAATTGGGCCAAACCCGCGCCCGGCTGCACGATCTCGTCCCGCCGGGCCCGCTCGGCCCCTTTCCGTGGCGTTACGGCCGTTGCACGGATTCACGCCGTACCGGGCCGTCCGGAACCCGCTTTTCCGCTCAGCGGACCGGCTGCTGCACGATCACTGGAGCGGTGCGGTATCCGGGCGCATGATGCTGGACATGGTCGACACACTGGATCTGCAGATCATCAACGCGCTGCAGATCCATCCCCGGGTCTCCTGGGCGCAGCTGGGCCGGATCCTGCGGGTGGACCCGTCCACGATCTCGCGCCGCTGGTCGACACTGACCAAGGACCGGAAGGTGTGGACGAGCTGCTTCGAGGGCGCCGGCGCGCGCTCCCAGGAGCCGACCGTCTCCGCGCTGGTCGAGATCCGCTGTGCGCCGGGGCGGCGCGGGGACGTGATCGCCGAGCTGGCCCGGCAGGGGCCGATCTTCAGCGTGCACTGCACGTCCGGGCCGCGTGATCTCTACATCATGATCTCGACGCACAGCCTGTTGTCGATGGACCGCTACATCGACGAGAACATCGCGGTGACGCCGGGCATCGTCGGCACTCGGACCCACTACCTGCGGACGATCTTCCTCGAGGGCTCGGGCTGGCGGCTGCAGGCGCTCGCCGAGGACCAGGTGAAGGCCCTGCATCACCTGCGGCCGTCCGATCCGCCGGTCGAACGCAAGGCCGCCTACCGCGACATCATCGACGCGCTCGGCACCGACGTACGGCGGACCACCGCCGAGCTGCAACGTGAGCTCGGACGGTCGCTGCCGGTGCTGTCGCGCGACATCGACGCGCTGCTGGCCGCGAGCTGGGTGCGCTGGCGGGTCGACTTCGCGCACACGCTACTCGGCTGGTCGGCCGGAGCGGTGTTGTGGCTGAACGTCCAGCACCCCGATCTGGAGCGCATCGTAGCGTCGTTCCGGCAGCTGAACCAGGTCCGGTTCTGCGCGTCGGTGACCGGGGAGGCGAACCTGGCGGTGTTCCTCTGGCTGCACAACCTGCAGGAACTGGACGAGATCGAGAGCAAACTCGGCGCGGTCTTCCCGCGGGTGCTGATCAAGGACCGCTGGATCGTGCCGCGGATCGCCAAGCGGACCGGGTACATCCTCGACCTGGACAGCCGGCGGCTGCGCTACGTCCCGGTCAGCAGCCAGCCGGTCTTCGAGGACTGACTTCGTGCAGCACCCGGGCCGGATCGTGCGGTTTCGTGCCGACTTTCCGGGATCCGGCAGTAGATCGCCGTACCTCTCCCTACCCTGAGCGAACGTTTTCGCCCAGGGAAAGCTAGGGAAAGAGGTCTGGAGTGGAGTTCGAGCAGCTCCGTGCGTTGCGCCGGGAACTGCACCGCAACGCCGAGCCCGCGTTCGCCGAGATCGGCACCGCGGCCCGGATCGAGCGAGCGATCGCGGGCTTGCCGGTCGCGGTGCGGACCGGGAAGGAGGCGCACGACCTCTCGGCCGTCGTCGACTACCCGGCTCCGGAAACGTTGGATCGGTGGGAGGCGGCCGCGGTCGCGGCGGGGACGGCGGCGGAGCGGGCGCGGTACTTCCGGGAGAACGGCACCGCCCTGGTGGTGGATCTCGCCGGAAATCGACCGGGGCCGGTATGGGGACTGCGGGTGGACGTCGACGCGCTACCGATGCGCGAGTCCGCCGATCCGGACCACTTCCCGGCGGCGCAGGGGTTCGCCGCGACGAACGGCGCCATGCACGCCTGCGGCCACGACGCGAACGCGACCATCGGTGTCGGCCTCCTGCACCGCCTGGCCGACCACGACTTCGCCGGATCGCTGCGGGTGCTGTTCCAGCCCGCTGAGGAAGGGGTCCGGGGCGCGCAGACGATGATCGACGCCGGTGTTGCCGACGGCATCGATCGGATGCTCGCGATCCACCTGGCTGGCGGGATGCCGGCCGGCACGGTGATCGGCAGCTTCACCGGTGGCATGGCAACCCGCAAGCTGAAGGTCAACTTCGACGGCAGGGCGTCGCACGCAGCGGGCGCACCGGAGGCCGGCCGCAACGCGTTGCTCGCGGCGTCGATGTCTGCACTGGCGATCATGGCCGTGCCGCGCTTCAGTTCCGCGGACACCCGGCTGAACGTCGGCACCCTGGTCGCCGGTGACGGTGTGAACATCGTCCCGTCCTCGGCCGTGATGACCTGCGAGGCCCGCGCGACCGACGACACCGTCGTCGACGAGCTGGTCGACCGGATCCGCTCCATCGTCGCCGGTACGGCGGCCGCCCAAGGCGTCGACGCGGACATCGCGGTGATGGGTCAGTCCGCCACCCTCGCACCCGACGACGAACTGATCGACCGCGTCGTCGCGGCCGCCACCGCTCAGCCATCGGTCGCCGACGTGATCCGGACCCAGACGCTGGCCGGCAGCGACGACGCCAACCTGCTGATCAGGCACGTCCAGGCACGCGGCGGCCAGGGCGCCTACGTCATGGTCGGCGCGTCGAGCCCCGGACCGCACCACAGCGAGACCTTCGACATCGACGAGGAAGCCATTGCCATCGGCATCGACACGCTCGAGGCGCTGATCCGCTCAAGCTGACGATTCGCGCGTGGGCTGCGGGAGTTCGTGGTGGGGGCGCGATTGGTACAGGGCCCATTCGGCGCTGACGTCGCCGGCGGTGCGGAGGAGGAGGGGGAGAAAGTCGTGCAGGAGTTTGTCGGTGGTGGTTTCGGCGGCGTGGACGGTGACGTTCATGGCGGCGCGGACGGTTCCGGTGCCGTCGCGGACCGGGGCGGCGACCGAGCGGACGCCGGGGGCGAGCTCCTCGTCGGCCAGGGCCCAGCCGCGGGCGCGGATCTCCGTCAGCTCGTCGCGCAGCTGGTCGGCGGTCCGGCCGATGTACGGCGGGAGACCTGCCCGGCTCGGCAACGCGAGGGTGTCCGCTAGCTCGGCGGGGGAGAGGGCGGCGAGCAACACCTTGCCCTGGGACGTCTGGGCGGCCGGGAAGCGAGTGCCGATGTCGACCCGGAGCGCGATGATCTTCGGCACCGACACCCGGGCGACGTAGACGATGTCGGAGCCGTCGAGCTGCGCCATCGACGACGACTCGCCGGTGCGCGCGACCAGCGCTTCGAGGTGCGGTTTCGCGATGTCCCACAGCCCGAGGGCGCCGACGTACGCCATGCCGAGCGTCAGCACCTTCGGGGTGAGCTGGAACGAGCCGTCGGTCGACCGGACGAACCCGAGCTCCTCCAGCGTCAGCAGCAGCCGGCGGGCCGTCGGCCGGGCCAGCCCGGCTGCTGCCGCCACCTCGGACAGCGACATGGCGCGGTGGTTCGCGTCGAAGCAGGCGAGCACGTCAAGCCCGCGAGCCAGCGACTCGACGAAATCCGGGCCCGCGCCACGTCCTGCCATCAGTTCCTGCCTCCCGTCGTACGACGTACCGTCGCAGCCTACTGAGGTCACTCGCCGAACATCGTGCCGCGGGCCTCGCGCGTCGACTCGGACTTGTACTCGGTGTACTGGTACGGGTTGTCGAACACCTCGTCCTTCGGCAGGTCCGGGTTCATCCCGCCGGCCCACGCCTCGTCGCCGAGCGCGCCGCGGAGGAAGTCCACGGTCGCTTCGACACTCCGCCGTACGGCGGGCAGGTCGACGCCGACCAACTGGTTCGCGGACTTCACCACCCGCCCGTCGACCAGCACTGTGTGGACGTCGCCACGCTGCGCCTGGAACGCCACGTGCCCGTAGGGGTTGACCAGCGGGAACGACACCGGTGAGTTGTCGTTCTTGATCAGGACCACATCCGCCTTCTTCCCGGGCTCGAGACTGCCCAGGTCGTCCCGGCCGATCGCCTTCGCGCCACCGCGGGTGGCCCAGTCGACCACGTGCTCGGCCCGCAGGTGGCTGTGCGTCACGGTGTCGCCCTTCATGTGGGCCTCGAGGTGCTCGCGGGCCCGGTCGGCGCCGAGCGTCGTACGCATCGCGGTGAACAGGTCGCCGCTCCACCAGACGCTGGTGTCCATCGACAGCGACACCGGGATGCCGTACTTGCGGACCTGCCAGGTGGGTGGGTAGCCCTGACCGGCGCTCTGCTCGGACTCGGTCGAGACGGAGACGGAGCCACCGGTCGCGGCGATCCGCTGGTAGGAGTCCTCGGTCAGCGTGGCCGCGTGCACGTAGATGTTCTGCGGCGTCATGAAGCCGTTCTCGTGCATCAGCCGGATACCGTCGTCGTTCGTCGCGCCCCAGACCCCGGCGTGCGTGGTCACCCCGAGCCCGAGCTCACGAGCCACCTCGAACGCGGCCCGTTCGGGGAACGACGGGTCGCCGGTGACGTCGAACGCGAGCTGGAGACCGAGCCGGTCGTCGTCGCGCAACCGCTCCAGGAACGCGCGGACCGGCGGCTGCGCGGTCCACTCCCACGGCCCGGCCTGAATGTTGCCGTAGGCAAGGACGAACCGGCCGGGGACGGACCGCAGCGCGTCCACCGCCGCCTCGGCGTGGTCGACGGACTGCAACCCGTGCGACCAGTCCACCGTGGTGGTGACACCGGCCTCGAGCGACTCCCACGCGGACGTCAGGTTGCCGGCGTGGATGTCCTCGGGCCGGAAGGTCTTGCCGTGCTCGAGGTAGTACCACACGAAGTACTGCGTCAGCGTCCAGTCGGCGCCGTACGCGCGCATCGCGGTCTGCCACATGTGCCGGTGCGTGTCGATCATCCCCGGCATCACGATTCCGCCGCGGGCGTCGACCTCCTGCGTCCCCTCGGGTGCGTCGAGGGACGCGCCGACGGCCTCGATCCGGTCGTCGACGACCAGTACGTCGCCCTCGGTCAGCACGGTGTGGTTGTCGTCCATCGTCAGCACGGTCCCGCCGCGCAGTAGTACCGGCCGGCCCGCCACCGGCGTCTCGGCAATGGTCATGATCCCCTCCAGACTCTCGCCGGACATACGTCCGTATGCCGGTCACGACGGCTCCATCGTCACTATCCGAGCGCTCCCGAGCGGTGTCAAGGGCTCGCTGACCGCTCCTTGACAGGCGAAGGCCGCGCTCGCAGACTGAGGCGACGGAGCAGTTGCGGACAAGTGTCCGGAAGGAGTGAGGTCGTGCCCGATGCTGCGGCGGACTCGCGCGGGCCGCTGGCCGGGTTGCTGGTCGCGGACTTCTCCCGGATCCTGGCCGGCCCGTACGCGACCATGCTGCTCGCCGACCTCGGCGCCGAGGTGGTCAAGGTCGAGGCGCCCGGCGGTGACGACACCCGCTCGTGGCAGCCACCGGTCCGCGACGGCATCTCGACGTACTACCTCGCGGTCAACCGGAACAAGCGGTCGATCGCGCTCGACCTGAAGGAGCCGAAGGACCTGGCCGCGGCGCAGGAGCTGGCCCGGCGGGCCGATGTCGTCCTGGAGAACTTCAAGCCGGGCGGGCTGGCCCGGTTCGGGCTGGACTACGACACGGTCGCGGCCTCGAACCCGCGGGTCGTCTACGCGTCGATCAGCGGCTTCGGCAGTGGGCCGAAGGGGGCGGTGCTGCCGGGGTACGACCTGATCGTGCAGGCCATCTCCGGTCTGATGAGCCTCACCGGCGACCCGGACGGTGAGCCGTTCCGGGCCGGGATCTCGGTGTTCGACGTAATGGCCGGGCTGCACGCGACGATCGGCGTCCTGTCCGCGCTGAACGCCCGGCACGAGACCGGTCGCGGCCAGCACGTCGAGGTCAACCTGCTGTCGTCCGCCCTGTCCGGTCTGGTGAACCAGTCGAGCGCGTACGTCGCGGGCGGCGTCGTACCGCTGCGGATGGGGAACAGCCACCCGAGCCTGTTCCCGTACGAGCCGTTGCCGTGCTCCGACGGTGAGCTGATCATCACTGCCGGGAACAACGGGCAGTTCCGCCGGTTGACCGAGGTGCTCGGCGTCCCGGAACTGGCCGATGACGAGCGGTTCGACCAGAACGAGAAGCGGACCGCGAACCGGGAGGACCTGCGGCCGCTGCTGGTCGAGCGGCTGCGAACCCGGACCAAGCTGGAGTGGTTCCGCGACATCATCGCCGCCGGAGTCCCGTGCGGGCCGATCAACACGATCGACAGCGGGGTCGCCTTCGCCGAGGACATCGGCCTCGACCCGGTGGTGACGGTCGGCGACATCCCGACCGTGCGGAACCCGATCACGTTCTCCGAGACGCAGGCGTCGTACCGGCTGCCACCGCCGGAGCTGGACGAGCACGGCGCCGAGCTGCGCCGCTGGCTGACCGACGAGGAGCGTTCGGCATGACGACCTTTCCCACGTCACTCGGTACCTCGACCGCCGACGAGATCCGCCTGCTCGGTCAGGATCTGACGGCCGACCTGATGGGCAAGGTCGGCTTCGGCGAGTTGGCCTTCTGGCTGGTCGCTCTGCGCCGACCGACGCCGTCGGAGACCCGACTCTTCGAGGCAGTTCTGGTGGCGCTGGCCGATCACGGCTTCACGCCGACGGCGATCGCGGCTCGGCTGACGTACCTGTCGGCACCTGATTCCTTGCAGGGAGCGCTCGCCGCCGGGCTGCTTGGCGGCGGCTCCCGGTTCCTTGGTGTCACCGAGGACTGTGGGATGTTCCTGCACCGCGCGATCGAAGGACGGGAACTGCCGACCGATGACGCCGGCTGGGACGCACTTGCGCTGGAAGTCGTGCAGCAGGCGAAGGCCGGCAGCAAGTTCGTTCCCGGGCTCGGGCATCCCGTGCACAAGGTTCAGGACCCGCGCACGCCCGTGCTGATCGGCATCGCGGACGAGGAAGGGCTGCTCGGACCGCACCTGCTGTTGTTCCAGGCGATCGGGCGGGTGCATGAACAGGTGCTCGGCCGCAAGCTTCCGCTGAACGGCGCCGGCGTCTGCGGCGCCGCGCTCGCCGACCTCGGCCTGCCGGTCGAGCTGCTGCGCGGATTCGCCTTGCTGGCCAGGGCCGCCGGCCTCCTCGGGCAGCTCGCCGAGGAACGCCGCCGCCCGATCGGCATGGACGCCTACCTCACCGTCGACCGCAACGCGGTCTACGTCGACCCGACCGGATAAGGAGCAGCCAATGGCCACAGTCGTCGCGGTCATCGCCTCCACCCACCACCCGTTCTACTACCGCGCGAGTACGTCGACCGGCGCCGACCGGCCGCCGTTCGCGGACGAGTGGGTGGCCAAGATCGAGGCGTTCCGGGAGACCCTGACCAAGGCCCGGCCGGACATCCTGGTGATGGTCGGCAGTGACCACTTCCACCAGCTGTGGCTGGACAACATGCCACAGTTCCTGGTCGGCAAGGCGCCGTACTTCGACGCGAACTGGTACAACGAGGAGCGCGAGTTCGGGCTGCCGCGGATGACGTTGCCGGGGGAGGAGCGGCTGTCCGCGCACATCCTGCGTAACGGCCTGGACGCCGGCTTCGACCTTGCCTTCAGCAACGAGCTGCGGATCGACCACAGCATCACCTGCCCGATCATCACGCTGCGGCCGCAGGCGGACCTGCCGATCGTGCCGATCTACACCAACATCTTCGCGCCGCCGCTGCCGCAGCCGAAGCGGTTCGTCGAGCTGGGCCGGACGATCCGGCAGCTGGTCGAGTCCTGGCCGGACGACAGGCGGGTCGCGATCATCGGCACCGGGCACCTGTCGCTGGAGCTCGGCGGTCCGCGGCAGTTCGGTGCCCACGGCCCCGATCCGGAGTTCGACCGGAAGGCGGTCGACTGGATCGCGAGCGGTGACATCGAGGGCTGCCTGGCCGAGGTGACGCTGGACAGCCTGCACCTGCCGGGCAACGCGACCCACGGGTTCATGGACTTCATGCTGATGATGGGCGTCGCCGGAGCCGGCGCGAAGGCCGACCACGTCGACTCGCTCGACCTGTTCCACACCATGGAGGCGTACTTCACCTGGTACCCGAACGGAGTCCCGGCATGAGCAGGTACTTGCTGGACAAGTTCCTCTTCACGATCGACCGCGATCCGGAGCTGGTGGAGCGGTACCGCGCGGACGCCGCCGGGACGGTCGCCTGGTGGGAGGCCGAGATGGCCAACCGGATTCTGAACTGCACGTCCGGTGAGCAGTCGACCTGGCTTGCGTTCACCGACGAGGAGCGGCAGGCGCTGGTCGCGCAGGATCACGTGACGCTGTTCCGGATGGGCGCGCATCCGTTCCTCACCTTGACGCTGTTCATCGCGATGTTCGAGCGTGACCACGGACCGTTGGAGTACCAGAAGGCCTACGGCAAGGCCATGGAACACTTGCGTCTGCCCTACCCGGACATCGCCACCTAGGAGAGCGCCGTGCGAGCTGGAGTCCTGCGTGGTCACGGTGAAGCACCGGTCCACGGTGAACACCCGGACCCCGTCCCGTCGGAAGGGCAGTCGATCGTCCGCGTCACCGCGGCGCCCGTCGTACCGCTGGATGTGTTGTGTGCTTCGGGTACGTCGTACTTCGGGCCGCCGGACATCCCTTACGTGCCAGGGGTTCAGGGTGTCGGCGTGGTCGAGAGCACCGGAGAGCGGGTGTTCTTCGCGACCTCGGCCGGGATGTCGCCGGGGGACGGGAGCTTCGCCGAGTACTGCGCTGTGCCGGACGAGGATCTGGTGGTCCTCGACACGGCCGTGCCGGATGCCGAGGTGGCTGCGATCGGTCTGTCCGGGGTGGCCGCGTGGATGGTGTTGACCTGGCGGGCTCAGTTGCAACCGGGGGAGCGGGTGCTTGTCCTTGGCGGCGGTGGAGCTGTTGGGCAGGCGGCGATCGGGGCAGCGCGGGTGCTTGGGGCCAGCGGTGTCGTTGCTGTGTGCCGGTCTGCGGAGGCTCGGGGTCGCGCGTTGGGGGCGGGTGCGGACGAGGTGGTCGCCGCGGACGAGCTCGAGGGCAGCTTCGACGTCGTGGTGGATCCGGTCTTCGGCGCGGTGGCGACAGCGGCGGGGCGGTTGCTGGCGCCAGGTGGTCGGTTGGTGAATCTCGGGGGTGCTTCGGGAGACGAAGCAACGTTCTCGTCAGCGATCCTGCGCAGCCGCTCGGCGAGCATCCTCGGCTACACCAACAACGCGCTCACCCCCGAGCAACGCCGGGACGCCCTCACCTCGGTGCTGGAACGTGGCATCAAGGTCGCCTACGAGAGTGCGCCACTGGCGGAGATCGAGGCGGCGTGGGAGCGGCAATCGTCCGGTCGGACGGCAGGTCGGCTCGTCCTGACGATCTGAGCCTCACCGGAAGTGCTCGGGAAGGCGGTGCACGGCCGCAGACGCGAGCGCGACCGACAACAGGATGCGCGCCTTCGACGACGGGAGCGGTCCGGCCATCAGGGCACCGGCAGCCTTCAGATCGGCACCACCACCGGACCCGTAGACGGCTGCAGTCGGTCCGCCCGCGCACCGGCTGGTGACGACGACCGGCAGACCCGCGTCGAGACAAGTGCGGACCTCGGCCAGCAAGCCGGGCGTAGGGTTTCCGACTCCGAGAGCCTCGAGCACCACGCCGGCGGCGCCCGCGGCTCGGCAGGCCGCGAGTTGCTCTCCGCCGGCGTCGACGTACGACGTGACGATGTCGACGCGAGGTAGTTCGGCAGGGATTGGAAAGCCAGGCGGTCGCTGCGGCGTCGACCAGATCCGTACCTCGTCCCGCCGTACCTCGCCGATCGGACCGCCGAAGGACCGGAACGCGTCCGGCGCCTGCGTGTGTGCCTTCACCGCCTGCCGCGCCGCGTGGATCCGACCGTCCATGACCAGCAGCGGACCGAGGCCGCGAGCCGCCGCCGAACCCGCGACCAGGATGGCGTCCGCGATGTTGCGCGGCCCGTCGGAGTCCGGCTCGCCCGCGTGCCGCTGTGCTCCGGTCAGCACGACCGGTGCGGGCGGATTGACGAGATCGAGCAGGTACGCCGTTTCCTCCATGGTGTCGGTGCCGTGCGTCACGACGACCGCGTCGCCGGCGGCGGTCTCGGCCAGCACCTCCCGTGCGATGGTCAGGAGATCCGAACCGGTGAACGCGAAGCTGTGCTTGCGCAGGATCTCCCGGACCGGCGCGGCCTCGACCAGCTCCGCGCCGCCCAGAGCGACAGTGACCGACCCGTCGGGAGCGGGACGGGAGGCGATGGTGCCTCCCGTCGTCAGGACCCGAACCGTCACCGGCCCTCCAGACTCAGCTCCGCCGTCCGTACGACGACCCGCCGGCTCGCCAGGTAGTACACGCCACCCGCGACCAGCGCCCCGGACAGCCAGGAGAAGTCGGTGTTGTTCAAGGCGATCGCGATCGGGCCCTGCATCTCCGGCACCAGGCCGTACTGCCAGCTCCAGCCCGCGAGAATTCCGAGGACGAGGCTGACCAAGGCCCGCGGGTTCCACGATCCGTACGGCGACGGGTCGGCGTACAGGGCCTGGATGTTCAGGCGGCCGCGGCGCAGGACCAGGTAGTCGACCACGACGATCGCGCTCCACGGGCTGATCCAGACCAGGATCGACACCATCCAGCTGTCGAAGGCGTGACCGAAACTGTCCGCGCGGACGAAGGCCACGAGCACCGCGGACGCGACCAGCCCGGCCAGCAGCGTGAGCTTCCAGCGTGCGACGGTGATGCCGATCGACAGCGCGGCGAGTGAGCAGGAGTAGAGGTTCAGGATGTTGGTCGCGATCGGGCCGTGCATGATCAGCAGCAGGACCGGCACCGCCATCACGCCGAACGCGTTGATCACCAGTGCGGACGGGTCGCTACCGGTGCCCGCACCGGCCAGGCAGGCGCCGAGCGCGGCGAGCCAGACGGTCGGGATGTACATGCCGAGGGCGGTCGACCAGAACACGGATCGCGAGGACGCCTGCGGACGGACGAAGCGGCTGTAGTCGGCCGAGTACGGCAACCAGCTGATGCCCCAGCCCACGCCGATCGCCGTCGTCAGCTGAGTGATCGCGGTCAGCTTCTCGGCCGGGGTGATCGCGGTGGCCGCGGTCATCCGCAGGTCGGCCTGGCTCAGCGCAAGGACGGTCATCACGGCCATCACCACGACGGTCAACGGCACGGTGTACTTCTCGAACGTGCGGATGGCGTAGAAGCCGTACAGCGCGAGACCGAGCTGGACGATCATGATCACCGCCGCGACCAGGTACTCCAGCCACAAACCACCGTGGATCCCGAGTTTGCCCAGCACCGCCAGGGCAAGATCGAGGACGACCCAGGTGTTCACGCCGACCCAGGCCATTGTCAGCAGACCCTGCACGACCCCTGGTACGACGGCGCCGCGCCGGCCGAACGCCGCCCGGCCGAGCACCATCTGGTTGACCGCGGTGCGATGCCCGATCACGTTCAGCAGGCCGAACACCGCACAGCCGACCAGGTTGCCGAGAGCAACCACCAGGATCGTCTCCAGGACGCTGAGTCCGAGCGTGATGCCGAGGGCGCCGAGCACCCAGTTGATCGGCGCCAGGTTGGCGCCGGCCCAGATCCAGAACTGCTCCCGCGGCGTGGAGTCACGATGCTCCGGCGGGATCGGCGCAACCCCGTGCGAGTCGAACGGCACGGCTTCGGATGAGGTGGTCATGACGGCCTCCAGGGGAACGAGTTGGCTCAGATAACCAGCAGCCGCCTCTCCGAGGCAGTGGGTAGATGTCTAGTGAAATGCGGATCCGACTGGATATGTTCACAGCATGCTCAGCCTGGCAGCCCTGATCGGCAACCCCGCGCTCCGGCTCCGGTTGCTCGTGCCCGGACCGGACGGCGCCCTCGAGCGCGAGGCGTTGTGGGTGCACAACACCGAGTTGCCCGACCCATCGCCGTACGTGCGGGCCGGGGAGATCGTGCTGACCAACGGGCTGTGGTTGTCCGCGACGAGCCCGGCGGCGTTCGCGGCGAGTGTCCGGAGGGCGGGCGCCGCGGGCATCGTGTTCGGGTTGCGCACGCAGACGCCGGCGACGCCCGCCGAGCTGATCGAGGCGTGCCGCGCGGAAGGCCTGCCGCTGGCGGAGATCGCGATCGAGGTCCCGTTCACCGCGGTGACCGAGGCTGCCTCCGCGATCCACACTGACCAGCGGCGTGATGCCCTGGTCGGGATGGTCCGCCGGGGCGATGCGCTGGCCTCGGCGATCTCGCGCGGCGCCGGGGCGTCCGGCGTGCTCGCCGTACTGCGGCGGGAGCACGACCTGCCGCTGGCTGTCGTCGACCGGATGGCGAGGCCGCTCGCGTCGACGGGGCTGGAGTTGACCGCCGAGCAGCGCCGGATCGTTGCCGACGGACTGGCCCGGCATCCACCGCCGCTCGAGGTGGACCTCGGCGGCGACGAGGGGCGAGCGACGGTGTTCTTGGTTGGGGCGGTGGGTGACACCGACGCGGCGCTGCTGTGCCTGCGGCCGGTGAGTCGATTGACCAAGCCGGAGCAGGATGCGCTCGACCAGGCGGCTCGGTTCCTCAGTCTGGAAGTGGCCAAGCAGCAGGCGATCCAGGCGATCGAGCTGCGGTTCGCCTCCGAGTTGCTCGACATGATCCTGTCCGGTGCGCAGCGTGCCGCGGAGGTGCCGGATCGGCTCCGGGCGTTCGGGGTGGATCCGTCGGGGGAGTTGGTGGTGCTCACCATCGCCTTTGCCGACGGCAACGAGTCCGCTCCGCCGGGACTGTCGGAGACGGTCGGGGACTTCTTCCTGGCCGAGAGCCTGGCCGTCGTCGTGGCCGGTGGCAGTCAGGACGTGGTCGCCGTACTGCAGCGTCCGCGGCAGGAGCTGAAGGAGCTGGCCGAAGCTTTGTGCGCGGCAGTGCGGAAGCGGTTCGCGGATCGGCGTCCGGTGGTCGGGCTCGGTGAGGTGGCCGCGTCGGCGGCCGAGTTGCGGCGCCCGCTGGTGCAGTCGCGGGAGGCCTGTCAGGTGCTCCGGCGGCGTCGCGGTGGTCAGGCGGTGGCGTCGTTCCAGGAGTTGGGCACCCACCGGCTGCTGCTCGGGCTGCAGGACTCCGGCACGCTGCAGGGATTCGCAGACGGTGTGCTCGGACCGCTGCGCGAGTACGACGGTCAGCGCGCCGGCGAGCTGGAGACGACGCTGCGGGCGTTCCTGGCGCACGACGGCCAGTACGGCGCGACCGCGGGCGCCCTGTACGTGCACGTGAACACGCTGCGGAACCGGCTGGCGAAGATCACCGAGCTGACCGGCCGCGACGTCGCCCGCACCGAGGACCGGGTCGACCTCTACCTGGCCCTCGAAGCGGACGAGCTGTCGCGCTAATACTGCATCCCCAACCACCACCCACGCCCCGACCCCTCTGGTGGGTCAGCCCACCAGAAGATGGGTTGCCCTACCAGACTCCGGTGTGGGAACCACCACTCTGGTGGGCTGACCCACCACAGCGCCCGGAGCCGCGGGGAGCGGGGCGGCCGGGGTGGCCGGGGCGCTAGTCGAGGACGTCGATGGCGAGGTCGGTGGGCGCCGCGCCGTTGATGACGGTCAGGTCCTGCGGGCAGGCCGAGACCACGACGACGCAGTCGAGTTCGGCCCGGAACGTGATCGAGTCACCGGGCACTGTTGCTGCTGGCAACCAGTCGAGGGAACCGTCGGCCCGGACCGGGATGTGCATGAACACGTTCACCGGCTGCGGGACGACATCGACGCCAAGGGCCTCGCGGAGGTTCCGCGCGCACGACGGGTGATCCGGTACGCCGAGACCGGCGTACCGGGCGTCGTCGCAGGCGGCGATCAGCAGGTCGTGGTGGCCGGGTGAGGTGTCCTCGATCAGCGTCAGGATCGGCCGGCGCTGATCGGTTACGAAGCTCTCGCCGAGGCCGGGGAAGATCCGGCTGGTCGCGGCCCTGGTGTGGGACGCGCTCAGGTACTCATCGGTGCCGCCGGTGGGCGAGGCGACGTACGCGAAGAGGTCGCCGACCTGTTGGCCGGCGAGGTCGACGACTCGGACGGATTGGCCGCGGCGGACCCGGACGGCGCGTCCGGTGCGGGCGGGGACGAGAGTGCGCGCGACAGTCTGCATAACTCCACCGAACCAGCCCCGGGCGGGCGGTTCAGTGGAGGATCCTCCAGTGTCCTCCGGCCTGTGCTGTGGATCGGTCCATCGCGGTCGGGTGCTCGCGGCTGGTGAAGTGAGAGCCATGGATCTCACAACGACTCGTGTTCACCCGGCCTTGGAGCCGATCGACCTCGGCGGCCTGGCGCTGGCGAACCGTTTCGCGGTCGCGCCGATGTCCCGGGTCTCCGCCACGCCGGACGGTGTGCCGACGGCCGAGATGGCCGACTACTACGCGGAGTTCGCCGCCGGCGGGTTCGGCCTGATCATCACCGAGGGCGTCTACCCCGACTCGTCGTACAGCCAGGGCTACCTCAACCAGCCTGGACTCGCCACCGCGGCCCAGGTCGAGGGCTGGCGGCAGGTGACGGACCGCGTCCACGCCGCGGGACGCCCGATCCTCGCTCAGCTGATGCATGCCGGCGCGATCTCGCAGGGCAACCCGCGCACCACCGAGCGGGTCGGGCCGTCCGCCGTCCAGCCGCTCAACGAGATGCTCACCGAGTACGGCGGCTCCGGGCCGTGGCCGGTGCCGTCCGAGCTCACGGTCGCCGCGATCGACGAGATCGTCGACGGGTTCGCCGTCGCCGCCGTCCGCGCGTCCGAGGCGGGTTTCGACGGGGTCGAGATCCACGGCGCGAACGGCTACCTGCTCGACCAGTTCCTCACCGTCTACACCAACCAGCGGACGGACTCGTACGGCGGACCGGTCGCGAACCGGATCCGGCTGACCGCCGAGGTCGCCCGGGCCATCGTGGACGCGACGCCGTCCGGCTTCGTGGTCGGGGTGCGGCTGTCGCAGACCAAGGTGAACGACCTGGAGTACCGCTGGCCCGGCGGCGCATACGAGGCCGAGGCGATCTACGAGGCACTCGCCGGGACCGGGATCGGCTACCTGCACATCGCGAGTGAAGGCCGGAACTGGCTGGAGACCGCCAGGCTGCACGGCGGCCAGACGCTGA
Organism: Kribbella sp. NPDC050124; assembly: GCF_044460355.1. Classification (NCBI taxonomy): domain Bacteria; kingdom Bacillati; phylum Actinomycetota; class Actinomycetes; order Propionibacteriales; family Kribbellaceae; genus Kribbella; species Kribbella sp. NPDC050124. The sequence continues at coordinate 228,928 of NZ_JBITJU010000005.1, forward strand.
CTGGGCTGGCTCGGCGGGTCACCGGCCTGCCGGTGATCGCGAACGGCGGGATGCACGACCCGGCGCAGGCGGACCAGGTGCTGACCGACGGTCACGCCGACCTGCTGTCGCTGGCTCGCGGTGCACTGGCCAACCCGGATCTGCCCCGACGCCTGGCCGAGGACCGCGAGCTGGAGCGGTTCGACCGGCGGCTGATCGAGCCCGCGGCAACCCTGGCCAACGCAAGGCAGTGGCAAACTGGACGGTCATGACGGAATTGTCGTGGCGCGGTGGTGCGGCGGCCGTTGTCACGCTGACTTTTGATGTCGACGCCGAGACGCCGATTCTGGCGGCTGGGCGGCAGTATGCCGATCACCTGATGGTGATGTCGCACCAGGCTTACGGGCCGGAGGTCGGCGTACCGCGGATCCTGGAGCTGCTGGCCGAGCTCGCCGTACCGGCGACCTTCTTCGTGCCGGGGTGGGTGGCCGAGCAGCGGCCGGGGCTGGCGGCAACGATCGTCGAGCACGGGCACGAGGTCGCGCACCACTCCTACAGCCACCGGGCGCCGACGTCGTTGACCCCGGCGCAGGAGCGGGCCGACTTCGAGCGGGCGCTGGCGGTTTTCGATGCTCAGGGCATCGAGATCGCCGGTCACCGGGCCGCGTTGTGGGAGGCCACCCGGACCACGCTCGAGCTGATCGCCGAGCACGGGCTGGCCTACGACTCCTCGTTGATGGGCGATGATCGGCCGTACCTGCTCGAGGTCGAGGGCGGGCCGGTCACCGAGTTGCCCGTGCACTGGTCGCTGGACGACTGGGAGCAGTACGCGTACCTACCCGAGCCGCAGATCGGCTCGGTGATCGAGTCGCCCCGTCAGGTGCTCGAGTTGTGGCGGGCAGAGCTGGACGGCATGCGGCACTACCGGTGCCTGTTCAACCTGTGCCTGCATCCGTTCCTGTCCGGACGGCCGAGTCGTCTGTTGGCGGTCCGGGAGCTGATCGAGTACGCGCAGTCCTGCGGCGACGTCAGCTTTGCCCGCTGCCGCGATCTCGCGGCGCTGGCGCGTGCCGACCGCACGCTCCGACCACGGAAGCCGCCGTCGGTCGTCGCCGATCCTACGGTGTACCCGGACTGAGTCTCGTTGAGATAAGAACGATCGGTATTATCTAGTCCATGACTGTTCCGGTCCGGCGGTTGTGGGCGGCGGTGCTGTGCGGGTACCTCGCGTTCGGCGCCGCGTTGCAGGCGTTGCCGGCGGACGTTCCGCAGCGGTACGGCGGGGGCGCGCTGGCCAGCGGGACCGCGGTCGGGATCGCCTTCCTGGCGACGGCTTTGGGGCGGCCGTTCGCCGGCTGGCTCGCGGACGGTGGGTGGTCGCGTCCCGTCGTACTGCTCGGTGGGGCCTTGACCGCGGCAGGTGGGGTCGGGCAGTTGGTGGCGCCAAACCTTGGCGTCCTGCTGGTCGCGCGGCTGGTGATGGGCGCGGGGGAGGCGGCACTGTTTTCGGCGGCGTTGCCGTGGGTGCTGGCCGGCACGCGGGTCGCGCAGCGCGGGCGGGTCGCGGGCTGGTTCGGGCTGTCGATGTGGGGCGGGCTAGCGGGTGGGCCGGTGATCGCCTCGGTGGTCGGCGACTGGGTCTGGTGGACGATCGTCGGACTCGCGGGCTTGTCGATGGTGCTGGTGCTGTCGACACGTGCGGATCCGGAGCGGGTCGAGCCGTTGGTCCGGATTCGCCGGATCCGGGACCTGGTGCCGGCCGGCGTACCGTTGCCGGGTGCCACCATCGGACTGGCGGCGTATTGCTACGGCACGATCGCGGCGCTGCTCGTACTCCGGCTGCGCGACGACGGCATCGGCGTGGACGGCTACGCGCTCGCGGTGTTCGCGGCGTCCTTTCTGGTCGTGCGGTTCACGGGCAGCCCCTTGGTCGATCGGTACGGCGGGCGCACGGTGGCCGCCTCGACGGTCGCGATCGAGGTCGTGGCGTTGATCGGTCTTGCACTGACTGAGGGTGCTTGGAGTGCGCTGGTGTTCACCGGACTGGCCGGGCTGGGGCTGGCGTTGATCTATCCGGCCTGTGTGTCGATGACGCTCGACCGGGTGTGCGGGTTGCGGCCGGGCGTGTCGATGGGTGTGATGACGTCGTTCTGGGATCTCGGGGTGATGGCGGCGGGTCCGCTCGGTGGGCTGGTGGCCGAGCAACTCGGGTTCCCGGCGGCGTTCTTCGTTGCCGCAGGCACCGGTGCGGCGTGTGTGCTCGTCTGCCTGGTGTTCCTCAGGCCGCGTCCAGCACTATCTCCACGATGACCCGCGCCTCGGCGCCGAGCCCAGGATCGCGGTCGATCGCGCTGATGAGGGTCGCCCCTTCGAGTACGACGACCAGCTGGCGGGCGGTGGTCTCGGGGTCGCGCGCACCGGCCTCGGTGAGGAGCCGGCGGAACAGGTCGCGGTAGAAGGTCAGGTGGTCCTGCGCGAGCCGCCGAGGTGCGCCGTCGTGCGCGCGGTCCTCGGTCGCGGCGTTCATCATCGCGCACCCGTGGAACCCGGCTTCGGCGTACCAGGCCGCGACCAGATCGAAGACGGCCAGAATCCGGTCCCGCCCGGAGTCGGCCTGCTCGACCGCCTGCTGGTACCAGGCGCGCACCCGCTGGGTCCGGTCGGTCAGCACGGCCTCGACCAGGCCCTCCTTGGAGCCGAAGTTCTTGTAGATGGTCAGCTTGGACGCGCCGGCCGCCTCGGCGACCTCGTTGATGCCGACGGCATGGATCCCGCGCTGCCGGAACACCTCGGACGCCGCCGCCAGGATCCGGGCCCTGGTCGCCTCGGGGTCGAGTCGTTCACCCGCCTTGACCGGCATCGTGCACCACCTCCGGAGTTCATAGTACCGATCGTTCTCATGTACTGGCGTCAGATAAGAACGATCGGTACTATCTCGGCCATGATCAACGGATGGACGGCTGCCGGATTCGAGGGCGTGGCCGAGGCGTTCACGCGGAACTTCACCGAGCGAGGCGAGCTGGGGGCGGCCTTCGCGGCGTACCGGAACGGCGAACTCGTGGTCGACCTGTGGGGCGGGACGGCGGATCGCGACACCGGGCGGGCATGGGACCGGGACGCGGTCCAGCTGATGTTCTCCGGCACCAAGGGGCTCGTGGCTGCTTGTGTCCTGCTCTTGGTGCAGCGGGGAGAGTTGTCCCTGGGTGATCCGCTCGGCCGCTACTGGCCGGCGTTCCGCGCGGGCGAGACGACGATCGCCGAGGTGCTGTCGCATCAGGCTCGGCTGCCCTGGGTCGAGGCCGGGTACGCCGACCTGCTCGACCATGACGTGATGGCTGCCCACCTGGCGGCTCAGGCTCCGGCGGCGGACCCGCGAGCCGCCTTCATGTACCACGCGATCACGTGGGGCTGGCTGATCGACGAACTCATCCGCCGGGTCGACGGGCGAACCGCGGCGCAGTTCTTCGCCGACGAGTTTGCAACACCGCTGGACCTCGAGGTGTGGATCGGGTTGCCGGACGAGCTGCACTGGCGGGCGACCACGATGGTGGCGCCGGACGGCGTACTCGTGGACGAGCCACAGACCGACCCGCTGCTGCGGCTCAACCGCAACCCGCTCTGGGTCCCGGGCGCGGAGAAGATCTGGAACAGCCCCGAGTACCGCAGCGCAGGACTCGCCGCCGTCGGAGGATTCGCAACCGCCCGCGGCGTGGCCCGCTTCTACTCGTCCCTTCTGGCCGACGGCGTCCTGACCCCGCAGACGGTCGCATCAGGCCGCCGCGAGCTCCGCCGCGGCATCGAACCGACCTGGGGCAGCGAGATCGCGTACGGCGCCGGCTTCGAGCTCCACACCGCCTCCGCCAACCTCGGCCACCCCGCCGACTCCTTCGGCCATCCCGGCGCAGGCGGCTCCCGCCACGGCGCCTGGCCTACCCGCGGAATCGCCTTCTCCTACCTGATGAACGAGGTCCGCGCGGCCCCGGACAACCGCCCCTTCGACCTGCTCACCGCACTCGAAAACGCCGGGTGAGGTCGTGTTGGTAAGCGCTTGCTGGCAGACTGATGACCCATGCGTGAGCCTGTGGTGGTCAATGACAACGGTGCGTGGTGCTGGTTTCAGGATGAGCGGGCGGTGGTGGACCCGGACAGCCAGACGCTTGTGGTCGGGTCGATCGCGGCGCCCGAGGGGCCTGGCGGTGACGGGCGGGCCGGGAACGTCGAGCTGACCGTGGTCGATCTGCGGTCCGGTTCGAGCGAGGTCGTCGTACTACATGAGAAGTTCGAGGTGGACGACCACGACGTGCCGGCGTTGTGGCGGCGGGCGGACGGGCGGTGGCTGGCCGTCTACACCAAGCACAAGACGGACGACCTGACCCGGTGGCGGGTGAGTGAGCCTGGTGATCCGACGTCGTGGGGGCCGGAGCAGACGTTCGACTGGAGCGAGTTCACCGGTGGGCGTGGGGTCACGTACTCGAACCTGCATGTGCTGGACGGGCGGCTGTACTGCTTCGCCCGGGCGGTCAACGACGATCCGTGCGCGCTGGTGTCGGACGACGACGGTGACTCCTGGACGTACGCCGGCAAGCTGTTCACCCGGCCGAAGGTCGGCTACGTCAACGGCTACACCCGGTACGTCTCGACGCCGACGCGGATCGACCTGGTGACGACCGACCACCATCCGCGCGACTACAACAACTCGATCTACCACGGCTATCTGGAGGCCGGGGCGTTGCATCGCAGCGACGGGACCGTGGTGGATCCGGTCGCTTTGAAAGGCGAAGCACCCTCTCAGGTGGAGCTCACCACGGTGCTTCAAGCCGGATCGTTGTGGGACGGCGAGCCGATGACGCACTGCTGGACGATCGACATCCGGCGCGGTGCCGACGGCACGATCGCCGCCGTTCTGCTCGCCCGGCAAGAAGAGCCGGCGAAGGACAACGACCGGCACCGGGTGGTGCGTGATCACCGCTACTTCTACGCTCGGCTCGCGCCGGGTGGGGAGTGGGAGGTCCGTCAGCTGGCCAAGGCCGGGCCTGGACTGCTGCCGCACGAGCAGGACTACACCGGGTTGGTCGCGATCGACCCCTACGACCTGGACTCGCTGTTCGTCTCGACGCCGATCGACCCGCGCGACGGCACCGACCTGCCGCACCACGAGATCTTCCACGCCCGCCTGAGTGACAGCGGTACGGCGTGGACGCCGGTCACCGAGAACTCCGACGTCGACAACCTCCGGCCGATCGTTGCCCCCGGCGACCCGAGCCGGGTCCCGCTGCTGTGGTTCCGCGGCCCGATGACCGCCTCCCAGCACTACAACTGCGAGGTGGTCCTGCTCGACCGGCCGCGCGGGTGATGCTCAGACCTTGCGTCGCAGCGCGAGTACCGAGATCGGCGCGAAGACGAGCATGATGCCGCCCGCCCAGAGCAGGCTCAAGGCGACCGGTTCAGCGACCGGTCCGCCGACCAGCAGGCCGCGGGCGGCGTCGGACAGGATGGTCACCGGATTCGCCTCGACGATCGGCTGCATCCAGCCCGGCATCGTCTCGGTGGGAACGAAGACGTTGCTGACGAACGTGATCGGGAACAGCACCGTGAAGCCGAAGAGCTGAACGTGTTCCGGGTCGCGGGCGAGCACCCCGACCAGGACCGAGATCCAGGAGAACGCCAGCGCGAACACCAGCACCAGGCCGACCATGGCGAACAGTTCCAGCACCGAGGTCTGGATCCGGAAACCCATCAGGTACCCGACGGCGAGCAGCAGGAACACCGACCACGCGTGCTTGACCAGGTCCGCGGTGATGCGCCCGGCCAGCGGCGCCCAGCGGGCGATCGGCAGCGACCGGAGTCGATCGAAGACGCCCTTGGTCAGATCGGTGTTCAGCCCGGTGCCGACGTACATCGTCACGAAGAACATGTTCATCACGATGATGCCGGGCAGGGTGATCGTCAGGTAGTCGGCGGTGCTGCCGGAGATGGCGCCGCCGAAGATGTAGGTGAACAGGACGAGGAACAGGATCGGCTGGAAGCTGAAGTCACCGAGCTCCCACGGGTTGTGCCGGATCTGCACGATCGTCCGCCACGCCAGGGTGGCCGACTGCCGCAGGCCCTGCACGGGAGTGACTCTGACGCTGCTCATGCCCGGACCTCCGCTTCGGTCTCTTCCTGGGCGGTGTGGCCGGTCAGCGAGAGGAACACCTCGTTCAGGCTCGCACCGCGCAACGTGAGGGTGCCGATCAGGACACCGGCGTCGTCCAGCCGCCGTACGACGGCCGGCAGCACAGCGGGGTCGGTGACCGGCGCGGTCACCACCTCGCGGTCGACCTCCGGCTCGGCCTGGGCCAGCTCGCCGACGACCGCGATCACCGTGGGCAGGTCCGACCGATCGAGAGGGCGTACGGCGAGGGATTGCGCGCCGGCCTTCGCCTTGAGCTCGTCCGGCGTGCCGGTCGCGATCAGCTTCCCGTGGTCGATGACGGCGATGTTGTCGGCCAGCGCGTCGGCTTCGTCCAGGTACTGCGTCGTCAGCAGGACCGTGGATCCGCCGCGCACCAGGTCGCGGACGATGTTCCACAGTTCGAGCCGGGCGCGTGGATCGAGGCCGGTCGTCGGCTCGTCCAGGAACAGGATCCGCGGCCTGCCGACCAGGCTCGCGGCCAGGTCGAGCCGACGCCGCATGCCGCCCGAATAGGTCTTGGTCGCGCGGTCTGCCGCGTCGGAGAGGTCGAAGTTCTCGAGCAGCTCGTTGGCCCGCTGTCGTGCGGTGCGCCGGGACAGGCCGAGCAGGCGTCCGATCAGCAGCAGGTTCTCGGTGCCGGTCAGGTTCTCGTCGACCGCGGCGTACTGGCCGGTGAGGCCGATCAACTGCCGGACCTGGTGTGCTTCCCGCAGTACGTCGTACCCGCCGACCGTCGCGCGTCCCTCGTCGGGACGCAGCAGTGTCGCGAGTGCGCGGACCGCAGTCGTCTTTCCTGCCCCGTTCGGGCCGAGCAGGCCGAGAACGCTGCCCGTCGGCACCGCCAGATCGACCCCGGCCAGTGCCACGGTCTCGCCGAACCGCTTGGTCAACCCTTCCGCCCAGATCGCGTGGTCCATGCCGCGCCCTCCCAGCTCGGTATGACCTCCCAGTCGACTACTCGATCAGCGGTGCGTCAACCGGGTTGGTTCAGCGCCGAGCGGGCCGCCTCGCGTCCGGCGGCGGGGTCTTCGGCGGCGAGGGCTGCGGTTGCGGCGGCACGGCATTGGTCAAGGGTCACCGTGGCCAGGCGGGCGCCGACGGCGGGGAGGGCGGCGGTTGCTGCTGACAACGACGTGATGCCGAGGCCGACGAGAACGCAGGCCAGCAAGGGATCCGCGGCCGCCTCGCCGCAGACGCCGACGGGCTTGCCGGCGGCCTGGCCCGCGCGGGCGACCTGGGCGACCAGCGCGAGATGCGCCGGCTGCCAAGGGTCGGTGAGGTTGGCCAGGTCGGGTGACAGCCGGTCCGCGGCCATCGTGTACTGGGTCAGGTCGTTCGTGCCGATCGACAGGAAGTCGACGTGGTCGAGGACGCGATCGGCGAGCAGGGCGGCCGCGGGAACCTCGACCATCACCCCGGCGACGAGGCCGCGGCTGCGGGCGCGCTCGGCGAAGAACCGTGCGTCGGCGACGGTGGCGACCATGGGGGCCATCACCCAGGGCTGTTCGCCGGTCCGCTCCGCGGCCTCGGCGATCGCGTCGAGTTGGCGGTCCAGGATGCCCGGATCGGTGAAGGCGAGTCGCAGGCCGCGGACGCCGAGCGCCGGGTTCGGCTCGTCGGTCGCGCCGGTGAACGCGAGCGGCTTGTCGGATCCGGCGTCCAAGGTCCGTACGACGACCTTCCGGCCGGCGAATGCCCGCAGTACCTCGGCATAGAGGTCGGCCTGCTCGTCGACGGTCGGCTCGGTCTCGCGGTTGAGGAAGGCCAGTTCCGTCCGGAAGAGGCCGACGCCCTCGGCCTGGCTCTTGGTGGCCTGCTGGGCGGACGCTCCGTCCTGTACGTTGGCGAGGATGCCGACCGGGTGACCGTCGGCGGTGCGGCCGGGGCCTTGCCAGGACGCGGTCGCGGCACGTTGCGCGGCCGCGTCCCGGACGGCTGCGAGGGCCATGGTCTCGTCGGGCTCGACCAGGATCTCGCCGGTCTCGCCGTTCACCAGAACCGGCGTACCTGCGGGGATTTCGGGAAGGTCGGTGACCGCGACGACACAGGGGATGCCGAGTTGCCGGGCGATGATCGCGGTGTGGCTGGTGGGTCCGCCGAGCCGGGTCGCCAGCGCGACGGTCAGCTCGTCGAGGCCGGCAGTGTCGGCGGGGGAGAGGTCGTCGGCGATCAGCACGGACGGCTCGGCCGGATGCGGTACGCCGGGCTCCGGTTGGCCGGTGAGCTCGGCGACGATCCGGTCGCGGATGTCGTGCAGGTCGGTGACCCGCTCGGCCATCAACCCGCCGAGCTGGGTGAACAGGGCGGCGAACTGGTCGGTCGCCCCTACACAAGCGTGGACGGCGTCGGTGCCGGACTGGATCCGCTGGGCCGCCGCCGCGGCGAGGCCGCGGTCGCGTGCCAGGTCGGCGGTCGCGCTGAGCACCTCGGCTGCCGCGCCCGAAGCGAGTCCGGCGCGGGCGGCCAGCCGTTCGGCGACGGTCGCCGCGGCGGCGTCGTACCTGGCGACCTCGGCAGCCCGGTCCGGCTCGGCGACGGTGGTCGGGGCCGGGATCGCCGCGCGCGGCTCCGGGCGGATGAGCGGGCCGTAGCCGACGCCCGGTACGACGGGAACGCCCTTCGAGATGTGGTTCATGACGGGTCCTCTAGCTCGACTGGATTGCCAGGACGTTACGAACAGAGGTCTTGACATGTCAATAGATCGGGCGTAAAACCAACTGAAACAACACAAAATCCCAACGAAACAAAGATCTGGAGTCGATATGTACGCGGAGGAGCGGCAGGCGGCGATCGTCGGCAAGGTCCGTGAGCAGGGCCGGGTCACGGTCAGCGGCATCGCGACCGACCTCGGCGTGACGACCGAGACCGTGCGCCGCGACCTCGCTCAGCTCGAGCGGGCCGGCCTGCTCCGCCGGGTCCACGGCGGCGCGGTGTCGACCACCGCGCTGACCGTGATCGAGCCCGGCGTCGCCGAGCGCGACGCGACCCAGGCCGACCAGAAGGACCGGATCGCCAAGGCCGCGATCGAGTTGCTGCCGGGCAGCGGCGGCAGCGTCCTCCTCGACGCCGGTACGACGACCGCCCGGATCGCCTCGCTGTTGCCGGTGGACCGCCAGCTCGTGGTCGTGACGAACGCGGTGCCGATCGCGGCCCGGCTCGGCGCGTCGGACAGCGTCCGCCTGCACCTGCTCGGCGGGCGGGTCCGCGGTGAGACGCAAGCAGCTGTCGGCGATCAGACTGTCCGATTGTTGACCGATCTACGCGTCGACCTGGCCTTCATCGGCACCAACGCGCTGACGGTCGACCACGGTCTCACCACCCCGGACACCGACGAAGCCGCCGTGAAACGCGCGATGATCGCGGCCGCCCACCAGGTCGTCGTGGTCGCCGACTCGTCCAAGATCGGCCGCGAGCACCTGGTCCGCTTCGCTTCCCTCGACGACGTCGACGTACTCGTCACCGACGACGAGATCGACCCGGCGGTAGTCCGCGAGCTCGAGGCCCGCGAGGTGGAGGTGGTGATCGCATGATCGTCACGTTGACGGCCAATCCGAGTGTTGATCGGACGATCGAGCTTGCGGGGGAGTTGCGTCGGGGGGAGGTGCAGCGGGCGATTTCCGTGCGGAGTGAGCCGGGTGGGAAGGGCGTGAATGTTGCCCGGGCGCTCACGTCTGCGGGGGCGCCGGCGATTGCGGTGCTGCCTGCTGGTGCTGATGACCGGATGCTGGCTGCGTTGCGCGATCAGGCGGTTGCCTACCGGGCGGTCGACGTACCGCATCCGGTGCGGGTGAACGTGACGGTGGTCGAGCCGGACGGTACGACGACCAAGCTCAACGAGGCCGGGACATCGCTGACGCCGGAGGTGCTCGACGCTCTGGTTGCCGCCGTACTGCGGGAGTCCGCCGATGCTCGGTGGGCGGTGCTGTCGGGGTCGCTTCCACCTGCTGTGCCTTCAGACTTCTACGTCGATCTGGTCGCCGCGCTGCATGAGCAGGGATGTGCGGTTGCGGTCGACACGTCTGGCGAGCCGCTGCGCGCGGTCGCGGCGGCCGCTGTCCAGCCGGATCTGCTCAAACCGAACGCCGAGGAACTCGCCGAGCTCACCGGGTACGACGTGGCGCGGCTCGAGTCCGACCCTGCTTTCGTTTCCGAAGCAGCCCGTGCGCTGATCGCTCGCGGCGCCGGTGCAGTGCTCGCGACGCTCGGCCGGCACGGAGCGGTGCTGGTCGACGGCTCGGGTACTGCGTGGCTCGGGAAAGCCGAGGCGGTCGTACCGATCAACACCGTCGGCGCGGGTGACGCCACCCTGGCCGGCTACTTGCTTGCCGATCTGGCCGGAGCGGGGCCGGCCGATCGGTTGCGTCAGGCGGTGGCGTTCGGCGCCGCCGCAGTCCAGCTCGCCGGATCCGCGATGCCGCGGCCCGGTGATCTCCGTCCTGCGGGCGTCAGCGTCGTCGCCCTGGCTCCCCGTTCCGTCGCGTCGCCACGTGGCTGACGACGGCTGAGAGGAACTGCCATGTCCCAGATCATCCAGGCCGACCTCGTCGTACTCGACGAGAACCTCGGCAGCACGTCGCCGGACGTGATCCGTCAACTCGCGGCGCGGGTCGTCGAGGCCGGTCGGGCCACTGAGGTCGACGGGTTGTCCGCCGACGCGCTGGCCCGCGAGGGGCAGGCCGCGACCGGGCTGCCCGGCGGGATCGGGATCCCGCACTGCCGGTCGTCGTACGTCACCGAGCCGACGCTCGCGTTCGCGCGGTTGCAGCCCGGGGTGGACTTCGGTGCGCCGGACGGGCCGGCCGACCTCGTGTTCTTGATCGCGGCACCCGCTGGTGGGGATGCCGATCACCTGACCCTGCTGACCGCCCTGGCCCGGTCGCTGGTGAAGCCCGATTTCATCACCTCATTGCGCGAGGCAACCACCGCCGACGAGGTGGTCACCCTGGTGCAAACAGCCGTCTCTCCGGCAGCACCTACTCCCGCCCCCGCGCCTGCCCCCGCCGCCACGCCCACTCCTACCGAGGAGCGGCAGGTTGTGGCGGTGACTGCTTGTCCGACTGGGATCGCGCACACTTACATGGCGGCTGACTCTCTGGTGGCTGCTGGTAAGCGGGCTGGTGTGAAGGTTCTGGTCGAGACTCAGGGATCCGGCGCCTCGACGCCGCTCGGGCCGGAGCAGATCGACGCGGCGGATGCGGTGATCTTCGCGACTGACGTCGGCGTGAAGGACCGCGGCCGGTTCGCCGGCAAGCCGGTCGTCGCCTCCGGCGTGAAGCGGGCGATCAACGAGCCGGACGCGATGATCGCGGATGCCCTCGCGGCAGCAGCCGACCCGGACGCACCCCGGGTGCAGGCCTCCGCGTCGACGGCGGCGCCGCGCCGGGATGCACGCTCCAGCGACGTCTCGTGGGGCGTGCGGCTGCGGCAGATCCTGCTCACCGGCGTGAGCTACATGATCCCGTTCGTCGCGGCCGGCGGGTTGCTGATCGCGCTCGGCTTCCTGTTCGGCGGCTACAAGATCAACGCGTCCGCGACCGACATCGTCGCGAACAATTCACTCGCCAACCTCCCGTCCGGCGGCCTCGCGCAGTACCTCGGCGCTGTGCTGTTCAGCCTGGGTGCACTCGCCTTCGGCTTCCTTGTCCCCGCGCTGTCCGGCTACATCGCCTTCGCGATCGCCGACCGTCCTGGCATCGCGCCGGGCTTCACGGTCGGGGTGGTCGCGACGACCGTCGGCGCCGGCTTCATCGGCGGCATCGTCGGCGGTCTGCTGGCCGGGTTCGCCGCGCTGTGGATCAGCCGGCTGAAGGTGCCCGCCTGGGGTCGTGGCCTGATGCCCGTCGTGGTGATCCCGCTCGGCGCGACGCTGTTCGCCGGCGGGTTGATGTTCCTGGTGCTCGGCCGGCCGCTGGCCGCGATCACCTCGGGCCTGGAGAGCTGGCTGAACGGCCTGTCCGGCTCGTCCGCGATCGTGCTCGGCATCGTCCTCGGACTGATGATGGCCTTCGACATGGGCGGCCCGGTGAACAAGGCGGCGTACGCGTTCGCCACCGCCGGCCTGGCCGTCGACAACCCGGCCTCGCTCAAGGTGATGGCCGCGGTGATGGCGGCCGGGATGGTGCCGCCGCTCGCGCTGGCGCTGGCGACCGCGGTCCGGCCGAAGCTGTTCAGCCCCGCGGAGCGGGAGAACGGCAAGGCCGCTTGGTTGCTCGGGGCATCGTTCATCACCGAGGGCGCGATCCCGTTCGCGGCCGCCGACCCGCTGCGGGTGATCCCCTCGATCATGTTCGGCTCCGCCGTCACCGGCGCGCTCGTGATGGCGGGTGGCGTGACGCTGTCCGCACCACACGGCGGCATCTTCGTCTTCTTCGCGATCGGCCACATCGCCTGGTTCGTGCTCGCGCTCCTCGCCGGTGCGGTGATCGGCGCGGCCGCGGTGACGGTCACCAAACAGCTCGGCCGCAAACCCGCCACCACTCAAGCTCGCACTGCCGTCACGGTCTGAAAGGAACTGCCATGTCCAGCACCATCGTCACCGTCGGATCGTCCGTCGGCCTGCACGCCCGTCCCGCGGCCCTGATCGCGGCCGCCGTCACCGAGGCCGGCGTACCGGTCACGCTCGCCACGAACGGCGGCGTACCGGTCGACGCCGGGTCGGCCCTGCTGATCATGACGCTCGGGGCCAAGTGCGGCGACGACGTCACCGTGTCCTGCGACGACGACGCGGTCCTGCGCAAGGTCGCCGACCTGGTCGCCGCCGACCTGGACGCTTAGGACGTCAGCTGCTCGCGGGTGGCCGTGAGGTCGGCGGCGATCGCCGCCTCACGGTCCCGGGCACTCGACTTGTACGACGCCAGCTCGCCGGCGGCCTCGTCCGCCTTCTCCTTGAGCCGGACGATCTGGTCCGCCGCATCCGTCTTCGCCTGGGCGACGTCGGTACGGGCCGACCAGAACCGGTGCGCCGCGACGCCCAGGATCACCACACCGACCACGATCCAGAACGGGTGCACCAGGCCCAGCCCGATCCCCACCACGAGACCGGTCACGGCGATCGCGATCGCCCCGCCCACCGACTTCACGGTCAGCGGCGGCGCCTCGGAGTTGATCTTCGCCACCGCAGCCGCCATCGACTGTGCGTCCGGACCGTCCGGGAGCACGGTGATGTCCCGCCGGCCGACCTTGCAGACGACCTCCGTCGGGACGAGCGCCCCGGCCGTCTTCGCCAGCTCCTCCGCCTCGGTCAGTACGTCGTCCGCCACCACCCGCAACGCGGTCGCCGACAGATGCGGCTCGTCGTCGCGTCGCAGGTCGGCCCGGAGCAGGTTCTCGATGGTGTCGACCGGGTCGGTGATCGCGGCGGCCGCGGCCGCGGTGTTGGTGATCCGGGCCCGCAGCGCGGCGACCCGGGACAGCGGCTCGCGTTCGTGCTCGCTGCCCTCGGAGATGAGCATCCGCAGCACCGACGACGCGCTGTCCGGGTCGGGTTCGCCGTACGCGAGATCCCGATCCGGCTCGCGTACGGCGGTGTCGCCGGCGACCGTGTCGACGGCGGCCCGGAGCTGGCTGAGCCGGTCCCGCGCATTGGCCGCGGTGGCGATCTCCTTGAAGCTGGGATGCCCGTGGCGCACCGCCTGAGCTCGGCTCACGACGGTCTCGACCCAGCTCAGTCCTTTGACGTGGTCTCGCAGCCGCTCGATGATCAGCGTCTGGCCGTCCGCGCCGAGTCCACCGCGTGCGCCGGTTGACCACAGCGCGCGCTGCAACCGGGTGACCTTGCCGTCGGCCGGCGTACCGAAGGCTGTCTCCAGCCAGGACGTCTGCACCAGGTCGCGCCGTCCCAGTGCGGCCAGGGCCAGGCAGAGGAAGATCGACGTACGGTCCTTGTCGAGCGCCATGGCCTCGGACAACGGCCCGTCCGGCAGTGCGGTCGCGTCGATGGACAGGCCGTGGATCGTCGCCACCGCCGGCTGCAACCAGTAGCCGGGTACTGCGGCTCCGGCGGCCGGCGGCTGCTGTCCGGAGGCGAGCGCGGTCAGGACCTGGCTCGCATGCCGCCGTACTTCGGCCGCGTCGGCGAACCCGATCAGCTCGTACCGGATGTCGGACAACTCCACGAACGCATCGAACGCGTCGCTCAGCTGCCGCAGCCGCGAGTCGAGGCTGCCCTGCAACTGCGACACCTTCGATCGCAGACTCGACGCCTCGGAGTATGCCCGCGACATCTCGCTCCGGAGCTCCTCGAGCTCCCGATCCTGCCGCCGCTCCACGTACCAGTCCGACATCCACAGCTCCCGTCCGGCCGACTTCTGCCGACCTAGCATCCCGCCTCGCGGGGTCGCCAGAAGCCATCGGAACGGGTGCGCCGGTCGGCGCACTGCCTGGTCGGTCCCCCTGTGCTGACCGGCAGTGCGCCACCCCCCGCACAACCTGGGCGAGAGGAGTTCGCCCTTGGTTCGAACGGTAGGTGGAGCCGGGACGGAAGTGGGTCCGGGAAATCCCGGGCATTTATTCGGTGGCCAGATCCTCGACCGTGACGACGCGGTCCTCGAGGGCGCGGCGGATCAGGGCCGCGATGCTGCCCGCCGGGCGGCCGAGGTTCGCGTACTTGATCCGGGCCCGGTCGATGTAGGTCTCGACCGTGCGGGCGCTGACGCCGAGCCGTTGGGCAGCGAGCTGCTTCGAGCCGGTCTGGAACCAGGCCCGCAACGCGTCCCGCTCCTGCATGCTGAGCCGGACCCGTTGGTCGGCCTGGATGGCGCCGGCCAGAGTGGGCGCCGTGTGCGGTAGATGAGCGGCCGCCTTGACGATCGCGGGGACCAGGTGTTCCGGCCCTTCGTGCTTGGTCAGGTAGGTGTCGACGCCGAGGCTCATGCAGTGCGTGATCGTCTCCGGGTTCGAGCTCGACGAGTACACGATGACCGAGCGGCCGGCGTCCACCAGCTCGGTCAGGGCGCCGTACTCGGGGACCGGGATCCGGCCGTCGCGGTCGTCGAGGTGCAGGTCGAAGATGACCACGTCGGCCGAGGCGGCCGGTCCGGTCCACAGTTCGGCGAGCCGGTCGCCGACGTCGATCAGCTCGATCGGCGGGACGGCAGCCGCGCACCACACCCGGACCCCGGCTGTGGTCGCCGGATGATCCTCCACGATCACCGCGATGATCGGCTTGCCCACTGCGCCTCCACCCAGAGCAGCCCGTCGAACCGCGTCGTACTCAGATGCACATTGTGATCGACTGGTAGCGGTACGTCGAGATCGGGCGCGTCGGCCACGACGCTCACCGCGAGCGAACCGTCGATCGACGACACGGTGATCCGGGCCTGGCTGGCGGCTGTTGCGAGCAGCATCAGCGGTGCCTCGGTCAGGTCACGCCGGACCTGCAGTGGGGGAGCTGACCAGGTCCCTGCGGTGGCAAGCGTGACGAGTACGCCGCGGCGGTCCGCGAGGTCCGCGCAGGCGCGGAGCTCGTGCAGCAGGGGGTCGGGTGTCTCGTCGTACTCGGCGAAGATCCGGCGCATCCGCGCGGCCTCGATCGCGCATCGGCGCCGTACCGATTCGTCTTGTGGATCAAGCGTTCCATCGGCCAGGCCGGCGAGTAGCGGGCCTGCCGTCGCGGACAGCTCGGCATAGCGCCGCTGGCGGCTCTCGTGGGTCTGCGTCGCGAGTTGCTCGGCTATGCGGACCTCCTCCGCGTCCCGCCGTTGCTGCGCCGCCTGCTGGGCGAGTGAGGCGAGCAGTGAGGTGGCGACCGCGACTGCGAGCGGGTAGCCCGCGCTGGTGATCATGCCCGCCAGATAGCCCGTCACGATGCCGTTGACCGGCAGCAACAGCATCCGCCCGATCGCTATCAGGTGATTGATCGCGAGGACGGCGACGACTTCCTTGAGCCGTTCACCGAGTACGACGAGGGCGAGCCAAGGCGCCGTACCGACGAACCAGTTGCTGGCCAGGGCGTGTGCAGTGTGCTCGACGCCGGAGGCGCTCAGCAGGCCGGCTGTGGCGATCACGGCGATCGCAGCCCACCGCCACCGGCCCCAGCCGAGGTTGCGCCTGAACAGGATCGCCCCGGTGACGAACACCAGCGACAACAGGCCGAATGCGATCAGTTGGATGCCGAGCGAGCGGTATTCGGAGAGGTTGCTGAACAGCGCGGCAGGCGCGAGCAGGAACAGCACGGCCGCCGTGATGATCAAGGTGGCAAGGCGCAGTTGGCGGTGCAGACCGCTGGCGGTCGAACCGGCCAGATCCGCTTGCCAGACTGCTGCCTCGTCGGTCGGCTCGGGTCGGCGTTCTGCGTGCCAGTCAAGGCGAACGACCGTGCCGCGCCCGGGCTGGGACTCGATGCTCGCCGTGCCGCCGACCGCCTGCATGGTCTCGACGATCGAGTGCGTGATCCCGCGGCGGGCGTCCGCCGTACCGCGGAAGCCGGTGCCGTCGTCGATCACTTCGACCTGTACGGCGTCGCTCGGCCGACTGACCCGGCAAGTCGCCGTACGGCGGCCGGAGTGGCGCAAGACGTTGGTCAGCGCCTCGTGGACAGCGTCTGCCAACGCGGCCACCACGTCGCCGGGGAGGGAGAGGTGGCTGTCGCCTTCGAGTCTGATGCTCAACGGACTGCGCTCGATGACGGCTGCCAGCGCGTCGCCGAGGTCGCGGTCTACCTTGGAGGGCAGGACTTCCGGGACTCGGGACAGAGCGGCGAGGTCCCGGGCGGCCTGCTCCGGCAGCCAGTCGTCGGTCGGGCGAACGTACCCGGCGCCGATCATCAGCAGGGTGGTCGACGAGGTGTCGTGCAGCATCCGGACTGCCCGTTGCTCGTCTGCGCGGACCGCGGTCGCTACTTCGCGTTCCCGCCGTACCCGCGAGGTCTCCTCAGCGGCCTGGTCTGCCAGTGTGCCGCCACGACGTACGAGCACCCAGAGCCAGCGGGACAACCCGGCCGAGACGAGCAACCAGATAAGGCCGACCACCCAGCCCTGCCAGTACTGCGGAGCCGCCCGCCACGCCCCGACCGCCACGGCGAGGTCGACGACCACCGTCGCACCGAAGCCCAAGCGGACCGAGGTGTGCAGCTGGTACGACACGCACACGAAGCTCGCCCAGCTGATCACCCACCCGGCGCCGACCGCCAGCACTTCCAGCCGCTCGGTCACCTCGAGATTCATCGCGACGAACGCCACCACCGCGACGTCCGCGACCACCAGCCAGGTCGCCGTACCCCGAAGCAGCCGCCAACTGTAGAAGCCACCCCACCCGATCACGAGCGCGACCAGCCCCGCCGCCCGCCACCGCATCGCCGGCTCCGCACTCAGCAAGCCGACCAGCCCGCACGACACCCCCACCGCCCCGTGCACAACGGCCGCATAACGCAACGCCAACCGATCCAGCAACCGCGTGGCATCGCCGGCACCTGGAGGCACCGGAGAATTATCGCCCGATCTGGGTAATACCGTTACCACTCGACGGCTATGACAACGATGTAACGGAGGACGGATGAGTCTGTCGCGGCATGTGGTGAGTGGGATCGGTACGGCGGAAGTGGGGTCGGAGTACATCCGGGACGTGGGGCGGAACTCGTTTCGGGGGCAGCACGGGCGGGGCGGACGTGAGACGGCGTACGTGGTGGAGACGGATCGGGGCGCGGTCGGGTGGGGGCTGCCGCTGTCCGTGGGGGATCCGAGTGGGGTGATCGGGCGGAACCTGGCGGGGCTGATCGATCCGGATCACGGGGTGATCGAGCCGGCGGCGGAGTTTCTGGACTACGCGTTGCACGATCTGGCGGCGCGGATTCTCGACGTGCCGGTGTACGCGATGCTCGGAAGTGCGGGGCCGGCCAAGGTGCGGTGCTACAGCGGTGGGATCTACCTGGACGACCTCGACCCGGAGGACGCGCCGGCCGGGCCGACCGCGATCAAGCAGAACCTGGCGCAGGACCACGAGTTCGGCTTCCGCGACTTCAAGCTGAAGCTCGGCCGCGGGTACCGGTGGATGCCGTACCAGGCCGGCCTCGACCGGGACATCGAGGTGACCCGGCTCGCCCGTGAGCTCTACCCGGACGCGGAGATCCTGGTCGACCCGAACGACGGCTTCAGCGTCAACGCGCTCACGTCGTACCTGGAAGCCGTCTCGGACTGCCGCCTGTACTGGATCGAGGAGGTGTTCGCCGAGCGCCGCGAGGACCTCGAGTTCCTGCGCGACCACCTGGCCACGCTGCCGTGGCGACCGCGGGTCGCGGACGGCGAGTTCGACCCGGACGCCGCCTACATCCTGCGGCTCGCCGAGGCCGGCCTGGTCGACGTCGCGCTGATGGATGCGGTCGGCTACGGCCTCACCGCGTGGCGCCGGTTCATGCCACAGCTGAAGGCCGCGTCCGCCGAGGGCTCACCGCACGCGTGGGGCGCGCCGCTCAAGACCCTGTACGCCGCCCACATCGCGGCCGGACTCGGGAACGTCCCCATCGTCGAGGGCGTCCCCGGTCACATCCTCGGCACCGACGGGGACGGCTACCAGCTGTCCGACGGCTACCTCGACCTGTCCGACCGGCCAGGCTTCGGCATCACTTTGGCAGGTAGTTCCAGATGAAGCTGCGGCGGCAGCTCGCCGGGTCCGGATGCGGCTTGTCGCTCATCCAGACCACGAGCTTGCCGTCCGGCCCGACGTAGCAGGTTGCCCCTTGGGCCCGCCACTCGCCGTCGGTCTTCGGGCTGGTGTACACCAGGTTTCCGGTGGCGTCGTACCCGTGAATCGTGTACGGCAGCGCAGTGGCGTCGGTGCGCGGGCCCCGGACCCGGACGTACGGGACCGCGGTGAAGAAGAACCCGTGCCGCAGCACCGCCTCGACCGGGGGCTGGTTGCCGACGGCCACGGTGACCCGGGTGATGTGCGCCGCGTAGGTGCCGGCGCCGATCATCCGGGTCTCCACCGCGCGGTAGAGCGGCTGGTCCACGCCGCTCGTCGTCGACTGGATCGGCTGGTCCTGGGCGTTCAGCCCGCAGGCCGTCCAGACGTCGAATGTCGTGTTCTTGACGATCACCCACGTGGCGGTGAAGGCGTTGGCGGGTGCGTTCGTGACCCTGAACCCGTCGACCACCTGGTAGCCCTCGCGCTGCTTGATCAAGGCTGTCCGGCTGCGGGCGAAGCAGATCTTGCCGTACCTGGACTTGTCAGCGGCACTCAACGGCTCGACGCTGACGGGCTGGGGGTTGCCGCTGACCGCGGGCTGGCTGTTGTCGCGTCGCAGCGCGGGCAGACCGATCGCCAGGCTGGCGATGATCGCGACCACGGCCGCGGCGGCGACCAAAGGGACGAACCTGCGCTGTGGCGTGGTGGCCGAGTCCTGCTCGACGATGGCGATCAGCTCGGCGCGCTGGCGGGCGCGGGCCTCGGGGCGGAGGTCGCGCTCCGGAGGGGGCATGGTCATGACTGCGGCTCCACGGAGGACAAGGGGTTGAGCTCGCGCAGGTGCTTGCGGGCCCGGGAGAGCCGGGACTTCACCGTGCCGATCGGGACGTTCAGTGCGACGGCGGCCGCCTGCTGGTCGAGGCCGGCCCAGATGCAGAGCTCGACGATCTCGCGCTCCTGCGCCGGCAGGTGCTTCAGCGAGGCGCGGGCCTGCTGGATCCGCCGGTCGTCGTCGAGCCGCCCGGCGACGTCGTCGGCGTGGTCACGGACGTGCTCGACCAGCTGGCGCGCGGCCGACAGCGCGCGGCGGTTGCGCAGCTTGGCGCGCCAGGCGTTCCGGACCGTGTAGTCCGCGGTCCGCAGCAGCCACGGCAGCGCGGAGTCCCGGTCCAGGACGACGTCGGTACGGCGGCGCCACGCGTGCAGGAACACGGTCGAGGTGAGGTCCTCGGCGTCACTCCAGGAGCCGGTCCGCCGGTACAGGAAGTTGTAGATTGCCCGGGCATGCCGGTCGTACAGCCGGCCGAACGCCTCGGAGTCGCCGCTGGTGGCCCGTTCCCACAGGCCCCGGTCCGAGATCGTCGACATGATGAGGCCATCCTGCACGGCCTGAAGTCCGCTCACGAGCTATTTCCACAGGTACTGCCGCGCATCCGCGCTCCGATCGCTTCGTCAAGGCTGCCTTGCACCTGACTTGTGTCGAGCGAACGCGGAAGGTTCCCACCGATTTCACCAGGCGCTCACCGACCGTGCGGGAGACTCGCGACATGGGACTGGGGCGACTGGCGAGCGGGCGGCGGCGGTTGGCGGCGTACTGGGGCGCGACCGTGGTGCAGGTGGTCGCCGTCGCCTGTGACGTGAAGGCGCTGAAGCAGGCGAGCAAGGTGTCGCTGATGCCGCTGCTGCTGTCCTGGGCGCGGACCGAGAAGGCGTCACCGCTGATCCAGGCCGCGCTGCTGGCGTCTGCCGCCGGTGACATCCTGCTGGAGACGGACCTGCAACTGGCCGGGATCGCCGCCTTCGCCGCGGCTCACGCCTGCTACCTGGCCGTCTTCCTGACCCAGCCCGGCCAACGGTCGTGGCGAGTCGTTGCGGCGTACGGCGCTCTGTGGGCAGCTCTGGTCGCGGTCCTGGCTCCCGGGTTGGGCGGCCAGCGTGTTCCGGTCGCGGCGTACGCGCTGTTGCTCACCGCAACCGCGATCGCCTCGCGCTGGCACAACCCGCGCAGCGGCCTCGGCGGCACCCTCTTCCTCATCTCCGACGCCCTGATCGCGATGCGCCTCGCCGGCCGCGACTTCCGCGGCCGCGGCGCCCTGGTGATGTCGACGTACGCCGTCGGCCAATACCTCCTCGCCTCCGGCGCACAACAAGAGGGCCGCCCACCGGACGGCCCTCTCGATGTCGGTACGGCTCAGCCGAGGTAGTCGCGCCAGGGGCCGGTGATGGCGAAGGTGATGCCGGGGGACTGCAGGTTGACGAAGAGGACCTTGCCGTCGTTGGAGAAGGCGGGGCCGGTGAACTCGGAGTCGTTCAGCATGTTGCGGGCGATCGCGTACGTCGGGCCGCCCGGCGTCGAGCTGAGCACGTGGCTCGAGGCGTTGCCGTCCTCGGCCAGGACCAGCGAGCCCCACGGGGTCACGGTGACGTTGTCCGGGCTGTCGAAGTTGTAGTCGTCGTACCGCGCCTCGGCGCCCTTGTCGGCGGCCGCGTTCTCCGGGAAGTAGGTGACCAGCTGGATGGTCCGGGCCTGGTAGTTGTAGAACCACACCATGCCGTCGTGCGGGACCGCGTCGGCGGGCAGGTCGGCGGTGCCGGACTCGGCGTACGAGTTCACGACGTACACACCCTGGTCGGTGCCGAAGACGCCCTCGAACTTCTTGCCCCGGGTGACCGTGCCGTCGGCGAGCTGCTTGCGGCATGAGACCGAGACCGCGTCCCGGTCCGGCACCGGCACCCAGGCGACCCGGAACGGCCGGAGCAGCTGCGCGGACGTCAGGTAGGCCACGTCCGGGATCGGCTTGCCGTCGTCACCGAGGATCGCCATCGCCTCGAGGGTGCCGAAGTCGACGTCGGCGAGGTCCTGCCAGCTGTTCGGGCCGAGCTTGTAGCCGCGCGGCGCGGTCCAGCGGTAGAACAGGCCGTTCGGGCCGGAGGCGTCCTCGGACAGGTAGATGTGGTCGCGGTCCTCGTCGACCGCGAGCGCCTCGTGGGCGTAGCGGCCGAGCGCCTTCAGCGGGACCGGGTGCGCGGTCTTGCCGTCGCCCCAGACCTCGAAGACGTAGCCGTGGTCCTTGAGCCGGGTGGTGCCGTTGGCCTTGGACTCGGTCTCCTCACACGTCAGCCAGGTGCCCCACGGGGTGTGGCCGCCGGCGCAGTTGGTGAGGGTGCCGGAGATGCCGACCCACTCACCGAGGTTCGCGCCGTCCTTGTCGACCGAGATGACCGTGCAGCCACCGGCCGCTCCGACGCCCGCGTCGTACACGGTGCCCTCGACGGGCGGGACACCGAGTGCGTTGGCGCTGCCGATCTCGTGGTTCTGGATCAGCAGGTACTGGCCGCGGTCGCCGCGGAAGACCGCGGTGCCGTCGTGCGCGCCGGGGGTCGGCTGGCCGGTCTTGAGCTTGGTCTCGCCGGCCTTGGTGACGATCTTGTACCGGAAGCCGGGCGGCAGCGCGAGCAGGCCGGCGGCGTCGTCCAGCAGCGGCGGGAACGGGCGGTGCGCCGGGAACGGCGCGTGCTTCGGGCCGGGCGTGGCCTCGGCGAGCGACGGCACGGTGCCGACGGTGGCGAACCCGACCCCGGCGGCGCCGGCGGCGGCTCCCCGGAGGACGGAACGGCGGTCAACGGACATGACTGGTTGCTCCTTGGTGCGTAGGCGGGCGGGCGGCCCCAGGCGATCCTGCCCGCGCCCGGCCGACACCCGGCAAACATCAAAAGAACAAAACATCTGAACAACAACCACCTCGCTGCGCTCGGCGGGTGGTGGAGGTCGAGTGAACAACAACCGCCTCGCTCCGATCGGCGGGCGGTGGAGGGGGCTGCAACGATCCGCCCCTGTCCGTCGTCCATAGTGGGAGGTGATGTGGATGCGAAGGTTCAGCGGGCCGGCCGTCGCCGTCGCGGTGGCGGCGCTACTGGTTGCGTGTGGCAATGAATCCGGGACGGAAGGACCACCGATGCCCTCGACGGGGAGCAGCAACACACCAGACCCGAGTACGCCGCCCCCGACAGGCGGCCCCACAGACGGCCCCGCGGCCGGGCCGGTGGAGCTGGCCAAGGCGGATCTGGTCAAGCGGCTCGGTGTCGACGCGGGCCAGGTGACTGTGGTGAGCTCCAGCGAGGTCACCTGGCCCGACGGCAGTCTCGGCTGCCCGGAGCCCGGGATGCGCTATACCCAGGCGCTTGTCAACGGCTCCCGCGTCGTCCTCGAGGCGGGCGGCAAGCAGTACCACTACCACTCCGGTGGCACGCGCCCGCCGTTCCTCTGCGAGAACCCGTCACGCTGAGCGCGACGACTCCAGCACCGGTACGTCGGCCTCGTTGACGAACGCGTCGCGGGGCCGCTGGACCGAGGCCAGCGAGACGATGTCGCGGCCGTAGAACAGGGCGGCCACCCAGACGGCCAGCACCCGCACCTTCCGGTCCCAGGTCGGCACCGCCAGCACGTGGTACCCGCGGTGCATCAGCCAGGCGAGCAGACCCTTCACGACGATCCGCTTGTACTGGAAGATCCCGCGGCCCAGCCCCAGCGTCGCCACCGCCCCGAGGGTGTGGTGGAGGTACTGCTTCGGCTTGCGCCCACGCAGCGACCGGAGCAGGTTCCTCGCCAGCAGCTTCCCCTGCCGTACGGCGTTCTGCGCGTTCGGCACCGTCAGCATTCCAGGCGCCGCCGCGAGGTCGGGGATCGCGGCGTCGTCGCCGGCTGCCCAGGCGTCCGGTACGAACTCGTCCTCGGTGCCGACCCGCAGGTCGGCGCGGGTCTGGATCAGGCCGCGCTCGGTGACCGGGAGGTCGGTGTGGCTGCGGACCAGCCGGGTCGCCGCGTTGCCCGTCGTCCAGACGAGCAGGTCCGAGTCGAACGCCGTACCGTCGGACAGCAGCACGCGGCCGTCCGCGGCCGACACCAGCGTGGTCTCCAGGTGGACCCGCGCGCCCTGGCGCTCGAGCTTGTCCCGGACCCACTGAGCCTGGCGGTCGCCGACCTCCGGCAGGATCCGCTTCGTCGCCTCGACGAGGTGGAAGTGCAGGTCGTCGCGGGTCAGCTCGGGGTAGGACTTGAGCAGCCCGTTGGCCAGCGAGAGGAGCTCGGCGAAGCCCTCGACACCGGCGAAGCCGCCGCCCACGAAGGTGACCGTCAGCAGCCGCTCGCGGTCCGGACCGGGCGGGAGCACCGAGGCCTCGTCGAAGGCGGTGAGCAGGCGGTCGCGGATCGCGACGGCCTCCTCGACGTGCTTCATGCCGATCGCGTGCTCGGTCACGCCGGGCAGCGCGAACGTCCGGGTCACCGCGCCGGCGGTCACCGCGATGATGTCGTACGGCATCTCGAAGTCGGCGCCCTGGACCGGGTGGATGGTGACCGTCTTGCGGGCGTGCTCGATCTTGGTGACCGAGCCGGCGACGACCTTGCTGTGGCGCAGGTTGCGCCGCAGCGAGATGGCCGCGTGGCGAGCCTCGATCGACCCGGCCAGCACCTCCGGAAGGAACGGCTGGTAGGTCATGTAGGGCCGGGGATCGACGACCACGATCTCGGCCTCACCCTTGCGAAGTTTCTTCTCCAGCCTCCACGCCGTGTAGAAACCGGCGTACCCACCGCCGACCACAAGGATCCTGCGCACTTCGGACCTCCGATTGGTTCTGTCTGTCTACAGGTAAGACAGTTGAGGAGCCCGATTTGTGACTTACCCAAGAATCGGCCCGAGTTGGCGGCGCGACGTGATGCCGAGCTTGGTGAAGACCTTGCGCAGGTGCCACTCGATCGTGTGCTGGCTGAGGAACATCTGGGCGCCGATCTGCGCGTTCGTCAGCCCGGATCCGGCCAGCTCGGCGATGTGGGCCTCTTGCGCGGTGAGCACGTCCGCGGCCCGGCCGGCTCGCTCGTCGACGGCCTCGCCGGCGGCGGCGAGCTCGCGGCGGGCGCGTTCGGCGAAGGCGTCCGAACCGGCCGCGGTGAGCATCTCGTACGCCGTCCGCAGCTGAGCGCGAGCGTCCTGCCGTCGACCGGCTCGCCGGAGCCACTCGCCGTACAGGAGGTGGGACCGGGCCAGGTCCATCCGGACCCGGGTCCGGCCGAGTCGGTCGATGGCCCATTGATAGCCGGACTCCGCGTCCGGGCCGGGCGTCAGCAGGGCGGTTGACCGGTCGAGCAGGCCGAGTGCCCAGTCCGTCCCGGTGGCTTGGGCCAGCTCGGTCAGCCGGTCGAGCGCCTCGGTCCCCAATTCGCGCTGCCCGGCGCGGACCGCGGCCTCGATGAGCTCTGGCAGTGACCAGCTGGCGACTCCGAGATCGTTCGGATCGGCGCTCGCCGCCTGGGCGGACGCGAGCGCCTCGGGATACCGGCCGATGCTGTTCAGGAGTACTGCGTTCGCCCACCGGGTGTACGACATCCCGGCGCCTTCGCCGCGGGTCGTGACCTCCTCCAGGGTGGCGGCGATCAGGGGAGTCGCCTCGTCCACCCGACCGCGCATGACCGCCAGGCCGATGGCGCCGTACGGAGCGAGGCCGATGCCCGTCGCGTCGGCGATCGTCCGGATCTCGGCGAGGAGTGCGGCGGCGGCCGGGACCTCGCCGCCGAACAGGTGCAGGTGCAGCCGCGAGTTGAGGACGAGTGGCAACTGGCTGAGGTCGCCGAGCTCCCGGCCCAGCTGGACGTGCCTCGCAGTGAGCACGTCCCAGTGCTCGAAGTCGAACAGGTCGACGGCGGTGCGGGACGCCAGCCAGAGCCAGCGCAGGTCACCCGGGTCCGCGCGGCTCTCGTCGGCGAAGGCTGCGATCGCGTCCCGGGCCAGCGGCACCGCGGCCGGGTAACCGTCAGTGAAGGAGACGGCCAGGGTCTCGAGCAGGAGATCGTGCTTGCGCGGCGTGCTCGGCCTGGGCGCGGCGCGAGCGGCCTGGGCGACCTCGGTCTGCGGCGATCCGTCGGCGAGCACTCCGGCGAACATCGCGGCCATCATCGCGTCGAGGTACGTGTCGCGGGCCAGTTGGAGGTCGAGCGGCTCGAGTCGGCGGGCGGCGTCCAGGAGCAACTGTGCGGCGGTGGCGCCGTGACCGGAGGCGAAGGCGATTTGGGCCCGGAGCAGGTTGACCGTGGCCTGGTGCAGTTCGTCGGGCGACCACTCGTCGGCGGTCACGAGCAGCTTCAGCGCCGGCTCGAAGGCGCCGGCCCGCATCGTGGCCTGGGCCGCGGTCACGGCGCGGCCCGCCCGGGTGGTCGGATCCGGGGTCAGCTCGGTGGCCCGCTGCAGGAACGCAGCCGTGGCGGCGAGACCGCCGCGGCGTTGGGCCCGGTCGGCGGAGGCGATCAGCTCGGCGGCGACTGCTTCGTCGGGCTGGTCGGCCGCTTGGGCGCGGTGCCAGGCCCGGCGATCGGGGTCGATCGTCGGGTCGATCGCGTCGGCCAGCGCTTGATGGACAGCGCGACGGTCGGCTGAGACGGCAGCCCGGTACGTCGCCGACCGGACCAGCGGATGCCGGAAGCGAACCCGCGCTCCCAACTCGATCAGGCCGGCCACTTCGGCCGGTCCGGACGCGTTGACCGGGATGTCCAACGACCGGAGTGCCCGGAGCAGCAGCGGTACGTCGCCGACCGGTTCGGCAGCCGCGGTCAGCAGCAGCCGCTGGGTCTGCGGTGGCAGCAACTGCACCCGCTGCGCGAAGTTCTGCTCGATCTGGCTCGCCAGCGGACGCGCATCCGGCCGCTCGAACCCACCGGCGAGCTCGGCCGCCGTCAGCCCGCGCGGCAGCTCCAGCAGCGCCAGCGGATTGCCCCGGGTCTCGGACACGATCCGGTCCCGGATGTGCTCGTCCAGCCGCCCAGGTACGACGGAGTCGAGCAGCGCCCCCGCCTCCTCATCGGCGAGTCCGCCTACCACCAGCTCCGGGAAGCCCCGCCACTCCGGCGCGGTCGCCGGGTCCCGCACCCCGAACACGACCCCGATGCGGTCGGCGAACAGCCGCCGCCCGACGAAGGTCAGCGCTTGGGCCGAGGCCTGGTCCAGCCACTGCGCGTCGTCGATCACGCAGAGCAGCGGCTGCCGGTCGGCCACCTCCGCGAGCAGGCTCAGCACGGCCGCGCCGACCAGGAACCGGTCCGGCGGCCCGCCGAACTCCAGGCCGAAGGCCACGGCCAGGGTGGCGCGCTGCGGCGGCGGCAGGTGCTCGGCAAGGTCGAGCATGGGGGCGCACAACTGGTGCAGACCGGCGAACGGGAGCTCCATCTCGGACTCGACCCCGGACGCGTGCGCCACCCGGCAGCCGTCGGCGTTGCCGGCCACGTACTCGAGCAGCGCCGACTTCCCGATCCCGGCCTCACCACGGACGATCAGGACCTGGCCCTGGCCGGCCCGGACGTTCGCGACCAGGCGGTCGAGGGACTCGCATTCCGAGCGTCGACCGCGAAGGCCCTCCGTCCCACCCGTCATGGCTCCATATCCTCTCATTCAGAGGACAACGAGCCAGGCTTTCCACGAGGGGTGGACTCTCACGCGGCCTGTTCGGCCAGCCCGGCGGTGAGGAAGTCTTCAAGATCGGCCAGATCGCCGGCCCGGGAGGCGGACACCAGGGCCTGGACGAGCTGACTGTGGGCGGCCTGGGTGAAGGGCCGGCGGCGGTCCGAGGCGAGCCGGTCGCGGGCCCGCTTCACCAGCTGCCTGGCGTTCGGCGCGCCGATCCGCAGCTTCTCCGCGATCCGCTGGTACGGGTACTCGAAGCCCTCCCGCAGTACGTAGGAAGCCCGTTCGGCCGGGGAGAGCCGTTCGAGCAGCACCCGGGCGGCGAGGTCGATGGACTCGTTGCGCTCGGCCTGGGTGTGCGGGTCGTCGCCGTCGGAGGCGCTCTCCTCCGGTAGCCAGGTGGCGACGTACGTCTCGTGCCGGCGCCGCGCGCACTTGACCAGGTTGATCGCGAGCCGGGTCGTAGTGGTGGCGAGGAAGGCAGCCGGGTCGATGACGGCCGACCGGTCGGTGCGCTGCCAGCGCAGCCAGACCTCCTGCACGATGTCCTCCGCCTCCGGCGCGTTCCCGACGATCCGGTAGGCGATGCCGAACAGCCGGGGGCGGACGACGAAGAAGACCGAAGCGGCCTGGTCCAGGGTGTGCGCACTCATGTTCCGGCTCCTCTCATCGGTCCCCGAGGTAACGGATCCACCGTCGCCCCTGGACCGTGGTGGTCGCGCCCTGGAAGTCCGTGGTCGGATCCGTGGTCACCCGTGGGGACCGCGTGTCACAGCGGCCCGGGCTACGTGGTCAGAGGTGCGTAGTCCCCGGGACCCGGCTGCGGAGGGAAGAGATGAAACCGAGGATCGAGACCGAGCGACTGGTGATCCGGCCCTGGCGCGACACCGACGCGTCCGACGCGCTGGTGATCTACGGCGACGAGCACGTGACCCGCTGGCTGACCCCAGCAATGACCTGGGTGCCGAGCGTGCAGGCGATGCGTGACGTCCTGCACCGCTGGATGGCCGAGGACGTGCCCCCGGTGCGGCACTGGGCCGTCGAGCTGCGGGACAGCGGTCGCGTGGTCGGTGGGGCTGCGGTGCTCCGGTTGGCGCCCTGGGAGGACCTGGAGATCGGCTGGCAGCTCGCCCGTACGGCGTGGGGCCACGGGTATGCCGCGGAAGCCGGAGCCGCGGTCGCCGACTGGACGATGCACCACACCGACGTCGACGAACTGTTCGCCCTGGTCGGCCCGACGAACGCCCGCGCCGCCGGGACCGCGAAGCGGATCGGGATGGAGCTGATCGGCGAGACGGACCAGTACCACGGTCAGCAGCTCAACCTCTACCGGATCCGGCACTATGACCTGGCGTACCACGCCGACGCCCAGGAGCAGGCGAGTGAGACGTGACAGACAGCCGGGTTGTGACCGGAGTGACAGTCACAGACCGCCGTCCTGAGCTGTCCTAACTGTGTCACCTGAACAGTCCAACAGGTGTGACACCGAAAACGAGTCGAAGGAGATTCGATGAAGACCACCGAGCAGCAGATCGCCACCTCAGTTCTGGTGATCGGAACCGGTGGTGGGGGGCTGCGCGCCGCGATCGAGCTGGCCGAGCAGGGCGTCGAGGTGCTTGCCCTGGGCAAACGCCCGCGCTCGGACGCCCACACGTCACTCGCCGCCGGCGGCATCAACGCGGCGCTGGCCACGATGGACCCCGACGACAGCTGGCAGCAGCACGCCGCCGACACGTTGCAGGAGAGCTACCTGCTGGCGAACCCGCAGACGGTCCAGATCGTCACCGAGGGCGCGGCCCGGGGCATCGAGGACCTCGAGCGCTACGGCATGCCGTTCGCCCGGGAGGCCGACGGCCGGATCTCGCAGCGGTTCTTCGGCGCCCACACCTACCGGCGGACCGCGTTCGCGGGCGACTACACCGGCCTGGAGATCCAGCGGACGCTGATCAACCGCGCGGTCCAGCTGGGCGTGCCGATCCTGGACACCGTCTACGTGACCCGGATCCTGGTGCGCGACAACAAGGTGTTCGGCGCGTACGGGTTCGACCTGACCACCGGGCGGCGCTACGTCATCCACGCCGACGCGGTGATCCTGGCCGCGGGCGGTCACACCCGCATCTGGCGCCGTACGTCGTCCCGTCGTGACGAGAACACCGGTGACTCGTTCCGGCTGGCGGTGCTGGCCGGCGGCAAGATCCGCGACCCTGAGCTGGTCCAGTTCCACCCGTCCGGCCTGATCGAGCCCGAGAACGCGGCCGGGACCCTGGTGTCCGAGGCGGCGCGCGGCGAGGGCGGCCAACTCCGCAACGCCCTCGGCGAGCGGTTCATGGCCCGGTACGACGCCGAGCGGATGGAGCTCTCGACCCGGGACCGGGTCGCGCTGGCGGCGTACACCGAGATCATGGAAGGCCGCGGTACGCCGAACGGCGGGGTCTGGCTGGACGTGTCGCACCTCCCGCGGGAGACGATCATGCGCCGGCTGCCCCGGGTCTACCAGACGCTGCTCGAGCTGCAGATGCTCGACATCACCAAGCAGCCGATCGAGATCGCCCCGACCGCGCACTACTCGATGGGCGGGGTGTGGGTCCGTCCCGACGACCACGGCACCGGTGTCGACGGGCTGTACGCGATCGGCGAGGCCGCCAGCGGTCTGCACGGCGCGAACCGGCTGGGCGGCAACTCGCTGATCGAGCTGCTGGTGTTCGGCCGGATCGTCGCGGAGGCGGCGGCGAAGTACTCGATCGGCCGGCAGTCGCAGGAGCGGTCCGCGGACGCGGTCGCCGAGGCCCGCGCCGAGGTCGACACGCTGCTGGCCAACGACGGCGAGGAGAACGTCCGGGCCCTGCAGCGGGCGCTGCGCGACACCATGACGAACCGCGCCGGCGTCGTCCGCGACGAGGCCGGGCTGCTGGCCGGCATCTCCGAGCTGGTCGAGATCGAGGATCGGATGACGAAGATGGGCGTCCACCCCGACATCGCCGGCTTCCAAGATCTGGCCCACGCGTTTGACCTGAAGTCGTCGGCGATGGCCTCCCGCGCCACCTTGGACGCGGCCCTGGAACGGCGTGAGACCAGGGGCTGCCACAACCGCTCCGACTACCCGGAGCTGGACGAGTCCCTGCAGGTGAACATGGTCTGGTCCGGGCCGGGCGAGGTGGAGCGCGAGGCGATCCCGCCGATCCCCGCGGAGCTTCGCAAGCTGATGCGCGACGACATCACCACCGAGGGAAAGCTGGTCGAGTGACCTGACCGGTACTGGTCACGGGCGTTGACTCTCCGCAAGGTCTCGGGATGGGGTGGTCGGACCGAGACTTGCGGAGGTCGGGACCAGTGCCGACGGTGGACGACGTACGACGGCAGTTCGCAGCACCACCGCCCGAGGGCCGGCCGATGATGCGCTGGTGGTGGTTCGGGCCGGCGGTTGATCGGCGCGAGCTCGAGCGCCAGTTGCAGGCGATGGCGGCCGCCGGGCTCGGTGGTGTCGAGGTCGCGTTCGTCTATCCGATGAGCTCGGTGGACGCGCCGTTCGGGTCGGACAAGTTCCTGCAGGACGTGGGGTTCGCGGCGCGGACCGCGCGGGAGCTGGGACTGCGGTTCGACCTCACGCTCGGCAGCGGCTGGTCCTTCGGCGGCGGCCACATCGGCCCCGAGTTGGCCGCGCGCCGGCTGAGCTGGGACCGCCGGGAGATCGGTGGCGAGGCGTACGACGTACCCGTGGTCGCGGCCTGGCCCGGTGACGAGGTGGTCGCGGCCTTCGTCGGAGCCGGGTCGGCCGGGCAGCCCTCGTCGTACGACGAAGTTGCGGTGAGCAACGGGATGATCCGGGTGCCGTCGGGCGCCGGGCCGCGCGAGGTGTTGATCGCGACCTCGCGGCTGACCGGTCAGAACGTCAAGCGGGCTGCGGCCGGTGCCGAGGGGCCCGTGCTCGACCACTACTCGAGGGCTGCGGCGGAGGAGCACATCCGGTCGGTGGCCGAGCCGCTGCTGGCGGCAGCCACGCCGGAGCTGGTCGGATCGGTCTTCTGCGACAGCCTGGAGGTGTACCAAGCCGATTGGACGCCGTCGATCTTCGAGGAGTTCGCTCGTCGGCGCGGGTACGACCTGCGGCCGCGGCTGTGGGAGCTGCGGACGGAGTCCCAGGTCCGCATCGATTTCTACCGCACGTTGTCGGAGCTGTACGAGGACAACTTCGTCACCGTCTTCCAGCGGTGGGCGGCGGCGCACGACGTACCGTTTCGGATCCAGTCGTACGGCGAACCACCGGCGACGGTGAGCAGCTACCGACACGCCGACCTGTTCGAGGGGGAGGGCTGGGGATGGACCCGGCTGCCCGAGACGCGATGGGCTTCGTCGGCGGCCAGTATCTACGGCCGCTCGGTCGTCTCGGCCGAGGCCTGGACCTGGGTGCACTCGCCGTCGTTCCGCGCGACTCCGCTCGACCTCAAGGGTGAGGCGCACGAGCACTTCCTGTCCGGCGTGAACCAGTTGATCGGCCACGGCTGGCCGTACTCGCCGACCGGCGAACCCGGCGTCGGCTGGATCTTCTATGCCGCGGGCGCTCTCGACGACCGCAACCCGTGGTGGCCCGTAGCACCGGACCTCTTTGGCTATCTCCACCGGCTGTCCTGGCTGCTTCAGCAAGGCACCCCGGTCCGGCCGGTCAAGGTGTACGTCCCGGCCTCCGATGCCTACGCCACTGGGTCCTTGAACCTCTATCGCACCGTACGGCGGTTGATCGGCGCCGAGATCCCGCGGACGATCCGCGAGTCCGGGCTGGACTTCGACCTGATCGACGACGACGCGATCGGCGTGGTCGAACCGGCCGGCGTTTCATTGGTCGTCGTACCTCCGGAGGCGACGGTGCCGGCGGGGACCAAGCGGTGGCTGCATGCGGTGGTCGCGGCCGGGGGAGTGGTGGTCGATGACGTCTCGGCGTTGGCGGATCGCCTGCCTGAGCGGTTGCCGGAGGACATCGGGGTGGTGCATCGGCGGCTCGACGACGGGGAGTTCTACTTTGTCGCGAACACGGGCAACCAGACGCGGACGTTCAGCCTCGATGTTGCGTCTGTGGAGCTGTGGGATGCCGCGACCGGGGCGATCAGGCCGTCGTCGAGCTCGGTGACGTTGCATCCGTATCAGGCTGTTGTCCTGGTGCCGGTCGCTGGTTCTGAGGAGCGGTTGGTGGCCGACGTGCCGTTGCGGACGGTCGAGGGGGCGTGGCAGGTCGATCCATCACGGTTCGCTGCTGCAGGCTCAGCGTCGTACGAGGTCGAGTTCGAGTTGCCGGCGGTCGACGACCGGATCGTGTTGGACTTCGGCGACGGGGTGCCGGCCGAGCGGGACGGCTATCTGCCGGAGCATTCCTACCAGGCGTTGATCACCTCGCCGGTCGGGGTTGCCGCCGAGGTCTGGGTGAACGAGACCCGGTGCGGGACGCTGTGGGCGCCGCCGTACCGGATCGACATCACGGACGCCGCTAGGCCGGGCGCCAACACGTTGCGGATCGTCGTCTACAGCACGGCGACGAGCGCCCTGGCAGCCGACCAGCACCTGCACGCGTTGGTCGAATCGGTCACCGCTCGCTTCGGCCGGCGGTTCGACCTGCAGGACGTCGAGCACGCGGCCGACTTCCAGGACTCCGGACGGCTCATCCCGCCGACCATTGTGCTGCGTCAGCTGGGGAAGCGCGGCTCGTAGCTCCGCGAGACCTCGCGCACCTTGCGCAGGCCGAGATACCCGATGACGACCACGGTCACGAGGGCCGTGGCGGCGGCGATCAGAGTACGCGCGGTGTCCCCGGCGCCGGCCGCCTCGCAGATCACCGCGGCCAGCACACCGGTGACGACCGAGTTGATGATGCCGACCACGACCGGTGACCCGGACAGCCAGTGCGTCACCCCGATCCGGCGGCGGAAGCTGTACGTCGTCCAGATCCCCGGCGGGTCGTCGTGGTGGCTCGCGATGAAGTACGGCTCGAGCTCCGGCGCGAGTTCGACGTACGCGTGCCGCAGCCGGTTCATGCCGATGATCAGCCAGGTGTCCTCGATATCCGCCTCGATCAGCCGGAAGTACGTCCCGAACCCCACCAGCAGCACCACCGGCAGCACCAGCAACGCGAACGTCGTGAACCCGGACCCGAACCCGGTGGCGTTCGCCACCAGCGACAACGCCACCACCGCCGCCGACAGCACCGTCAGGTACGTCCCCGTCCGGCTGAAGATCTCCTGCCACGTCATCCCCCGCGTAGCCAGCAAACTCCAGTGCTCCGTCGCCAAAAACTGCGCATGCGTCTTCCCGGCATCAACATCCCTGAGCTCTCCCATCCCCCGAGTGTGACTGCCGCCACACCGTGCCGTCCCGTGGAAGACGTTGTCGCGCGATCGAGAGTCGTTGGTTGGGTGTTGACAGTCGATAGGTCAGCATCGATTATCGATAGGTGATCAGTGTGCGGGGAGTGACCAAGCGGTACGGCGACGTGCAGGCCGTGGACGAGTTGAGTTTCGAGGTGCCGGCGGGGCAGGTGACCGGGTTCCTGGGGCCGAACGGGGCGGGGAAGTCGACCACGATGCGGATCGTGATGGGGCTCGACCGGCCGACGGCGGGGACGGCGCTGGTGAACGGGCAGCGGTACGTCGACCTCGTCGAGCCGCTCCGTCAGGTGGGGGCGCTGCTCGACGCCGGCGCGATGCATCCCGGCCGAACCGGGCGCGGGCATCTGAGGATCGGCGCCCGGACCAACGGGATCCCATCGCGGCGGGTCGAGGAGGTGATCGAGCAGGTCGGCCTCGGGTCCGCGGCCCGGCGGCGGATCAAGGGGTACTCGCTGGGCATGCGGCAACGGCTCGGGATCGCGGCCGCGCTGCTGGGGGATCCGCAGGTGCTGCTGTTCGACGAGCCGGTCAACGGGCTTGACCTCGACGGTGTCCGGTGGATCCGGTCGTTGCTGCGCGGGTTCGCCGACGAAGGCCGGACCGTGCTCGTCTCGAGTCACCTGATGAGCGAGATGCAGTTGATTGCCGACCGCATCGTCATCATCGGCCGCGGCCGGCTGATCGCCGAGGCAGCGGTCGACGAAATCCTGCGCGGTCTCGGTGGTCAGCGCGTCCGCATCCGCACGCCGCAGATCGACGTACTGCAAGAGGCGTTGGCCGATCGGGCCGCCGTGGAGCGCACTGCGCCGGACGAGCTGGAGGTGACCGGCCTGACGGCCAAGGAGCTTGGTGATCTCGCCTACTCGCTCGGCCTGCCAGTGCATCACCTGGCCGAGCTTGAGCAGTCCCTCGAACATGCCTACCTCGCGTTGACCGAGGAGAGCATCGACTACCACGGCAGCACGCCGGCGTACGCGGACGGAGCGAAACGATGAGCACCCCGACCGTCCTCGCCCGGACCGGCAACGCCGAGTGGAGCCGCCTGTGGAGCGTTCGCTCGACCTGGATCTTCGCCATCGCGACCGCGATCGTCGTCCTCGGCTTCGCGACGATCGCGGGGTACGACATCTCCGACGACCCGACCGGTCCCGGTCCGGACGCGACCGCGTGGGACGGTGGCCGGTTCACGGCGATGTTCGCGCTGTTCGGCGTACTCGCGCTGTCCGTCGTCACCAGCACCGCCGACCACGGCACCGGTGGCATCGTCCCGACGCTGCAGTGGACGCCGCGCAGGGGCGTGCTGCTCGCTGCCCGGACCGCTGTCATCACGGCCACGATGACCCTGCTGGGTGTGGTGCTCGTGGCCGCGGCGAGCGTTGTCGTGTGGTCGTTCCGGCCTTCACTCGGGTTGCCGATCGGCGAGGGGATCAAGTCGCTCGCCGAGCTCGGATTCGTGTACACGTTCGCCACGCTGCTCGGCATCGGGTTGGGCTTGCTGACACGCAGTACGGCGGCCGCGCTCGTCAGCGTGATCGCGCTGATGTTCGTGCTGCCGCTGATCCTGGCGCAGCTCCCGTACGACTGGACCGTCACGCTGTCCGCCCGCATGCCCGGCTCCGGCGCGCTCTTCCTGCTCTTCGGCGAGGGACCACGCGACGACATGACGACCACCTCGGCCCGGCTCACGCTCGGGCTGTGGGGCGTTGCACTCACCGCGGCCGGCGGGTTGCGGCTGATCCGGGCCGACGCCGACCGATGAACACAAGCGACGTACTGGTGGTGGGAGCCGGGCTGGCAGGGCTTCACACGGCCACCTTGTTGGCCCAGCACGGGCATGATGTCTTGCTGGTGGAACGCCGTACGAGCTTGACCGCCGCGATTCGGACCACGGGCATCTTCGTGCGGAAGACACTCGACGACTTTCCCTTGCCAGTCGAGTGCCTCGGGCCGCCGATCCGTCGCGTGGTGCTTTATCCGCCCGACCTGCGCAGGCCGGTCGAGTTGGTGAGCGATCGCGACGAGTACCGGGTGGGCGTCATGGGGCCGCTGTACCTGGCGGCGGCCGAGCGTGCGCTCGAGGTCGGCGTGCGGCTCTCCCTGGGCACGCGTTACGCGGGCTGGCGTGCCGGTGCCTTTCACTTGGTCGATCGCGATGGGCCGACTCAGGTCCGGGCCCGGTACGTCGTCGGAGCAGACGGAGCGCGATCCCGGGTGGCGCGCGACCTCGGCCTGGATCGCAACACGCACCTGCTCGTCGGGGCGGAGGAGGTCTTCGCAATTCCATCGACCGAGGAGCCGCCGACGTTCCACTGCGTGCTCGACCCGTCGATCGCTCCGGGCTATCTCGCGTGGGTGGTCAACGACGGGCAGCACGCGCACGTCGGTGTCGCGGGTTACGCCGATCGCTATCCGGAGGGCATGCGCAAAGCCCTGCAGCGCTTCAGCAAGGACGCGCCTGGGCTGGCTTGTGTCGATCGGCCGGTTGAAGTGGAGCGGCGTGGCGGTCCGATCCCGGTCGGCGGTCTGTTGCGGCGGATCGGATCTGCGGACGGGCTGCTGGTCGGCGATGCGGCTGGTGCGGTCTCGCCGCTCACCGCGGGCGGTCTGGACCCCTGTCTGCGCTTGTCTTCGCTAGCGGCCGAGGTCCTCGACGATGCGTTGCGAGGCGGTGCGGCGGCGTTGCCCGCGTACGACGGTGCCGCCCTGCGCGCACGCTTCCGCGGACGGTTGATGCTGCGTCGAGGGCTCGCTCAAGTGCGTACGCCGGCCGCGGCGTCGCTGGCGTTCAAGCTGCTCCGGACACAACCCGGGCGGCTGGCCGCTCGCCACATCCTGTTCGGCGACAGATCCTTCCCAACTGCCCGATCGCGGTGATCTAGGGTGGGACGGTGGACAGTGAGCCGAGTTGGCGCGAGAAACGACGTGAGGCGTCCGCCGCCCACGCCGCCGCGCTCGAACAGCGCAGGGCAGCCGAGACGGCCCAGGCCCGCGCCTTACTGACCGACTTCGTCCAGCAACTGAAGGCCAGGGGTGTCGAACCCGAGGCGCTGCGCGCACCCGTGACGGGGTCGAGCGCCAGCTACCGGACCGACATCACCGGCTGGTACCTCCGTCGCAACCACTCACTCGCCGTCGACACCGACAGTAACTTCTACATCCTCGGCACCGCCGCCAGCGTGAAATCCCGCGTCCTGGGTGTCCGGATCCTGCCCTCGGACCCGCCGCTGACCGTCGGCTTGGGCGCCCGCGACGGCGAGTCCATGCCGCTGCAGCAGTTGCTCGCCCTCCGCCTCGAAGAGGTCGACACCCGAACCTGAGCGGCCGCCCGTGGTGGGCAGGAGGCCGCCGGGCAGCACGTCGTACGCCTACTCGCGTACGGCGCTCCTTTGGTTGCAGTTTGTCAGAGGGGGATGCCCCAGGCGGCGAAGGTGGTGGGGGTGGGGTCGTAGTACTGGCCGGGGTTCTCGAAGAGCCAGTGGATGTTGGTGGCGCTGAGGGGGGTGTCGAAGAGGCGGAGGTCGTCGACGTCGGCGACGGACGAGTCGGGGTTGTCGCCGCCGGCGTGGAGCTCGGTCGGCTGGAGGAGGGCGCCGACCGCGTACGGCTCGACGGTGAAGACCTTGCCGTTCAGGTAGAAGTGGATCGACTTCTGGTCGCACGACGCCGCCACGTGGGTCCAGGTCTCGACGGCGATCGGGCCCCGGGACGAGCTGATGATGCCTGTGGTCCCGCCGCTGCCGAACAGCCGGACCCAGAACAGCCCGTCCAGCAACCCCGCGTGCGCCACCTCGTCCGTGGCGTTCCGCAGCACCAGGAAGCGAGCGCCGCTGCTGCTCGAACGACACTTCACCCACGCCGCGAACGCCCACCCCGGCGGCGACGCCGGCCACGTGAGCGAGGTCCGCGACGCGCTCGGACCCGTGCCGTTGGCTCCGAGCGCCGTACCCTCGACGCCCGTCACCCACGACCCCGCCGCTGTGAGCGTGAGGTCGTTGGCCGCCGGCGACTTGTCGTCGACCAGGCTCCCGGTGCTCTCGTTGAAGTGGTAGACCCCGCGCGCGACATTCGCCGGCCGGTACGGCGTGACGACCGGAGCGCCGGCCCAGTACAGCGAGGACACCTCGGCGATGAAGTTCTTCGTGAACGTCACGTAGTCGTAAGCGACCTGACCACCCGCCGTCGCATCGCCACCGACGTACAACTGGTCAAGCCCGTCGATCGTCGGCGACACATGCGGGACCCCGTCCCCGATGTTCACCGTCGCCTGGTCGGTGTCGAGCCGGACCTGCACGTACGTCGGGTTGATCGCGAACTGGAACCGAGTCCACTGGCCGACGGTCAGGGTCGCCGTACTGGTCACCGGCACGGTCTCGTCGTCGATCGTCGTCCACGTAGCGGTGACCGTCCGGTCGGTGTTCACCACGACCCGGACCCGCGCGCTGCCGAGTGCGTCGTTGATCGCGAGGATCGGCGCCGCCGCACCAACTGGCGCGGCGTCGAGGCGGAGCCAACCGCAGATGGCGAGCCGGTCGCAGTCGGGGAATCCGACCGTGCCGGAGGCGCCCGCCGCGGCCGTGCCGGAGACCAGGGCACGTCCGTACAGACCGGTCGTGAAGCTGGCCGATCCGGCGACAGTCAGGTCGCGACCGTAGCTGCCGAAGTCCTCGGCAGTGTCGTGGTCGAACGGGTAGATCGCCAGCTGATGGTCTATCTGCTCCGCGCCGACGAGGGTCGGCCAGTACGCCGCTTCGACCGGGTCGTTCCACCAGCGCAGGTCGTCGAGGATCCCGTCGAGCGCTTCGGAGCTGCTCAAGGCGTTCCGCCCCGCCTCCACAGTGGCTTCGGTGCCGGAGTAGGCCAGCGCCGCAGTCGCATCGACGGACAACACCTGGACACCGTCCACAGCGATCTTCACGGTATCGGTAGTCGGCGTCGCGTCGTACGTGACGAGCACGTGGTGTTCCTGCCCGTCCCGGATGCTCGTCGTCGTGCTGTACGTCGCCCCGGCGATCTTCGCCTCCACATTGCCGGAGGCGTTGGAGGCGTACACGGCCCAATTGAGCGTGCTGCCGCTGGTCGCGGACGCGATGCAACGCGCGGCGGCCGTCGAGTTGTTCAGCTGCACCCAGGCGGCGACCGACAACCCGCCGTCGATGTTGAGCGGATAGAAGTCGTCCCCAGCCTTCGGCGGCCGTACGACGACCCGCATCGCACCCCCGGTGCAGGTCAGCCCGTTCCCGTACCGCCCGGCCACCACCGCGGCCGACCCCACGATCGTCCCGTGCAGGAAGTACCCCGCCACATCCCGCACCGTCGTCCCGGTGACCGTATTCGCATTGAAGGTGTACCCCGCTGATTGCGCCACGGCCGGCCTTAGCTGGTGCGCCGTACGCGGACGGTCACGGTCAGGTCGGCCCCTGCGGCCGTGGAGCCGACCTGGTCCACGTCGACCGTGAGGTAGTCACCGGCGGCGAGGGTGGTGACGGCGGGGTCGTTGCCGGTGGCGGTATTCGTACCCGCGGCGATGGACGGGCGCTTCGACTGGTCGGTGTAGACCGTCGTGCCGTTCCTGTTCAGGTCGACGATGAGCGCGGCGCCGGTGGGCGCGGTGTTGACGGCGGCTCGGACGGTCTCGATGGCGTAGGACTCCTCGAGGTAGATCCGTGACTTGCCGGTGGCCACCGCGGCGGTCCCGGTGACGGCGAACGTGTGGGCTTCGATCGGGACGACGAGGACGCCGTCGATGGTCAAGGTCCCCTGGATCTGCATCTGTGTGTTCCCCCCTGTGCCTGTCTACTTGATCCGGGTGAGGCGACCGTTGTCGGTCACCCGGATGGTGGTCTTGCGTTTCCCGACGGTCAGGTCGACGAAGAACATGCCGCCGGCGGTTCTGGTGCTGAAGGCAACGGTCTCGCCCCGGTTCGCCGGGACCAGCGCGGACAGGATGGTGGCCGTCGGACCGCTGCGGTTGAACTTGACCACCGGCGCGGGCTGCCGGTCGAAGATGGTCGGGAAGTACCAGCCCTGCACCGGGTCCGCGGAGCCCCGCACGACCGTGATCGCGTTGGCCGGCAGCGCCTGCTGGTAAGGGATCTGCAGCAGGTGCGTCTTGACCTGGTCGCCGGGTTCGGCCGCGACCGCGGTGGTGGGGGAGGTGACCGTGACCTTCTGGTCGGCCGGCAGGTGCCACAGCGTCTCGTAGTGCTGCTCGGTCCCCGACCGCCCGCGGTCCAGCGTGATGATGAGATCGGGATCCTTCAGCACCAGCACGTCCCGGGTCCGCTCCACTCCTTCGGCCGGCGTGTCGGCGAGCGCGTAGTACTCCGAGGTGTCCGCGATCGCCGCGCTGACCAGCCGCGTCTCGGCCCCGGTGCCCTTGGCCGTCGGGACGTACATCACGTTGTGCGCCGAGTGGTCCTTCGTCCAGGCCTGCCACTTGTCGTCCACGTACCCGGAGTGTCCCGGGTCGATCAGGATGTCCCGCCCGTGCGAGGTGTACGTCATCGACGTGTGGTCCTGGTGACCGTGGTACCGGCGTCCCGGCCCGAACCTGATCGTGTACGTCGACTCCTCGGTGAACGCCCGAGTCTCGCCCCACCCGGTCCGCCCGAAGATGTAGCCGGCGTCGAACACCCCCGTTCGCTGGGTCGGCCGCGTCCCCTTCTTGCCGAGCGAGGCGGCGTACTCCAGGGAAGTCCCAGGTACGGCGTCCGGCTTCTGGCGGATCGCGTCGCCGACCTGGGGGAGTTGCCCGGTCGACGTGGTCGCGAGAGCGAGCCACTCCGCGAGCGCCCGGCGCCGCTCGTCGATGACGGGACTCGGATCCGCACCGCACCGGTGCAGCACGGTGCTCGCCCGGCCCCACAGGTTGTAGTTGAACATGGCGTACCCGATCGACTGCTCGTTCGTCGATCCCTGCGGGTCGATCGCGGTCGTGATCGCCTCGGTCAGCCGCTCGACAGCGAGTGTCTTCAGCTCGGGCCGGTTGAGGGTGCACCCGACTCC
This sequence comes from Kribbella sp. NPDC050124, assembly GCF_044460355.1. Classification (NCBI taxonomy): domain Bacteria; kingdom Bacillati; phylum Actinomycetota; class Actinomycetes; order Propionibacteriales; family Kribbellaceae; genus Kribbella; species Kribbella sp. NPDC050124. Next base: position 269,523 of record NZ_JBITJU010000005.1, read on the forward strand.
GAACATCGCGATGCTCTCGTCGGTGCCGTGGTTCGACGGGCCACTCCAGTTCTCGGTCATGAACCTGGCGTGGTCGAGCAGCGCCTGATCGAGCCAGGCGTACTGCGCCGGCAGCTGACGGACCTTCAGACCCGACAACACCGCCTGCCGCGCGCAGATCAGCACGTTGGTGCGGTGCATCGTCGACTCCCAGGCGCCGAGGTCGCCCTTCCACGAGTACGGGTTGTCCCGCACCCAGTCCTGGATGATCGCCATCACGTGCGTCAGGGCCCGGCGGTCACCCTTCCCACCGGCTGTGATGCCCTGGCCGAGCCAGCGCAGCGAGTGCAACCACATGTACCAACTCGGCTTGCTGTACGGATCCGACCGCCACCGGATGTCACCCGACCCGTCACCCACCTGGTACGGCGGATCGTCGCCCCAGGCAAACGTGTCCCGCAGCAAGGTCGGCAGCGGTATTTTCGCGTCGATCCCGCTGAACCCGGCGCACTGATACGTCCCGGTCCGCGCGACCGGTGTCGGTTTCGAAGGCGCCGACGGCGACGGGCTCACGGTCGGCGGCGGCTCACTGGGGCTGGGCGACCCCGGAGCGGTGGCCGCGACACTCCGCTCCCGCTGGCCCGGCAACAGCACCTTCACCGCCCCCGCGAACGCGACGGCGCACACGACCAGGCAGACCACCGCCAGCCCAACCGTGTTCCCCGCCCGCCGCGAAGCCACCCCAGTCACCCCCACGCGCCCCACAGGTCTAACGGTGTATACCAGAACCGTCCCGGCCAATCCAGTACCAGTAAAGACGCACCGACCCCCACAAAAGGCTGCACCGCCCCCGAACTACTTCAGTCGTACTGCTCCTGCACGATGTCGACGAGGAGTTCGTCGTACCCTCGGTAGCCGGCACCGAGGAGCCACTCACCGAGTACCGCCGCGGCGAGACCGGTCAGCCGGCAGCGCCGTTGCGATCCCGCCGAGGAGCTCGGACACGACGGCTTCGGATCCGGCCAGCGCCCAGGGCGTGACGTAGGCGAGGCTCCACCGCGACCTGTCGAGACCCTTGACGATCAGATTGACCGTGCTCGTCTTGCCGCTGCCCCACGGCCCGACCAGCCCGATGACCGTGCTGGCCGGGGATCCACCCACGTGGTCGATCAGCTCACGGACCCGCTCGACGAACACCTCCCGATCGAGCCGGTCCGAGCCCGGCGACTCGATCGGCTCGTCGACCCACCAGTTCCCACCCGCCATGGCAGCCAGAATGCCGCATCGAACGTGCTCCGTCAGTCAGCCCCCTCGGTGAGTTTGACGGCAAGGACCGGGATGGGGGATTCGAGCAGCAGGCGTTGACTGATGCTGCCGAGGAGAGCCTTGCCGACCGGCGAGCGGCGCTTGACGCCGATCACCAGCCGCCGGGCGCCGTACTCCTCGATGTCGGCGAGCACGGCGTCGGCCGGGTCGCGATCCGATCTGCCCTGGCGTTCCAGGACGGTGACCTTGGTCGTCGACGGGATCGACGACGTGTCCAAGGGTTTGAGGGCGAGATTGACGGCGACCAGGTCGGTGCCGAGCAGGTCGGCCTCGGCGGCTGCGGCGGCGAGGGCAGCGACGCCTTCGGGGCTGTCGGGTACGGCGACCATCACAGTCATCGGGGGTACGACCTTTCTACGCGTGCGCGGCCTTGAAGGAGTCCTCGAACTGTTCGAGGGTTACGCCTCGGGTTTCGGGGACCGAGGTGGTGATGAAGATCAGCGCGAAGACGCCGAGGACGGCGAACATGAAGAACGTGGGGGCGATGCCGACGGAGGCCACCAGCGGCGGGAAGCCGAAGGCGACGCCGGCGTTGGCGATCCACAGGCAGAAGACGCAGACGCCCATCGCGAAGCTGCGGATCTTCAGCGGGAACATCTCCGCCAGCAGCAGCCACACCAGCGGGCCGATGGTGCCTTGCATCGAGAACACGAACAGGACCGCGAACACCAGCAGCAAGTACGGCTTGAGGTCGTTGTCCGGCATCAGCAGCGCCGTCAGCCCGACCAGCAGGTGAAAGGTGGTGGTGAGACCGAAGCCGGCGAGCAGCATGGTCCGGCGGTTGATCTTGTTCATCACCAGGATGCCGACCGAGATCCCCAGCACACTGGCCAGACCGAACAAGGTGTTCCCGAGGATCGCGGCCTCTGCGGAGAAACCGGCGTCCTCGAGCAGTTGACTGCCGTAGTACATGATCGAGTTGATCCCGGTGAACTGCTGGAACACACCGAGCCCGATCCCGATCAGCAGCAGCCGCCGGATCCACGGCACCGCCAGGTCCGCCCAGCCACCGGTCTGCGCGGCCTTCTCCTCCTCGGCCAGCGCCCGTACCTCGGCCAGCTCGGCCTCGGCCCGCTCCGGCGACCGCACCTGCTTCAGCACCGCCAGCGCCTCTGGGTCGCGGTCCTGCGAGGACAGCCACCGCGGACTCTCCGGCATCCGCAGCATCCCGAGGAACAACGCGATGGCCGGCAGTACGGCGACCAGCAGCATGAACCGCCAGACCGCGTCATGCTCGCCCCAGAGCTGGAAGATGATCGCGTTGACCACGAACGCCGCGAACTGGCCGGACACGATCATCACCTCGTTGCGGGTGACCAGGCTGCCACGACGCTCGTACGGCGACACCTCGGCCAGGTACACCGGGACCGTCGCGGACGCCCCGCCGACCGCCAGCCCGAGGATGAACCGGAAGACCGCGAGGACCTGCCAGGTCGGCGCGAGCACGCAGCCGAGCGTGCCGAGCGCGAAGATCGTGGCCAGCAGGAGGATGTTGTGCCGGCGCCCGAACCGGTCGGACAGCCGGCCGCCGATCAGCGCTCCGAAGGCGGCGCCGAAGATCAGGATGCTGACCACGAGGCCCTCGGTGAACGCGGTCAGGCCGAGGTCGTCCTTCATCGGCGCCAGCGCGCCGTTGATGACGCCGGTGTCGTACCCGAACAGCAGGCCGCCGAAGGTGGCGACCACGGCGATGAGTCCGAGCCGGCGCGAGTGCGGGCCCGGGACGTCGGCGGGCAAGGTCGGATGGTGCTCCCCGGAAGTGCTGGTGGACTGGGTCATGTGGCGAACCTTCCGTTCCGCTACTAGCACGTGCTAGGCGTGATGTGGTCCGAGACACTAGGACGGGGGTGCGACCGCGTCAATAGCTCGTGCAGCCACGGTTTAGCACGTGCTAGCCCGTGACCTCTTGACAGGACTAGCACGTGCTAGTTCTGATGAGGTGTGACCAACCTTTCCAAGCTCCGTCTCGGTACGGCGCCCGACTCCTGGGGCGTGTGGTTCGCCGCGGACCCGCACCAGGTGACCTGGGACGTCTACCTCGACGAGATCGCCGCCGTCGGCTACGTCCACACCGAGCTCGGTCCGCAGGGCTTCCTGCCGCAGGACCCCGAACAGCTGAAGGACGAGCTGGCCCAGCGCGGCCTCTCGGTGTGCGGCGGCACCGTCTTCGCGGCCCTGCACCAGGGCGCCGACGCGTTGCAGAAGGCGAAGGCCGACTTCGGCCGGGAGGCCAAGCAGCTCGCGGCACTCGGCGCCGAGTACCTGGTGCATCTCCCGGAGCAGTACACCGACATGCACACCGGCGCGGCGACCCAGGACGCCGCGATCGACCCCGAGCAGTGGAAGAACCTCGTCACCGGCACCGACGAGCTGGCCAGGTACCTCTACGAGTCGTACGGCGTGAAGCTCGTCTTCCACCCGCACGTCGACACGCACGTCGACACCCAGCAGCGGATCGAACGGTTCCTGGCCGACACCGACCCGGAGTTCGTGAACCTCTGCCTGGACACCGGCCACGTGGCGTACTGCGAAGGCGACAACCTCGAGATCATCGAGCGTTTCCCGGACCGGATCACCTACGTCCACCTCAAGTCGGTCGACCCGGCGGTCCGGGATCGCGCTCTCGCCGAGAGCCTGCCGCTGTCCGAGGCCGTCAAGCTCGGCGTGATGTGCGAGCCGCCGTACGGCGAACCCGACATGCCGCCGCTGCTCGAGGCGCTCGGCCGCCTGGACCGCGACATCTTCTGTGTCATCGAGCAGGACCTCTACCCGGTGGAGCCGCACATCCCGCTCCCGATCGGGGCACGCACCGCCGGCTACTACGTCGGCTGCGGCCTCGGCCCGGTCCGGCGCTGGCCCTACGACCAGGACCAGTCATGACTGTCGGCATCGGAGTCATCGGCACCGGCATGATCGGTACGTCGCACATCCGCCGGATCACCGACTCACTGTCGGGAGCCCGGATCACCGCCGTCACCGACGCCGACCTCGGCGTGGCGAAACAGGTCGCCGAGGACTTGCCGCACGCCGAGGTGTTCGACTCCGGTCAGGCGCTGATCGGGTCCGACCGCGTGGACGCCGTACTCGTCACCTCTTGGGGACCGACGCACGAGGAGTTTTTGCTCGCGGCGATCGCGGCCGGCAAGCCGGTGTTCTGCGAGAAGCCGCTCGCCACCACCGCTGAGGCCTGCAGGCGCATCATCGCCGCCGAGGTCGCGGCCGGTCGTCGGCTCGTCCAGGTCGGATTCATGCGCCGGTACGACGCGGCGTACCGACAGCTCAAGGCCGAGATCGAGTCGGGTGAGCTCGGGGTGCCGCTCATCTACTACTCGGCGCACCGCAATCCATCGGTGCCGAGCAGCTACACGCGCGAGATGGCGATTGTCGACACCGCCGTGCACGACTTCGACATCGCTCGCTGGCTGCTCGGCGAGGAGCTCGTCGCGATCCGCGTCGTACCGGCGAAGCCGAACAGTCTCGGTGAGGGCCTCCAGGACCCGCTGCTGATGATCGTGGAGACCGAGAGCGGCGTCTTGGTGAACGTCGAGACCAGCGTCAACATCCGCTACGGGTATGACATCCGTGGTGAGGCCGTGGGGGAGCGGGGGACGGCAACGCTCGAGCGCCCGGCCCGGGTGCCGGCCGACTGGCGCGAGCGGTTCACACCGGCCTTCGACACCGAACTGCAGGAGTGGATCGACACGATCGCATCCGGCGCGGAACCGACCGGACCGTCGTCCTGGGACGGCTACGCGGCCACGGTGGTCTGCGATGCGGGCGTGCAGTCCCTGGACACCCTCGACCGGGTGCCCGTCGTCCTCGGCGCCAAGCCGGCACTCTACGAAAGGTCCGCGCGATGAAGATTGCCCTCGACCCGTACATGTTCCGTACGACGCCGCTGCTCGAGCTGCCCGGTCTGGTCGCGGACCTGGGCTACGAATACATCGAGCTGTCCCCGCGCGAGGACTTCACGCCATTCTTCCTGCACCCACGCGCCAACGACTCGACGGTGACCGGGTTCAAGAAGGCGCTGGACGCGGCGGGCGTGCAGATCGCCTGCCACCTGCCTTTGTACCGGTGGTCCGGCCCCGACGAGGACGAACGCCAGGCAGCCGTCCGCTACTGGAAGCGCGCGATCCAGCTGACCGTCGATCTGGACTGCCGGGTGATGAACTCGGAGTTCAACGGCCGGCCCGAACAGGCCTCCCGCAGCGAAGGCATGTTCTGGAAATCCCTCGAAGAGTTGCTGCCGGTCTTCGAGCGGGAGGGCGTGGAGCTGCGGCTGGAGCCGCACCCGGACGACTTCGTCGAGGACGGCCTCGTGGCGGTGGACATGATCCGCGGCATCAACTCGCCGCTGGTCAGCTTCCTGTACTGCGCCCCGCACACCTTCCACATGGGCGGCAACATGGTCGAGATCATGCGCTACGCCGGCCCGCTCCTCACGCATCTGCATTTGGCCGACTCGTTCGACCACACCGCGTCGTCGGGGCTGCGTTACATCGTCAACCCGCCCGGCTCGACCGCCCGGGTTCACCAGCACCTCGACATCGGGCAGGGCGAAGTCGACTGGGACACCTTCTTCACCACATTGGGCGAGCTCGGGTTCGGCGATCGCGAGGACACGATCATGACCTCGTGCGTGTTCGCCTGGGAGGACCGGGCCCGCGACTCGTCGACGTACATGCGCGAGACGATTGCGAAATACGTCAGCGCCTGGTGACGGCAGGTTAGCCTTCACCGATGAGCGAAGGAGATCCGATGGAGGCGCGCCGCCCGCCTACCATGGCCGACATCGCGGCCCATGTCGGCGTCTCCCGGCAGCTCGTCTCGCTGGTCCTGCGGGACGCGCCAGGTGCGAGCGAGGAGACGCGGCGGCGGGTTCGCGACGCCGCGAAGGAGCTCGGGTTCAGTCCGCACGTGGGCGCGCGGTCGCTGCGGCGCGCCCGCAGCAAGGACCTCGGCGTCGTCTTCGCGCCCGCGCACTCGACCGAGCCGGAGATCGTCGAGGCGATCTACCCGGCGGCAGCGGACCGCGGGTACGACGTCATCCTCAGCGCGCAGACCTCGACGCACAGCACGGACCAAGCTGTCGACGAGCTGCTCGGTCACCGCTGTGCAGCGCTGATCGTGATCGGCTCGAACCTGGATCATTCCGGCCTCCGGTCGCTCGCCGAGCGGAGCCTCGTGCCCGTGGTCGACGTCGGCCAGGGCAAGCGCAACCAGTACTACGACATCGTCCGGTCCTCCGGAGACAGGGGAATCGAGGAACTGGTCGGCCACCTGGCCGAGCTGGGGCACCGAGGCATCACCTACGTGGATCCGTCCGCGATGCCGCCGGGCGCGCTGCGTCGCCGGGGCTACGAGCGCGCGATGAAACGCCTCGGGTTGCCCACCGACATCCTGTCGATGCCGGGCGACTACGCAGCCGGCAACTACTTCGAAGAAGCCGGCTCGTCCGCCGCGCACCAACTCCTGCGACGGCGCAAGCTCCCGACGGCGGTGGTCGCTCCGAACGACGACACCGCCGTCGGACTGCTCCACACCCTCGTCCGCAACGGCGTCCGTGTCCCGGAGGACGTGTCCGTGGCCGGCTTCGACGACGCCCCGATCGCACGGCTGACCTCGGTCGACCTGACCAGCGTGCGCCAGGACCCTGGACTGATGGGCGTGTCCGCGGTCGAAGCCGCCGTACGGCGAGTCGAGCAGACCGGCGTCCGCCCACGGGAAACCGTCGTCGACACCTCGCTCGTCATCCGGAGCAGCACCGCAGCGCCACGCCGCCGCAAGACCTAGAGCGAATAGGACAGCAGCGTGATGCTGTGCGGTGGGAAGTCGTAACCGTCGACCGGCATCTTGACCGTCCCGCGGTCGCGAAGGGCCACTCGATCGGGTTCGCTCAGGCTGTTCGACGCGAGTACGTCGTCGACGTCCACGCCGAGGTCCTTGACCGTCACCTCCGGCGGAAGCGCGTTGGTCCGGCCGTCCAATGCGATCGTGGCCCGGACCGTGGACGTGCGGTGCCGGTTGATCACCGCCAGCCGGACCGACTTGCCGTCGGCGGTCTCCGTCGCGGTCACGTCGAGGTCGGGGATGGTCGCCGTACGGGTCTGGAAGCCGCCGGTGTGGTCACGTTCGTCACCCTGTCGTACGGCGGCCAGCCGGCTGGGAGACCGTACGTCGGCGGCGAGCGCGATCGGGCCGAGGTGGTTCTGGTAGAGGTCCCACACGTGGTATGTCGCTGCACGAACAGCCCCGCCTGGTCGAGCCACGACGACGCCGTTCGCGTTGAGCAGGTTGACCGTGTTCGCCATCGTCACCGGCACCTCGAGCCCGCTGGCCCGGTGCAGCGCATGGAAGACACCGGCGTAGAACAAAGCGTCCGCCAAAGTCCGGGGGCTCCAGCGGTTGACGCGTTGCGGCCCGTCCGTCTCCAGCCCGTGGAGGTCGCGGTCGGCGGTGCCACCGTCGTCCGACGGCTGTGGCGCGGGCCAGGCTGACGGCTCGACGTGCCGGATGTTCCATTCGTCCAGGGCCAGGCCGAGCGGTCGTTGCGTCCCGCTGCGGGCGGCCAACTCGGTGACGAGGGCCGAGTAGTTCTGAATCTCCTGCTCGAAGTACTGCGACTGGGCAACGATCGCGTCGTACTCGTCGGCGCCGTCGATCAGTTGCGTGGTGGCGCCGTACAGGTGGAACGAGAGGTAGTCCACCTGGTCGCCGACCGCCTCGAGGACAGCGCTCGTCCAGCCCTGCCGGTCGTCGGTCAGCCCGACCGCGATGAACTTCAGCGACGGGTCCACCGTCCTCATGAACCGCGCGTGCTCACGGGCGTCTGCGGCGTACTGGCTCGCGGTCCGGTGACCCATCTGCCAACGCCCGTAGACCTCGTTGCCCAGTCCCCAGTACTTCACGCCGTACGGCGAGGGATGGCCGTTCGCCGTTCGTTGCCGGGTGAACGACGTGTCGCCGGCGTGGTTGGTGTACTCGACCCAGCGAACCGCCTCGTCGACGTCCCGGCAGCTGTGCGCGAGGTACGGCTCGGTGCCCACCTCGGCACACCAGGCCAGGAACTCGTCCGTCCCGAAGTGGTTCGACTCCTCTTCACCCCACGCAAGCTCCAGCCGACGCGGCCGTCCGTCGCGCGGGCCGATGCCGTCCTGCCAGTGGTACGCCGACGTGAAGTTCCCGCCGGGCCAGCGGACGATCGGCAGCCCGAGCTCGCGGCACAACTGCACCACGTCGCGGCGAAGGCCGTCGCGTGCGTCCGGCTCGTCGTACGACAGCGGCGAGCCCTCGTCGAAGACGCCGCCCTCGATGTTGCTGAAGAACGCCGACTCGAGGAAGTGCCCGTAGATGAAGGGATCGATGGAGCTCCGGCGGTTCCGGCGGATGTCGATCGTGGCGTCGGCGGTCACTGGTCACCCCGGTTCGTGTACGTCGCTTCGTCGAGTCCGCTCAGCGTCGGGTCGTAGGCCACCTCGCCGACGTCGTACATCGACGTCATCCAGTGGTAGAAGTTGTCCCCCCGGTCGCGCAGGACGGCGTACAGGCGCTGCATCATCTGGGTACGGACCTCCAGGTGCTCCGGGTGTTCGTAGACGTTCAGCAGCTCGTCCGGATCGACCTCGAGGTCGTAGAGCTCGTTGACCGAGTCCGGGTTGACGACGAGCTTGTAGCGGTCGGTGCGCAGCATCCGCTGCGGGTACGGGAAGTGGTGCCCGTGGAACTCGCAGACGATGTCCTGGTCCCACTCGACCTGCGCGTCGCCGGTCAGCGGCAGCAGGCTGCGCGAGTCGACCGCGAGCTTGGGGTCGAGGCCGGCCAGGTCGAGGATGGTCGCCGTACAGTCCAGCAGGCTGACGAACTCGTCGCGGACGGCACCCGGCTGCTGACCGGGCACGCGGAGCAGACCGGGAGTCCGGTAGATGTCCTCGTACATCGCCGGACCCTTGTCGTGCAGCCGGTGCGAGCCGGTGAACTCGCCGTGGTCGCAGGTGAAGAACACCGCGGTGTCGTCGACCAGACCGAGCCGCTCCAGCGCGCTCATCACGCGACCGAGTTGCTGGTCGATCAGGGCGACGTACCCCTGGTAGACGGCGATCAGCTTGCGGGTGGTCTCGATCGGCATCGTGTCGAAGGTCCAGTGCGCGCTGTAGTTGCGCTGCACCGGCGGCTTGCCAACGAACGTCTCGGCCACCGAGCGCGGCAGCTCGACGTCGGCCGGGTCGAACAGGTCGAAGTACTCGTCGGGCAGGATGTACGGCAGGTGCGGACCGAAGAAGTGCAGGGCCAGGAAGAACGGACGGCCCTGGTTCTCGGCGTCGGCGGCGTACCGCTCCAGGGTCTCGATCGTCCGGGTGGCGAGGTAGTACTCGAACGTCGCCTCGACCGGCTGGTGCAGGCGCGCGGCGAGCAGGTTGCCGGGACCGCCGTTCGGCAGCGTCCCGCGGATCCGGTCCGAGATCCGGTACGGCGGCAGGTCGTGCTCGGCGAGGTAGTCCAGATAGTCCGGGTGATCGACCGGGTTGTGCCAGCCCGGCAGGTCCGGGCCGTCGAAGCCGAAGTCGCCGGCGGTCTTGTTCGTGCCGACGTGCCACTTGCCGATCAGCCCGCAGTTGTAGCCCTTCTCGCGCAGTGCGTGCGAGAACGCGAACTGGCCGTCGGCGAGGTCCTCGATGTAGCCGACGTTGCGCTCGTGGTTGGCGAGCAACTTGTGCCGGAACGGCGCCTGCCCGGTGAGCAGGCTGGCCCGCGCCGGGGTGCAGATCGCGGTCGGGGTGTACCAGCGGTCGAAGCGGGTGCCGGTCCGGGCGAGTTCGTCGAGCACCGGCGTCATCGCGCGTTGGTTGCCGTAGGCGCCAAGCGTGTCGACCCGATGCTGGTCGGTCATCAGGAACAGGATGTTCGTCACTTGGCGACCGCCCGGAAGTCCTCGAGCAGCGAGTACCCCTGACCGGCGAGGCCGTTCCGGCCGGGCTGCACGGTGTACGGCGCGAACACGCTGTTCAGCAGCCACGGGTCCTTGGCCGGGCCGAAGTTCTGCACCATCAGGTCGTCCTGCCGGAACCCGTACGACGCGAACGCGAGCCGCCCGGTGTCCCGGAACCGCTGGACCTGTTCCCGCAGGAAGTCCTTGTTGTCCTCGGCCCACGGGCACGCGGCCAGGAAGTCGTTCCACTGTCGCTGCGGGAAGGGCTGCTCGATCGCGTCCCGGATGACCTCCCAGACCTGGGTCTGCGGTGCGTACCCGTACCGCTGCGCGAACTCCGCCGGGATCGTGTCGGTCAGGTGCGCCTTCCACAACCAGACCAGGGAGAACTCGGTGACGAGGAACTTCTGCTCCGGCCGCAGCCGCGGCAGGATGTAGTCGAGGAACGGCTCGACGGCCGCCACACTCGGCACGTGCGGATGGATGTCCACACCCTCGATGTCGGGTGTTTCACGGACGAACGTCATCCACCGCTCGGCCGCCGGCGTGTGCCGGTCCGGCAGGTCCAGCCGGTTGAGCGCGCCCATGTAGAGCCTGGTCCGGCACCGCTCGCCACAGTGGGTACGGCGGTACTCGATCACGTAGTCGGCGACCGCCTCGTAGAAGGCGTTCAGGCGGTCGTCGCGCTCGGCCGGCCGGCTCTCGATGAACGGCTCGTTGCCAATGGCAAGAATGTCCACGCGGCCGACGACCAGCGGCAGGATCTTGTCCAGCCGGGCCAGCTCGGTGGCCATGGCCGGGCTGCCGGCGGCCGGGAACTCGCGGTCCGCGAACGGGAACTTCAGGCTCAGCACCGTGCCGTAGCCGCGCTTCCCGGCGTCGTGGACGGCACGGATCGCGAAGTGGTTCGCCGGGTCCGGCTCGTCGGCCCACGGCATCGCGAAGAAGCCGCGGATCCAGCCGGCGTGCGCGGCCTGGAGCTCGCGGTAGTCCACGCTGTCGAGGTTCTGGTTGTAGTTCGCCCCGAGCACGCCGTCGGCGGCGCGCGGTCCGGGCGTGGCCGTGGCGGGGGCCGAAGCGAGGGCGGGGGCCACGGCGGTGAGTGCGAGCGTGGCGCCGAGCGCCGTGAGCGTCATCAGACGAAGCACCGTCACTCCTTTGGTCGGTGGGCTCGGTCAAGTTAGCGCTAACATGGATGTCGGTCAAGGTCCTGGCCGATCCGGGGCCTACCATCAGGCGGTGGCCGTACTGGCAGGTGCGGCTTGGATGAGAGGGGGTTTGCGATGCCGCGTCGGGCCGGTGAGCGTCGTCGTCTGGTGCAGCAACCCTCGATGGCCGATGTCGCCGCCGTGGCCGGTGTGTCCGCGGTGACGGTGTCCCGCGTGGTCAACGGCCACGCGTCGGTCACCCCCGAGACCCGCGAACGCGTCGAGCAGGCGATGAAAGAGCTGGGCTACCGGGCGAACACGGCCGCCCAAGCCTTGGCCACCGGCCGGTTCGGCGCCATCGGCGTGGTGTCCTTCGACCTGACCGCGACCGGCAACCTCTACATCGTCGACGCGGTGATCCGCGAGGCCCAGCAAGCCGGGTACGGCGTCAACCTCGCGACTCTGGACGCCGCCATCGATGCCCGCCTCCAGGCCGCCGTCCGCCGGTTGACCAGCCTGGCCATCGACGGGCTCGTGGTGGTCGAGGCGCGCATCCTGGACGCGCCCAGCCTGCGCCTGCCGGACAACGTGCCGGTCGTGGTCGCGGAGGGCGCCTCGGACGTCGGATATCCCGCGGTGGGTGCGGATCACGGCGCCGGCGCGACCGCAGCAGTCGAGCATCTGCTGAACCTCGGGCACCGCACCGTGCATCACGTGACCGGGCTGGCCGACTCCTATCCGGCCGTCCGCCGCAAGGAAGCGTGGCAGCGAGCTTTGCGGCGCCGCGAGCGCGAGATCCCGCCGCCGGTGACCGGCGACTGGACGGCCGCGTCCGGCTACGCGGCCGGGCTCGACCTGCTTCGCGATCCCAGTGTGACGGCGATCTTCGCGGCCAACGACCAAATGGCCGCAGGTGTCCTGCGGGCGGCCACGGAGCTCGGCCGGCGAGTGCCGGAGGACTTGAGCGTCGTCGGGTACGACGATGCCGAGGTGGCGGCGTACTTGAACCCGCCGCTGACCACGGTGCGTCAGGATCTGGTCGGCGTCGGCAAGCACTGCGTGGACGTGCTGCTGACGGCCATGCGCGGTGAGAAGCTCGACTGGTCCACCCGGTTGCTCGCGCCCGAGCTGGTGATCCGGTCCAGCACGGCGCCGCCGGCCTGATTCGTCTTCTTGCCTCTTGACGGGCTCTGGGGTGCTGCCTATGTTAGCGCTACCAAGAGCCCAAAGGGAGTCGGCATGACAGACCAGAGAATCTCCCACCGCCGGTTGCTCGGCCTGTCGGGCGCACTCGGGGCCTCCGCGTTCCTCCCCGCCTGCACAGGCGGCGGGCAGTCCAGCGAGGCCTCGCAGGCCGCGACCGCAGCAGCCTCCGGATCGCCCTCCGGCGCGGTCACCTGGTGGGACCAGTACCGGCCGCTGACGAAGCTGTTCACCAACGACGTCTTCGCCGGCTACATGCAGCAGCACACCGGCGTGAAGGTGACCCGGCGGGAGATGCCCGCACCCGATCTCGCCCAGGCGCTGCAGATCGGGCGACGCAGCAAGCAACTTCCCGACGTGCACTCGATCGCCGGGCTGGAGGCCGCCCCGGCTGCGTTGGTGAGCGAGGGCTGGTTCAGTCCGATCGGCGATCTCGTCGACGTCGAGAACAGCCCGGTCGGCCCCTACCTGTACGACGGCATCCACCGGTTCGACGGGAAGGTCTACACGTTCCCGGTGTTCACCGGGCGCTGGCACGACGCGATCCCGTGGACCAACACCGCTTCGCTGAAGTCGGCCGGCGTCGACCCCGCAACGTCACCGGCCACGTGGGACGAGTTCCGCGCCACGGCTCGGACTCTGACGGACAAGACCCCGGACGACGTCTTCGGACTCGTTGTGCCGGGCAAGGAAGCGCCGTACCTCGACGCGCTGGTGAATCGGCTGGCGATGACCGCCGGGGCGTCGGGTGGTGTCGACTGGAAGACCGGTGAGTACGCCTACGGCTCCCAGCCGTACCTGGATGCCTTCGAGTACTTGCTGTCGCTCAAGGCGGACAAGGTGATTCACCCCGCCTCACCCTCGATGGGACCGCGCGACGCGCGGGCCAGGTGGGCGGCGGGTCAGGCGGTCGTCTACATGTGGGGCCCGTGGTTCATCGGTGGGCTGAACGTCGAGGAGCCGGAAGCGGTCCAGCGCGGCGTCGGCGTGTGGCACGTGCCGACACCGGAAGCGACGCGCAACCTGGTCTACAGTTCGCCGGCGTCGGGGCCGTTCTGGGTCTCGAGCGCGTCCAAGAACCCCGCGACGGCGGCGGATCTGATGCTCAAGCTGGCCACCGAGGACGTGCAGTCCAAGCTCGCATCGACGATGGACGTGCCGCCGGTGCTGCTGGACCAGGTCAAGGGGTCGAAGGCGCATCCGACGTACCAGCAGAACGTCGCGTTCATGGAGCAGGACGTCCGGATCGCGCCGGTCCCCGAGGTGGGCACGCCGGGCGTGGCGAAGGTGCTGGCGACCATGCGCGACATCCACCCGAACGTCGGTGAGATCGCGCAGTCCGTGCTAAGCGGCTCGGACGTCGACTACAAGAGCGCCTTGAGCAACTACGCCGGCAAGGTGACCGCCGAGCGGGACCGGGCGCTGAAGGTGGCGAGCAAGGGTGGCGCCGAGGTGGACGTGAAGGCCTGGGTGTTCGGCAACTGGGACCCGAAGCAGGACTACACGCAGAAGTCGTACGACGGCCGATGACAGCTCTGCTCGACCAGAAGCCGGCCCCGCCGCGTGATGCCCCGGCAGGCGGCGGGCGGCCCGCGCGACGGCGCCGTACCTGGTGGATGTATCTGTTCCTGTTGCCGACCGTCCTCGGCTACGGGGCTTACACGGTGTATCCGCTGGTCGCGTCCTGGTGGTACGCGCTGCTCGACTGGCCCGGGTTCGCCCAGACCGGGACGTTCATCGGGTTGGAGAACTTCCGGCGGCTGTTCGAGGACGACCTGTTCTGGAACGCGTTCGGGAACTCCTTGGTGTTCCTCGTCGTCGCGGTCCCGCTGCGGGTGGGGCTGGCCCTGGCGCTCGCGCTGGTGCTGAACTCCCGGCGGACGCCGTTCCGCGGCTTCTTCCGCACGCTGTTCTTCCTGCCCGTGGTCACCACCGGCGCGATCGTCGGCATCGTCTTCACGCTGCTGCTCGACGCGAGCGGGCCGATCAGCCTCGCCATGGTGAAGTCCGGGCTGCTCGACAACCCGGCCAACTTCGCCGCCAACGCCGGGACCTCCCTGTACGCCGGAATCGCGGTCTGGGTGTGGAAGTGGCTGGGCATCACGCTGATCTACTGGCTGGCGGCGTTGCAGACGATCCCGCAGGACATCCACGAGGCGGCGCTCGTCGACGGAGCCGGCGCGTGGCGCGAGTTCCGGCACGTGACGCTGCCGCTGATGGTGCCGTTCCTGGTCATCATCACGCTCATCGACACCGTTGCCGCGCTCAACGTCTTCGACCTGATGCAGACGTTGACCGCGGGCGGACCGTCCTTCTCGTCGGAGGTGATCGAGATCTACATCTTCCGGACCGCGTTCCAGGCGACCGTTCCCGAGCTGGGGTACGCGTCCGCCGCGGCGGTGCTCTTCGGTGTCCTGACGATCGGGCTCGCGATCGGGCAGGCAGTGGGTGTGCGGTGGGCCCGGCGGCGGATGGGGACGTCGTGACGAGCAAGCGTCGCAGTTGGCTGACCGGCGTCGGCCTCGCCGTGGCCGCGGCGGTGTGGATCTACCCGTTCGTGTGGCTGGTCTCGGCCTCGCTCAAGTCCTCCAGCGAGGTGTTCGGCAAGGGGCTCGACCTGGTCCCCACCGAACTGCAGTGGGAGAACTACGCCCGTGCCTGGACAGACGTCGGCTTCGCGTCGTACATGATCAACACCGTCGTCATCACGCTCGGCACGGTGTTCCTGGTGATCGTCCGCAGCGCACTCGCCGGGTACGTGCTGGGCAGACACGACTTCGCGGGGAAGAAGGTGCTGATCGGGATCTTCCTGCTGACGTTCTTCATCCCCGAGGGGTACACGATCATCCCTATCACCCAGCTGACCGACCAACTGCACCTGCTGAACACCCACGTCGGCGTGATCCTCGGCCTCGGCGCCGGCGGACATGTGGCCGCGACACTGCTGTACGCCGGGTACTTCCGCAAGCTCCCCAACGAGCTCGAGGAGTGCGCCGAGCTGGACGGCGCCGGCCCGATCACGATCTTCTTCCGGGTGATGCTCCCGCTCGCCTGGCCGATCACGGCGACCGTGTTCATCCTGACCTTCCTGTTCGCCTGGAACGTCTACCTGCTGCCGTTGGTGTTCACGTTGAGCGATCCGGACCTGCGCACCCTCGCCGTCGGTATGACCGTGTTCGTGGGGGAGCAGAGCACCGACTGGTCCGGTCTGGCCGCAGCCGCGGTGATCTCACTGATTCCGGCGATCGCGGTCTTCGCCGTACTCCAGCGCCGCTTCGTCGACAGCATCGCCGGGGCGGTGAAGCAGTGAACGAGGACTACCCGCGTCCGCTGCTGAGGCGTGCGCACTGGCAGGACCTGTGCGGTCAATGGGACTTCGCGACCGGCGACGACTCGCCGTACCTGCGCAGCATCCAGGTCCCTTATCCGCCGGAGAGCAAGCTGTCCGGGATCGACGACCAGTCTCCACAGTCGGTGGTCCGGTATCGCCGGACGGTCAACCTCGATCGCGAGCCGTTGCCGGGTGAGCGGGTCCTGCTGCACTTCGGCGCTGTGGACTACCGGGCAGACGTGTGGGTCAACGACGTCCACATCGGCGCGCACGAAGGCGGGCACACACCCTTCACCCTCGACATCACCTCGGCGCTGGCGGGCCACGACGAGCACGTGATCGTGGTACGCGCCGAGGATCCGCTCGACGACGGCACGCAGCCACGCGGCAAGCAGGATTGGCGTGAGCACCCGCACGGCGTGTGGTACCACCGCACCACCGGCATCTGGCAGCCCGTCTGGCTGGAGAGCGTTCCAGCACTGCACGTACGGCGCTTGCAGTGGACGCCCGACGTGGTCCGCGGGTCGGTCACTGCCGAGGTGGAGCTGTCGCACGCACCGGCAGACGGCGCACGCGTACGTGTGGTGCTCTCCCACGAGGGGCGAGTCCTCGCCGACCAGACGGCGCTGGCCCAGGGCCAACGGCATCGCTGGGACGTCGCCATCGAGGCGGCCCGGCACCAGTTGGATCAGCGTCTGCTGCTGTGGAGTCCGGACCAGCCGACCCTGCTCGACGCGCGGGTCGAGGTCATCGAGGGAGACCGTGTCGTCGACAGCGTCACGTCGTACGTCGGTCTGCGAAGTGTCGGCGTGCGGGACGGGCGCTTCCTGCTGAACGGGCAGCCGACGTTCCTGCGGCTGGTGCTCGCGCAGAACTACTGGGCCGAGTCCCGGCTTGCCGCCCCGAGTCCCGCCGCGCTGCGTCGCGAGGTCGAGCTGATCAAGGAACTCGGGTTCAATGGAGTGCGTGTGCACCAGAAGGTCGAGGACCCACGGTTCCTTGCCTGGTGCGACCGCCTCGGTCTGGTGGTCTGGGACGAGATGCCGAGCGCGTACGAGTACTCGTCCCGCATGGTCGAGCGGCTGACGCGGGAATGGCTCGAGGTGGTCGAGCGGGACCGGAGTCATCCCTGCGTGGTGACCTGGGTGCCGTTCAACGAGAGCTGGGGTGTGTGGCACGCGACCGAGTCGGCCCAGCAGCGGCATGCGACGACCGCGCTCTACCACCTGACCCATGCGCTCGACGGCACTCGGCCGGTGATCTCGAACGACGGCTGGGAGCACACCGAGAGCGATATCTGGGGCTTGCACGACTACGCTCCCACCGCTGAGTCGCTGCGGGCCCGGTACGCGGATCGGGAAGCGGTCGAGCGGGTGTTCGGTAACCGGCCGCCGGCTCGTCGTACGGCCTTGCTCGGCGACCCGGTCCGCCGGGGACAGCCGCTGATGCTCAGCGAGATCGGCGGGTTGAGCCTGCGTCCGCCGGAGGGGGAGGAGTGGCACGGGTACGCCGCGGTGGAGTCGGTCGCCGAGTTCACCAAGCTGTTCCAGGACATGGTCGATGCCATGCTGGACAGCCCGGAGATCGCCGGGTTCTGCTGGACGCAACTGACCGACACCGATCAGGAGACCAACGGACTGCTCACCGCCGACCGGGAGCCCAAGCTGCCGATCGACGTGGTCCGCGCGATCCTCGCGCGGCCCGCCCGTTCCACCCCGGCCGAGGCGATCGACGCCGCCCGCCGGGAGGCCCGCCGTACCACTCGATGAGAGGAGTCCCATGGACCGGCCGAACATCTTGATCCTCTGCACCGACCAGCAGCGGTTCGACGCGTTGGGTGCCGCGGGCAACCCGCACATCCGCACACCGAACCTCGATCGGCTCGCGGCCGAGGGCGCGATGTTCACGAACTGCTACGTGCAGGCGCCGGTGTGCGGCCCGTCCCGGGCCAGCCTGATGACGAGCCGGTACCTGCACAACCACGGACTCTGGGCGAACGGCGTCGACATCTCGCCCGCTGAACGGGTCTTCACCCGCGACCTCGCCGACGCCGGCTACGACTGCGGCCTGGTCGGGAAGTTCCACCTCGGGGCCGCCGCCGGGGGCCGGGTGGAGCCGCGGATCGACGACGGGTTTCGGGTCTTTCGGTGGGCGCACGACCCGTACCTGCCCTGCGAGCAGAACCACTACCACCGCTGGCTCGACGCCAACTTCCCCGGCCTGCTGGAGAAGACTCTTGCTGAGGGCAACGGGGCGTTCGACCGGCTGCCGACCGAGTCGCATTACAGCCACTGGATCGGCGACGAGACCATCGACTTCCTGCGCGACGCCGCGCGCGCGGACACGCCGTTCTGCTTCGTGGCCAACTTCTTCGACCCGCACCACGGCTTCGGCGCGCCGGCCGAGTACCGCGAGCTCTACGACCCGGACAGCCTGCCGGCTCCGATCGGGGACGAGCAGGAGCTGGCCGGCAAGCCGCCGATCTACACCGAGGCGTCGATCAAGTCGTACGCCGGCATGAGCCCCGGGTTCCGGGACTTCACCGCCGCCGAGATCCAGGAGATCAAGGCCCAGTACTACGCGATGGTCACTCTCGTCGACGACGAGGTCGGCCGGATCCTCGCTGCCCTTGACGACGAAGGCCTGGCCGGCAACACGGTGGTGATCTTCACCAGCGACCACGGCGAACTCCTCGGCGACCATCAACTGTTGCTGAAGGGCCCGATGATGTTCGACTGCTCGATCCGGGTCCCCTTGCTCGTGCGTTGGCCGGGGCAGGTGGAACGCGGCCAGGTGCGGGACGAGTTGGTCGAATGGATCGACCTCGCCCCGACCGTCCTCGCCGCCGCCGGTGCCGACGGACTACCGGCCGCGCAGGGCCGCTCGCTGCTGCCGCTCATCACCGGCCGGACCGATGATTGGGTACGGCGGGACTGGGTCCTGAGCGAGTACCGGAACAGTGGCTCGCCGTACGATCCGCCGGTCCACACGACGATGCTGCGCCACGGCCACCACAAGCTCGTCGTCCACCACGGCGCCCCGGCATCAGGGCGGCCCCGGGACGGCGAGCTGTACGACCTCGACGCCGACCCTTCCGAATTGGTCAACCTCTGGCACGACGCGGCCTGCACGGCCCTCCGTACGACCCTGCAGGAGTTCCTCCTCGACGCGCTGGTGGCGACCGAGGAACGCTCGAGTCCCCGCGTGGCCAACTTCTAGCGGGAGCTCTCAGGTTTGTCGGCGAACACCGTCGCCCAGTCGTTCTTCATGCTCACGACGGTCCAGCCCCGCTCCGGGGCTCGTTCGAGTGCTTGCTCTGCGCCCGACGTGTACTCGAACTCCCGCTCGGGGTCGTCGTGCAGCACCAGCAGTTGTAGGTAGGGCCGGTCCTCATGCTGGGTGTAGTCCAGCATCGGGACGTCTCCGTTGGAGTTGCCGGCCGCGAGCACCGGGCGTCGTCCGGTCCGCGACCAGATCCGCACGGGCTTCTCCGGACCGTCGTCGAGGTAGTCGGCCGCGGCCGCTCGCATGATCGTGCCGCCACGCTCGTCCGGGGAGTAGACGAGCGCCGTACTGCTGCCGATCACTCGCTCGCTCGGCACCGCATACAGTTCCTGACTGATCGGCCGCATGAAGTCCCGGCCGCCGCCGGAGGCGATGTAGTTCGCGAAGCCGTTGTCCGCCAGGTAGGCAAGGAGCTCGACCATCGGCGCATAGGCGCAGGTCAGGTAGCCGCGACCGAGGGTGGGATGGCGGGCGGTGCGGAGAAACTGCTCGGCCCAGGTCGCGAAGGTCTCGACGCTGATTCCGCCGAACGCCGCCAGGACGCCGGCCGCCAGTGTTCCGACGTTCGTGTCATCGCCGGCGTAGTGCTCGGCCATCACCGCGCCGAACCAGCCGTAGTCGTGGTCGGCGGCAGCTTTCCAGGGCTGGCGTTCGCGCAGGTCGGGGTCTTCGACTGCCATCTCGACGAGGCGACGCAGAATGAAGTCGAGCTGGATCGGCATCGGCTTCTCGCACCAGAGGGTGCCGTCGTTGTCGAAGACGGCCACCCGCTCGACCACCGGCAGCCCCGGTCCGGAGCCTTCGCCACCGGCTCGCCTGACGAAGTCGACGATGTCGTGCTTGCTCTGGCCGTCGTTCCAACTGGGCAACGGATCAGGCATCTGCGGACCTCCGATCGGGCGACGTCGCAAGGATCCCGTGAACCTGGTCAGGCGCACCTCATCCGCAGCGGGGGAGGCGTGGCAGGCGTCGAATCGACCAGCTTTGGTGAAACGAGCCCGGGGGAGCGATGCCCCCGGGAGGCCGTCGATCTCGAAGGAGCCGATCATGGGCGAGCCGTTCAGGGGCGTGATCAACACCGACATCCGTGACTCGGTGCCGGACTGGTCGCCGTTCGAGCCGCCGAAGGCGCCCGAGGGGGCGCCGAGTGTTTTGTACATCGTGCTCGACGATGTCGGCTTCTCGGCCATGGGTTGCTACGGCGGTCCGATCCCGACGCCGAACATCGAACGGATCGCCGGCGCCGGGGTGCGGTACACGCAGTGGCACACCACGGCACTGTGTTCACCGACGCGCTCGTGCCTGCTGACCGGCCGTAACCACACCCGCAACGGCATGGCGTGCATCACCGAGTGCGCGAGCGGGTTCCCCAACGCCAACGGGGTGATCCCGCCCGAGAACGGCCAGATCCAGGAGATCCTCGGCGCCCAGGGCTGGAACACCTACATGGTCGGCAAGTGGCACCTGTGCCCGGAGGCCGAGATGAACCTGGCCTCCTCGCGACGCAACTGGCCGAGCGGCAGAGGGTTCGAACGGTGGTACGGGTTCCTCGGGGCCGAGACGAATCAGTGGTACCCGGACCTGGTCTATGACAACCACCCGGTCGACCCGCCGCGCTCGCCCGCGGAGGGCTACCACCTGAGCGTGGACATCACCGACAAGGCGCTGGAGTTCATCAAGGACGCCAAGGTGCTGGCCCCGGACAAGCCGTTCTTCCTCTACTACGCGCCGGGCGCCTGCCACGCCCCGCACCACGCGCCCAAGGAGTGGATCGATCGCTTCAAGGGGCAGTTCGACATGGGCTACGAGGTCCTGCGGGAGCAGACGCTCGCACGCCAGAAGGCGATGGGCATCGTCCCGCCGGAGACGAAGCTGCCGCCCCTGAATCCGATCGGCACGCCCGAGTCCCGCACCGGCCCGGACGGTCAGCCCTACCCGGCCCTCGACTACACCCGGCCGTGGGACTCGCTGTCGGGTGCGGAGCAGCGGCTGTTCAGCCACATGGCAGAGGTGTACGCCGGCTTCCTGGCGCACGCCGACGCGCAGATCGGCCGGTTGCTGGACTACCTCGAGGAGACCGGTCAGAGCGAGAACACGATGGTCATCGTGGTCTCCGACAACGGCGCCAGTGGCGAGGGCGGACCGAACGGGTCGGTCAACGAGAACAAGATCGCCAACGGAATCCCGGACGACATCCAGGAGAATCTCGCCAAGATCGACGACCTCGGCAGCCCGGCGACCTACAACCACTATCCCAATGGCTGGGCGATGGCCTTCAACACGCCGTTCAAGATGTGGAAGCGCTACGAGTTCCAGGGCGGTACGTCGGACCCGTGCATCATCTCCTGGCCGCAGGGCATCAAGGCCCGGGGTGAGCTCCGCGAGCAGTACCACCACGCCATCGACTTGGTCCCGACGATCCTCGACGTGCTCGGCGTCGAAGCGCCCGGGACCATCGCCGGCCACCAGCAGAGCCACTTCGACGGCATCAGCATGCGCTACAGCTTCGACAGCGCGTCGCTGCCCAGCGCACGCCAGACGCAGTTCTACTCGATGCTCGGCTCACGCAGCATCTGGCACCAGGGCTGGAAGGCCGTCACGACCCACCCGACCATCAGCGGCTGGAGCAACTTCGGCAACGACACCTGGGAGCTCTACCACACCGAAGTCGATCGCTCCGAGGCGCATAACCTTGCTGCCGAAGAACCCGAGCGACTGGGCGAGCTGATCAACCTCTGGTACGCGGAGGCCGGCAGCAACGCCGCCTTCCCACTGGACGACCGCTCCGCACTGGAGCTCCTGACGACGCCGCGACCGCAGCTCTCACCGCCGCGGAACCGCTACTTCTACTACCCGGGCGTCGCCGAGGTGCCGGAGTCCCAGGCAGCCAACATCCGCAACCGCTCTTACGCGATCGCCGCGCGCGTCGACATTCCCGGGCTCGGGGCTCAGGGCGTGCTGTTCGCGCACGGCTCGCGCTTCGGCGGCCACGCACTCTACGTCAAGGACAACCGGCTGCACTACGTCTACAGCTTCGTCGGGAGTCTCGAGCAGAAGATCGTCGCGTCCGCGGACGTGCCGACGGGCGAGGACGTGGTGCTGTCCGCAGCCTTCGAGAAGGAGGGCGAGGACCCGCCCGGCGTCGCGGTCGGCACGCTGTCGCTCTTCCATGGCGACGTCAAGGTCGGCGAGAGCCGCATCAAGACCCAGCCGGGCAAGTTCTCGATCGCCGGCGACGGCTTGTGCGTCGGCCGCGACGGCAGCGACCCGGTGACCCAGGACTACCCCGGCGAAGCGCCGTGGCCGTTCACCGGTGGGACGATCAATCGCGTCGCCGTCGACGTCAGCGGCGAACCCTACGTCGACCTGGAGCGCGAGGCCGTCGCGATGATGTCACGGGAGTAGCGGCGACATCACCGCGGACTGCCCGCGGTGCGGTAGGCAGTGAAGAGGTCCTCGAGGGTCGGGAAGATGCTGTCCTCGCCGATCGCGTCGAGGGTCCCGTACGCGCGAAGCGTCGACAGCAACTGGGTGTCGGGCCGGACCAGCACGAAGCGGGCGTTGTGCGCTTTGCTGTAGTTGATGAGGTTGGACAGGGTCACCCCGGCCGAGTAGTCGATGTCGTCGATCGCGCCGCAGTCCAGCGCCACCCAGCGGACCGGGTCGGGAGCGGCGGAGATCACCGACTCGAAGTGGTCGGCGAAGCGGTTCGCGTTGGCGTAGAAGAGCTCTGCGTCGTAGCGGAAGATCACCAGCCCGGGAAGGCTCTGCGCGCCCGGCAGGGCCGGCACGTAGGTCGGCTCGCCGGCCTGGTCCTGACCGATGACGTAGTCGCCCGGTGTGTACTGCCGCCGCACGAGGTCGAGCAGCGAGAGCACGACCGCGAGGATGATGCCCTGCTCGACGCCGACCGCGAAGACGGTGACCGCGGTGATCACGGCGACGATGAACTCGTCCCTGCGTCGCCGCCACAGCTGCTGCAGGCCCGGTATGTCGATCAGGCTGACGCCAATCAGGAAGACGATCCCGGCGAGCACGGCGTTGGGCATGTCCGCCAGCAGCCCGGTGAAGAACAAGGTGAACAGCAAGACGACGGCCGCCATCGTCAGGTTGGCGAGCTGCGTGCGCCCCTTCTGCTCGTCGAGGATCTGCGTCTTGGTCGGGCTGCCGTTGACCACGAAGGTGCCGCTGAGCCCGGCGGCGATGCTGGCGCCGCTGAGGCCGACGATGTCCCGGTTGATGTCGACCGAGTCCCCGTGCTTGAACGCGAAGCTTCGGGAGGTGGCGGCGCTCTGGGCGATGATGAGCACGAAGCAGGACACGGCCGTCGGTATCACCTTCCCCACATCCGACCAGGAGATGCCCGACGGCAGCCCGATCGGTGGGAAGCCGCCCTGCACGTCGCCGACCACGGCCACGCCGTGGGTGTCGGCGTCGGTCAGCGCGGAGATGGCGGTCAGCAGGACGACGGCGACGATGGCGCCCGGCACCACCGGGATGAAACGCTTGAAAATCTGGATGATCACGATCGTGGACAGCCCGAACGCGAACGTGCTGAGCTCGATCGAGGACAGCGAGGAGATCCAGTGCCACTGCTGTTCGAACCAGTTGCCCTTGCCCTTCGGGATGCCGAGCAGGTCCGGAATCTGCCCGGACAACACCTGGATGCCGACGCCGGTGAGGAACCCGATCAGTACTGATGCGCTCAGGAAGTCTCCGATGAAGCCCAGCCGCAGCAGACGCGCCACGATCAGCAGCGCACCACAGACCAGCGCCGTCAGGCTGGCCATGGAAAGCCACTCAGGCGATCCGGGTGTGACTCCCGCGATCCCAAGGCCCGTCAGGCCTGCCGCGAGTACTGCGGCCGTGGCCGAGTCCGCGCCCACCACGAGCAGCCGCGAAGAACCCAGCAGGGCGAACAGCATGGTGGGGAAGATGACGGTGTACAGCCCGGTCACGATCGGCGTTCCGGCGATCGACGTGTAGCCCATCACCTCCGGAATCGCCACCGCCGACAGGGTCAGTCCGGCGATGATGTCGCGCGCGAGCCAAGCCCGCTGGTATCCACGCAGCGGTTCGGGCATCAGGTTCATGTCACCCCCCGGGACTTGACGGCCGGTGCAGGATCCTGGGCCGGCGGTTGTGCCGGTTGTTGCGGACCCGGAACCGGAAGCATGTTGGTGACGACGAAGGCCACCGCGACGGCGACCACGACCTGCGGGGTCACGATCACGCCGTCCGTACCGAGCAGCACCGTGGCCAGCAGTGTCGAGGTCAGCGGCAATCGCAGCATCGCGGCAGACATGGCGCCGATGCCCATGCCGATCGCCGGCGCGAGATCCATGCCAGGCAACGCGTCCGCGGCGATGCCCAGGACCGCACCGATGAACATGGCGGGAAAGACCGGTCCGCCGCGGAACGCGCTCAGCGAGAGCCCGTAGGCGAGCAACTTGCAGGCGGCAAGCAGGATCAGTACGCCGAGCGAGTAGTCCGCGGCGTCTTCGACCAGTTCGGGCAAGGCGTCCTGGCCGGAGTACAAGACCTGGGTGAAGCTGCGGTCGGAGATCAGCTGATAGGCCATCGCGATCAGGCCGATGGCAAGGCCGAGTCCGGCTGTCACCAGCACCCGGTTCGTGTGTACGACCGGACGCAACGACAGTCCGATCCAGCGGATCAGCCAGCCCAGCAGTGCCCCGGCAATGCCCATCGGCACCGCCCAGGCCATCGTGGCGACCGTCGGCTCCACCGCCGGCGGCACCGAGGTCAGCGCGAGTGAGAAGGTGCCGAGTCCGGTCCAGTTGTCCAGACCGACGAAGACCAGAGCGCCGATGCCGGAGGCGAGCAGTCCGGGCAGCGCCACCAGGCTCAGCGTCGCACCCCCGATGCCGGCGACCTCCATGATCAGGAACGCACCGAGGACGGGGGAGCCGAGCAGCGTGCTGATCGCCGCGAAGCTGCCGGCCGATGCCAGCACCGTCACCGCCATCGGCGGCGCGTCCTTCCGGAGCAGATGCACGGTCAGCGCGGCAAGGCCACCACCGATGGCGATCAGGGGAGCTTCGGGCCCGAGCACCGCGCCGAGACTCAGCGTGGCCAAGGCGGCCAGGATGATGCCGGGCAGCTCGATGTCGGGCGTCGGACCGCCGGCCTTGAAGCCGAAGGCGGGCGAGTGCCCGCAGTTGCCGGGCAGGTACCGGATGGTCAACCCGGTCAGGAGTCCACAGAGCGCCAACCAGGGCACCGGCCACCACGCGGGGGTGCCGCCGGTGAAGATCGCCTGCGGGAGATCGTCGAACAAGGCCTCCTGGATTGCGCCGACCAGAGCCAGGAAGCCGTACGCGATCGCCGAGATCGGAATGCCGAGGATCGCGGCGAGCAACAGTGCGACCAGGTACGGCCTCGACCGGATGACCGCTGACGGGTCTTCCGCCAGCGACGCTGCGGTGCGTTGCGTATCGGGCATCAGACGCGGGCACTGATCGGCACGGTGGACTCCCCTCAGACGCCCCTACCATCCGGGGCGGGGCCGCCCGGCCGCATCGTCCGGGCCGGATGATCGACCACCGCGGCAGCACCCGGGAATGAACCCGCCGGCATCTGTGTTGACATGTCAACCTAGACTAGTGCGGTGACTGCAGATGGGGAGATGGATTCATGACCGACGTCGTGTTCGGCCTCGACACCTTCGGTGACATTCCGGAGGACGACGCCGGCGTCGCAGTGTCGGACGCCGCGGCGATCCGGCAGGTGGTCGAGGAGGCGGTCTTGGCCGACCAGCTCGGCGTCGACGCGATCGCGCTCGGCGAGCACCACCGGCCGGAGTACTCGATCTCCACCCCGGAGACGGTGCTGGCCGGGATCGCGTCCCGGACGTCGCGGATCAAGCTCGGGTCCGGCGTGACCGTGCTCAGCTCCGACGACCCGGTGCGGGTGTACCAGCGGTTCGCGACCGTGGACGCGCTGTCGAACGGGCGCGCCGAGGTCATCCTGGGCCGCGGCTCGTTCACCGAGTCCTTCCCGTTGTTCGGCTACGACCTCAAGGACTACGACGTCCTGTTCGAGGAGAAGCTGCAACTGTTCGTCGAGCTGCTCGACGAGAAGCCGGTGACCTGGAGCGGGACCACCCGGGCTGCGCTCGAGAACGCGGACGTCTACCCCAAGACCGAGTCCGGCCGGCTGACCACGTGGGTCGGCGTTGGCGGGTCACCGCAGTCCGTCGTGCGTACGGCGTACTACGGCCTGCCGCTGATGCTGGCGATCATCGGGGGAGCCCCGGACCGCTTCGCGCCGTACCTGGATCTGTACCGGCGGGCCGCCGAGCACTACGGCACGGTCGCGCACCCGGTCGGGATGCACTCGCCCGGCTTCATCGCCGACACCGACGAGGAGGCCAAGGAGCTGTTCTGGCCCCGCTACAAGGTGATGCGGGACCGGATCGGCGCGTTGCGTGGCTGGCCGCCGGTCAAGCGGCACGAGTTCGACTCCGAGGTCGCCCACGGTTCGATGTACGTCGGTTCGCCGGAGACCGTGGCCCGCCGGATCGCCGGCGCCATCCAGAGCCTCGGCGTCGGGCGGTTCGACCTGATCTACACCGCCGGCCAGCTCCCGGTCAGCGCGCGGCTGAAGGCAGTCGAGCTGTACGGCGAGAAGGTCGTCCCACTGGTTCGCGACATCCTGGCCGGGTGACCGCATGCCGACCATTGCCATCCTCGGTGCCGGGAAGCTCGGCACCGTACTCGCCAGGCTCGCCGTCGCGGCCGGATACCGGGTGCTGATCGCCGGCTCGGGTGACGTGTCGAAGATCGCGCTGATCGTCGAGATCGTCACGCCCGGCGCGGTCGCGACCACGTCGGTCGATGCGGTGGAGCAGGCCGATGTCGTCGTACTCGCGCTGCCGCTGGGCAAGTACCGCAGCATCCCTGCCGAGGCGTTGCGCGGCAAGCTCGTGATCGACGCGATGAACTACTGGTGGGAGATCGACGGTGTCCGCGACGACCTGACCGATCCGCGCACGTCGTCCAGCGAGACCGTTCAGGCATTCCTGTCCGAGTCACGCGTGGTGAAGGCGTTCAACCACATGGGCTACCACGACCTCGAGGACGGGGCCCGGCCCGCCGGATCTCCGGAGCGCAAGGCGATCGCGATCGCTGGCGAACCCGCCGACGCGGCGGCGGTGGCAGAGATCGTCGACGAGCTCGGCTTCGACCCGGTCGTCGCCGGTCCACTGGCCGAAGGCATGCGTCTCGAACCCGGCACCGAGCTGTTCGGCGCGAACGTCGACGCGGCCGAGGTGCAGGCCATGCTTGAGCGTTTCCCGGGCACAGCGCGCGGTCAGCTGGTCACCGAGGCCCGCACCGACGCCGCGTAGGTGCCCTGCACGGACCCGGATTTCCGTGCGCTGCACGGATGTACGGCGGGCCGCGCGACCCGACCCTGAAGGCAAGAGTCCTTCAGGGAGATGGTCGAAATGATGATGCCAGCCGACATGTCAGCCGCCGTGGCCGCCGAACGCCGAGCCACGCTGCTCGCCGAAGCCGAACAACACCGCCGGGCGCGCACAGCCCGACGCCCGCGCCGGAGCTTCGCCGCGGCAGTCATCCGGGTGCTTGCACGAGTCGCAGTACCTGCAGCGGGGGCACGCGTGCGCCCTCGGAGTGCGCCGTGACGAACTCCGCCTCGCCCAGGGCGCCGACCAGTGAGTTCCGCAGTTCCTCGTCGGGCGGTTCGCCGTGGAGCACCGGACCGCTCGCCGACTGCCGCGCGCCGGCCGCCGTACCGAGAACGATCGCCGCTCGCCTCGGGTGACCCTGTTCAGCAAGTACGGCGGCCAGCGCCTCGAGCGCCCGGACCAGGATGACCGACTGACCCGCCTGCGCGACCGCTTCGACGCTGGCGGTCAGCCGCTGCGCGGCCGCGGTGAGATCACGTTGCTCGAACGACCATTCGCCGAGCACGAACAACGCGCGGCCGGCGCATCGCCGGTCGCCGAGCCGGCGCAGCGCCGGGAGGCAGTCGCCCATCAGCTCGGCCGCGCGCTGGTGGTCACCACGCAGCCAGGCGAGTTGGCCGAAGCCGACGTTCGCGTGCGCCCGGTCCTCGTCACTGTCGACGGCCTCCGCGAGCTGCTGGCTCTCGGTCAGCCACTCCTCCACCTCGCGGCTGGTGACGCCGGAATAGAGCGCGCGTTGCGACATCAGGTACAACCCGTTCGCGGCGAAGCTCAGGTCACCGACCTCGCGGAAGAGCGCGACGCTCCGGTGGCCCCAGCGCAACGCGCCAGGCAGGTCGCGGTGAGCCTGCGCGACACTCTGCATGACCAGGGCTCGCTCCCAGGGATGATCGTCGCCGAGCAACTCCAGAGCTTCCTCCAGGCTGGGCAGCATCAGCTCGGGCCGAATCCACATGGCGCCCAGAGCCAGTTCGCGGGCGGCGATCGCCCGGCTCAGGTCGTCGAGTCCCGCTGCGAGCCGGACCGCCTGCTGGGCCAGCTCGAACGAGCCTTGGGAGTCCGCCGAATGCCGCAGCGCGCTGGCGGCTGCGATTCCGGTGACGACCCTCGGGGTGGCTGGTGGCTCGCCCAGCGCCTGTGCTCGCCGGATCCAGTCCTTGGCTTCGAGATGTTGGCCGGTGATGTCCCAGAAGCGTTGCAACGTCGCCACCCAGTGCCACGCGGTCTCGACATCGCCGGTGTTCGCCATGGCTGTGCGCAGGTTGGGCTGCTCAGTCGTCAGGCGATCGGCCCAGGTGCGTTGGTCGGTCGTCCGCAGCTTGGGCGCGATCTGCTCCGCGAGGGCGAGGTAGTGCGAGGCGTGCTTGGCTCTGGCATCGCCGTCTACCAGGCGCTCGACGGCGTACGCGCGAATGGACTCGAGCAGCCGGTAACGGCCGCGGCCGACCGTCGACACGAGTGACTTGTCGACCAGCCGGGGGAGCAGGGTGATCGCCTCCGCGCCGCACACGGCCCGTACGGCGTCGAAGTCGAAGTCGGCCGGGAACACGCCGAGCCGGTCGAACAGCCGGCGCTCGTCGTCGTCCAGGAGGTCGTAGCTCCAGTCGATCGCGCCGCGCAAGGTCTGCTGGCGCGCCGGGGCAGTTCGGGCTCCTGCGGAGAGAAGCTCGAACCGTTCGTCGAGATGCGCCAGCAGGTCGGCCGGTTCGAAGCTGCGGATCCGCGAGGCCGCCAACTCGATCGCCAACGGCAGTCCGTCGAGCCGTCGGCACAGTGCAGCGACGGCAGGCGCGACGTCGTCGGTGAGCGTGAAGCCGGGCGAGGCAGCTGCCGCCCGATCGACGAACAGGCGTACGGCGGCATACGTCCCGGCCTCGGCGTCCGGTGGCGGAACGGGCAACGCCGGCACTTGATAAACGATTTCGCCCGGCACACCGAGCGGCTCGCGACTCGTGGCGAGCACCCGCAAACCGTTCCCGGCGGCGAGCAGCTCAGCAACCAGTTCCGCAGTCCCCGCGATGACATGCTCGCAGTTGTCCACCACGAGCAGCCCTTGCATGTCTCCGACGACGTCCCGCAGCGCCCACCCAGGCTGCGGTACGACGCCCAGCGCGCGAGCCACCGTGTCGCCGACCAGCTCCGCGCCGACCGGGGCCAGGTCGGCGAACCGAACGTGATCGGCGACCAGCAGGGCCAGCCTGGTCTTGCCCACCCCACCGGGCCCGGTGAGCGTGACCAGGCGATGTGCGTGCAGCAACGCATTGAGTTCACCGGCTTCGTGGTCCCGGCCGACCAGGCTTGTCAGTGGCGTCGGGCGGGCGGGACTCGCGTCACGCCTTAATTGGTTCCCCAGCTCGACCAGTGCGGCACGGTCGGTGACGCCGAGCTTGCGGAGCAGCGCCGCGATGTGGCTCTCGACCGTCCGCACCGAGACATGCAGCTGCTCGGCGATCTCGCGGTTGCGGAGCCGATCGGCGATCGCCGACAGCACTTCCGCCTCCCGCTCGGTGACGCCGTACCGGCCCAGCCCGCCCTGCAGGCCCCCCATGCCTGCATTGTGACCTACGCCGCGGGGACAAACCGCAGTCGGTTGCCGTCCGGGTCCTGCAGGTCGCTGCCAGGGTCGGCCACTTCGAGGCCGAGGTGGCTGACCGGCGTACCGGCGGTCGGGAGCAGCTTCACCGCGTCGACGCCGAGCCGGAAGTAGACCGCGTCGTCCGGCCGATCGGGCGTCCAGCGCTCCATCCCGAGGTGGTCGCCGTAGAACTCGATCGCCGCGTCCAGGTCGGGTGCGGACAGGGCGACGTACGACAACCGCCGTACCGGACCTGAGGTGATCGGCGGCACCCGGAACTCCTCCGTGCGCTGGAGAAGCTCGATGCGCACACCGTTCGGATCGGAGAGGAACGCGAGTCGGCCCTGCCCGCTGCCCGCGACTCGCGGCGCCGACAACTCGGCGTACCCGGCGTCGATCAGCCGCGTGTAGTCGGCGTCCAGGTCGTCGGTCATGAAGCCGACGTGGTTCAGCCCGTACGTCGCGTCCGGGTCCGGCTCCCGGTTGTGCAGGAGCTCCACCAGGCCGGTCGCGATCTGGATGTGCACCCGGTCGACGTTCGCGCTCACCATGAACAGCCGGTCCACCACCTCCGCCCCAGCCGTCTCGCCGTAGAACGCCAAACTCGCGTCCAGGTCCCGGATCCGCCCACCGACATGGTTCAGCTCATAGATCACCGCCTGATCATGGCAAACGCTTACCGGAGGCTGTCAAGGATTGACCGCGGGTACTTGGAGAGCGTCGTCCAGCAGCGGGCGGATCTTCACCCTGCATCCCGGAGGCGACCGTGATCACGGTTGGCGGCGTAGACACCTACTACGACTACAACGAACAGTGCTGGAAGTACCGACGCCTGGGCGGCGGTCCGATCCGCCCTTCTGCCACTCCAGGCGGGAGCAAGCAGCGTCCCGAAGGCGGTCGCGGCGCCTCGCAGCAGGAGCGCGCCCCCGACAAGGCACGCGACCGCAAGGCAGGCACCCGCCGCTGACTCCGCGGTCGCGGCTGTTGCCCAGACGCGGAGCACAAACGCATCGAGCGGCACGGAGGCGGCCGCGAAGCTGAATCCCGTGACGACGAATGCTGGAAGGACGGCAGTCGCACACGCGTCGTGCTCCGGCGTATGGCGGGCAGGTCAGGTCGCGGCCGTGACACGCAGGTCGGCGACAGGGGTACGCAGACAGGCGTACAGCGCCCACCCCCACGTCGAACCAGCCGGCGCCGACGTCCAGTCGAGGTGAGGTGGTGAGTGTCGACTGCTGCCAGCGTGGGCGCAGAGCGCTGCCGGGGGCGAACGCGGATGCGACGGGTTGCCGCGTGGACACCCCGAGCAGGTAGCACGTCGCGACCACCGAGGTGAGTGCTGCTTCGGCGCGGCGGCGCCGTTCCAGCAGCCAGTCCGGGAAGTACTTGCCTTCGCGCAGTTTCGGGACCGCGACATCCAGCGTGCCGACCCGGGTGTCTCGCGGTGGCGATAGCAGTTGCGGGAGTTCACCCGGTCCGGGTCGCGAACCCCGGAGGAGCACCGCAGACGCGGTCGGCATCCGCGGACAGCAGCTTGTTGATGAAGCCTTCCATCAGCTCCCGTATCAGGTCCGGACTGGCCTGCTCGAGATGCTCGTGCAAGAACTCGGCAGGGTTGATACTGGGCCCAGCGGTCATCGCGGTGTCCTTCTTCGAGTCGGTTGTGAGAGATCACTCGAAGGATCACCCGATGACCGCGTTCACGTTCACGCGACCCACCGGGCTCTCGCCGTACAGCGCTCGGCTGGACTCAACTAACGCGAGTGCGACGTGCCGTGCGGCGGAGTTGGGCAGGTGAGGTGGCGAGTGTCGACTGCTGCCGGCGCGGGTGCAGAGTGCTGCCGCGGCGAACGCCAAGGCGACCGTCGCACGCGATCCTGGGCTAGGCCTTAGAACGTGTTTGAGATGGTTGATCAGGTCGAGGTGAAGGTTCGGCGGGCCTGTCGTTGGGCCGGTTCGCCGCGGGTGATCCGACGCGCTGTCCCGGCGATGGCGGCCCAGCGGATGATCGCTTCGGAGTTTTCCGGTACGCGTTCGTAGTCGCGGGCCAGGCGTCGGCAGGCGGTCAGCCAGGCTAACGTTCGCTCTACCACCCACCGACGCGGGTGCACCGCGAACCCCTGTTGGTCTGGTGGCTTGCGGACGATCTCGACCCTGGTACGCAGCGTGTCTCGTGCCCAGTCGACCAGCCGACCGGCGAAGCCTTGATCGGCGAACACGTGCCGCATCGACGGCGCGGCCAGGGTCGCGGCGACCAGGGCACCCTTGCCGCCGTCACGGTCCTGCCAGGAAGCGGCCAGTACCCACGCGCTGATCAGCAGGCCCAACGTGTCGGTGACGATGAACCGCTTACGGCCATTGATCCTCTTGCCCGCGTCGTAGCCTCGGCTGTCCCGGCCCACCGTGTCGGCGCCCTTGACGGACTGGGAGTCGATGATCCCGGCGGACGGGTCGGGGTCGCGCCCGGCCTGCACCCTGGCTCTGACCCGCAGCGCGGCCAGCACCCGCTCGATCAGCGCCCACTGCGCATCGGACAAGTCGGACGGATAACCACGTCGAGGAGTCGGCACCCGACCACCCTGGCCGCCTCAACACCTCCCCACACGCCACCACGCCGGTCCACATCGGACTCTTAAACACGCACTAACTAACGACTGCTGAGCATTGCAAACATCTGGGGACGGTCAAACCAGTCAGTGTCCAGTCTCAGGCCGGTCAGCGACTCAACCGTAGCCATCGCGGTCTCCCAATCGGGCCACGGACCGTGCTCACGATCGCGGAGATCGCGCAACGCGTCGAGGTGGCCGGCCAAGGCGTCTGGGTCGGCACCCCACCGTTCCTGCGGCCGCAACACATCAAGCTCGGTGACCACCACACCGTCGACCGCGTAATAAAGTCGGTTGAAGTTGTTGATCACCCAAAACACCTCGTGCACGGTGGCGTCCTGACTGAGCCGCTGCAGTACGTCCTCCTCGTCGTTGTTGACGCTGTACCTCACGGTGATGACGGCATCGTCGCGTTGTTCCAGGAAGACCGCGTCGTCGTCGTATCCGACCTCAACCGGCCGGCGCGTCGTCACGGTGGCCGCGTTACCGCCCAACCGGCGTATCACATCGTCTATCGTCAACCGTGCCTGGTGAGGGCGGACCACCGTCCAACACATACTCTCGCTGAAATCGCAGGTATCTACAGTGCCGAGATGCTCAAACATCCGCACATAGTGCTCGACGCGCTCCGGTGACGGACCCGCCATGGTGGCTCCCCTCAGCAGCTAACGGTCGGCCGACCCTACCTGGCGCCTGCGCCACGCCCACGCCCACGTCGTCAGGCCATCCATGAACTCGGATGATCGGCTGGTTCGCACATCACCGTGTGGGTGCTGGCCGCTTCCTGGCAGGACCGTGACGGCGGCAAGGGTGCCCTGGTCGCCGCGACCCTGGCCGCGCCGTCGATGCGGATCGCTGACCAAGGCTTCGCGGGCGGCGAGCTGGACCGGTCCGAGCCGATGCCGGCGGCGCAGGCTGACGATCCGCCGTACGACGCTCCGCGGGGTCTTGTTCGGCTGCCGGTGCGGACGTGACGAACGGTCGGTCAGGCCGTCGGCGCCGAGCTCGCGGTACCGGACCGACCAGCGTTTCGCGGTCGGCCACGACACCTGGAACAGCTCGGCGGCTCGAGCGATCGGCCAGCCATCGTCCACGACCAGACGCGCCAGCCGTAAACGAGCGCGCGGGGTCAAAGCAGCGTTAGCGTGGGACACGAAGACCTCCCGGTCGTTGGAGCGGTTCCTAGACAGCTCCACTCCACGCCGGGAGGTCTTCACCCATCAAGAACATTCACCTCGTGTCGTCACACGATCTCGACCAACGTGCCTGGTCAGTACACCTAGCCCAGGATCGTGAAGCGGGCGGCCTCTTGGAGTGCGTGTTCGTCGGCTGCCCAGCGGCCTGTAGGGGGCGACTGCTCGCCCGCCGACTGCTCGCCCGCCGACGGCGCCGGGCCCGGTGGGTCGGGATCGCTGGTCGGCATAGGTGCGTGGGAGCGCGCGGAGTTCGACGCGGCGGGATCAATCGGTCTCAGTGGTGGTGGATCCGCCCAGGGTGGGCGGGAGACGTGGACTCTGCCGTTCGTGATGGTGATGGTCCAGTGGCCGGCGTGGAGGTCGCTGTGGTGGCGGCGGCAGAGCAGAGCGAGGTTGTCGATGGCGGTGGGGCCGCCGTCGATCCAGCTGCGCACATGGTGGGCGTCGCACTGAATTGGTGGAGCGCCGCACACGACGCAGCCTCGGTCGCGTGCGTTGAGGGCGCGGCGCATGGCTCTGTTGACGAGGCGTTCGGCGCGGCCGACGTCGAGTGGTTCCGAGTTCGAGCCGAGCACCAGTGGGATCACGTTCGCGTCGCAGGCCAGTCGGCGAATCGCCGCTGCGGAGAGGTCGTCGCCGTACACGAGCTTGCCGGTCGCATCGGCGGTGGCCGCCTTCAGGTCCGCCAGGTCGATGGTGACAGTGATGTTCGCCTTGGCTCCGAACCCAGGCGCGAAGCCGTCGTCGGCTGGACGGGTGGTCGGATGGGGCGTGAGGCCTGTGTCGGTGGTGCGGGCGGTGGTGGTGTGCGGCCTGAGGCCTGTGTCAGTGGCTGCGGCGGCGGTGGTCAGGACGCCGGTGAGGGCGTCGGCCTGGCGCTTGTCGCGGGGGCGTGGGTCTGGTTCGCCGTCGACGGTCTTGTGTGGGCGAGCGCCGGCGTGGATCAGGGCGCGGAGCAGTTCGGCGTTCTCGTTGGCGAGGTAGCCGCGGAACGTGACGCCGTTGTCGGCGGTGCTCAGGGTGAGCGACTCGCGGGCGTAGGCCTTGCGTTCGTCAGGTTCTGGGCCGTCGGTGTCCAGGAGATCGCGGATTTTCTTGCCGGCTTGGCGAAGCTCGGCCGGTGACAGGTGGCGCGCCAGGTTGACCAGTTGCTGCTCGGCGACGTCGAGGTCCTCGGCGGGAACGGTCGAGGGGACGCGCTCGAGAGCTGACACGATCGCCTCGGCCTGAGCCGGACGCAGCAGCCACCGGCCGTCACCGCCGGCACCACGATCAGCCCCACTCGCCCCGTCGGCGGCCATGTCGGCGCCGCTCGCCCCGTCGGCGGCCATGTCGGCGCCACTCGCCCCATCCGCGGCCATGTCAGCACCACTCACCCCATCCGCGGCCACGTCGGCGCCGATCACGCCGCTGGCGGGCACCTCGGCAGGACCGGCGGAGTACTGGACAGTCGGGTCGGGGAGGGCCGCAGCTACGTCCGCGTACTTCGGGAGCGCGAGGGCGAGCCGGACGTCGCGCCGGGCGTCGATGCCGTTGATGCGATACCGGAAGGCCAGCAACCGGGCCGTGTCATGGGCGCCGAGTTCCTCGGCGTACCCGCCTGTCTCCAGGCCGCCGATGATGTGCAGGCGGTAGGTCTGGAGCCGGGCGAGCTCAGCCTCGAGCGTGTCGAGAGTCGACAGCATCTCGCCGCCGCTCATCGACCACACCGGCCGCTCACCCAGGGTTTCCATGCCCCAACCCTAGACACCGCCACCGACAGAATTCAAACCAGAATCCCCTTATTTTTAAGGGGATCCGGCTGTCCCGGTTGTCCACAGGCTGCCGTCCCTGTGGACAACCGGGTATCACGTGCTGGGTGAGAACCCCGACGACAGTGGCCTGGTTGCTGGGAGCAACATTCGGCAGTCCCAGGCGCTGTGACCACCGGTCGGCGGGGATGATGCGACCGGCGAGGCGCGGAGATCTCGTGTCAAGACGTCGGCCCCAAGGGTTCCGCTGGAAGCTACTTCCGGGTAAGACTGGTGGGTAGTGTTCGCGCCCCAGCCAGGAGGGATGTGGCATGACCACCGACGTCAGTGAGCGTGAGGCCAGGAAGGTTGCGGAAGCCGCCCGCGAGACCGAGTGGACCAGGCCGAGTTTCGCGAAGAAGTTGTACCTCGGCGACTTCGACCTGTCGCTCGTCCACCCGCACCCACGGCCCGCCGCGGACGACGTCACGCGCGGCGAGGAGTTTCTCGGCAAGCTCCGCGCCTACTGCGAGACCCTCGACGGCCTGCTGATCGAGCGCGAGGCCAAGGTCCCTGACTCCTACCTGCAGGGGTTCGCCGACCTGGGCGTGTTCGGCATCAAGATCCCGAGGGAGTACGGCGGCCTCGGCCTGTCGGCGTCGTACTACGGCGAAGCCCTGATGCTGGTCGCGTCCGTGCACCCCAGCCTCGGCGCGCTGGTCTCCGCGCACCAGTCGATCGGTGTCCCCGAGCCGGTGAAGATCTTCGGCACCGACGAGCAGAAGCAACGCTTCCTGCCTCGGTGCGCAGCGGGAGCGGTGACCGCGTTCCTGCTCACCGAGCCCGATGTCGGCTCGGACCCGGCGCGACTGGGGTCGACCGCGACGCTGACCGAGGACGGCGAGGCCTACCTGCTCGACGGCGTGAAGCTCTGGACCACGAACGGCGTGATCGCCGAGCTCGTCGTGGTGATGGCTCGCGTGCCCGCCCACGACGGCGGCAAGGGCGGTATCAGCGCGTTCGTCGTCGAGACCGACTCACCGGGGATCACGGTCGAGAACCGCAACGTGTTCATGGGACTGCGCGGCATCGAGAACGGCGTGACCCGCTTCCACCAGGTCCGGGTGCCGGTCGAGAACCGGCTGGGCCGCGAGGGCGCCGGCCTGAAGATTGCCCTCACCACGCTGAACACCGGCCGGCTGTCGATCCCGGCGACCTGTACGGCGGCCGGCAAGTGGTGCCTGAAGATCGCTCGCGAGTGGTCGGCCGAGCGCGTGCAGTGGGGCCGGCCGATCGGCAAGCACGGGGCCGTGGCGGAGAAGATCTCGTTCATCGCGGCCACCACCTTCGCCCTCGAGGCAGTGCTCGACCTGTCGGCGCAGTTGGCCGACGCGGGCAGCAAGGACATCCGGATCGAGGCCGCGCTGGCGAAGTTGTGGTCGAGCGAGATGGCCTGGAAGATCGCCGACGAGCTGGTGCAGATTCGTGGCGGGCGTGGGTACGAGAGTGCTGACTCGCTGGCCGCCCGCGGCGAACGCGCCGTACCGGCGGAGCAGATCCTGCGGGATCTGCGGATCAACCGGATCTTCGAGGGCTCGACCGAGATCATGCACCTGCTGATCGCCCGGGAGGCGGTCGACGCGCACCTGGCCGCGGCGGGCGACCTCGCATCGGCGGACGCCAACCTGCAGGCGAAGGCACGCGCGGCGGTGAGCGCGAGCGGGTTCTACGCCAAGTGGTTGCCACAGTTGGCTGTCGGGAAGGGCGCCGTACCGACGTCGTACGCCGAGTTCGGTCCGCTCGCCAAGCACTTGCGGTACGTCGAACGGGCCTCGCGGAAGCTCGCGCGGCAGACGTTCTACGGGATGGGGCGCTGGCAGGCGAAGCTCGAGTACCACCAGGGTTTCCTGGCCAGGATCGTGGACGTCGGCGCCGAGCTGTTCGCGATGGCCGCGGTCTGCTCGCGGGCCGAAATGATCCGCTCGGACGAGCCGTCCCGCGGTGCGGCGGCCTACGAGCTGGCCGAAGCGTTCTGCGAGCAGGCTCGCCTGCGCATCGAGCGCCTCTTCGACCAACTGTGGAACAACACCGACAGCGCCGACCGCCGGCTGGCCCAACGTGTCCTCGACGGCGCCCACACCTGGCTCGAGGAGGGCATCCTCGACCAGTCCGAAGGCACCGGCCCGTGGATCGCCCAGTGGCAGGCGGGGGAGTCCAAGGCGGAAAACGTCGCCCGCCGCTACCGCTGACTCACAGAACTCCGCGGGGAAATTCAGTGGCGGGGCGTTTTGGGGTGGTGGTAACTTGCTGGGCTTCTCGGTGGCTTGTGTTGTGAAGGATCGCAACGAACCGGATGGATCCGGGGCGGGACCCTGTTGATCGCCGCCAGTCCGTCGTTCGTCGACCTGCACCCACGAGACGAGGCTTCCCGATGGTCGAAACCGCACTGATCCCGTCCCCTGAGCTCGAGTCCGAGCGCGCCTTCCTGGCCGAGGCACGCGCCGCGCTGGCCCGGATGCACCGCGACGTGGCCGCCCGTGACGTCCCGATGATCGGCGGTGAGGACAACGACGAGCGCTTCACCAACGAGGCCAACACCCGCGCGCACGAGCAGCGCACGCTCGCGCTGGTCGACATGCCGGACGTCCCGCTGTTCTTCGGCCGGCTCGACTACGAGCACGGCGCGATCGAGGAGCTGGACGAGTTCTACATCGGCCGCCGGCACGTCCACGACGGGACCGGCGCCCCGCTCGTGATCGACTGGCGAGCGCCGGTCTCGGTGCCGTTCTACCGGGCCACCCGCAGCGACCGCCAGCGGGTCCTGATGCGCCGCCGCTACGGCTTCTCCGACACCGCCGAGCTGACCGGATTCGAGGACGAGCCGCTGATCGGTGCCACCGAGTCCGACCACGCCGACGCCTTCCTGCGCGCCGAGATCGAGCGTCCGCGCACCGGCCCGATGCGTGACATCGTGGCCACGATCCAGCCGGAGCAGGACGACCTCGTCCGCGCGCCGCTGCACCCGAGCGTCTGTGTGCAAGGCGCCCCCGGCACCGGCAAGACCGCCGTCGGCCTGCACCGCGTCGCCTACCTGCTCTACACCGAGCGGGAGCGTCTGACCCGCGGCGGCGTCGTGATCGTCGGACCGAACCGCTCGTTCCTGTCCTACATCCGCAAGGTCCTGCCCGCGCTCGGCGAGGTCGACGTACGCCAGATCACCATCGACGAGCTGATCAACCTGCCGGCCGCCGCGTCCGACGAGCCTGAGGCCGCGCGCGTCAAGGGCGACGCCCGGATGGCCCGCGTGCTGCATCGCGCGCTGTGGTCGTACGTCGGTACGCCGACAGCCGGAATCCTGTACAGCAAGGGATCCCACCGCTACCGCGTGCACGACTACGAGGCCGAAGAGATCGTCGCGGCCCTTCGTGAGTCGACCCGCTACGCACCCGGGCGGGCTGCCCTCGCGCAGCGGATCGCGCACGCCGTGCTGGTGCTGATGGAACGCCGCGGAGAGTCGCCGGACGACCGGGTCCAGAACGCGGTGGCCCGCTCGAAGCCCGTCAAAGAACTGGTGGACGCCGTGTGGCCGCGCGTGGCACCCGAGCAGGTGCTGCACCGGCTGTTCTCCGACGCGGAATTCCTGGCACAAGCGGCTGGTGACGACCTCACGGAGGAGGAGCGCGCGGCTTTGCTGTGGGCGAAGGCGCCGCGATCGTGGAAGTCGGCGAAGTGGTCGGCGGCGGACACGATCCTGCTCGACGAGCTCGATGACCTGATCGAACGCCGTACCGGATCGCTCGGCCACCTCGTCCTGGACGAGGCGCAGGATCTCTCGGCGATGCAGCTGCGCGCGCTGGGCCGGCGTTGCCGCACCGGCTCGGCGACCGTGCTCGGCGATCTCGCCCAGGCGACCACTCCGTGGGCTGCGGGGTCCTGGGACCGCGTACTCGGCCATCTGGAGAAGTCGGACGGCCTCGTGGCCGAGCTCGACCGGGGTTTCCGGGTGCCGGACCAGATCATCGACTTCGCCGCGAAGCTGCTGCCGCAGATCGCGCCCACGCTCGGCATCCCACGCGGTGTCCGGTCTGTCATCGATGCGCTGAGCATTGTGGAAACCACCGAGGACTCGTTGCCGGAGGCACTCATCGCGTCCTGCCGGGACGCGCTGGCAGGGGAGGGCTCGGTCGCCGTGATCGCCGCCGACGAGCAGGTCGCGGCCCTGCGCGACGCGCTGGCCGCCGCCGGTCTCGAGCCGGGGCTGCTCGGCGAGACCGAGGACACGATGGACACCGCGCGGCTGGTCTGCGTCCCGGCCACGCTCGCGAAGGGCCTGGAGTTCGACGCGGTCGTGGTGGCCGAGCCGGCCCGGATCGTCGACGCCGAACCCCGGGGGCTGCACCGCCTGTACGTCGTACTGACGCGGGCCGTCAGCCATCTCCGGATCGTCCACGCCGCACCGCTGCCGACGGCGCTGTCGCGGTCCTGAGGACCTCCGCACGGTTATCCTCCGAACCGGAGTCACCAAGGAGGTGGACGTGAGCGCAGCGACCGTCGTCGTGCTGGTCCTCGGACTGCTTGCCGGGGCAGGAATCGTCTGGGGCATCGTCGCCCTCGTGCGGCGGCAGCAGTACATCAGTTCGCTGCGGGAGCGTGGCTGGACGTTCGTGAACACCCCGGCGTTCGACTCCATCGCCCGGCTCGGCAACCCGCCGTTCGGGATCGGCTTCAA
Source organism: Kribbella sp. NPDC050124 (assembly GCF_044460355.1). Classification (NCBI taxonomy): domain Bacteria; kingdom Bacillati; phylum Actinomycetota; class Actinomycetes; order Propionibacteriales; family Kribbellaceae; genus Kribbella; species Kribbella sp. NPDC050124. Next base: position 310,009 of record NZ_JBITJU010000005.1, read on the forward strand.
CCGGCGGCCGGACGACCAGATCACCGGACGGACCGGCTCGGGCCGGTTGTTCCAGGTGATCGAGTACAAGTCCGACCACTGGTCGGGCTGGGTCGGCATGGTCACGCTGTCCAGGCGGCTGCCGGAGCTGTGGATCACCGGGGGCACGACCCAGCCGCGGTTCGGTGTCGAGGCGACCGCCGTCCAGGCTCCGCCGCAGCTGGGTCCCGGCTGGCAGGTCGGCGTACTCGATCCGGCGTTTGCCTCGGAAGCGCTGACTCCGCAGGTGTGCGAGCGGCTGACCGCGTTGGCCGCCGGCCAGCCCGGCGTGAACCTCAGCATCGACGCCGACCAGCTGGTCGTGCTGGATCCGCCGCGCAAGGATCCCGAGCTGCTCGCGCCATGGCTGGACCAGCTGGCGACAGTCGCCGACGCGATCGACGCCGCGCCGCTGGACCGCTGGATCATCCCGGAGCCGCCGCAGCGGCTGACCTTCTACCACCACCCGGAATGGCACTGGGTCGGTGAAGACGACAGCCTGCTGAGCCTCCCGCCGGTCACCAAGTCCGGTCACGGCCACGGCACCAGCGAGGTGATCCGGGGCCGCGACGGGAACGGCCCGCCGTTCGTCGCCTTCACACACGAGTGGAAGACCACGCGCACCGAGACCTACACCGACAGCGAGGGCCGGACCCAGACCCGGACCGTGACCGAGAACCACAGCGAGGCGATCCTCGGGTTCCAGTTGCCGCTCGTGATGCCCTGGCTGGAGGTCAGCCGCAAGGGCTGGGGGCGCGGGATCAGCTTCGAGAGCGAGGCGTTCAACGAGAAGTTCGCGGTCAGCGCGCAGGACATGAAGTTCGCGTACGACGTGATCCACCCGCGCCAGATGGAGTACCTGATGGCGAACCCGCCGACGCCGTTCCGGATGGCCGACGGCTGGGTCTGGTTCTCACCCGGTCAGCACAGTCACCTGGTGATCGCCCACTGCTCCGCGTTCCTCAACGGCTTCCTCACCCGCATCCCGCGCTTCGTCTACCGCAACCTCGGGCTCCCGGAGCACCCATACCCGGCCCTCGACCCGGCCCCGGCGCCGGGTGCGTAGTTGCTGCTGGCAACTACGCACCCATGGCGTGCTAGCGACCGGTCTTCTTTGCCGTCTTGCGGGCGGTCGTCTTCTTGGCCGGAGCGCGGCGGGCCCGCTTGGCGGGCGAGTCGGCCGTCCCGGCACCGCGGTCGGGCAGTAGGCCGGCGAAGGCGTCGGCGACTCGTGACGGGGGGCCGGCATCGGCAGCTCGGGCTTCCAGGCCGGCTCCGCCACCGGCCAGGTCGGCTCCGCCCCCGGCCAGGGCGGTCAGCCGGTCGACCGCTTCGGTGAGGTGGTAGGCGCCGCCGCCGAGGGCGACCCACTTGCCGACCTCCGGGTTCATCGCCAGCGCGGCGTCCCGGTTCTCGGCGTCGTTGGTGGGGTGGTCCACCCACAGCTCGACCTGGCCGGTGACGCCGACCGGAACGCCCGCGGTCGACCAGGTCACGGCCGCGCTGACAAGGTGCCGGCCGGGCCGGTCGAGGGCGAACCCGGCGGTGCTCCAGAACAGCCGGTAGCTAGCTGTCAGTTGGCCGCCGGCGGCGAGCGGCGCGAGCCGCACGGCCTCGCACTCGATCACGAACGGCCGGACGGGGCGCTCGCTGCCGCGGTCGTCGGTGACGGTCATGGTGGCGAACAGCCCTTCCAGCCGGACGTCGTTGGGTACGACGAGCTCGGCGTCCGAGGTGTTCGTCAGCGTCCAGGTCACCGTGACCGGTGCACCGAAGGCGGCTCGTGCGTTGTCGACGGTGACCTCGAGCGACAGCTCGGAGGCGTCGAACAGCTCCCGGTCACCGGCTTGCGGCGCACCGGACGGGAACCAGCTGGCGAACGGCCAGCCACCCGGCCTGATCACCGGGTCCGGCATGTGCGCCAGGTGGTTGCGGACGGTGGTGTTGAACCCGAGGTTGATCTGGTCCGGGAACACCCCGGGCGCGCCGGTGGCGGGTCCGCCGAGCACGTCGGCCACGCTCGGCGTGGTGGTCATGATCGAGTTGTCCGCCGAAGTCTCGCTCTCCTGGTGGATCTGGTTGAACGCGTGCGTGACCTCGTGGCTGGCCGACCGCAGGTACGCGCGCGGCACGTCGCGCTGCATCTCGTCCTCGGCAGTCCCGAAGTTGCTGGAGTGCGAGGCCGGGTAGCCGTCGTTGGAGAAGCTCGCCGACCCTTCGCGGGGTACGTCGATCTGGTCGTACATCACGCCCCTGGAGCACCCCATCGCGGCCGGCACCACGATCAGATGGGTCCGCCACTCGGTGTCCAGATTCGTGGAAGCCTTGCGAACCGTCGACATCAGGTTGTGCAGGTCGGCACTCGACCAGCAGATGTTCGGGTCGACGCCGCCCGGCACCGGCACATCGACCTGGTCCTCCTCGACGGTGAGCTCCCAGCGGGCGCCGGCGAAGACGGTGTCGAAGTACTCGCTGCCGGTCCCCGACGGGTGCGGGACCGGGGCCGGCCCGACCGCCCCGGTGAGTACGTCGATCTCCAGGACGGCCCGTCGCAGGTACGACGAGACCCACGTCAGCGTGATCGATCCGCGGTCCACGGTGCCCTGGAACACGCGGCCCTGGAAGCTGGGGCCGCCGAAGACCGGGTGCGGGAAGCCCGGGCTGCTTCGATGCAGGACGAAGCGCAGGCTGCGGCTCGGCGACGCGGGGAAGGAACCCTCGTGCGATCCGGCGGCCGGCTGGGTGTAGTCGAACTGGTCGACGTCGATGGTGAGCTGGCAGGGGCGGTTCCCGACAGAGAACGCGGGCACCGAGAGCCGGGTTCCGCTCAGGTAGGAGTGGTAGCGCTGCCTGGGGTGGATGGGAATCCTGCGGACCGGCAGCAGCTCGAACGGCAGGCCGCCGCGGCTCAGCGATGCCGCGACGGATCCACCCTGCCCGGGCGCGGGGCCGGCGGCGGGCTGGACGACCCACGGCGGTGCGCCGGTGTAGAGGTCGCCGCTGACGATGACGCCGTCCGGCCCGGCGTCCGGGGCGCCGCGGTCCACCCGCAGCGTGCCCACCAGTGGCCGGACCGCGCCCTTGGGCTTGAACGTCACCGCGTAGCAGCCGTCTTTGAACCCGAGGTTGCACGGCTTGACGGGGATCGGTGGCAGCTCGGGCGGACCGGACGGCGGGAACGGCCCTGGATCCGGCCCGGGAATCGGCGGCGCGTCGGGGTCCGGTTGCTCGGACTCGAACGCGATCGGGACAGCGAGCGGGACGCCCGGCGGCTCGACAGCGCCGATGCCGGACAGTTCGTGACCACTGGACATCTTTCTCCCCCTTGGAAATGGACCCCTGCTTACGGCGGGGGAGGAGTCATGCGCTCGTACACGACTTCACATCCGTCCGGGTCGGTGAACGTGAAGCGTTGCGGCGTGAGCTCGACGACGTACTCGACCAGTTCGTCGGTCGCCGTACTCAGGACCAGGGTCTGGTCGTCGGCGAGTCGATACGTCCCGGCATCCCACCAGATCATTCCCTGATCCGGACCACGGACGCCGCGGTACGTCGCGGCGACGAAGGTGAGCTCGGCCGGATACCGCCCGGCGCACTCAGCAGTGGACAGTCGTCGCCACTGGCCTTGTAAAGAAGGCCGTCCAGACGCCCCCGGCATGATTCCCCCTCGGCATTCTCATGCTCCCCCAACGATCGACGCCCAGCGTGACCTCGTCAAGGCGCTGCGCGAGGTCAGTCGAGCCAGCTCAGGCTCGACGTGGTGTCGGTGGTCGGTTTGTACTCGCAGGCGACCAGGCCCTGGTAGCCGGCAGTCTTCAGGGCGTCCAGGGTCTGGGTGAGCGGGAGGGCGCCGGAGCCTGGTTCGCCGCGACCGGGGGAGTCGGCCAGTTGGACGTGGGCCAGGCCGGCGCCCAAGGTGGTTGCGGTTTCGATCAGGTCGACACCGTTGCTGCCCAGGTGGAAGGTGTCGAAGAGCAGGGAGACATTGTCGACGTCCTTCAGCGGTCCGTGCAGGATCGCGAGTACGTCGTCCGCCGTGAGCAGTGGATAGTTGCCGTTCAGTCCTTTGGTGAGCGGCTCGATCAAGACGGTCCCGCCGAGGTGGCTGACGGCTGCTGCCGCTGAGCGAATGGCCTCGACCGCCGTGTCGGCCTGAAGCGACGGTGACCAGCGGTCGTCGAGCTGGCCGTAGAGCAGGTTGAACAGCCGGCACCCGGTGCGTTCCGCGATGGCGACCACAGCCCGCACGTTGGCGGCCAACTGGTCCTGCCGATCGGGATGCGAGGCCACGCCACGTTCGCCGGCCGGAATGTCCCCGCCGTAGAAGTTCAGCGCGCTCAGCGACACCCCCGCGGCCTCGACCGACTGCACGAAGGCGTCGAGCTCGGCCGCCGGCGGATCCGGTACGGCGAACGGCCACCACGACTCGACCGTCGTGAAACCGGCCCGCGCGGCCGCCGCGAACCGCTCCGGGTAGGGCAGTTCGGTGAACAGCATCGAGACGTTCGCACTCAGCTGATGTCCGCGGTACTCCACGTGAGAAGCCTAACACCAGCTCTTGCCAGGCGTGCAATCTTGTCTGACAATCGACGGACCCGGCGATGGAGGTGCAATGCACACAGAGTCCACCCCGCAGGCGACCAGAACGACGGGGCACCGCGGTCCCGACTGGCCGTCGGAGGCGACCCGATGGGCGCAGATCACGCTGGCCGAGGACGATCCGCTGCACTTCGACGCCGACTTCTGGCTGGACCTGATGCGCAGCAGCCAGTCCAACGCGACCTGCATCAGCGCGGGCGGCTACATCGCGTACTACCCGACGCAACTCGAGTACCACTACCGCAGCAAGTACCTCGCCGACACCGACCCGTTCGGCACCTTGGTCGACGGCGCCCGCAGTCTCGGGATGAGCGTAATGGCCCGCGTCGACCCGCACGCGGTGCACGCGGACGCGGCGGCTGCCCATCCCGAGTGGCTGGCTCGCGACCTCGACGGCAACCCGCTCGAGCACTGGGCGCATCCGGACATCTGGCTGACGTGCGCGTTCACGTCGTACCACCGGGAGTTCATCACCGAGGTGGCGCGCGAGATCGTCCGCGAGTACGACGTGGACGCGATCTTCGCGAATCGGTGGGAGGGGTACTACGGGATCTCGTACAGCGAGGCGGCCCGGCGGTCGTTCCGGGACGACACCGGTCTGGAGTTGCCGGTCGCCGAGCAGGCGGAGGGCTGGCACGAGTACGTCGGGTGGCGCCGCCGCCGGCTGAGTGAGCTGGTCGGGATCTGGGACCAGGCAGTCCGCGACATCCGCCCGCACGCGCGGTTCATCCCGAACCTCGGCGCCTTGGCCGCCCGCGATCTCGACCGCGGACTGGCCGAACGGCTGTACCCGATCTTCATCATCGACAAGCAGGGCCGGTCCGGGATCGAGGCGCCTTGGGGCGCGGGGCGTAACGGCAAGCGCAACCGCGGGGTCTTCCCCGACCGCCCGGTCCGGCTGATCACCTCGGTCGGTCCCGAACACCACCAGTACCGCTGGAAGGACTCGGTCGCACCGGGCGAGGAAGTGAAGACGTGGATCGTCGACGGCTTCGCCCAGGGCGCGTTGCCGTGGTTCACCAAGTTCAATGCGAGTGTGCCGGACCGGCGTTGGGTGGAGCCGATCGTCGAGGCGTTCACCCTGCACGCGAAGGTCGAGCCGGTGCTCAAGGACCTCCACATCACGGCCGAGGTCGCGCTGCTCGATCCGACCCGCGCCGGCCAGCTGCGCAACGACCACCGCGGTGACCACGAGGACGGCTTCTACCAGGCGCTGGTCGAGGCTCGCGTCCCGTTCGAGTTCATCTCCGACCAGGTCCTGTCTGCCGACCGGCTCCGCCCGTTCAAGGTCGTCGTGCTGGCGAACGCCGAGCAGCTCAGCGACGAGCAGTGCGCCGTACTCAAGGAGTACGTCGACAACGGCGGCTCGCTCGTGGCTGCGTACGAGACCTCTCTGTACGACGAGCGCGGCCGGGCGCGTGACGACTTCGGCCTCGGCGAGGCGCTGGGGATCCGGCTGACCGAGTCGAGTCGCGCGGTCAAGAACAACTACATCGCGCTGATGGACTCGCACGCGCTGAACCAGGGCTTCGACGGCGCGACCCGGATCATTGGCGGCACCCGCATCCTCGGCGTCGAGGCCGATGCCGTCGCGGTCGTGCCGTTCCGGTTCATCCCCGACTTTCCGGACCTGCCGATGGAGGAGGTCTACCAGCGCGACGCGCCGGACCGGCCGGCGGTGATCTGCACCGAGAACGCCAACGGTGGCCGGACCGTCTACTTCCCGTTCAACCTCGGCGCGATCTTCTGGGAGGCGCTGCAGGCCGATCACGGGCGATTGATCGCGAACGCGGTCGGGTGGGCGCTGGGCAAGACGCCGGAGGTGACTGTCGAAGGAGCGGGTCTGCTCGACGTCGCCGTCCATCGGGGGGAGACGAGTGTGGCCGTTGCCTTGGTCAACCTCACGAACCCGATGGCGATGCGCGGCCCGATCCGCGAGACGCTCCCGCTGCCTCCGCAGACGGTGTCTATCGCCGTACCGGCCGATCGGGTGAAGGTGCGGCTGCTGGTCGCCGACGTGGACGTTGAGCCGACGGTCGCGGACGGCCGGGCCGAGGTGGTCATCCCGACCGCAGGACTGCTCGAGATCGTGCACGTCGATTGGGGTCACGCATGAGGATCGGTTTCGTCGGGCTCGGCGTGATGGGCCGGCCGATGGCCGAGCACTTGATTGCCGCCGGCCACGAGCTCTCGGTCTACCGCGGGCGGACCGACGTCGAGGCCCACGTGTGCGGATCGGCCAAGGAGGCGGCGGAGCAGTCCGACGTCGTGATCCTGATGGTGCCCGACACCCCGGACGTGGAGGACGCGTTGTTCGGGGCCGATGGTGTCGCGGCCGGGTTGCGGCCCGGTTCGCTGGTGATCGACATGAGCTCGATCTCGCCGACCGCGACCCAGGGGTTCGCGCTTCGAATCGAGAAGCAGGGCTGCGACTACCTGGACGCGCCGGTGTCCGGGGGCGAGGTCGGCGCCCGGAACGCGACGTTGACGATCATGGTCGGCGGGCGACCGGAGGTGTTCGAGCGGGCCCGGCCGATCTTCGAGACGCTCGGCAAGAACATCACGCTGATCGGCGGCACCGGCGCCGGCCAAACCGCGAAGGTCGCGAACCAGATCGTCGTCGGTCTCACCATCGAGGCCGTCGCCGAGGCCTTGCTGTTCGCGAAGGCGGCCGGCGCGGATCCGGCCGTCGTCCGGGAAGCGCTGATGGGTGGGTTCGCGAGCTCGCGCATCCTCGAGCTGCACGGCGAGCGGATGGTGCGGGAGACGTTCGAGCCCGGCTTCCGGATTCGCCTGCACCGCAAGGATCTCGGCCTCGCCGTCCAGGCCGCGGCCGACCTCGATCTCGCGCTGCCGAGCACCGCCGCGACTCAGCAGTTGATGAACGCGGCCATCGCGGACGGCGACGGCGACCTCGACCACTCGGCGCTCTACAAGACGCTGCGGAGGGGACGCGAATGAGGCTGTGGTGGCATGAACCCTTCCGGATGTTCCAGACCAACCTGCGCGAGATCGACGCCGGCCTGGATGTCGAGAAGGTGCTGGACTACCTGGTGGAGTTCGGCGCCGACACCTGGCTGCTGAGTGTGGGCGGGATCCTGTCGAACTACCCGACCGACCTCGACTTCCAGACCCGCAACCCGTACCTCGCCGAGCGTCCGTCCGGCGACCTGGTCGGCGATGCGGTGAAGGCGGCTGCCCGGCGGGGGATCCGGGTGATGGGTCGGATGGATTTCTCCAAGATCGACCATCGGCGCGCGGAGGCTCATCCCGACTGGTGCTTCGTCGCGCCGACCGGTGAGGCTCAGGTCTACAACGGCCTGACGAGTGTCTGCCCGAGCGGCGACTACTACCAGCTGCGGCTGTTCGACGTACTCGACGAAGTGCTCGACCGCTATCCGCTCGACGGCTTCTTCTGCAACTGGATGTCGTTCAACGAGGTCGACTACAGCCGCCGCTACTGGGGTGTCTGCCACTGCGTGAACTGCGTGGCGGCGTACGGCGAACCGCTTCCGGAGGGCAGGAGTTCGGACAACTACGCCGACTGGCAACGGTTCTCGAAGGGTGTGCTGGCCGACCTGACCCAGCGGATCCGGGACCATCTCGCGGCCCGGCGACCCGAGGCGCCCCTGGTGCTCGGCGATCAGGCCGACATCGTCTTCCACGAGGCGAACAACGCGGTCGGCCGGCCGCTGTGGCACCATCGCACGAGCGAGAGCGTGAGCGCGGCGAAGACCTATCGCCCGAGTGTGCCGGTGCTGACGAACTCGGTCGGCTTCGTCGACATGCCGTACCGGATGGCGAGCGAGGATCCGAACCACTTCGCGCAGTACTTGCTCCAGGCAATCGCTCGCGGTGCGAATCCCTCGACGTACATCATGGGCACGCCATCGGACAATCCGTACGCGTGCCTGCAGGTCGCGGGCGAGCTGACCCGGTTCCATCGGGACCACGCCGACGTCTACACGGACCTGGTCCCGGCCGCTGAGACCCTGTTGGTTCGGGACAACTCGGCGGAGTTTCAGGGGCTGTACCTGTCGTTGCTCCAACGGCACGTGCCGTTCGACGTTCTTCCGGAGGATCGGCTGCTCGAAGCCGACCTCAGTCGCTACCGGGTCGTCGTACTGCCGGATCTCGGGGCGGTCGATCTCGGTGATTACGGCGGCGGGATCGTCGCCACGGGTGCCACGGAGGTGGCGCGACTGTCCATCACTCGGCTTGCGAGTTACAAGACGGAAGAGGCTACGCGGTCGCTGCACCTGGAGGGTGGCATCCCGGTGTTCGGCGCCTTCCACGTGGTCGAGACCTCGGCCGAGGTCGGCCTGCGCGCCTTGTCCAGAGCGCCGTACGGGCCGCCGGAGAAGTGTTACGGGCATGTGCAGTTGGAGCATCCCGGGGTCGTGCGGCAAGGCAACGTCACGCTGCTGCCGTGGACGGTCGGGCGGTCGTATCGCGAGGTCGGGTTGAGTGTGCACCGCGACCTCTTCGTCGACGAGGTGGTGAGAGCCGGTGGTCCGCAGGTGGAGACGGACCTGCCGGAGCAGGTGGAGATCGTGCTCGGCCGGTCCGCCGCCGGGTTCGTCGTACACCTGCTGAACAGATCGGGGGACACCGACCAGCGATTCGCACCGCCCGTGCGAATCGGTCCGGCCGAGCTCCGGCTCCCGGACGGCGTACGCGAAGTACACGCCCTGCGGTCGGGTGCGCGGCTGCCGGTTGCCGACGGGCGGGTCCGTCTACCGGAGATCGGCTTGTTCGAACTACTGGTCTGTGTGTGAGGAGAGCGTCATGGATCGACGAGGGTTTCTCAAGCTTGTGGTGGTGTCGGGGGCCGCGGGTGGGCTGGTCGGCTGCAGTGGGAGTGGCGGTGGGCCGTCGGGTGGGGGTGGGGAGAACGTCACGTTGCGGTACGCGTGGTGGGGGAACAGTATTCGGCAGCAGAACTACACCAAGGCGCTGAAGCAGTTCAGTACGGCGAATCCGTCGATCACGATCGAGCCGGAGTTCGCCGACTACACCGCCTTCCAGGAGCGGATGACGACGCAGATCGCGGCCCGCGACGTGCCGGACATCTTCTGGATCGCGTCACCGCAGGTGATGACGTACCACAAGAGCAAGCTGTACCGGAAGCTGGACGACCTCCCGACGTTCACGTGGGACGACTACAGCAAGGAAGACCTGGAGACGTTCAAGCTCGCCGGGGAGCTGAACACGTTGCCGTTCGGCATCTTCACCCCGGTGATCCGCTACAACGAGACCGTCGCACAGGCCGACGGCGTCACGATCCCTGCCGAGGGGCCCGGCTGGACCTGGGACAGCCTCGCCGACCTACTGGTTGCCTACAGCAAGAACAACCCGGGCAAGCGGAAGGGCGTGCCGTACGCACCCGATCACGACTTGACCTTCGAGGCGTGGCTGCGGCAGCGCGGTGAGCAGTTGTGGACCGAGGATGGGGAGGTCGGGTTCACCGTGGACGGACTGGGCAGCTGGCTCGACTGGTGGGAGAAGCTGCGGAAGGCCGGTGCCGCGCTGTCGCTGAGCGAGCAGGAGGGGATGGGGCCGGACTGGGCCCAGGTCGGCAAGAAGGTGCTGGTCAACTTCGGCAACTCCAACCACATCATCGACGACGCGAAGATGTTCCCGCAGGAGCGGTTCCGGCTGCGCCCGGCCCCGGTCGCGCCGACCGCGGCGGACGGGCACAAGTATCTGTACTTCCCGCGAATGGCGATCTACCAGCGGATCGACGACGCCAACCTCGAGGCGGCCGGCAAGGTGCTCGACTACAGCGTCAACAACCCGGAGATGCTGAAGACGGTCCGGCTGACGATGGGCGCCCCGACCAACCCGAAGGTCGCCGAGCAGGCACAGGAGTTCGCGAGCCAGGACGAGAAGGAGATGCTCGCGGTGGTCGCCAAGGAGCGCGCCGCGCAGCGCAACCCGCGCTACGAGGCGCCGCCCGGATCGAGCACCTGGCGTACGGCGACCAGCCGCATCTGCGAGGAGATCGCGCTGGGCAAGACCACGGTCCCGGACGGCGCGAAGAAGCTCGTGGACGAGATCGCGGCCGGGATCAAGCGAGCACAATGATGAGCCGGAGACCCACCTTCCACTTGAATCGGCAGGGCCGGGCTGCCCACGTCTTCCTCATTCCGTGGCAGCTCGGTTTCCTGCTGATCACCGCCGTACCGCTGTTCGCCTCGTTGTACCTGGCGTTCACCGACTACGACATCCTGAACCCGCCGGAGTGGTCCGGGTTGGAGAACTTCCAGCGGATGGTCCACGACGAGCAGTTCTGGGCCTCCGTACGGGTGACCCTGGTCTACGTCCTCGTGTCCGTCCCGCTGCAGCTCGGGTTCGCGTTGCTCCTGGCGCTGATCCTCGACCGCGGGCTGAGCGGCCTGGCGTTCTACCGCAGCGCGTTCTACCTGCCGTCGCTGCTCGGGTCGAGTGTCGCGATCGCGATCCTGTGGCGAGAGATCTTCGGTGACGAGGGCCTGATCAACAAGGGCCTGGCGCTGATCGGGATCCAGGGCGAGAGCTGGCTGCAGAACCCGAGTACGGCGCTGGCCACGCTGATCGTGCTGAACGTGTGGACGTTCGGCTCGCCGATGGTGATCTTCCTGGCCGGCCTGCGGCAGATCCCGGACGAGTTGTACGAGGCCGCCCGGGTTGATGGCGCCGGAGTGGTCAAGCAGTTCCTGCATGTCACCGTGCCGCTGCTGACGCCGATCATCTTCTTCAACCTGATCCTGCAGACGATCGGCGCGTTCCAGACCTTCACCCAGGCGCACATCATCAGCGGCGGCACCGGGGGACCGGCCAACTCGACGCTGTTCTACACGCTGTACGTGTACCAGCAGGGGTTCGTTGCCTTCGACATGGGCTACGCGTCCGCGTTGGCCTGGGTGCTGATGGTCGCGATCGCCGCGATCACCGCGCTGCACTTCCTCGTCTCGAAGTACTGGGTCTTCTACGGGGACAACTAGGAGATAGCTGATGGCAACTCTCACCGCGGGCGAAGTGATCACCAGACCGGCTCCGGTCCGGCAGCGCCGGATCAAGTCAGCGCTGAAACACACCGGGCTGTGCGTGTTCGTCGCGTTCATGATCTATCCGCTGGTCTGGATGGTGGTGAGCGCGTTCAAGCCGGCCGACCAGATCCTGACCGAGCCGGGCATCGTCCCGACTGACCTGACGTTCGACAACTTCAAGGACGGCTGGCACGCGCTGAACCGGCCGTTCTCGGTGTTCTTCGTGAACTCGCTGCTGGTCACCGTCGGGTCGATCGTCGGCAACCTGTTCTCCTGCTCGCTCACGGCGTACGCGCTGGCGCGGCTGCAGTTCCGGATGCGGAACGTGTACTTCGCGATCACGCTGGCCTCGGTGATGCTGCCGTTCCATGTGCTGGTGATCCCGCAGTACATCTTCTTCTCCCAGTTCGGCCTGGTGAACACCTACTGGCCGCTGCTGATCCCGAAGTTCCTGGCCACCGACGCTTTCTTCGTCTTCCTGATGGTGCAGTTCATCCGGACGCTGCCGCGTGAGCTCGACCGGGCCGCCTGGATCGACGGCGCCGGCCCGTTCCTGACCTTCTGGTACGTCGTCCTGCCGCTGATGCGGCCCGCCTTGGTGACGACCACGATCTTCACCTTCATCTGGACCTGGAACGACTTCTTCGTACCGTTGATCTACCTGACCAGAACGAGTGCGTTCACCGTCCCGGTGGCACTGAACTCCATGGTCGACTCCGAGACCCAGAGTGGGGTGGGCATGCTGTTCGCCATGTCGTTGCTGTCACTGATCCCGATCCTGATCTTCTTCGCGCTGGCTCAGAAGCACCTGATCCGCGGTATCGCCACCACGGGGCTGAAGTGATCGTCGTCGTGGTCGGCAGGCAGCCGGCCCGCTACCAGGAGACCGCCCCGGACGTGGACCTCCGGTTCGTCGACCGGCTGGACGACGCCGCGGACGTCTTCGGTGAGATGGAGGCAGTGATCGGCCGGGTCCCACCGGACGTCCTGGCGAAGGCTCCCCGGCTGCGCTGGGTGCACAGCCCGTCGGCCGGTGTCGACGCCGACCTGACGTCCGAGATGCTGGCGTCGCCGGTCGTGCTGACGTCGTCGGCGGGCAACGGCGGGATCTCGCTGGCCGAGCACTCGATCCTGCTGATGCTCATGCTCGACCGCGACGTGCCGCGCTGGATGCGGGCGCAGGCCGACAGGCGGTGGGACCACTACCGGCACGGCGAGTTGGCCGGGCGGACGCTCGGCATCTACGGTCTCGGCAACTCCGGGATCGACCTCGCGCAGAAGGCGAAGGCGTTCCACATGCGGGTTCTCGGCGTACGACGTCGCCCGGAGCAGCCGTCGCCGTACGTCGACCAGGTCTGCGGACTCGACGAGATGCTGGCCGAGTCGGACTTCGTCGTGGTCACGGCGCCGCGGACGCCGTCGACGGCTGGGGTGTTCGACCGCGACGCGTTCGCCCGGATGAAGGAAACGGCATACTTCATCTGCATCTCGCGCGGCGGGATCGCGGACGACGACGCGCTGCTGGAGGCCTTGCGGAGCGGGCAGATCGCGGGTGCCGGGCTGGACGCGCACGGCGTCGAGCCGCTGCCCGCCGACAGCCCGTTCTGGTCGTTGCCGAACGTCATCGTCACCCCGCACAACGGCGCGACCAGCCATGGTACGGCGCGCCGCGGCGAGGAGATCGTGCTGGAGAACCTGCGCCGGTTCGTCGCCGGTGAGTCGCTGCACAACGTGGTCGACAAGGCTGCCGGATACTGAGTGAGTTGACCAGTACACTTGCCAGACATTTCGTGACCAGACTTTTTCGTGTTGGGGGTGCTGTGGGTACCGAAGCCGGCCTCGAGCTCGGCCCGTCCTCGCTGACCGATGCGATGTACGAGTCCGTCCGCAAGCGCATCGTGAACGGCGACATCCCGCAGGGGGAGAAGCTCACCGAGGTCCGCCTCGCCACCGAGTACAAGGTGGCGCGGCCGACCGCGAAGGCGGTGCTCGAGCGGCTGACCGCGCTCGGGCTGCTGCGTCGTACGGCGCACAAGACCGCCGTCGTCCCGGTGCTGGACCAGGACGAGATCCGCGACCTGTTCTTCAGCCGGGTGACCATCGAACGGGCCGCGGTGTCGACCCTCGCCGAGACCGGGGAGGTCCCACCGGCGGCGGCGCGGGCGCAGGTCGCGATCGAGTACGCCGCCCGCGACCACGTGTTCGAGAACCAGGTCGAGGCCGACATCGCGTTCCACACCGCGCTGGTGGCGGCGGTCGGCAGCCGGCGGCTGTCCCGGATGCACGAGCTCATCATCGGCGAGGTCCACCTGACGATGGGCCAGTACCAGGCGCACCGCACCGCGGAGCCGTCCACGGTCGCCTCCGAGCACGCCGCCATCCTCAAGGCAATCGAGGACGGCGACCCCGCCGGTGCTGCCGAGCATCTCGCCTACCACTTGGAGCAGGCCCAATCCCGCCTGCTCAACTCGCTGCCCAAGGATTAGTGAGCCTGTAGTTCGTCGGCGAGCAGGGCGACGTGGAGGGAGACCCGGATGTCCGGGTCGTCGAGGTTGGCGCCGAGGAGCTGGCCTGCCTTGGCCAGGCGGTCGTAGAAGACCGGGCGGGAGATGTGCAGCGACGCGGCGGCGTCGGACTTGCTTGTCGGGTGGTTGACGAGCGCGCGGACGGCGTCGAGCAGGCCGTTCTCCTTGAGCGGGCCGAGCTCGCGTGCGACGAACAGACGGAGCCGCTCGTCGTCCCCGAGCAGAGTGAGCAGGCCACGCAGGTGCACATCCTCGAGGCGATGCACGACTCGGTCCGAGGCGTCCGCGCGGACTGACTCGACCACCTGCTGCGCCTCTTTGAGCGTGCGGTCCACCTCGGCGGTCTTGGCTGTCGGCCGACCGGCGCCGATCGCGACCGAGTGACGCCGGGCGACGCTGGCCGCCAGGTTGTCGGCAATGCGGTCGGCGTTCGCGGACGCCGTACAGGAGAGCAGCACGCGGACGTCGCGGTCGATCTCGCAGACCAGAGCCGGCACCTTGAGTTCGTACGCCGCATGCACCACCGCGGCGAGCACGTCCTGCACGTCAGCCCGGGGTCGCACCGTCAACCCGATGAACTGACGCTTCGCCAGCGGGACGCCGGACAGCTCACACCTGCGCAGTACCTCTGGATCGGTGGGATCCGCGAGCAGGCCAAGCAGCAGTTCGTGGTGGACGCGACGCACCAGGCTGTCGCGGTGCCGGTCGTGCAGCCGGTGCATGGCCAGCGCGGCGGCCGCGCGTTCGGTCAGCGCGATCAGCCGCTGCGACGGACGGGCCGGTGCCTGGACGACGAGCCGCCCCCACCCGCGGTCGCGCTTGCCCAGCCGAGTCACGAGCCATCCGGCGCGCTCGTCCCATCCGGTCCGGCCATCGACCTGCACGCCCCGCGACCGCGCCGCCCAGTCGGCAACAAACTCCTCGACGTCTCCCGGCCCCGAGCGGTAGTCGAGGATCTGATGCTGCTCACTCTCCAGTACGACGGCCGACCCGGCCAACCGCTGCACGGCCTCGAGGATCTCCTGCGGACCGGCCTCCGCGATGCTCAGCTCGGTGAACGTCTCGTGCACCCGATGCGTCTCGCGCAACTCCTGCAGTTGCTCGTCCACGATGCGTTCGCCGACCGCCTGGGTGATCGCGGCGAACCGTACTTCACTGTGAAGCGCGACCAACGGCAGCCCGACCGTCTCGCAGGCGTCGACCAGCCCGGCGGGCACCTGCCGCCAGCGGCGGCCCAGCTCGATCACCAGGCCGGCGGCCTCGCTCTCAGCAAGACTGGCCGCGAAGTCCCGCAGCCCCTCGACGGTGTCGGGCAGGGCGATGCCGGTGCTCAGGAGGAGGTCGCCGCCGCGCAGCAGTGTCGCGATGTCGGCGATCTCGCCCGAGTGGACCCAGCGGACCTCGCGGTCGAGCCCGGCCGCTCCGGCCAGGACCTCAGGCCGGGCGCCCCGCAGCACAGGCATAGCGAGGACCTGGGCAACGGTCAGAATCGCCATCCGTCAAACCTCCGACACATCGTCGGGTATTGAGCAAGAATCCTACATTCTGCAGCGCCAGGCGGAATGCGGGGGCGGTGACCATGAGGGCTGACCCCGAAGGAGCTGCCTCATGACCTCAACCATCACGCACTGGGCCGACGGCGCCGGGTACGACGGCACGTCGCACCTGTGGGCCGATGTCACCAACCCCGCCACCGGCGATGTCTCCGGTCGCGTCGCTCTCGCGAGTGACCGCGACGCCCGCTTCGTCATCGACTCCGCCAAGCAGGCGTCCGAGTCCTGGGCGGCCACTTCGCTGGCTCGTCGTACCCAGATCCTGTTCGCGTTCCGCGAGTTGCTGAACAGCCGCAAGGACGAGCTGGCGACGCTGATCACCGCCGAGCACGGCAAGGTGCACTCGGACGCGCTGGGTGAGGTCTCGCGTGGTCAGGAGGTCGTGGAGTTCGCCTGCGGGATCGCGCACCTGCTCAAGGGCGCCCAGTCCGGCAACGCCTCGACCGGGGTCGACGTGCACTCCCGGCGCGACCCGCTCGGTGTGGTGGGCATCATCAGCCCGTTCAACTTCCCGGCCATGGTGCCGATGTGGTTCTTCCCGATCGCGATCGCCGCGGGCAATACCGTCGTACTGAAGCCGAGTGAGAAGGATCCGTCGGCGGCGCTGTGGATCGCGAACCTGTGGAAGGACGCCGGGCTGCCGGACGGCGTGTTCAACGTGCTGCAGGGTGACAAGGTCGCGGTCGATGCGTTGCTGCAGAGCCCGGACGTCGCGGCGATCAGCTTCGTCGGCTCGACGCCGATCGCGGAGTACGTCTACGAGGAGGCCAGCCGGCACGGCAAGCGGGTGCAGGCTCTGGGTGGCGCCAAGAACCACATGGTCGTGCTGCCGGACGCCGATCTGGATCTGGCGGCGGACGCTGCGGTCAACGCCGGGTACGGGAGCGCGGGCGAGCGGTGCATGGCGATCAGCGTGCTGGTCGCGGTCGAGCCGATCGCCGACGACCTGGTCGCGCGGATCGCGGAGCGGACCCGGACCCTGCGCACCGGCGACGGGACCGGCGACGTCGACATGGGCCCGCTGGTCACCAAGGCACATCGCGACCGGGTCGCCGGGTTCGTCGACTCCGGCGAGCAGGCCGGCGCCAAGCTCGTGATCGACGGCCGTGAGGTGCAGGCCGAGGGCGGGCGGGACGGCTTCTGGCTCGGCCCGACCCTGTTCGACCACGTGACCCCGGAGATGGACATCTACCGCGAGGAGATCTTCGGCCCGGTGCTGTCGGTCGTCCGGGTCTCGTCGTACGACGAAGCCGTTGCCCTCATCAACGACAACCAGTACGGCAACGGGACCGCGGTGTTCACCAACGACGGCGGCGCGGCCCGCCGGTTCGAGAACGACGTCCAGGTCGGGATGATCGGCGTGAACGTGCCGATCCCGGTGCCGGTCGCGTACTACTCCTTCGGTGGCTGGAAGCGGTCGTTGTTCGGCGACACCCACGCCCACGGCGCCGAGGGCGTGCACTTCTTCACCCGTGCGAAGGTCGTCACCTCGCGCTGGATCAACCCGGCCGCCCGCCCGGCGGGTGGCCTCGAGCTGGGGTTCCCGCAGAATGTCTGATCGCACCTACGAACTCGACCGCCGGCACGTCTTCCACTCCTGGTCCGCGCAGGCGAACCTCGACCCGATGGTGATCACCAAGGCGGCCGGCTCCTACGTCTGGGACGGGCAGGGCAACCGGCTGCTGGACTTCACCTCCCAGCTCGTCTACACCAACCTCGGTCACCAGCACCCGCGGATCGTCAAGGCGATCCAGGAGCAGGCGGCCACGTTGTGCACGGTGGCGCCGGCGTACGCGAACAGCGCCCGGTCCGAGGCCGCCCGGCTGATCGCGTCGCACACCCCGGGTGATCTCGACCGGATCTTCTTCACCAACGGCGGCGCCGACGCCAACGAGCACGCGATCCGGATGGCCCGGCTGCACACCGGTCGGCACAAGGTACTGTCGACGTACCGCTCGTACCACGGCGGCACCCAGCTCGCCGTCAACGTCACCGGCGACCCGCGCCGGTGGCCGAACGACAACGGGTCCGCCGGCACCGTCCACTTCTTCGGGCCGTTCCTGTATCGCAGTGCCTTCTCGGCCAGTACCGAGGAAGAGGAACGCGACCGGGCGCTGGCGCATCTCGAGCAGGTCATCACGCTCGAGGGACCAGGGACGATCGCGGCGATCATGCTCGAGTCGATCCCGGGGACGGCGGGAATCATGATCCCGCCCCCTGGTTACCTCCAGGGCGTGCGGGAGCTGTGCGACCGGCACGGGATCACGCTGATCGCCGACGAGGTGATGGCCGGCTTCGGGCGGGCCGGCAAGTGGTTCGCGATCGAGCACGCCGACGTCGTGCCGGACCTGCTGACCTTCGCCAAAGGGGTCAACTCCGGGTACGTGCCGTTGGGCGGTGTCGCGATCAGCGATCCGATCTACCGGACGTTCGCGGATCGGCCCTATCCGGGCGGTCTGACGTACTCAGGTCATCCGCTCGCGTGTGCGGCAGCGGTCGCCACGATCGAGACGATGGAGGACGAAGGGATCGTCGAGCACGCTGCAGCGCTCGGTGACGATGTACTCGGGCCGGGGCTGCGGGAGCTGGCGGCCAAGCATGAGTGGATCGGTGAGGTCCGGGGGACTGGTGTGTTCTGGGCCCTCGAGCTCGTGTCCGACCGCGCGACTCGTGAGCCGTTGGCGCCGTACGGCGGAAGCAGCCCGCAGCTCGCCGCCATCGTCGCCGGCTGCCAGCGCCGCGGCCTCCTGCCCTTCACGAACTTCAACCGAGTCCACGTCGTACCACCCCTGACGATCACACCCGACGAGGCACGCGAAGGACTGGAGATTCTCGACCAAACCCTCACCGAAGTCGCCGGAAAGGTGCCAAGTGTGAACTGCTGACCCGCGGGGTTAGGGGCGGGGTACCGACAGGCGGTGGAGCGTGTTGGTGAGGGTGGACGGTACCGGCTGGGGGAGTTGCTCGGCCGGGGTGGGATGGGCGAGGTGTACCGCGCCACCGACGAGGTGCTGGGCCGAGAGGTCGCGGTCAAGCTGATGCTGCCGGCGCCGCAGTCGCTGGCGGTGTCGCAGCGGTTCCTCCGCGAAGCGCAGGCCTCGGCCCGGATTCGAAGCCGGCACGTGGTCGCCGCCTACGATTTCGGCGCGTACGGCGCCGGTTACTACCTCGCGATGGAGCTGGTCAGCGGGCACTCGGTGGCCGACGAGCTCGAGCGCAACGGACTGTTCCCGGCGGAACGCGCCGAGCAGGTGGTCCGGCAGGCAGCCGCCGGGCTGGCGGCCGCGCACACGCGGGGGATCGTGCATCGCGACATCAAAGCGAGCAACCTGCTGCTGGCCGACGACGGGACCGTGAAGGTTGCCGACTTCGGGATCGTCCGGTTCCTGCACGAGACCACGACGACGCTGACGATGACCGGGCAGATCATCGGCACGAGCTACTTCCTGTCGCCCGAGCGGGCCAGGGGAGAGCCCGCCGAGCCGCCGTCGGACGTGTACGCGCTCGGGTGTGTGCTCTACCAGCTCGTCACCGGGCGTCCACCGTTCACGGGTGAGTCCCCGGCGGCGATCATGTACCAGCACGTGCAGAACGAGCCGGCGCCACCGAGCGAGTTCCAGCCTGGCCTGGACGGTGAGCTCGAGGCGCTGATTCTGTGGATGCTCGCCAAGGATCCGGTCCGGCGACCGACCGCGGCGCAGATCGTCGCCGGCGAGCGACCACCGACCCACCAGACAACCAGCTTGCTCCCGGTACGGCGAACCAGATCGCGGCCCGTGGTCGCCGCAATTGCCGCAGGCATCGCGCTGGTGCTGTCGGCAACCATCGGCATCATTCTGGAGACCAGAGGCGTCCAGTTGCCGGCGACAAACGATCTGCAGCCCGTGACAACTCCTGGTACGCCGACAGCGCCGCCGCCGACCCGCCCGTCACCAACCACGACCAGCAGTCGGCCCACGACAGAGCAGGAGCACTCCGGACCTGGGAAGGCAAAGGCTGCCCCGAAGCAGAAGGCCGGGCCGAAAGCGGGGCCCGGTTCAGCGGGGACGAAGGCCACGGCGAAGGGTGCGAAGAAGGCGAAGCAGGGTGCCGCGAAGCCGAAGAAATCAGGGGACGCAGGCAACTGAATTCTGTCTCGACTTGAACCGCTGCGTAGTGCACTCGTTTCTTTGCGGAAAGTAGGCGGCTTGTTCGTCGTTTTGCCGAATTTCGTGTGGGTACCGCGTTCTTGTCGCACATTCGGAACGGGGCGGGTCGTTAGGAGGATTCCATGGGGATCGGTGTATCCGTTTTCCTGCTCGCCGTCGGTGGCGTGCTGGCTTTTGCCGTGTCCGATCGCCTGAGCGGCGTCGACCTGACCGCGGTCGGGTGGGTGCTGATGGGCGCCGGCGCGATCGGTCTCGCGGTCGCGCTGATCTTCGCGAACCAGCGGAGCCGGACCACGCACACCTCCGTGCACGAACGCCGCGACCTGCGCGAGTGAGCGGAGAGGGAGCGATCATGGCTGACACACGCAAGCCGCCGGCACCCCGCGAACTGTTGCTGGACGCCTTGCTCGACAAGGTGGCCGAGGACCGGTTTCCCAGCATTCCGATGCTCCGGCGGATCGCCGCACTGGCGGAGTGATCCGCAGCCGAACACCACGTTCGTTGCCTGAAGCCACTTGGAGAACCTCCGAGCCGGCACCGCGGATCGTGGTGGCGAGTGTCCAGACCTACCTGCGCTTCGCCGAGCTGGACGGCGTCGCCGACCACCGGTCCGGACGATCTCCCACCGCGACCTGATCGCCGTCGTGAGCACGGTCGAACTCCAGGAGTTCGGCGAGTTCGCGCTGCGGCAGAACCTGGAGAGCCTCTCCTGGGTCGAGCAGACGGCTCGCCGCCACGACGAGATCGTCCGCCGGGCGGCAGCGGTCACGAGTGCGCTCGCACCGTTCCGGCTGGTCACCATCTACCACTCCGACGACGCCGCGCGGGACCGGATCGAGGAGTTGTACGACGACCTCGTGCTGGCACTGGACCGGATCGACCGGCGCAGCGAGTGGAGCGTGAAGGTCTTCGCCCGGACCCGGTCGACGCCCCCGGACCCGGTCGACGCCCCCGGCGCCGGTCGAGGCGGAGTCGCCGGCTTCCGGGGTCGCCTACCTGGAGCGCCGTCGAGCGGAGATTCGCGGTCGTCAGGAGGCCGCGGTGGATCAGCAGGCGCTGGCCGACCAGCTGTTCTGGGACCTGGTGCCGGCTGCCGCGGCGACTCGGCGGCTCGCACTGCAGGACTCGCGCTTGACCGGTCGCAGCGACAGCATCGCGTTGAACGCGACGTTCCTCGTCGACGACGACCGCCGTACCGACTTCTTCGAGCTGGTCAACGCGCTGCGGGCCAAGTACCCGTCCTTCGACCTCGAGGTGAACGGACCCTGGCCGCCGTACTCGTTCGCCGTACTGGACAAGCCATGACGGTCGATGCGGCGGCGCGGACCGAACCCAGCCTGGTGGATCCGAGCTCGAGAAGGCGGTACGCCGGGCTGACAGCTTTTCCGGCCGCGCGGGTGGATGATTGCCGTGTGGCGGACGGAGAAGAGCCGAGCACGCTTGCCGATCCGGCCGAAGGTCGTGACCGCGCGGGTGCTGCTGTGTTCGCTCAGCTGGCGACGGAGCTGCACGACGTCGAGGGCGTCGAGGAGACGGTCGAGGCGGTCGTGCACTTCGCGCTGGCCGCGCTCCAGTGCACCGCGGCCGGGGTGACGCTGGTGGCCGGCGGGCGGCCGGAGGTGCTGGCGTCCACCGATCCGCGGGTCGCGGCGCTGTACCGGCTGCAGATCGAGGCCGACGAGGGCCCGCTGATCACCGCGGTCCGGGAGCAGCGCCTGGTCGTGGTCGCCGACGTGGATGCAGACGACGACTGGCCGGCTGCCTGGATCGAGCAGGCGCGGGCGGTGGGAGTCCGCAGCGTGGTGCACCTGCCGTTGCTGGTCGGCGGCCGGGTCGCGGCGGTGCTGAGTCTGTTCGGCGACACCCCGAACGCCTTCGGCCCCGACGACCTGGCGGTGGCCGAGATCCTGGCCCGGCATGCCGCGGTGGCGATCGCCACAGCCCGCGAGGAGGCCTCACTGGCGCAGGCGATCGACGCCCGCAAGCTGGTCGGCCAGGCGATGGGCATCCTGATGGAGCGCTACGACCTGGAGAGCGACCAGGCGTTCGAGGTGCTCAAGCGGTACTCGCAGCAGCACAACCGCAAGCTCCGCGACGTCGCCCAGGAGCTGATCGAGACCCGCCTGCTGCCGCGCTGACGGCGGTTCGTTCCCCGAGTGTTCGCCTGCTCGTTCCCGAGCTGAGTTGTCTTGGTGCCCAAACCCAATTGTATTGGTGCCTAATGTATTTGGGTCAAACACCGGCGCCGAAGAAGGGGACGATGGGCACCTCCGCCGCAGTTCGTGCTCGTGGGATCAGCAAGTATTTCGGTGCGGTGGTCGCCCTCGACGCCGTCGAGCTGGAGTCGCGCCCGGCCAGATCCATGGGCTGGTCGGCCCCAACGGCGCCGGCAAGACCACGTTGCTCGGGCTGCTGCTCGGGCTGGCCGTCGCCGACAGCGGCAGCCTCGAGATCCTCGGTACGCCGGTCGGTCGCGCACTCGCGGCACCCGATGGCGTCGCCGGGTTCGTCGACGGTCCTGGGCTGTATCCCTCGCTCACCGCACGGCAGAACCTCGCCGCGCTGACCAGGCTCCGCGGCCTCGGTACGGCGGGGATCGCCGACGCCCTGGACCAGGTCGGGGTCACCGATGTCGCCGACGACCGCGTCCGCGGGTTCTCGCTCGGAATGCGCCAACGCCTCGGCTTGGCCGCCGCCCTGCTCACCACGCCACGCCTACTGGTGCTCGACGAGCCGTCCAACGGCCTCGACCCGGCCGGCAAGAAGCATGTGTACGGCGTCCTCACCCGACTGGCCGCGGACGGTACAGCGGTGGTGCTGTCCAGCCACCGGATGGACGACGTCGAGACGCTCTGCTCGGAGGTCACCATCCTCGCCACCGGACGAGTCGCGTTCTCCGGTCCGCTGACCAAGCTCGCCGCCGAGAGCCGTGAACTCGACTACCGGCTGCTCACCTCCGATCCCGGCGACGCTCGCGGCCGACTTCGCGAACCCGGCGCAGCTGAACCACTTCGACTGGTACCAGGCGCACGACTGGTCCAAGCCCTACCCGGGTGAGACCGAGATCTTCGCTCCTCAGGACGTCCCGGGCGCAGTCATTCCCTCGGCTGAGAACGACGGCTGAGCTCGACGGCGACTCGGGCGGCCAGATCGGCGTTGTTGCGGGCGAGCGCGAGGTTCGCCGGGACGCTCTCCCCGTCGGTCTCCTTCTCGATTCGCTCCAGCACGTACGGCGTGACAGCGGGGCCGGTGATTCCGGCCTCGCTGCTCGCGTTCAGGGCAGTCGTGAGTACGGCGTCGATCCGTGCGGCCGGAATCTCGTCGGGGACCGGGATCGGGACGGTCAGCAGCACCCCGGTGTCCGGCCGGGTGCGGAAGCGCAGTACGTCGCAGACCACCTGCTCGTCCTCGACGCGGTGCGGCACCGGCAACCCGCTGGACCGCGTGTAGAAGGCCGGGAACCAGTCGTGCTGCCAGCCCAGCACCGGTACGCCGATGGTCTCCAGGTACTCCAGGGTCCGCGGCAGGTCGAGGAACGCCTTCGCGCCGGCGCAGACCGTGATCACCGGGTGGTTGCCGATGGCATCGAGGTCGGCGGAGACGTCGCCGGTGACCTCGGACCCGCGGTGTACGCCGCCGATCCCGCCGGTCGCGAACACCGAGATGCCGGCCGCGTGGGCGAGCGCGACCGTCGCCGACACCGTGGTGACGCCGACGTCCCAGCGCTGCGCCTGGGCAACGGCCAGATCGCGCTCGGCGATCTTCCGCGTGCCCAGCAGGACCCGCTTCTCCTCGTCCGCGGTGAGGCCGACGTGCGGACGGCCGTCGAGGATGGCGGTCACCGCCGGGGTGGCGCCGTGCGCGCGGATCGCCTGCTTGCAGATCTCCAGCGCCTCGGCGTTGAAGGGGACGGGCAGCCCGAGGGTCGAGAAGATGGTCGACTCCAGGGCGACCACGGCACGACCTTCGGCCAGCGCGCGGGACACGTCGTCGGACAGGATGATGTCGGTCAAGACTGCTCCCTCATACATCGGTGGTCAGGGTGGCGCCAGGTTCGGTGAGGACCCGCCTGGCGAGGTGGTGGCCGGCTTCGACTGCCTGGACGACGTCGGCGTGGTCGAGGACGGCGGACAGGAAGCCCGCCGCGAAGGCGTCGCCGGCTCCGGTGGTGTCGCGCACTTCGTCGACCGGCGGCACCGGGACGGTCGCGGAACTGTTGCCATCGGCATGGATCTCGGTGGGATGCAGGCCGTTCTTCACGATCACCGTCGTACCGGGGAGGTCGCGCAGGGAGCCGGCGTCGGCCTCGATTCCGTTCGCGAACACGTACGCGGGCCGGAGGCTGCTGATCAGGTTGCGGAAGGACTCGGGGCCGATCGCGTCGATGAGAGCGACCGACGCGGCGTCGAGGGTGACGATCGCGCCTTCGGCGTGCGCGATGTCCGCGGCCTGACGGAGGACCGGCCAGGACGGGCCGACGAGTGAGTACGCCGAGAGGTGCACCGCCGCCGCGCCGGAGATCCAGGCGTCCGGTACGTTGCTCAGCTCGGCGGCAGCCGCCCGGTCGGGGAACAGCGTGCGCTCGCCGCGGTCGTCGACCAGGATGACGATGCTCCCGGTCCGGCCGGCCCGCTGCACCTTTGCGTCGACCCCGGCCTTGGTGAGCTCCTGGACCAGCGCCTCGCCGACGGTGTCGCCACCGACTCGTCCGATGAACCGGACCGGCGTACCGAGGCTGCTCGCGAAGACCGCGACGTTCGACGCCGCCCCACCGCGGGTCCGCCGGATCCGGGCCGGATTGTCCGTCCCGAACCGCACCCCACTGTCGGACCAGACGACGACGTCTTCGACCAGATCGCCGATGCACACGAGAGTCACGGCAGCACTCTACGAGTGATCGGACCGGCGCCACGGCCTTGTCAGCGGTATCACAGTGATCAATACTGCTCGCTACGACAAGCAACGAGACAAGTTCAGTCACGCCTACCGTCCAAGGAAGTGATCGCTGTGTCGTCTCCGAGTCGTTACACCCCCTCGCGCCGGGACCTGCTCAGGTCCGGCGCCGCAGTCGGCGCGGGCGCCGGAATCAGCGCCGCCGTCGGCGAGACCGCGCTCGCCGGTTCAGTCGCGGAACCGGCGCGCGACCAGAACGAGAAGCCGATGGTCGACGTGCCGTTCGAAGGCTTCGAGAACGTCCGGGTCGGGCTGATCGGCCTGGGCAACCGTGGCGGTGGCCAGGACGTGCGCTTCGGCGCCGTGTCCACCGTCACCGCCGTCTGCGACATCCGCCCCGCCCAGGTCCAGCGCACGATCGGCCGGATCATGGCTCAGGGGTTCCAGGACACCCCGCCGGCCGGTTACTCGAACGGCGAGGAGGACTACCTCAACCTGGTCAAGCGCGACGACATCGACCTGATCTACATCGCGACGCCGTGGGAGTGGCACTACCCGCAGGCCAAGGCCGCGATGGAGCACGGCAAGCACGTCGCGATCGAGTTGCCGATCTCACCGCACCTGCACGAGATCTGGGACCTGGTGCGGACGTCGGAACGCACCCGGAAGCATTGCATGCTGCTGGAGAACGTGAACTATTTCCGGCCCGAGCTGCAGCTGTTCAACATGGTGAAGGCCGGCCTGTTCGGCGACGTGCAGCATGGGTCGGGCGGCTACATCCACGACCTGCGCTGGCCGTACTTCTTCGGCGGCGCGTACTACCCGGAGTACTGGCGCCGCCGATGGCAGACCCGGATGAACGCGCTGCACTACCCGATGCACGGCCTCGGTCCGGTCTCGGCTGCGATGGGGATCAACCGTGGTGACCGTTTCGACGAACTGGTCGCGGTGGCCACGCCGCCGAAGGCGCTGGCGTTGTTCCGGTCCGAGGACTCGCGGGTCGGACCGGACCACTCGTCCTGGGACGACGCGCCGTACATCTCCGGCGACCGCCATACCGCGTTCGTCACGACGACGTCCGGGCGGTTCATCCGGGTCGAGCACGACGTGAACTCGCCGCACCCGTACACGCGGGAGACGACGCTCACCGGGACCCGTGGGTCCATCGAGCTCGACAACGCCCGGGTGTACCTGGAGTCGCTCGGCCACAACAACCACAGCTGGCGGACCGGGAGCGCCTACAACAGCATCCTGACCCAGCACGACCACTGGCTGTGGCCCGCGCTGGAACGCCTGGCCGAGCAGTACGGCGGTCACGGCGGCGGCGACTTCGTGTCGATCTTCCGGCTGGTCCAGCTGATGCGGCTGGGGATGACGCCGGACATCGACGTGTACGACTCGGCGGCGTGGTGCTCGGTGATCCCGCTCAGCCACGAGTCGATGAAGACCAAGCAGCTGCGACCGGTGAAGGTCCCGGACTTCACCCGGGGCCACTGGCAGCAGGCCCGGCCGACGTTCGACCGCTCGCGCCCGGCCGACCCGTGGCTCGAGGAGCGATGACATGAACGATTAGTGAGAACCACGCTACCCGCAGCTGGCCGGCAGTCGGTGAATGTGGGTTGTTCGCTGACTGCCGGTAGCATTGCCTGCTTCCGAGACGGGGACAGGTTGGTGCGCGGTTGCGGTGGGTACGGGTGTCTGAATGCTGGTAGCGAAGCGGTACCGACTGGGCCCATCCATCGGCCGGGGCGGGATGGGCGAGGTGTTCCGCGCCACCGACGAACAACTCGGACGTCCGGTCGCGGTGAAGTTGCTGCTGTCCACCGACCGTGACCCGCGGTCGGCGGAGCGGTTCCACCGTGAGGCGCGCGCTGCCGCGCGACTGAACGACCGGCACGTGGTGTCGGTGTACGACTTCGGCAACCACGACGACGGGTTCTTCCTGGTCATGGAGCTGGTCGAGGGCGGGACCGTCGCCGACGAGCTCACCGCGCACGGGCCGCTGCCGAAGGACCGGGCGATCGACCTGATCGAGCAGGCGGCCGCCGGTCTCGCCGCGGCGCACCGCGAGGAGGTCGTCCATCGGGACGTGAAGCCGGGCAACCTGCTGATCGCCGCCGACGGGACCGTCAAGGTCGCGGACTTCGGCATCGCGCACCTGCCGGGGGATGGGGCCACCACCCTCACCGAAGCCGGCGCGATCATCGGCAGCACGCTCTACCTCGCGCCCGAGCGGGCCATGGGCAGTCAGTCCGGCATGGCCGCGGACGTGTACGGGCTGGGGTGCGTGCTCTACCAACTGGTCACCGGTGGACCGCCGTTCACCGCGGAGCACCCGACCGCGATCCTCTACCAGCATGTCGACGCCACCCCGGCACCGCCGAGCCTGACGCGCCCCGAGCTCGCGGGCACGTTCGAGGCGGTCCTGCTCCGGATGCTCGCCAAGGACCCCGCCGAGCGCCCGACCGCCGCCGAGATCGCGGCCGGCTCCTTGCGTGCCGAGCCGGTCGCAGCTACGCCGCCACCGAAGCCGCTGTCGCAGCGGAAAGCATTGCTGGCCGGCGCAATCGCCGTACTCGCGACGGCGGCTGCGGTCCTGGCGGCGGTCGCGCTCAACGGTGAGTCGCCGACACCGCCCACCACCGACGTCGGCCCCCAGCCCAGCGTCACCTCCAATCCACCGACCACAGCCCCGACCGCGACCGGCTCCGAGACCACCACCGACCGGACCGAGCCCGGCACGACGACCCGGACCACCCCGACGACCGCGACGCCCTCCGAGACCCCGTCGCAGCCGAGCACGACGCCGTCGTCCACGCCGCCCACGTCAGCCACCCCGACACCTACCCGGACGACCAGCTCGGCCACCCCCACCGAGGAGCCGTCCACAACCGCTCCTTCGAGCACCCCACCACCCGAGTCCCCGTCAGGCACCCCGGCGACACAGTCCGCGACACCTGGCGCCCAAGGCAACGGATCCCCGGGCGCGGACTAGGGAGGAGACACGCCCTAGTCGAGCAGCTCGAGGGCTTCCTGGATGGTGTTGGTGACGGGGGCGCCGGTGGATTCCAGGGCGGGGCGGGCCATGGCGCCGGTGGCGACCAGGATGCACTGGGCGCCGGCGGTCTGGGCAGCGGTGGCGTCGTCGACGACGTCGCCGATCAGTACGACGTTCGCCGGGTCGAGGGACTGTGATTCGAGGTGCAGGCGCAGGCTGTCGGCCTTGGAACCGCCGCCGACGTCACCGGGCAGCCCGTCGACGCGGGTGAAGTACTCGGTGAGTCCGTACTGCTCGATGGTCGGTACCAGCCGGGCGTGGAACCACATCGACAGCAAGGACTGCGTCCGGCCCGTCTCGGCCAGGCGGCCGAGCTCGGCCGGGACGCCGGTCGCGAGTGCGCAGGTGTGGAGCAGGGCGTCGTACTGATCGTGGTAGAGCTTGTCGACGCGAGCCCACTCCTCCTCGTCGAGTAGCCGCTGCAGGACCTGCTCGTAGGACACCCGCATCGGCCGCGCGTACACCGCCTGCCAGTCCGCCCAGGTCAGCCCCGCGCGCCCGAAGTCGGCGCACACCGCGTTCACCGAGGCCAGTACGGCGTCGTTGTCGTTCAGCAGCGTCCCGTTCCAGTCCCACACCACATGTGAAATCACCGGCCAAGCCTAAACGTGGCTCCGCCGCGGCCGAATTTCAGCGCTGTAGACAGTGGCTTTACAGCGCTGTAAGGTCGCCGCATGTCGCGCCGCCCCAACATCTTGTTGCTGATGACCGACCAGCACCGGGCCGGTTTCACCGCCGGGTCCGGATTCGGTCTGGACACAATGCCTTCCCTGGACGGGATCGCGGCCGCGGGCGCGACGTTCGACCGCGCGTACACGAGCTACCCGGCCTGTGTGCCGGCCCGGACCAGCCTGCTGACCGGCCGGTTCCCCACCGCGCACCGGGTGCGGCAGAACAGTACGGCGCAGCACGCGTACTACGCCCACGACCTGCTGGACGTGCTCCGCGGCTCCGGCTACTCGTTGCACTTCGCCGGGAAGCCGCACATGCATCGCGGAGCCGCTGACTTCGACACCTTCCACGGGCCGTTCATGCACGACCGCGGTCCCGCCGCCTCATCCACCGATGCTGCCTTCGACGAGTGGCTGCACGGACTCGACCACGGTGTGTCGGCGGACCCGACGCCGTACCCGCTCGACGCGCAGCTGCCGTACCGGATCGTGTCCGGCGCACTCGATGCAGTGGGTACGACGACCGAGGAGGATCCGTTCTTCCTGTGGGTGTCGTTCCCCGAACCGCACAACCCGTACCAGGTGCCGGAGCCGTACTTCAGTCTGTTCGCCGAGGACGACGTACCCGATCGGCTGGCCGGACCGGAGGCGATCCCCGACCTCGGTTGGCGCTACCGGTGGCTGCACGAGCTGACCACCGGAAAACGACCTGGGTACGACGACGCCTGGCGCAGGTACCGGGCCAACTACCTCGGGATGCTGCGGCTGATCGACGACCAGATCGCCCGGCTGCTCGCGGGTCTCGGTGACCGGCTCGACGACACGCTCGTGGTGTTCGTCAGCGATCACGGCGACTACGTGGGGGAGTACGGGCTGCAGCGCAAGGGCGCCGGCATGTCCGACGCGCTGATGCGGATCCCGTTCGTCATCAGCGGACCGGGCGTGGCGGCGGGACATCGTCAGGAGCTGGTGTCGATGGTCGACCTGCTGCCGACGGTGTGCGAGGTGATCGGCGCCGACCTGCCGGACGGCGTGCAGGGCAGGAGTCTCGCGCCGTTGCTCGCCGGCGAGAGCGGACCCGAGGCCGAGTTCGGCAGCATCTACGCCGAGCTCGGGTACGGCGGTGTGTCCTACGACGAGCGCGATCGCCCGGACCTGCATTTCCCGTACGACGGTTCGACGTACGACGAGCTGAACAGCGTCACCCAGAGCGGTGGCGAACGCATGCTGGTCAGCGGCCACCACAAGCTGATCGTGGACGACCGCGGCCACCGAAGACTGTTCGACCTGCAGGCTGATCCGGCCGAGCTGGTCGACCTGTCCGACGACCCCGCCCACCATGACGTGCTGGACGCGCTCCAAGCCACCCTGCTGCGCTGGCTGATCCGCGTCGCCGACGACCTGCCGGCCGGGGCCTACACACCCAAGACCACGAAGCACAACTGGCGCTGGGTCTGACCCGCGCAGCGCCGCGGGTCCAGCGGCCTGCGGGTCGCCTGATACGGCGGTGATCCGGTACACAAGGCGATGGACGCCGCACTGGCCGCCTACGGTGGAAAGGTGACCACCGAGCGCGCCCCGGCAAGCTGCTGTGGATGGTCACCAGCTCGCTGGAGCCGAACCACCTCCGGGCTGAAGTAGTCTGGCGACCGTGACCAGCAGACCGCGGTTGGCCGACGTGGCCGCTCGGGCCGGTGTCTCGATGAAGACCGTGTCGAACGTGATCAACGACTTCCAGCACGTGTCGCCGCAGATGCGGGCCCGGGTCCAGGCCGCGATCGAGGAGATCGGCTACCGGCCGAATCTGTCGGCGCGCAACCTCGCGCTCGGTCGGGCCGGGATGATCGCGCTGGTCGTTCCACAGCTGGACATGCCGTACTTCGCCGCGCTCGCCGGTCAGGTGCTGGAAGCCGCGGCGCGCAGCAACTGGGTGGTGCTGATCCAGCAGAGCGGCGGTGATCCGGCCGTCGAGCGGGACGCCCTGGCCGGGCACTTCACGCAGCGGATGGACGGGCTGATCCTCAGCTCGCAGCGGATCGGTCCGGCCGAGTTGCGCGACCGCACCGACCAGACGCCGTTGGTGATGTTGGGGGAGCGCAACTACCAGGGCATGGTCCAGCACGTCGCGATCGACAATGTGGCGGCTGCGCGGACCGCCGTACAGCATCTGATCGACATCGGGCGGCAGCGGATCGCGCTGATCGGCTGCAGTCCCACCGACCGGCGGCACCCGCGGCTGCGCGGCTACCGGCAGGCGTTGCGGGCGGCCGGGTTGTCCGAGCGGGACGACTGGATCAAGCCGGTCCGGAGCAACCTCGGCGAGGAGGGTGAGCGGCAGATGGCCGAGCTGCTCGCCGAGAATCCCAGCGAAGCACCGGACGCGGTCTTCTGCGTGACCGACTGGGTCGCACTCGGCGCGATCCGCGCCCTCCAGACCCACGGCCTGCGCGTCCCCGACGACGTCGCCGTGGTGGGCTTCGACGACATCCCGTACGGTCGCGCCGCCACGCCGACGCTGACCACCATCTCCCCGGACCGTACGGCGATAGCCACTCTCGCTGTCGCCTCCCTGGAGGATCAGGTGACGGCTCTGGCCGCCGGCACGCCGTACCAGGTCTCCGAACAACAGGCCGGCTACCAACTCACCGTCCGCGAAAGCACCGCCGGGCTCAGACGGTGAGGTCCCTGAAGTCGAGCAGGCGGTTGACCACTTGGCCGGCTACTTCGGCGAGGGGCCGGTCGGTGGCGTAGGCGCGGGCGCGGAGTACGGCGAGGGCGTCCGCGTGGGAGAGCCCGGCCTGGACGATCACCATCCCGGTGGCCTGGTTCACCGTCGTGCGTGCGTTGCCCAAGTCGCCGCCGGCAACCACTGCCTCCGCCGGCGCCCGGAGAAGCACTGCACCGATCACGTCGACGACAACCTGCGACGTGGCCGCGGATTCGGCCGGTTCTCGGTCGTCGGCGGCGTACATGCTGATCACGCCCCAGGGCAGCCCTTCGGCGCGCATCGGGAACGAGCGCATGGTGAGCCGGCCGACCGCTTCGAAAGCAGCAGCGCTGAACACGGGCCAGCGGCGATCGTCCGCGCGGGTGAGCACCACCGACTGGTTGAGCCCGTACGCATCGCGGCACGGCCCCTCGCCGGTGACCTCCTGAAGGTCTTCGAGCCGCGCGGCCACGGCGTCGGTGGCACACAGCGTGGTACGGCGCGGGGACGTGTTCTCGATCGTGATCGCGACTCCGTCGACGCCGAGGAACTCCTGACAAGCCTGCGCCATCTGCAGCGCAAGTCCTTCCGGCTCCGCGTTGGCCGCCGCCAGCGCGGTCAGTCGCGCGATGAGCACCATCTGGTCGGTCACCGGATTCCCCGTCTCACTTGGATAGCGCGGTGACGTTGGTGGGCGGCGCGATGTCTGGCTCGAGAACCTGCGTGGGTTGCAGGGAATCGAGGTTGAGCGGCTGGTCCTGGTGCATGACGCTCTCGAGGTGCTGCAGGATCACGCCTTCGCGCAGCGCCCAGGGCGACACGTCGAGAACGCTGATGTCCAGTGTCGTCATCGCCACCCTGGCGACGGTTGCTCCGGCGACGAGTTGCTGTGCACGGGACTCGGACACTCCACGCAGGCGGGAACGGTCGCGGGCCGGCATCCGTGCGAGCCGCCGAGCCCACTTGTCCACGTCGGCCTTGCAGAGAGTACGGCGGGGGAACGGCCCGGTCCGCTGCGGTGGGGCGCCGGCCAGCCTGGCGAGTTGCGTTCCTGCACGACGACCCGCCCAAGCGCGACCAGTTGCGTGAGCTGCGCCGCCACGCGCGGGCGACGCTGCGCGAGGTGTCCGACCGGCTGCGCTGGGAGGGTGACCCGAAACGCGTCATCGCGAGCTCCAAGCATGTTTCACCGCGTGGGGCGGCAACGGCGGGGCACCCGGCGACGCTTCTACTACCTGCAGCTGCGCCGAGTTCGACCCGACGTCCAGCACACCGATCTTCACGCCGAACCGGTGCCCCCGGGGCAAACCCGGTCGTTCAGACCAGTAGCGACGGGGACCGTCCGTAGTCAGCCGGCGGCGTGCAGGTCGGTCGGGGCAGACGGCTTGGGTCTGGTGAAGCGGCGGCCGGCGACGACCTGTTCGGCGACCTGCTGGAGTTTGAGGTCGTATTCCTCGGCGTAGCGACGCAGTACGGCGAAGGCGCGGTCAGCGTCGAGGTCGTGGCGCTCCATCAGGATGCCCATTGCCTGACCGACCAGCTTGCGGGCGTCGACCTTGGTGGTCATCACCTCACGCCGCTGAGCGGTGGCCACGGCGATCGCGGCGTGCCGGGCGAGGACGTGAGCGATGGCCAGGTCGTCGGCGCTGAATCCGTCGTACGCCTGCTTGGAGAGGCTGAGCGCCCCGAGTGTGCTGTTGCCGGCTTGCAGGGCCAGGTGCACGACGCTTCCCACCCCCGCGGCGACGGCAGCTCGGCTCCACGCCGGCCAGCGGGTCTCTGCGGCCGAGTTCGGAATGTGAAGTACGACGCCGTGCTGCATCGCGGCGATCATCGGGCCGTCGCCGTGCCCGATCTGCAGCGCGTAGAGCTCGCGCGCTACGTCGCTACTCACCGTGCCGATCGTGATCACGCCGTCGGCGTCCTGGAGTGCGATTCCGGCATGGTCGCAGGCGACCGCGGGAATCGCGAAGCGGACCACCGCGTCGGCGGTCTCGGTCGTGGTCGTGGAGTCGTGGAGCTGCATCGCGAGCTCGGCGAAGGCGTGAGCCTGCCGGTGGACGCGCACAGTCTCAATGGACTGAGTCATCGGGGCCTCGGATCAGAGCGCGCGTACCGGCCAGCCGATGCTCGCGTCGAGATACCCCGCCGCGTCTTGACAGGATCAGCCCATGCTACCCCCGACCGGCCCGATGTCCAGCGATCCGGAGGTCAGTGCGGCAGGCGGCGGTTGTCGATGAGTTGCTGGGCGACGTCGCGGAGTTTGGTGTTGGTGTCCTGGGAGTAGCGCTTCAGGATGGCGAAGGCCTGGTCGCTGTCGACGCCGTACCGCTCCATCAGGATGCCCATGGCCTGGCCGACGAGTTTGCGGGCGTCGACCGCCTGGGCGAGGGTCGCCTCGCTGCGCGCGGTGGCGAGGGCGACCGAGGCGTGCCGGGCCAAGATGTGGGCGATCGCTTCGTCGTCGGGGGTGAAAGCGTCGGGCGCGGTGCTGTAGAGCCCCAGCACGCCGACCACGCCGGCGCCCGTGGTCAGCGGTACGTCGAGCACGCTCCGAACACCGAGTGACAGCACTTTTGCCGCCCATTCCGGCCACCGGTGGTCGGTCGCGACGTCCTGGACCAGGAGGGTGCTGTGCTCGCGCATCGACTGCACCAGCGGGCCGAAGCCGCCGGCCATCTGCCACTCGAAGATCTCCGAGACCATCGGGTCGGTGGCCGCTGGGACCTCTGGTTTACCGTGCACGGCGAGCGCGACGCCGGCGTGCGAACAGTTCAGCGCTTGCAGCGCGAACGCCACCACCGCGTCGACGGTCTCCTCGACGCCCTCGGAGTCGTGCAACTCAACCGCCAGCCGCGCGAAGACGTCCGCCGCTCCGGTCTTGACCGAATCGATGGCATGTACGGCGGGCTGGTCGGCGGCTCCCGCGCCGTTCACCGCCGCAGGCTCACCAGCAGATTCCATGCCACCCATCATGCCCCAGCGCTAGTCATGTACCCCGGCGTGTCTGACACTGGCGTACGGCGATCAAGCGGTCACCGTCAGCGTCGGCCGAGGTCGAGGAGGACCTTGGCAGAGCGGGCTGGATCGGCGGCGACCGCGAATGCTTCGGCTGCCTGGCTCAGTGGGAAGACATGCGTGACAACGGCATCGACCTCGAGCCCGTCGTCGAGCACCCGGATGGCGTCGGCGAACTCGGTGTCGAAGCGGAACGCCCCGCGGAGGTTCAGCTCGCGCGTCACGACGATGTTCCCGGGAATCGGGATGTCTCCGGGCGGCAGCAGACCGAGGAGTACGACGGTGCCACCCCGCACGACCCGCTGGACGCACGTACTCAACCCCGCCGGCGCCCCGGACGCCTCGATCGCGATGTCGACCTCGCTGGACTCCGCATCCGGCACCAACTCCACCTCGGTCGCACCGACGCGGCGGGCGAGTTCGAGCGGCTCGGGCAGCAGGTCGGTCACGATGATGCGTTCCGCACCCGCCGCCTTGAGCACGGCGACGACCAGCAGTCCGATCGGTCCGGCACCGGTGACCAGCACAGTCCGACCACTCACGTCACCGGCCTGCCGGACCGCATGCAACGCCACGGACAAGGGCTCCGCCAGCGCCGCGCGCTCCAACGACAGCGTCGGCGGCAACGCATGCACTTGATCAGCCGGTACGACGATCCGCGTAGCGAACCCGCCTTGCACATGCGGCTGGTGCGCCGCGCTGCCCAAGTACCGCGTGTTCGGGCAGACGTTGCGGCGACCGGTCTGACATGACCGGCAGGAGTTGCACGGCGTGGCCGGGTGGACGGCGACCGCCGTACCGTCGGTGAGCCGGCCGACGACCTCGTGGCCGAGGATCATCGGTTCACGGATCCAGAAGTCGCCGACCCGACCGTGCAGGACGTAGTGCAGGTCGGATCCGCAGATGCCGCCGAAGGCGATGTCGACCGCGACCTGACCGGCGCCGGGCTCGGCGGTCGTGGTGGTCTCCAGCCGCAGATCGTTCTTGCCGTGCACGACGCAGGCAGTGGTTTCCATGGGCACTCCTTCAGAGAACGCTGAGCATGCCGCCGTCGACGTACAGGGTCTGGCCGTTGACGAAGTCGGATGCGGGGGAGGAGAGGAAGATCAGCGCGCCGACCAGGTCGTCGACGTTGCCCCAGCGCCCGGCCGGGGTGCGCTTGGCGACCCAGGCGCTGAACTCCGCGTCGGCGACCAGGGCCGAGGTCAGCTCGGTGTCGAAGTAGCCCGGACCGAGACCGTTGACCTGGATGCCGTGCGGACCGAGGTCGGCGCACATCCCCTTGGTGAGCTGCTTCAGGCCGCCCTTGGTCGCCGAGTACGGCGCGATGCCCGGACGGACGGTCTCGGACTGGACCGAGCAGATGTTCACGATCTTGCCGTGCCCGCGATCCTTCATGAAGCGGGCGGCCTCGCGACCGACGAGGAACGCGCTGGTCAGGTTGAGCGTCAGCAGCCGGTTCCAGTCCGCGAGGGTGAACTCGGTGATCGGCGTGCGGTGCTGCGCGCCGGCGTTGTTCACCAGGATCTCGAGCGGGCCGACACCGTCCTCGATCCGCGCGATCCCGGCGGCGACGGCGTCCTCCGACGTCACGTCGAAGCTCTCGATGGCCGGCGTACGCCCGGTCTGTTCGGTGAGCTGCTGCTGCGCCCGGCGCAGGGCGTTGTCGTCGCGTCCGTTGAGCACGACCGTGGCGCCGGCGTTGAGCAGACCGCGGGCCAGCGCGTACCCGATGCCGCGGCTGGATCCGGTGACCAAGGCAACTTTTCCGGTGACGTCGAAGAGTGCGGCGGTCATGACAAGCTCCTTTGCTTGGGGACTGCCGGTCCGCCTGCGATCGGCGTGCGGGCCGGGTTGCCGAGGACGACGTCGAGAATGTTGTCGACGGCAAGGTCCACCATCGCCGCGCGGGTCGCCTCGGTGGCCGAGCCGATGTGCGGCAGGGTGACGAGACGGTCCGCGCCGGCGAACTTGGAAGCCCGCTGACCAAGGGGTTCGGTCTCGAACACGTCCAGACCGGCGGAGTGGATCGTGCCGTCCGCGAGCGCCGCGAGCAGCGCGTCCTCATCGACGACTCCGCCGCGCGACGTGTTGATCAGCGTGGCCGTTGGGCGCATCAGCGCGAGCTGGTCCGCGCCGATGAGGTGCTGCGTCTCCGGGGTCAGCGGTATGTGCAACGAGACGATGTCCGCGGTCCGGAGGAGCGGTTCGAAGTCCACTGCTGTGGAGAGCTCGTCCGAGTTGGTGGCGTAGGCGTCGTGGTGGATGATCCGCATCCCGAACCCGCTGGCCCGGCGTGCGACCGCGCGGCCGATCTGGCCGTACCCGATCAGGCCCAGGGTCGCGCCGTGGACATCGAGTCCGAGGTAGTCGGCCATGCGGAACAGTTGCCAGTCACCGGCACGCAGGCTGTCCGAGGCGGAGACGAGCCGACGGCGGGCCAGCAGGATGAGTGCGAACGCCAGGTCGGCCGTGGTCTCCGCGAGCACGCCGGGCGTGTTGGTCACGACCACGCCGCGCTGGCCGGCGGCCGCGGTGTCCACGCCGTCGAGACCCATGCTCGCCAGGCTGACCGCCTGCAGCGTGTCGCCGGCTGCGTCGAGCAGGGCCTCGTCGACCGTGTCGTTGCCCAGGCAGAGCAGGGCGGTCGCTCCCTCGGCCAGACGTTGCAGCTCAGCCGGCTCGGGCCGGTTCTGGTGGGTGGGACGGACGAGGTCCACGTGCTCGGCGAGGCGCTCCGTGCCCGTGCCGGGTAAGACGGCGCGTGAGACGACCACTCGAGGGAGAGTCACAACTATTCCATTCAGTGGAAAGAAGAACTGTTGAATGGAAACCATACGCGATAATCCTCCGTTGAGTGGAAGGTCATCTCATTGAATGGAATAGACTGACCGTATGGAGTCGCGTACCCCACCCACCGATGTCGTCGGCCGCGCGGTCGCCGTACTGCTGGAGATCGGCGCCACCGCGGAGGGTGTGACGCTCACCGAGGTCGCCCGCCGGGTCGGGCTGCCGGCGAGCACCACGCATCGGCTGGCCAACCGGCTCGCCGACGAGGGCCTGGTCCAGTTCGACGCCGCCCGCAAGCGCTACCTGCCGGGCCTGCGCCTGTTCGAGCTCGGCCAGCGCGCGGCCCGCGGTCTGGACTTCGCGGGTACGGCGGAACCGGTCATGCGCAAGGTGACAGCGGCGACTGGGGAAGCGACCCTCATGTCCGTCCTCGACGGCAACGAGCACGTCTATGTGCACTACGTCGACGGCCCGGAGCCGGTCGGCGTACGCAGCGAACCGGGTGCGCGCGGGCCGCTGCACGCGACCTCGATGGGCAAGGTGCTGATCGCGTTCTCACCTGACGCCGAGCGGGAACGTCTGCTGGCCGAGGTGGATCTCGTCCGCCACGGCCCCAACTCCGTCACCGATCGCGAGGTGCTGCGCAACCAGGTGGAGACTGTGCGCGCACAGGGATATGCGCTGGTCGACGAAGAGCACCACGCCGGCTTGCGCGCGGTCGCCGTACCGATCATGCGCCCCGGCGGCTCGGTCTTCGCGGCCCTCTCGACCGCCGCGCCGGCGTTCCGGCGCAGCCTCGCCGACCTCGAGGCAATGGTCCCAACCCTGCGGACCGCCGCGGCCGAGCTGGCTGTGCGGCTTCCTGCTTCCTGAACGACAACGCGGCGGCCGGGAAGCCGGCCGCCGCGTTCACTGGGTCAGTCGCCGACGAGGGTGTCGTACTTGGGGGCCCAGCGGAAGTACTGCGGGTCGGAGAAGGTCATGGGGACCTTGCCGAGGCCCTTGATGACGGTGTTGCGGCCGTTGGCGTGGCCGACGGCGTACAGGTAGCCGGACTGGGTGTCGCGGTCGATGGCGAGCAGTAGCGTGCCGTTCACGCCGCACTTGGTCGCGATCAGCTGCTCGAAGCCCTGCCAGGTGGTGTCGCGGACGGCTGTGCCCTTCGGGACGCTCAGGTAGCTGGTGGGCCACCGGACCGTCAGCAGTCCGCCGGAGCGGGTGTTGGCCAGGAAGGTCTCGTAGGTGGCGGTGCGGCTGATCAGCGTCATCGACTTCACCCTGCTGAGGCCAAGGACACTTCCGGTTCTGCGCCAGCTGGTGCCGTCGGCGACCCAGCGCCGCACTGTGCCATCGGTCTGCTGGCCGTAGAGCGTCGTACGGCTGGGCGAGCCGGCGTCGGCCGGACGGTGGATGGACTGCTCGACCCAGCGGTAGCCGGACCAGCCGCCCCCGATCCGGAGGTTGTTCTTCGGGTAGTGCGGGTCGATCTGGCTCTGGCCGTCGACGACGTACGAGCTGGAGTGCAGGGCGCCGCCGAGCACGGTCAGCCCGGACCGCGACTCGCCATTCAGCAGCGGCGTCCCGACGAATGTGGTGGTGTGCTGAACCTGGCCCGGCTGGAACACGTTCGCCGTGCCACGGACCCCGCCGATGGTGATCGGCGCCGTCGCGTTGATCATCCGGCTGGTGTGCGCGCCGTTCGCGGTCACCGAGCCGAGCCGCAGCGCGCAGGCGGCGGTGGTTGCGGACGTGTCCGCCGGCTTGGCCTGGGCCTGCGACCCGGCCGCGAGGCCGAGTCCCAGCGCGAGCGCTCCGGCCGATGCGAGCCCCACAGTTTTACGAAGCATCTGAGTCGTTCCTCCCCTTGGTCGAAAGCCCCCCGGCCTCCGTCAACAGGATTGGATTACGGAACGGCCCGAAAAGTTCGCCCGCAGTTTTCGCCAACACGGCAGCCGGTTCGAGTGCCTCATCCGGAAGGGGTGAGGCGGACCGGGTGGTGCGCGGCCGACGATCTGGGTGCGGCGTGAGGTCGCCGTGCACCGGATGGGGGAGCGAGCGGTGGGTCGATCTGATGCCGGTAGACCGCGGGGGAAGGGCCGGTTGGCCTGGTGGTGTTGTCTGTGCCTGGCCACCGCGACCGGGCTGCTCTGCCTGGTGGCCAAGTGGGGCCCGGCGGGAGCGTTCATCTGCGTGCTCCTGGGTGCCATGTCGGCGGTCGTCATCGCCTCGGCGATCTGGTCGGGGGACGACGGGAAGCGCGTGGGGAAAGGGTACGGCCGAGCGTTACTCGCCGCCACGGTGCTCGCACCCGCCGCGATCGGTCTGATCGGCGCTTTCGGCTTCAGCGGCGTACTGATCGTGCTCATGATCGCGGGGACGACGCCGGCTCTCGTCGCCTACGTGCGGGCCCGGTGGTTCACCTCGGAGGCGCCTGAGCCGCCGGCGCCTGAGGAGCCGGTCCTCGCACCGCAGGTAGAGATTGACGAGGACGAGTCCGAGGCGACGCCGGACATCGGGTTCCTCAGCGCCGAGGAACTGTGCCTCGCCTGGCGCCGGAGCTTCGTCCGGCTGGAGGCGGCACTGTCACCGCAGGTACGCCTGGATGTCGTCGAGGAACGGCAGCGGTACCTCGACGAGCTGTACCGGCGATCTCCGGACGGCGTCGCAGCCTGGCTCGCCGCCGGTGCGCGCGCGTCCGGGAACCCGCTGCCGTACGTCGGCGACGACCACCGCCGGGTCGACTGAGGCTTCACCTCAGACGACCCGGATGCACAAGCGCTCAGACCACCGGCGGGACCTGCCGCCCCTCGGCCGCCGTGAGCCGCTCCTCTTCGGTGCCCTCCATACCGCTCCACGGCGCCTCGCCGACACCGCCCAGCCGATCGCGTACGTCGGACCAGCGGGCGGTCAGCGAGTACAGGACGATCACGTCAAGTGCGATCATCAGCACCGCCCACACGGGGTAGGCGCCGATCCAGGCGATCTGCACGATCGCATGCAGGCAGACGACGATGATCGCGGCGATCCGGCCCCACGTCGATGCGGTCAGCACACCGCCGCCGACGACGACCAGCAGGATCCCGGAGATGATCAGCGTCCATCCCCAGGCGGTCACGTCCACGACGATGAGGTTGTCCGGCGTCAGCACCAGTTCCTCGTCGGCGACCAGTGCGACGAACCCCTGGAAGACATTGACCAGGCCGATCACCATCAGCATCGCGCCGGCGAACGCGACGAAGCCGGCGAGCACGATCCCACGCCTTTCAGCCATCTCTGGCTCCTCTCCGGGTGAGCGCGGCGGTACCACCCCCGCATCTGGATGCTGCGCTGGTCGCCCGGCCGATGCCTCACCCCGAGCGGATGAGCCGTCCGCGCGCAGGTCGGCAGCGCCGGATAGTGGCCATGTCCGGTTGCGGAGTGTGAGCTGTCCGACACGCAGGCGAACCCCTGAGCGGATAACATCCTGGTCAAAGACGCGTCGATGCCTGGAGTGGTCGGGGGAGTCGGGGGGAGAACCTGTGCGGTTCTTTGTGCTGGGGCCGATTCACGTGCGAGTGGGCGGGGCAGTGCCGTCGTTGGCGGCTCCGACCCTGCGGATACTGCTGGGCTGCCTGCTGGCCGCCCTGCAGCGGGAGGCCATCGCTGACCACGCAGCCGACCTCTCCGACCTCAGCCCCAAGCTCACCGCAATGGCCGCACGGGCCGACGCCGTACTCAAGCCGGGCTGAATCAGGCCGTGCGGGGCTCCCAGCGAAAGGTCGTCGTGGCGGCGATAGTTGCCGCAACACCCCAAGTTGCGACGACGGCGAGGTCTGTCAGTTCGAACCCGGCGCCGGTGGTCGCGGGGTCGAAGACGGTCAGGAACGCGTCGTAGAGCCGCTGCACCGGGAAGACCTCCGCCACCTCGCGAACACCCTCGGGGATCAACTCCTGCGGAATGAAGATGCCGGAGATGAAGTACAGCGGGAGCGTGACGGCGTTCGTGATCGGCACCGCCGCGTCCTGCGACGGGATCGCGCTGGAGATCGCGAAGGCGAGGGCGGAGAAGGTGAAGGTGCCCACGAGGAGCGCGACCACTCCTGCCGCGATGGTGTTCGTCGGTACGGCGACGCCGTACACGACTCGTCCGATCGCCACGAGGACGACGACCAGCAGGGTCGCGGCGGCAGCCGACGTGATGGTGCGACCGGCCATGTACGTCCAGGTCGGCAGAGGAGTGGTGCGCAGGCGCTTGAGCAGCCCGCGTTCCCGGGACGCGGTGAGTGAGACGGCCAGGTTGGTGAAGGTCGCCTGGATCAGGCCCAGCGTCACGATCCCCGGCAGGTAGTAGGTGGAGCCGCGGACCAGCTGCCCGTCGGCGAGTTCCATGTTCTGGTTGCCGAACACGCTGACGAAGATGATCAGGAACATGATCGGCAGCACGAAGGCGAAGAAGATCGCGCTCGGGCTACGCCAGAACACCTTCCAGTCATAGTGAAACTGGTGCGCGATGCTCATGATCGCGCCGTCAGATCGAGGTAGATGTCCTCGAGACTCGGACGCCGGACCTGCAGTTCGGCGAGGTCCACACTGCTCTCGATCGCCCAGTCGGTCAGTGCATGGACGAGGTGCAGCGGCTCGTGCGACCGGATCTCGACCCGGCCATCGGTCACCTCGACCGGTTCGAACCGGGCCGGCAGCGCGACGCTGTCGGCGAGTCGGAACGTGATCCGGGTTGCCTGCCCGGCGACGAGCTCGTCCGGTGTGCCCTCGGCCTTGATCCGGCCGTCCACGAGGATCGCGACCCGGTCCGCGAGCGCCTGCGCCTCGTCGAGGTAGTGCGTGGTGAGCAGCACCGTCTTGCCGGCTTCCCGCAGGGCGGCGATGATCTGCCACGCCGCGCGTCGTGCGGCCGGATCGAACCCGGTCGTGGGCTCGTCGAGGAACAGCAGCTCTGGATCGCCGACCAGCGCGATCCCCAGGTCGAGCCGCCGCTGCTGGCCACCGGACAGTCGCCCGGCACGCATGTCGCCCTGCGCTTCCAGGCCGACGAGCCGTACGACGTCCTCGGCCGGAAGCGACCGCGGGTAGTAGCCCGCGAACTGCCGCAGTGACTCGCGCACGGTCAGCGCGGGCTCGACCTGCCAGCTCTGCAGCATCACGCCGATCCGCGACCGCCACTCCCGGTCCGCCCGCGCCGGATCGGCGCCGAGGACCTCGACCCGGCCCGCGGTCGGATCCCGATACCCCTCGAGAATCTCGACCGTCGTCGTCTTCCCGGCGCCGTTCGGACCGAGGAACGCGAAGATCTCCCCGGCCCGGACCTCCAGGTCGACACCCCGCACCGCCTCGTGGCGCCCGTAGCTCTTCCGGAGCCCTTCGACGGTGATCATTGCCGCGGGCGGTTACTCGCGCCAGCCGCTGAGCTCGACCGACTTGCCGGTCTCGACCCGGAAGCCGAGCTTGATCGCGACCTCAGCGCCGGCGGCCAGGTCGAGCTTCCACGTGACCACGCCGAGGTCGGTGGTCTCGGCCGGCTCTGGTTCCGTGACGAGCGGTTTGACGGTGATCTCGTGGTCCCGTGCCACCGGCAACTGGTCGAGAACCGTGACCCGGGCCGGGCGCGGGGTGTGGTTCTCGATCTTGGTCTCGTACTCGACCTCACGGCGGCGCGTCGATCCGAGGGTCGCCTTGCTCGCGGTCCGCCGTACCAGCTTCCGCTCGACGCGGATCCGGTCGTCCAGGCCGAGCGCGAGCTCGACGTCCTCGCCGGGCGCCCACATCGGCAGCGCGGCCGAGCCGACGAAGTCCGCGTCGTGGAAGACGGCGGCCTTGCCTGCGGGCAGCGTGTGGGTGGACGAGTTCACGACCGTGGCCCGGAGGTGGACGTCGGTGGACTCGACCGGCGCGGTGACGTAGTCCAGCTTGGCGTCGAGGTCGATCGCGGCGATCGTGGCGCGGTGCGAGGCGCCGTCCGCGGGTACGGCGACCGGCCGGGGCGGAGTGTAGGTCGCTGCCGTGACGCCCTGCTCGACGGCCGCGGCGAGGTCGGCGAAGGCGGGCGCTGCGGCCGACTGCTGTTCGATGAAATCGGCGGCGCCGCCGAGCGAGGCCGGCACAGCTCTGTGACTCAGCGGGACTCCGGCCGGCGCGGCCGGCATCGGCGGGTGGAAGCGGTCGAGGTACCAGGGGTCGAGCTCGGGCACCTTCGCGGTCACCGTGGGCCGGGCCGTCGACAGCCTCAGGTCGCACTCGGGCCAGTCCTCACCGGTCTGCTGGGTGATCAGGCCGTACCAGCTCAGCGTGAGCTGGTCGGCGTTCAGGCGGACGTCGTACGAGCTGGTCCAGCCGGCGCTGCGCACGACGTACGAAAGCTCGATCTCCACCTCGGCTTCGGACTCCAGCGCCAGCGTGACGGCCGCGGATCGGCGGTCGGGCGTACGTTGCTTCGAGATCGCGGCCAGCCGGCGGTCTGCGGCGGCGAGGCGTTCCTCGGCCTCCCGCCGCTGCACGGCCAGCTCTCGACGTTTCGCCCGTACGGCGTCCAGCCGGGAAGTCAGCGAATCAGTGAACCCGCCGAGGTCCGCGCCGTCGTCGCCGGAGGCCAGCGTCCGGGCGAAGGTGCCACCGGCACGCCTCGCCAGTTGGGCAAGGAACGCGTCGAGCTGGGCTTGCACGTCATCGGCGTCGGTCAGCTCAGCAACCTCGGCCACGGCTTCGCGGCGTT
Source organism: Kribbella sp. NPDC050124 (assembly GCF_044460355.1). NCBI lineage: Bacteria > Bacillati > Actinomycetota > Actinomycetes > Propionibacteriales > Kribbellaceae > Kribbella > Kribbella sp. NPDC050124. Next base: position 353,726 of record NZ_JBITJU010000005.1, read on the forward strand.
GCCGCTCCACCTCGGCGACGGTCTCGTCCGGCGCCTGCGGGTGGTGCCGCATCGCCAGGTCCACGCCGAGCACCGTGGCCGGTCCATGGCCGGAGACACGGACCGAGTCCTCCTGCAGCAGCAGCGGCAGCGGCTCGACGTACACCGTCTGGTCACCGGCCGGCACCGTGAGCTTGCCGCGCCGGGTGACCCGCGCGCGGTCCGGGTAGACGGTGACGGCGGCGATCGGAGCGTCCACCACGAGTAGGGTCATGCCCTGACAGTAGCTGTATCAACGGCCATGCCTCCTGGTTCTTTTGGGGCAAGCTGGCCGGTACAGGGAGAGGTCGATGGGATCTGCGGTTGTGGTGGGCGGTGGCATCATCGGTCTGGCTGTGGCACGGAGTCTGCAGCGGCTCGATCCGGCCACGCCGGTCGTCGTACTGGACAAGGAACACTCGGTCGCGGCGCACCAGACCGGACACAACTCCGGCGTGATCCACTCCGGGCTGTACTACAAGCCCGGCTCGCTGAAAGCCCGGCTGGCCGTGGCCGGGGGAGCGGCGCTGAAGGAGTACTGCGAGGAGAAGGGCATCCCGGTCGACGTCCCGGGGAAGCTCGTCGTCGCGACGACCGAAGCCGAGTTCCCGCAGCTCGACCGCCTGTTCGGCATCGGCCGTGAGAACGGCGTCCCGGTCCGTCGACTCACCCTCGACGAGGTCGCGGAGCGCGAACCCCACTTGCGCGTGAAAGGTGCCCTGGCGGTCGACTCCACCGGCCGCGTGGACTTCAAGCTGGTCGCTCGCGCGCTGGCCGACGATGTTCGCGCGGCCGGTGGTGAGATCCGCACCGGCGTGACGGTGACCTCGATCCACAACGCGGGCTCGGTCGTCCGGGTGCACACCACCGACGACGTGATCGAGGCGGACCGCGTCGCCGCCTGCGCCGGTCTGCACAGTGACCGGCTGGCCCGCGCCTCCGGGCTCGAGCCTGGGGTGCGCATCCTCCCGTTCCGTGGCGAGTTCAGCGAGATCGTGCCCGAGCGGGACTTTCTCGTGCAGGGGCTGGTCTATCCGGTGCCCGACCCCGACCTGCCGTTCCTCGGCGTCCACCTGACCCGCGGCATCGACGGCACCGTGCACATCGGGCCGAACGCCGTACCTGCTCTGGCGCGGGAGGGCTACTCGTGGCGAAAGATCGTCGCCCGGGATCTGTGGGAGTCGATCGCCTACCGCGGCTCCTGGCGTCTGGCCCGCCGCTACGCGAAGACCGGCGCCAAGGAGATCGCCCGCTCGCTCACCGGGCGGGCTCTGGTCCGCGAGGCTCAGCACATGCTTCCCGAGCTCCAGGTCTCCGACGTACGGCGTTCTGGCGCCGGCGTCCGCGCCCAGGCGGTGACTCGCGACGGCAAGCTCGTCGACGACTTCTTCTTCCTGCGCGACGGCCGCACCCTGCATGTGCTCAACGCCCCGTCGCCGGCAGCCACCGCCTGCCTGCTGATCGGCGACCACATCGCGCAGGAGCTGTCCGCCGAGCGCGCCTGATTCGTGCCCTAATGGTTAGGGTACTATTGCAGGCGTGACTGACCTCGAGGAGATCGCCGATCCGCTGGACCTGGAGAACCAGGTGTGCTTCGCGCTCGCGGTCGCCTCGCGCAGCGTGATCGCGCTGTACCGGCCGCTGCTCGAGCCGATGGGGCTGACCCACCCGCAGTACCTGGTGATGCTCGCGCTGTGGCAGCATGCGCCACTGTCGGTGAAGGAGCTGAGCGGGATGCTCCAGCTCGAGCCGGCCACCCTTTCGCCTTTGCTGAAACGCCTCGAGGCCAGTGGGTACGTCGAACGTCCGCGAGCCCGGGCGGACGAACGGGCGCTCGCGGTCACGCTCACGCCGACCGGCTGGCGGCTGCGGAACGAGGCGTTGAAGATCCCGCCGGCGATCGTGAGCCGGCTGGGCATGGAGGTCTCCGAGCTTCAGCACCTGCATGAGGTCCTGACCCGGGTGATCGGCGCCGCCACAGGTGTCCGGGATCACCCCGCAGACATTAGTTAGTGCACGAACTATTCGCGTACGATGGTCGGTGTGGAAGGGAACACCATGAGCCGTCGCCGACGCAGAACCCCGATGAGCATCGAAACCGTCCAGCGGTGGGTCGTGTCCGCCGTACTGGTCCATGTGGGCAGCGTGCCTGCCATCACCCTGGCCGTCTACAGCATCGGCGTGGCCGCCGACGACTACGGCAAGGGCGTCGGTCTGTGGATCATGTCCGGGGTCATCGGCCTGCTCACGGTCTGCGGCGTCCTCGCCATCTTCCAGCGCTCGCTGCTGTCCTACTGGCTCATCCCTGGCATCCTTCCCGCCGCGATCACCGGTTTCTACGTCCTCTGACCGCGCCGAGCGGGGACAATGATGCGATGACTGTCCTCGACAAGTTTTCGCTGGCCGGACGGACCGCCCTGGTGACTGGTGGCTATCGCGGGCTCGGCCTCGCGTTCGCCACCGGGTTGGCCGAAGCCGGCGCAGATGTGGTGATCGGTGCGCGCGATGCCGCGGCGTCTCAGCGGGCGGCCAAGCAGTTGGCGGACTCGACCGGCCGGACCGTCGTCGGTGTGGGTCTCGACGTCAACGATCGAGAATCCGGCAAGGCTGCTGTGGCAACGGCTTTGGATGCCACCGGGCGGTTCGACATCTTGGTGAACAACGCCGGCACGTGCTTCCACCGCCCGGCGCTCGAGGTGCCCGACGAGGAGTGGGACGAGGTCTTCGGGACCAACGTGAGCGGTTTGTGGAAGCTGAGCCAGTCGGCGGCCCGGCATTTCCGGACGGTCGGTGGCGGCACGATTGTCAACGTCGGCTCGATCTCCGCGCAGATCGTGAACCGGCCGCAGTGGCAGCCGGCGTACAACGCGTCGAAAGCCGCGGTTCATCAGCTGACGAAGTCGCTGGCCGCGGAGTGGGCGCCGTTGAACATCCGGGTGAACGCGGTGGCGCCGGGGTATGTGAAGACGGAGATGGCGCCGGTGGACGAGCCACAGTTCAAGGCGCGCTGGATCGACGACGCTCCGATGCAGCGGTACGCCGTACCGGAGGAGATCGCGCCGACTGTCGTGTTCCTGGCGTCGGACGCGTCCAGCTTCATGACCGGGTCGATCATCACCATCGACGGCGGCTACACCCTGCACTGATGGATCTCCATCTGCAGCTGGGGCAGGGTGGGCTGGCCGATCAGATCCATGCGCAACTGCACGAGCGGATCAGCACCGGCGCGCTACCTGCCGGAACCGTGCTCCCGTCCTCGCGAGAGCTTGCGGCGCGGTTGTCGGTGTCGAGGGCAACAGTTGTCGCGGCCTACGACCTGCTTGCCGCGCATGGGTTGATCCGCTCGCGCGCCGGTGTCGGAACCTTTGTCACCGGCGGGCCTGTTGCTGCACCGACCGCGCCGACCGGATCCCCGCTACGGGCGCGGGCGATCTGGGATTCCTTCGCCGTTCCGGATCTCTCGGTGCCGACCGCCGAGTTCAACTTCGCGCCCGGCGTTCCGGCGCGCACCAAGTTCCCGTTCGCACGGTGGCGTGCGCTGGTCAACGATCAGCTGCGCAGCCGGACGGACGTCCACTACGCCGATCCGGCGGGTTCGGATCGGTTGCGTACGGCGCTCACGCGGCATCTGGTCGTGAGCCGCGGGGTTCACCTCGCGCCGGAGCAGTTGGTGATCACCACCGGGGCGCAGCAGGCGTTCGACATCGCCGCCCGCGTGCTGCTCGAACCGGGTGACACGGTCGCCGTCGAGGATCCCGGGTATCTGCCGTCCTACCGCGGATTCCTTGCCCACGGGGCTCGTGTCGTCGGGGTGCCTGTCGACAGCGAGGGGTTGGTTGTCGACCAGCTTCCGGTCGGGACGCGGCTCGTGTACGTGACGCCGTCGCATCAGTTTCCGCTCGGCATGCCGATGTCGGAGGGACGCCGTACTGCGCTTCTCGCCTGGGCTGCTCGGCACGACGCGGCGATCGTGGAGGACGACTACGACTCGGAGTTCCGGTTCAGCGGTCGTCCGCTGACGCCGCTGCAGGCGGCCGACCGGGAGGGGCGGGTGCTGTACGTCGGGTCGTTCTCCAAGACGCTGCTGCCGACGCTGCGGGTCGGGTTCCTCGGTGTCCCCTCGGTGCTGGCCGAGGCTGCGCGGCGGGCGAAGTTCGCCGCCGACTACGGTACAGCGGGACATGTGCAGGCCGCGCTGGCGGCGTTCATCGAGGATGGTGATCTGGCGCGGCACATCAAGCGGATGCGGCGCTCGTACGAACGCCGGCACGACGTGCTGATCGCCGTACTGCGGGAACACTTCGCCGGCCTCCTCGAGCCGATCGAGTCGCTCGGCGGGACGCATACGACCGCGCTCCTGACCCCAGGACAACCACCCGACACGGTCCTCGCGGCGCGCGCCCTCGCCGCCGGAGTGAACCTCGGGCCGGTCTCGCGCTGGGGGATCGACCGGCCCGGACCGAACGGCTTCGTCTTCGGGTACGGCGCCATCGCCGCCGAGCGGATCGCGGACGGACTGGCCGCCCTGCGCCGCGTTATCTGATCGACACTGGACCGGCGCACAACGCATCGAATCGGCGTCCCCACAAGACCGGCTCCGTTCCTAGGCTGCCGCGGACATCGCCGATGAGGAGGACCGATGAGATCCCTGCGCATCGCCGCAGCCGCCGCCGCCTGTGCGGTCGCCGGCACGTCCCTGGCCAACGCCTCACCCAGCTGCGACACCATCGACGCGACGATCTACGACAAGGTCGTGACCGAAGGGTGCCCGCCACCCGCGCAAGCCTGCGTGGTCGGCATCGTCCGCGGCAAGCACGGCTTCAACGCTGCCACGGTCTTCGTCCTCGGCTCCCGCGCCGACGCCCCGCCGACCGCACCCGGCTACCGCGCCGTCAGCGGCACCATCACCTACACCTTCAAGGACGGCTCGACCCTGACCGCCCTCGAAACCAGCATCGGCAACGTCGACACCACCACCGGCGCCGGACACGCCGGCGGCACCCAGGAATTCACCACCGGCACCGGCCGCTACACCGGCGCCACCGGCTACACCTACCTCAACCAGCACTTCGAAACCGACCACTTCGTCACCCGGATCCAGGGCGAGGTCTGCCGCCCGAGGGCATAAAATCCTCCCTGGAGGAGGCCCGATGGCTGTCGACGTCCAGACCGAGATCGTGATCGAGCGGCCGGTGCGGGAGGTGGCGGAGTACGTCGCGGATCCGTCGAACGCACCCGAGTGGTACGCCAACATCGAGTCGATCGAGTGGCGCACCGATCCACCGGTCGCGGTCGGATCCCGGATGGACTTCGTGGCGCACTTCCTCGGCCGGCGGCTCGCCTACACCTACGAGGTCGTCGAGCTGGTTCCGCTGGAGTTACTGGTGATGCGGACCGCTCAAGGCCCGTTCCCGATGGAGACGAGCTATCACTGGTCGCCCGCGGGTGAGGGCCGTACCCACATGTCGTTGCGCAACCGCGGCGAGCCCTCGGGCTTCGCGGGCGTCGCCGCGCCGTTGATGGCCGCCGCGATGCGCCGCGCGAACCAGAAAGACCTCACCCGCCTGAAATCCCTGCTGGAATCCCGCTGACCTGTCCTGATCGTGTCTTCGTCTTTCGTCATCAGGGTGAAGCGGGATGGTCCCGCGGAACCGAGGAGCTGAGATGAACCAGTACCTGCTGTCGGTGTACGAGGCGGACGGCAGCGGGCCGTCCACGGCCGCGGAGATTGAGGCCTTCATGGGCCGGGTGATCGCGCTCGAGGAGGAGATGGACCGGGCCGGTGTGTTCGTGTTCGGTGGCGCGCTGCACGGCCCCGACGCGACCACCGTGGTCCGGGGCGGCGCCGGCCAGGACCTGGTGACGACCGACGGACCCTTCGTGGAGGTCAAGGAGCAGATCGGCGGCTTCTACATCATCGAGGCCGAGGATCTCGACGCGGCGCTGAGCTGGGCGGCGAAGGTCGTCCAGGCCATCGGCCACGACATCGAGGTGCGGCCCTTCCGCGCCACCGGCCGGGTTCAGGCGGACCACTGACGGAGACCGTGGATGGACGACGTCGAGCGCGCGTTCCGGGCGGCCCACGGGCCGGCCGTGGCCACGCTGATCCGGCTGTACGGCGACATCACGCTGGCCGAGGACGCCGTACAGGACGCCTTTGTGACCGCGATGGATCGCTGGCCGCGCGACGGTGTCCCGGACAACCCGGCCGGCTGGATCGTCACGACCGCGCGGAACCGTGCGATCGACGTCGTACGGCGAGATCGGCGTGGACGCGAGTTGGCCGGACAGCTCGCGTCCGACGCGCTCCGCGGGGAATCGGCGGACGCGCAGCCGATCCGCGACGATCAGCTGCGGCTCGTGTTCACCTGCTGCCATCCCGCTCTGCGCACCGAACATCAAGTGGCACTCACGCTCCGGTTGATCGCGGGGCTCACGGTGCCGGAGGTGGCCTCGGCGTTCCTGGTCAGCGAAGCCACCATGGCGAAGCGCCTGGTGCGGGCGAAGTACAAGATCAAGGCGGCCAGGATTCCCTACCGGGTGCCCGGCGCCGCGGAACTGCCCGGCCGGCTGCGCCCAGTGCTGTCGGTGCTGTACCTGGTGTACAACGCCGGCGCGGACGACCGGACTCGAGTGGACCTGCGTGCCGAGGCGATCCGAATGACCCGCCTTTTGGCGGTCCTGATGCCGGACGAGCCGGAGATCGCTGGTCTGCTGGCCCTGATGCTGCTGAGCGACGCACGAATGCCGGCGCGCGGGGCCGGCGGCGACGTGGTCCTGTTGAAAGACCAGGATCGATCGCTGTGGGACCGATCCTCGATCGCCGAGGGACAGGCGCTCGTACTGTCCTGCTTGCGGCGCCGGCGGCTCGGGCCGTACCAGCTCCAAGCCGCGATCCAGGCGCTGCACTGCGCAGCGAGTCGCTACGAGGACACGGACTGGGCCGCGATCGTCCGGTTCTACGACCGTTTGATCGCCGTCCTGCCGACCCCCGTGGTCGCGCTGAACCGGGCCATCGCGATCGCCGAGAGCCAAGATCCCGCCGAGGGCATGCGGCTGCTCGACGAGCTTGCGGACCAACTTGCCGGATACCACCTGTTCCACGCTGCCCGCGGTTCGATGCTCGAGCGACTCGGACAGCGGGCACAAGCCGCGGACGCCTATGCCTGCGCCGCCGAACTCGCCGGAACCGAGTCCGCGGCCCGATTCCTGCACGACCAGGCCGCCGCTGTCGCGCGTGGGTGAGCGCGTGTCAGAACGGATCGGGGGCTGTCGGGATGGTGAGTTCGGCCCAGACGATCTTGCCGTCGGGGGTTGGGCGGCTGCCCCAGCGGTCGGCGAGGGCGTTGACGAGGTAGAGGCCTCGGTGATGCTCCTCGCCGGACGCCGGCTGGTACAGCAGGGGAGTGTCCGGGCCGCGATCGGCCACCTCGATGATCAGCCTGGAGCCGTCGTGGTGCAGGCGCAGGTCGCCGGGATCGCCGGTGTGCAGCACGGCGTTGGCGACGAGCTCGCTCGTGACCATCACCGCGACGTCGAGGATGTCGCCGAGTTGCCACTCGTTCAGGTGCGCAGCGACGAACGTCCGGGCTTCGGCGGCGTCCGACCGGGTGCCGGTCAGCGGCAGTGTCGCGATCTGCCGCTGGTGGCCGACATGGCGGACGTGCAGCAGCGCGATGTCGTCGTTGTGCCGGCCGTCGGTGAGTCGGTCGATCAGCGCGTCGCAGGCGTTCTCGAGCCCGAGATCGTGGGGGAGCTGTCCCAAACCGTCGAGCAGGGCGTCGATGCCGTGGTCCAGATCGCGTTCCCGGTTCTCCACCAGGCCGTCGGTGTACAGGGTCAGCTGCGCGCCGCGCGGGAAGTCGGCCACGCCTTGCCCGAAGTCCTCGCCAACGCCGAGTGGCACGCCGAGCCCCTGCCCGATCAGCAGTGGGGCTTCACCGGGCAGTGCCAGGATCGCAGGCAGATGGCCGGCGTTCGCGAACGCCAACGTTTCGTCGACCGGGTCGTGCACGGCGTAGAAGCAGGTGATGAAGGTGGCACCCGGCGTACTGTCGGCCAGCTGTGAGGTGTGCCGCAGGACGTCGGCGGGTGGCAGGTCCAGCAGGGCATAGGCACGGACCGCGGTACGGATCTGTCCCATCACCGCCGCTGCCGTGACGCCCCGGCCGACGACGTCGCCGATGACGAACGCCGTCCGCCCGGCCGGCAGCTCGACGACGTCGAACCAGTCGCCGCCGACCTCTGAGCCGCCTGCTGCGGGACGGTACCGGGAGACGACTTCCAGGTCCGTCAGCTGTGGCACAACCGGCAGCATGCTGCGAGTCAGCTCGGCGGCCAGGCTGCGGTGGGCGGCGAACAGGCGCGCGTTGTCCAGCGCGATCGCGGTGTATCCGGCGATCCCTTCGGCGAGCTGTTCGTGACGCGGGTTGAACCGGCCCGGCGCGGAGTGCCCGAAGAAGAAGCCGCCCAGCACCTCGAGTGAGGTCGGCGAGATCACCGGTACGGCGAGGTAGCTGCAGACCGGCAGATGCCCCTTCGGCATTCCGTGGTACGGCGCGTTCCGCCCGTACCGCGGATCCTGGGTGATGTCGTCGGAGCGAACCGTTCCGGTTCCGTTGAAGGTGGGTGCGAACACCGCCGTGTTGCGCGGCATCGGGAACTTGTCGAACGTATGTCTCGGCACTCCGGACAGGGTGTACAGCGTGTACGACTCGCCGTACTCGTCGATCAGGTTGTAGAAGAAGGCCCCGAACTCGGCCCGGGTCGCCTTGGTCGCGGCATCGGTGGCTTCCTGGACGAGCGTGTCCAGGTCCAGTTGGGCAGTGAGTCGCCGGCCGATCACCTGCAGCGTGTCGACGAGCTCAGCCTCGGCCCGCAGCTCCCGTAGCTCGGCCTCCAGCCCGGCCGAGCCGGGGCCGCCGAACGGTCGCTGCTCACCCGCAGGCGTGCTCGTCATGGTGATCCCTTCGGCGCCGCGACGTACGGCGTCCGAATCAGGCTAACCGGGATCCGCCCGCACGTCCCGACCTCGACTCTGCGAGCGACGTGCTCACGTGGGTCGGACCTCGGATTGGGCGAGGTCGCCGTGGCGGGACAGGGTCAGGGCGCCGGTCACCGCGAGGACGAAACCTACGGCCGCGACCCATCCCCAGCCGGGCCTGGGACGGTCGCCCAGCATCAGGAGCCCCACGAGTGCAGGTGCGACCGTCTCGGCGATGACCAGCGGTGCGGTTGCTTGCGTGACGCTGCCGCGTTGCAGGGCGGTCGAGTAGGTGAGGAGTGCGATCCCGCCTGCGAGGATCAGCGCGTAGGTCGCCGGGCTCTTCAGCAACGTGCCGAGGTCGCTGTACAGGGTGTCGGGTTGGACCGAGCCGGGCAGTGCCCGGGCGGCTACTGCGACCGCGCCGAAGGCAAGACCGGCGACCGCCCCGAGCGCAGCGGCGCCGGTGCCACCGTCGACGCGGGCCATAGGCACCGCGAGCACTCCGATGGCAGCAGTTGCCACTAGGACGCCCCAGCTCTCCGCGTCGCTGACCGAGACCGTCCGGTCTTCGGCCGCGGACAGGCCGACCAGAACCAGTCCGGCAATGACGAGCAGTAGACCGATCCAATCCGGCCCGCGCAACGGCATGTGCAGAAAGATCGCGCCGAGAACCGCGGTGATCGCCAGGAAACTCGCGACAATCGACTGCACGACGAACAATGGCAATGACCTCAGCGCCGCAATCGACAGCAGAAAGGCAAAGCTGTCGAGTCCCAGTCCGAGCAGGTACGGCCAGGAGCGGAACAATCGAATGAGTAAACGCGGGTCGAGGCCCTCCGCGGAGTGCGTACGGCGTGCCGCGACAGCCTGCAGCACCGAGGCCACGCCGTAGCAGACGGCGGCCGCGAAGGCTCCGAGCAGACCGGCGACCATGGGCCGAGGCTACGCCCATTGCACGGCGCATGCGGTCACCGAACGTGTGCGTACGCACGGTAGGCGGCCGGTCAGAACGTATACGTCATCAAGGGTCTCCAGGTACTGTCGTGAACTTGGGGGCGGGATGAACACAACGGTGGACACTGAGGTTTTCTCACCGGGCGTGGATGCGTTGAGCGGTGTCGTGCTTGAGACAACGTTGTGGTGAACGGGGTGTGTCGTGTCTGCGGCGTGGGGTCCTGACGCTGTAGGTCGGTTCTCGCCAAAGAACACCGCGCCC
>NZ_JBITJU010000006.1:0-355222 GCF_044460355.1 Kribbella sp. NPDC050124
GGCATCCGGCACCTGCTGCACTGGTCCCGCTGGCGACGCCGCCACCAAGCCCGCGCCCGCGATTGCCACTTCCACCGTCAGGCGGTCCAACTCGCCTGATCACGAACTACGGCTGGAGTATTAGGTCACGTTTGCCTTTGAGCGCGCTCTAAGGCGTACGGTCGAAAACATGAACACGACCGGTGTCCTCACCACTCCCGAACGGCGACAGGCCTTCGTCGACCGCTACGAGGTACCGCCGCTGTCCCCGCTCGACCCCGAGCTGCTGAAGCTCCTGGATCTCCCGGACGGCCTCCCGGAGCAGTTGAGCATCGCCGAGGCGGCCGAGGTCACCGGGCTCACCGCGCACACGCTGCGGTACTACGAGCGGATCGGGCTGATCCGCGTCGGTCGCGACAGCTCCGGCTACCGGTGCTACGACCGGCTGGCGCTGGCCCGGATCGTGTTCGTCACCAGGCTGCGGCTGTCGGACATGCCGATCAGCACGATCAGCCACTACCTGGAGCTGGTCGCGCAGGGCGAGGAGACCGCACCGCAGCGGCTCGCCCTGATGGAGGAGCACCGGGCGACGATCCAGCGGCGGCTGCGCGAACTGCAGGCGGCGCTCGCGGTGACCGACTACAAGATCACCACGTACGGCGGTCACGCCAAACCCTGACCGAACTCTCCGTACCTCGGGCGGGCCTGACGGTCTGCCCTGCGGAGCCATGCCTTCTTCGAGGAGATCGACGATGAAACTGGGCAGCGCTGGAGCCGAAGTCAGCCGGCTGGGGCTGGGCTGCATGGGAATGAGCTACGCGTACGGCGCGACCGACGACGCCGAGTCGGTCGCGACCCTGCACCGGGCGCTCGATCTCGGCATCACGTTCCTGGACACCGCCGACATCTACGGCTTCGGCAAGAACGAGGAGCTGGTCGGCCGGACCATCAAGGAGCGCCGGGACGAGGTGTTCCTGGCGACCAAGTTCGGGATTGTCGGCAATCCGACGATCCCGGGACAGCAGGGCGCCAACGGATCACCGGCGTACGTCCGGTCCGCGATCGACGCGTCCCTCGGGCGGCTGGGCGTCGACCACGTCGACCTGTACTACCAGCACCGCGCCGATCCCGCCGTACCGATCGAGGAGACAGTCGGCGTGATGGCCTCGCTGGTCGAGGCGGGAAAGGTGCAGTACCTCGGGCTGTCCGAGGCGTCGGCGGAGACGATCCGGCGGGCGCACGCCGTCCACCCGATCACCGCGGTACAGACCGAGTGGTCGCTGTTCAGCCGGGACATCGAGGAGTCGGTGCTGCCGACCTGCCGCGAGCTCGGCATCGGGATCGTGCCCTACTCGCCGCTCGGGCGCGGCATGCTCACCGGCACGCTGCCGCGGAAGGACGACCTGGCGGCCGACGACTACCGGCGGACGCTACCGCGGTTCTCCGACGAGAACTTCGAGGCCAACGCAGCCCTGGTGGAGGAGATCAAGGCAGTCGCGGCAAGGTACGACGCGACACCCGGCCAGGTCGCGCTCGCCTGGGTGCTTGCGCAGGGCAACGACGTGGCGCCGATCCCGGGGACGAAGCGACGCAAGTACCTGGAGGAGAACGCGCGGGCGCTGGAGCTGACGTTGTCCGACGACGATCTGGCGGCGTTGTCCAAGCTGACGCCGGTGGGCACCCGGTACCCGGACATGACCTGGGTCGACCGGAGCACCGCACCGCTCGGGTGATAAACTGCTTCGCATCAAGGCCTCCCGCTTCCCGCGGGAGGCTTTCGTGCGTTCTGATGCAGGTCGAGTGAGGAGTCCGATGTCTGATCTTGTCGTACGGCGCGCCGGCTCGGGTGATCGAGTTGTGCTGGAGCGGTTGTGGCTGATGTTCCGGCACGACCTGTCCGAGTTCCAGGGGCAGTTGCCGCGACCCGATGGCAGCTACCGCAGTGAGTGGCTCGAGTCGGTGCTGAACGGTGATCCGAACTGGGCAGGGTACGTCTTCCACACCGGCGAGAATCCGGTCGGGTTCGCCTTCGTCCGGGCGTTGACGCAGCCGGCGCGGGTGCTGAACGCGTTCTTCATCGTGCGGCCGATGCGACGGCACGGCGTGGGGCTGCACGCCGTACAGGAGGTCGTCGCGCAGCATCCTGGGCCGTGGGAGGTGGCGTTCCAGGAGAGCAACGCGACGGCGGTGCGCTTCTGGCGGCGCGTTGCCGAGTCCGTGTCCGGGCAGGCGTGGTCGGAGGAGAGGCGGCCGGTTCCGGGTGATCCGAGCACGCCCCCGGATGTCTGGATCTCCTTCTAGAACAGGACTACCGAGCGCAGGACGTCGCCGTGGTGCATCTTGGTGAATGCGGCCTCGACCTCGCCCAGCGCGATGGTCTCCGAGACGAACCGGTCCAGCGGCAGCCGGCCCTGCAGGTGCAGGTCGATCAGCAGCGGGAAGTCGCGGGACGGCAGGCAGTCGCCGTACCAGCTGGACTTGAGCGAACCGCCGCGGCCGAAGAAGTCGAGCAGCGGCATCTCCAGGGTCATCTCGGGCGTCGGCACACCGACCAGGACGACGGTGCCGGCCAGGTCGCGGGCGTAGAAGGCCTGCTTCCACGTCTCGGGGCGGCCAACCGCGTCGATCACCACGTCCGCGCCGAACCCACCGGTCAGCTCCTGGACCTGCGTGACCACGCCGTCGTGGTCGAGGCCCTTGGAGTTGATCGTGTGGGTGGCGCCGAGTTCCTGGGCGACGTTGAGCTTGCGCTCGTCGATGTCGACGGCGATGACCCGCGCCGCGCCGGCCAGGCGGGCTCCGACGACGGCCGCCGTACCGACGCCGCCGCAGCCGATCACGGCCACCGAGTCACCGCGGCCGACGTTGCCGGTGTTGATGGCGGCGCCGAGGCCGGCCATCACGCCGCAGCCGAGCAGGCCGGCGACCTCCGGCTTGGCGGCCGGGTCGACCTTGGTGCACTGTCCGGCCGCGACCAGGGTCTTCTCGGCGAAGGCTCCGATGCCGAGCGCCGGTGAGAGTTCGGTGCCGTCGGCAAGGGTCATCTTCTGCTCGGCGTTGTACGTGTTGAAGCAGTACCACGGGCGGCCGCGCAGGCAGGCGCGGCAGTTGCCGCAGACGGCCCGCCAGTTCAGTACGACGAAGTCGCCTGGCTGGACGTCGGTCACACCGGCGCCGACCGACTCGACCACGCCCGCGGCCTCGTGGCCGAGCAGGAACGGGAAGTCGTCGTTGATACCGCCCTCGCGGTAGTGCAGGTCGGTATGGCAGACGCCGCACGCCTGCACCTTGACGACTGCCTCCCCCGGCCCGGGATCCGGGATCGTGATCTCCTCGATCGAGACCGGTTGACCCTTACCCGCCGCCACCACACCACGCACCGTCTGAGCCATTCCCCGACGCTAGCCGCAACCACCCCGTCCCGTCAGCCCTCCCGGGCGTGGCGCAGCATGTCCACCGGTCGGGGGACAGAGCGTCACCCGGGCGGTGCTCCCACGGTGGGGTGCTTGGGCGGGAGGGTTGGAGGCATGGAGACAGACACAGCTGTACGGGTGCGGGGGCTGGTCAAGCGGTACCCGGACAAGGTGGCGGTGGACGGGGTCGACCTGGACATCCACCGGGGTGAGGTGTTCGCGCTGCTCGGCCCGAACGGCGCCGGCAAGACGACGTCCGTGGAGGTCCTGGAGGGGTATCGCCACGCGGACGCCGGCGAGGTCAGCGTGCTCGGCGTCGACCCGGCGCGCGGCGACCGGACCTGGCGGGCACGGCTCGGGATCGTCACCCAGACATCCCGCGACGAGGCCGAGCTGTCCGTCGCCGAGCTCGTGAGGCATTACGCCGGCTACTACCCGAACCCGCGAGACCCCGACGACGTGATCGCCGCGGTCGGCCTCGAGGAGAAGCGCCGTACCCGGACCCGCAAGCTCTCCGGCGGGCAGCGTCGCCGCCTCGACGTCGCGCTCGGCGTGATCGGCAACCCGGAGCTGCTGTTCCTGGACGAGCCGACGACCGGTTTCGATCCCGAAGCACGCCGCCAGTTCTGGACCCTGATCGAGAACCTGCGGACCGCCGGGACCACGGTCCTGCTCACCACCCACTACCTGGACGAGGCCGAGCACCTGGCCGACCGGGTCGGCGTGATCGCCGACGGCCGCATGGTCGAGGTCGCGACACCGGAGACCCTCGGCGGGCGTGGCGCCCGGACCGCGCGGGTCGCCTGGCTGTCCGCGGACGGGATGCGCGAGATCCGCACCGACCGGCCGACCGCCGAGGTCGCGCGGCTGATGGCGGAGTACGGCGGCGAGGTGCCCGAGCTGGAGGTACGGCGGCCGAGCCTGGAAGACATCTATCTGGAACTGATCGGATCGGTCGCGGCCGCTCCGGTGCTGGAAGGAGCAGTGCAGTGAGCATCGCCGAACGGAGCCACACGGTGAGCACGGTGAGCACCGTGCTGCCGTCGCCGCTGAGGGTCGGGCTGTCGCGCACCGGGCTGGAGGTGAAGCAGTTCTTCCGCGAACGCGAGCAGCTGATCTTCACCTTCTTCTTCCCGATCATCTTCCTGGCCATCTTCTCCGCCGTGTTCAGCGGCACCGACTTCTCCGGCGGCGTCGACGCCGCCACCTACTTCACCCCCGGAATGATTGCCTCCGGCATCTTCCTGACCAGCTTCCAGTCGCTGTCCATCACGATCGCGATGGAGCGCGACGAGGACCTGCTGAAGCGTCTTCGCGGTACGCCGATGTCGCCGCAGTCGTACTTCATCGGCAAGATCGGGCTGGTCCTGGTCACCTCGATCCTGCAGTTCGGACTGCTGCTCACGATCGCCGGTCTACTGCTCGGTGTCGACATTCCGACCGAGCCGGTGAAGTGGCTGCACTTCCTGTGGATCTTCGTCCTCGGTACGGCGTCCGGATCGGTGCTCGGGATCGCGTTTTCCGTCGTACCGAAGTCGGGCAAGGCGGCGTCGGCGGTGGTGACCCCGGTCGTCCTGCTGCTGCAGTTCATCTCCGGGGTGTACTTCGTCTACAGCAGCCTGCCGGCCTGGATGCGGACGGTCGCGGAGATCTTCCCGCTGAAGTGGCTCGCGCAGGGGATGCGGTCGGTGTTCCTGCCGGACGGTTTCGAGGTGAACGAGCCGGGCGGGTCCTGGCAGCTCGGTCTGGGCGCCGTGGTGCTGTCGGTGTGGCTGGTCGCCGGCCTGATCGTCGCCCAGCGGGTGTTCCGCTGGACCCGCCGGGACGCGGGTTGATTGTCGACAATCAGCTGAGAGGAAGATAGACATCGTGGAACAGCCCCGGGTGGTGGACGAGCCGATCTGGATGCGGACGCTGATCGGCTGGCACATCGTGTTCTGGGTGCTGCTCGCGATGACGTTCGCCGTCTCCTTCTCGGCCGACTTCAGCACCGGTCGTCGGATTGTCTACACAATTGCGATCGTGGTGGCCGGGGCGACGTACCAGTTCGTCGGGTTGCCCGCGATCACGTCCCGGCGGCGGTCTCAGTCGTACAGCTACCGGATCGTGCTGATCGCGTGCCTGATGGTGCTGGTCGCGCTGTACCCGCAGTCGGTGTTCCTGATGTTCATCGCGTCGGCGCAGATGTGGCTGCTCTGCGAGCGGATCCGGGAGGCGGCGGCGTTCAGCGTGCTGCTGGTGGTGGGCGTCGGCACCGCGCAGTTGTGGAGCGCCGGCTGGGGCTGGGACGCGTTCTGGTCGATCCTGCCGTGGATGGCGGTCAGCCTGGTGGTGAGCCTGCTGTTCGGGATCTGGATCGAGCGGGTGATCACCCAGAGTGAGCAGCGTGCCGAGCTGATCAGGGAGCTCCAGTCGGCCCGGGACGAGCTCGCCGAGGCGCACCACAGCGCCGGCGTGATGGCCGAGCGGGAGCGGATGGCGCGCGAGATCCACGACACGCTCGCGCAAGGCATGACCAGCATCGTGATGCTCGCCCAGACCGCCGCGGTCGAGCTGCAGCGCGGCGGGACCGACGGCGCCGCGGCCCGGCTGGCGGCGATCGAGGACACTGCCCGGGAGAACCTGGCCGAAGCGCGGGCGTTGGTTGCCGCGTTCACCCCGGTTGCGTTGTCCGAGGCGACGTTGACCGAGGTGCTGCGGCGGCAGGCCGAGCGGTTCGCGGCCGAGACGGGCGTCGACGTCCGGGTGTCGCTCGACCTGCCGGACGAAGAGGTCGCCGCGTTGCCTCAGGCTCAGCAGGTCGTGCTGCTGCGATCGGCCCAGGAAGCGCTGGCCAACGTGCGGAAGCACGCGGCCGCGACGCAGGTGCTGATCACACTGGGCATCTCGGACGACGGCGTATGGATCGAGATCCGCGACGACGGGACCGGGTTCACGCCGTCGGCTGCCGAGTTCGGTTACGGGCTGGCGGCGATGCGCGGACGCGTCGAGGAGTCGGGTGGTTCGGTACAGGTCGAAAGCGCGCCGGGGCAGGGCACCCGGGTGCAGGTGTTGATCCCAGCGGAGGACGCGTGATTCGGGTAGTGGTGGTTGACGACCATCCGGTGGTGCGGTCGGGGCTGGCCGGGATGCTCGCGGTGACCGAGGACATCTCGGTCGTCGGCGAGGCAGGCGACGGTGCGGAGGCCCTGGCGCTGGTGGAGTCGACCAAGCCGGACGTCGTACTGATGGATCTGCGGATGCCCCGGATGGACGGGGTGGCGGCGACCGGTGCGATCGTGTCCGGGTATCCGTCGACTCGGGTGCTCGTTCTTACGACGTACGACACGGACACCGACATCCTGCACGCGGTCGAGGCCGGCGCCGCGGGCTACCTGCTGAAGGACACGCCCCATGCGGACCTGCTCGACGGGATCCGCGCCGCGGCGCGTGGCGAGACGGTCCTCGCGCCACCGGTCGCTGCGCGGCTGATGTCTCGGCTGCGTACGCCGTCCGCGCCGGCCAGCGCTCAGCCCTCGCCTCGGGAGCTCGAGGTGCTCGCCGCGGTCGCGCGCGGTCTGAGCAACGCCGAGATCGGCCGCGAACTCTTCATCGGCGAAGCCACCGTGAAGACCCACCTGCAACGCCTCTTCACCAAGCTGGACGTCGACGACCGGACCCGAGCTGTGACCGTGGCCATCGAACGAGGACTACTCCCCTCGCCCGGCCGCTGAGGGCTACAGGTTGAGGTCCTTGCCGCGGGACGGGCCGCTCGTTCCGTGCCGGCGGTCCTGCTCGCCCATGCTGGAGGCCTGGCGCGGATCCGTCGGCTGCGGATTGAGTCCTGCCTGGACCTCTCGTGCCAGCCGCTCGCTCTCAATGGCCATCTTGATGCTCTGACTGGTTGCCTCGTTTGCGCCGGGCTCGGCGATGGTGAGCTGCCCGCTCAGACCTGTGAGTCCCTCGCGAGCCACACTGAGGTCGGTCTCGAGCTGGGAACTCGTCCGGTCGACCAGCAACGAGTGCTGCCCGCTGCCATCCACTTCCAGCGCGGAGGTCTCGAGCTTCCACGCAGCGTCACGAGCCGACTCGAGCCGAGCCGTTGCCCGCCCGAGGCTTTCACTGGCGACGCCGACGGCACCCTGAAGATTCTGCAGCCGGGATCGCATGAGCTCGGTGTCCGCCGTACGACGTCCAGGTAACTGCTCCAGCTTGTCCAGCTGGTCGATCCCTCGGTCGAGCTCGTGCGAAGCGTAGGCCAGCTGGTCACTGAGCTCGCCCAGCTCCTCGCGTGTGCCGTTGATTCGCTCGACCAGCACGCCGGCCGTGTGCTGGACTCCCCGGAACGCGCCACGCACGCTTTCCTCGGCGCGGAAGCGCTGCACGTCCTCGCTCTCCGGGTTGTTGTTGACCGCCCGCGCCTCGGCCTCGTTCTCACGCACCCAGCCGGCGCCGGTGCGCAGCGACTCGACGTCGTCCAGCCGACGCTCCAGCACGCGGTCCAAACCGGTCTGGCTCGTCGCCAGGGCCACGGACTCCAGCGTCGTGCGCGCCTTGCTGAGTGCGGTCGCGATCTGCTCGGTCCGGATGGCGACCTCCGCCTCGTCGGCCATCAGCGCTCGGCCTCCCCGGCCTCGCGTGCCAGCCGGTCGTCCTCGGCCAGGGCAGCGCGCAGGACGTCGCCGACCCGGCGGACCTCCTCCTGGGCGGCCCGCAGTTCCCGCTCCACCGACTGCTGCGGCGTCTCATCCGTCGGCTGGTCCGGCACGTCGTACTCCTTGTCCTCGGTCAGTCGTCCAACGAGCCTAGACGCACCCCAGTCCACCGCCGTTCCACGTCCCGATCACGGTCTGATCGCGGGACCGCCTTCGACGCGGTGTGTTCGGCGGCGTCGCCGTACGGGCAGAATTGGCACGCCGGTCAGGCCGGAGCGACCGGGTTCGGGATGGCGCCGCCGTAGCGGCGGTCGCGTTGGGCGTACAGCTCGATCGCGCGCCACAGGTCACGGCGGTCGAAGTCCGGCCAGAGCGTGTCCAAGAAGACCATCTCGGCGTACGCGAGCTGCCAGACCAGGAAGTTCGACGTCCGCTGCTCACCCGACGAGCGGACGAACAGGTCAACCTCGGGGATGTCGGGCGCGTACAGGTGCCGGGCGACCGTCTGCTCGGTGATCCGGTCCGGCTTGAGCTTGCCGTCGGCAACATCTCGCGCGATCGACCGCATCGCGTCCGCGATCTCCGCGCGGCCGCCGTAGTTCACGCAGAACTGCAGCGTGATCGTGTCGTTGTGCTTGGTCCGCTCCTGGGCGTACTCGAGCTCGTCGATCACGCTCTTCCACAACCGCGGCCGCCGCCCGGACCAGACCACCCGCACGCCCATCGCGTCCAGCTCGTCGCGCCGGCGGTGGATCACCTCCCGGTTGAACCCCATCAGGAAGCGCACCTCCTCGGGCGAGCGGGCCCAGTTCTCGGTCGAGAACGCGTACGCCGAGATGTACTTCACCCCGATCTCGATGCCGCCCTTGATCACGTCCAGCAGCGACGCCTCGCCCGCCTTGTGCCCCTCGGTCCGCGGCAGCCCCCGCTGCTTGGCCCACCGCCCGTTCCCGTCCATCACGATCGCCACATGCTTCGGCACCAACTCCGCCGGAATCACCGGCGCCCGAGCCCCCGAAGGATGCCTCTCCGGCGCCACCACCACCTTCTCCGCACCCCGAGCCTCAATCCCCCGACCCCGACGACGACCAATAGGCGACATACCCAGCAGTCTCCCCCACGCCTGTGGATAACCGGCCTCGGGGTCAGTGCACGGCGGACTAGACTCTGGCCATGCCTGGGCCAACAAGTGATTCGCGGATCTATCTGCTGGATCCGGCTGAGCGGCAGGTTTCTGTCGGTGGCCCCGCGGTGGTCGGGCCAGACGGGTCGCGCGAAGAGCTGCCGCCGGGTGTCTACCGGGCCATTCAGCACGTGATCGAGGCAATGCGGGCGGGGCTGGCGGTCAAGGTGACGCCGTTGCGGCTCGAGCTCCCGATCGACGAGGCCGCCGATGCGATCGGAATCGGCCGCGACGACCTGCGGGCGTCTGTTGCCGACGGCGCCCTTCCGTTCAGGTCGACGGAGTACGTCGACTGGGTGCGACTGGCTGACGTCATCGCCTGGGACAACAAGCGCCGTGAGAAGCGGAATGCCGCACTCCAGGACTTGCTGGACGAGGAGCCCTGGGACGAGCCCGGGCCCGGCGAACAACAATCGTGACCGAGTCGGTCTCACCGAATCAGACCAGGCCGGAGCGTGGGTTCCTCGACGCCAATGTGATTCGCGGACAACTGGCCAACGACGTACTGATGTCTATGGCGCACCGGGATGTGTTCGATCCTCGCTGGTCGGCGCATGTCCTCGAGGAGATGCGCCGCAACCGGCCGCCGGGTGTCCCCGAAGCGAAGATCGACCGGCGCATCGCGAGGATGAACGAGGTCTTTCCGGACGCGCTGACCAGCGGCTACGAAGATCTCGAGCCACAGATGCGGGCCGACCTCAAGGACAGGCATGTGCTCGCGGCCGCGGTTCAGAGTGGTTCGGACGTGCTGGTGACCGACAATGTCAAGGACTTCGACCCTCCGTCGACCGGCCCGCACGCGATGCGTGTCGAGAAGTTGTCGCAGTTCCTCCGCCGCAAACTCGAGGAACGCCCGGACCGGCTGCTGGCCGCCTTGCAGGAGATGGTCGATCGCAACAAGTACGCTCCGCGGACTCTGCCCGAACTGCTCGACAAAATGGCACAGCAGCCAGAGCTTCGGCCCTTCGCGCAGAAGCTGAACGCGATCGTGCCTCCCGGGCAACGCGGCACGGACGAACGGCTGACCGCCAATCAGCGGCGCTCCGCCAAGACCGTCGCCTTCGACGGCACGCCCGACGCCAAGGATCAGGTCCGTCCCGGGACCAGTCCCGGCGAGCAGGCACATTCACCCAGGCCCGCCGACCGCGACCGCGACCGCGACCGAGGCCACGAACTCTGACCCCGGGCCCACCTTGTCACCGGCACCGATCGTCCGCTCGATGCAATCCACCGTGCGAGTGACGCGGGTCAGCACTGCGCCCCCTGGTTCAGACCCCTGACGACCTTCCACGATCCTTGGACGAGTTGCAGGTCTCGGTTGTCGAGCCAGCGGGTCGGCGTACCGGGTGGCTTGATGTTCTTGCCGGCGGCATCGACGGCATAGGTCTTCGACGTGTCCAGACAGGCCTGGACGGACGCTGTCGTGAACTTTCCAGCGGTGGCTCCGCCCAGCTTGGTCGGTTTGGCCCAGATGATGTCCGGGAGTCCGATGGTCTTGATCTTCCGGCCTCGATAGTTCTCGGCCTGGATCTCCGAGACGCGGAGTTCTACGCCGGCCGCCACTGACGGCAGGTTCTTCACCTCGGTGCCCCCGCTCGCCGTCATCCCATTGATGACCTGGATGTAGCGGCGGTAGGCAGTCACGGCGGCGTCGCCGGCCTGTTGGGACGGATTGACGGGGCTTGGTGTGGTGCTGGTGGTGGGGATGACGGGCGGGGGTTTGGGACTCTCGGTGGTGCAGGCGGGGAGGGTGGCGACCGTAGTGATGAGGGCAACGGTGGCTAGTCGCCTAGGCATTGGAGGACCTCCGGACCGGGTGTGGGACTACTGAGGGTGCAGCTACTCATACGTTCGGTTCCGGGGGGCGACCGGCAGGGGCTATCAGCAGTGCCCGCCTTTTCGGCTTTGTGGGTAGTCGGCCTTCCAGGCACCTTGTATGCGGCGCATGCGCATCTCGTCGATGGCTTGGAGTGGCGTTCCGGGCTTCTTCACGCTCTTTCCGTTGGCATCGACAGCGGTGGCATTGGAAGCATCAACGCAGGCTTGCAGGATCAGGTCGTTGATCTGCCCGCTCGCGTCCGGCTTGCGACGGTCAACGGCTTGATCCAGACGACCACTTGGCGGCCGACGCTGTGCCATCTCTTGCCCCTGAAGGTCGCTGCCTGGTTGAGCTCGGCCGCCAGCATCACTCCACTGGCGTGCATCTTGAGATCTGCGACGTTGACACCGCCGGACGCATACGCGGTGTCGGTCGCCGCGATGAACTGTCGGTAGGCGCTGGAGGCCCCTGCGACCGCCTTGCTCTCGGCCGACTCCGCGGGCGTCGGCGTCGGCGTCGTCGTCGGCGAGTTGGTGACAGTCGACTCCGCGATGCCTGGCGGCGAAGCACTGCCGATCGAGCCGCAAGCGGACAGCAACGCCAGAGCCGCGAAACCGCACGTTGCCGCCATCAACTGCCCCCTCATCACCTGCTCGGACGTTTGAGACGTCGCACAACCCGCCAGAGTCGGTACGCCGACCCACTCTGCTGACCGCTCACGAGCAAGGCCTTGTTGTCGGCGGGTCCGTGACCGTCCCGCCTTCCGGTGCCACCAGCACCGGCCGGAGATCCGTCACCCGGAGAGGAATAGACCGGCTGAAGTTCAGCGGGATAATCCCCTGCATGCCGCCACCGGTCCAGTTGACGTTCCAGTAGGCGGTGGCAGTGACTTGGAACTTCCCGGTCGCCTCGCAACGAGAGGTCTTGCGGTACTTATGACCGCACGTCGGCGACGCCGGAATCTCCTTCAGGGACTTACCTTCGGCGTACGCCCGAGTGAACGGCGTACCCGCACCCTTGCAAGTCACCTTGTCGCCAGCGCCCATCGCCCACTCGATCCGGTCCACCGTGCCGGTCGCGACAATCGTGACCCCATCAAGCGTCGCCTGCTTGGTCAGCGGACCGGTGGTGCTCTCCCCCGGATCCGTCACCCACATCCAAATCGGCACATTTACAACACCGTCCCCCGCCGCACTCTGCACGTACGGCGACAACCCCAACTGCGGCGCCCTGAACGCCATACTCTCTACCACCCGCCGAGCCACCACCCGAGGATCGGCAGCCACCACCTCCCCCGGCGGCCGAACAACCGGCTCAAACCGCTCAATCCCCTGCGGCCTGCCCTCCACCACACCCAGCACGACCCAGCACCGATAGAACTTCGTTCCTGGTGGGTAGTCGCTAGCAGAGTGAAACATCGAGACCAGCGTGGGCGTCTGCGTCAGATAGCACCCAGACGCCGCATCCCAGAACCCATTCTCCGTCCGACACGGAATTGCCTGTCCCTCGAACGAACAGCCCGGCTGTCCGACCTTCGTCGCTCCTGGAGTCCGGCTGGTCTCCTTGGTCGGGGATGACGTTTCTCCAGTCACCGAGATTCGGCACTGCCCGAGATAACGGTTGTTCTCGCATCGCGGAGCTGCCGGACTTGGAGTTGGCACCTCAGGAGTCACCGCTACAGCAGGCAGGCTGGCGAGCAGTCCAGCCGTAGCGATTGCGGTGGTCAGCACTGTGCACCTTGATTCATGCCCTTGACGACCTTCCAGCTTCCTTCAATGAGCTGCAGATCTCGGTTGTCCAACCAACGAGTCGGAGTACCAGGCACCCTCACGCTCTTCCCAGTCGAGTCCACGACCTGAGTTTTCGACGTGTCGTAGCAGGCCTGAACGGTCGCTGTGGTGACCTTTCCGGCCGTCACCGCGCCCAACTTCACCGGCTTGGCCCAGATCACGTCCGTGGTCCCTATGGCCTTGATCTTCCGGCCGCGAAAGTTCTCGGCTTCGACCTGGGAGGCTCGGAGGTCAACGCCAGTCGAGACCGCCGGGAGGTCTTTCACGTCGGTTCCGCCGCTGGCCATCATCGCGTCGGTCACCTCGATGTAGCGGCGGTAGGCGGCGACGGCGGCGGTGCCGGCCTGTTGGGACGGGTTGGCGGGGGTTGGTGTGGTGCTGGTGGCTGGGGTTGTGGGGGTGAAGGGTGGGGGTTTGGGGTTTTCGGGGGTGCAGGCGGGGAGGGTGGCGACTGTGGTGATGAGGGCTGCGGTGGCTAGTCGCCTGGGCATGCGGGGGCCTCCGGAAACAGGGTGGGACTACTGAGGGTGTAACTGTTTCATACGTTCGGTTCCTGCGGATGGAGTTATCCACAGGGTTCTGGAGGGCCCGGTGCGGGGTGGCGGCTTGTTGTGCGGCTGGCGGGTTGCAGAGCCTGTTGCAGAATCACCGACCGATCGAGCTCAGTGGGGACAGTGCGCCGATCGACCCCGAATTCACTGTCTGAGTGGAGCGCGGACGGCCGATCGGCGAGAAAAGTCGCGGCGTGTTGGTGTGGACAGAGAGCCCCAAATCCATTTTGCAACAGGCTCTGCAGGGCGCCAGCGGTTGAGGAAGCCGCCAGTGGCGGGGAGGCCGGCACGGCCGGCGGACATCAGCGGGGCTGCGGCGAGCGGGGGGAGCGTGACCGCGTCCGGATCTAAGAGCCTGTGCTCAGGTCCAGGTGGGGTAAGGAGCGGAGTTGGTGGTCTTGGTGGTAGGTGAAGAAGGCGGCTATCAGGCCGGTGGCTTCTCGGCGGGTTCTTGGGTCTGCTTGGAGGGCGGTGGGCCAGTCGCCGGTCAGGAGGGCGGCCAGGTGGGTGACGGTGGTGGGGGAAGGCATGGCTGAGGCTGGGGGCCGGCAGGTGGTGCAGACCATGCCGCCGGCGGCGGGGTTGAAGGCTCGGTGGGGGCCTGGTTCGCCGCAGCGGGCGCAGTCGGCGAAGGAGGGGGCGTAGCCGCTGATGGCCAGGGAGCGGAGGAGGAAGGAGTCGAGGACCATGGCGGGTTCGCGTTCGCCGGTGGACAGGACTCGGAGGGCGCCGGCCAGCAGGAGGTGCTGCTGGGTCGCGGGTTCCTTCTCCTCGACGACGAGACGGTCGGCGGTCTCTAGCAGGACCGTGCCGGTCGTGTACCGCGCGTAGTCGTTGACGATCCCTTCGCCGTACGCCGCGATCGACTCGGCCTGGGTGACCACGTCGAGGGTGCGGCCGGTGGCGAGTTGCAGGTCGACGTGGCTGAACGGCTCGAGGCGGGCTCCGAAGCGGGACGACGTACGGCGGACGCCCTTCGCGACGGCGCGGATCTTGCCGCGACCGCGGGTCAGCAGCGTGGCGATCCGGTCCGCCTCACCCAGCTTCTGGGTGCGCAGCACGATCGCCTCATCACGGTAGAGCGGCACCCGTTCAGTCTCTCACCCGCGGGCGACATACTCCTCGAGGCTGGTCGGCGGACGGCCGGTGATGTCCTCGACGGCCGACGAGACCCCGCTCAGCTCGCCGCTCGCGATGGCCGCGTACGACGTGACCCAGCCGGCGACCTCCCACGCGGGAGCGCCGTACACCTCCCGCGACCGGTAGGCCTCGTCCAGCGTCTCCGCCTCGTACCGGACCCGCCGACCCCAAGCAGACGACAGTACGGCGGCCGCCTCGGCCAGCGTGAACGACGCCGGACCGGTCAGGTCGTACGTCATCCCGGCGTGCCCGGGGTCCACCAGCACCCGGGCCGCCACCGCTGCCACGTCGTCACGGCTGACCGCCGCCACCCGACCATCGCCCGCGGGCCCGCGGATCACGCCGTCCTCACCGACGAACCCGGTCACGAAGTCGAGGTACAGGTTGTCCCGCAGGAACGTGAAGTCGACACCCAACGACCGGATGTGTTCCTCGGTGTGCCAGTGGTCCCGCGCGAAGGTGAACGTCGCCCCCGGGGATGCCCCCAGGAACGACGTGTAGACGATCCGCCGTACACCGGCCGCCACCGCGGCGTCGACCGTTGCCTTGTGCAACGCAACCCGGTCCGCGGATTCCGTTGCACTCAGCAACATCAAGGTGTCGACCCCGTCCAGCGCGTCGGCGAACGCCTGCTCGCCGTACGCCGCCTGCGCGACCTCGGCACCGGGCAACGAAGGAGCCCGGCCCGGGTCGCGCACGATCAGCCGCTGCGGTACGCCGGAACCCGCGAGCAGGCGCGCGATCCGGGAACCGAGCTGACCGGTGGAGCCGGTGACGCCGATCACTTGCCCACCAGGTCCATCCCGCCTTGGGTGTAACGCTGACCGGACACCGCGTCCGGCGGGAACGCCTCGTCCAGCGCCGCCAGCTCCTCCGCGGTCAGCTGGACGTCCACGGCGCCGAGGTTCTCGGCGAGGTACTTGCGCCGCTTGGTGCCCGGGATCGGCGCAATGTCATTGCCCTGAGCAAGCAGCCACGCGAGGGCCAGCTGTCCGGCCGTGACACCCTTCGAGGCGGCCAGCTCGCGGACCTTCTCGACCAGATCGAGGTTGCGCTGGAAGTTCTCCCCGCTGAACCGGGGCAACCCGCGCCGCATGTCGTCGGGCTCGAAATCGTCCGGCGACTTCAGCTGCCCGGTCAGGAAACCGCGGCCGAGCGGGCTGAACGGGACGAAGCCGACGCCGAGCTCCCGCAGGGTCGGCAGTACGACGGTCTCCGGGTCCCGCGTCCACAGCGACCACTCGCTCTGAACAGCGCTGATCGGGTGTACGGCGTGCGCGGCGCGAACCGTGTCGCCGTTCACCTCGGACAGCCCGAGGTAGCGCACCTTGCCCGCCTGGACCAGCTCGGCCATCGCGCCGACGGTCTCCTCGATCGGGATCTGCGGGTCCTTGCGGTGCAGGTACCACAGGTCGACGTGGTCCACGCCGAGCCGCCGCAGCGAGGCGTCCAGCGCCTGACGCGCGTACGCCGGGCTGCCGTCGACCACCGTGGGCGGGTCGTTCGGGCTGGTGGGCTTCTTGAAGCCGAACTTGGTGGCGAGGACCACCTGGTCGCGGCGGCCGGCCAGCGCCCGGCCGACCAGCTCCTCATTGGCGCCGTCGCCGTACACGTCGGCGGTGTCGATGAAGGTGCAGCCGGCGTCGATGGCGGCGTGCAGGGTGGCGATGGACTCGGTCTCGTCCGTCGTCACGCCGTAGGACTGGGACATCCCCATGCAGCCGAGGCCGAGGCAGGAGACGTGCAGGTCACCGAGCTTCGATTCACGCATGCCCCGAACCTACCGTCGCCAGCCGTTGCTGTGGGCAAGACCCCTCCGGCAGTCACGGGGAGTGACCTCAGTGGACCAGCGCCGCCTCGGACCGTACGTCGGGACCGACGAGCACCGGGTCGAGCTGAATCCTGGTGATCCCACGCGGCGCCAACAGGTCGCGCAGCGCCTCCTCGGACTGCCGGACGAACTCCTGGCGCGGCCCGGTCGCGGCGCGGAGCAGTGCGAGGGTGGTGAATGCGATGCCGACCCGAGGACCGTCGGGCAGCCGCCCGGTCTGCAGTACGGCGATGCCGTCGGTGGATCGAACGGGGACGAACCAGCCAGCACAATGTCGAGGTCTCACACCACCGACGCTAGGCCGCGTTCCTCCCCCACAGCCGTTTCCTCACGGACTTCGCACACACTTCTCACAGCCCCACGGGGAGTGGGTGAGCAGGCACACCGTCGGTCAGCAAGGCGCGGATCAGCTCCGGCAATTCACGAGGTGCGAAGACGGCATCAGCCGCCAGCAGTTCGTCGACGCTCCACCATCGGCACTCGGCGACGAGCTCCCGCTCCCACTCGGGCGTGGGCTCAGGTGTGAAATGCGCAGTACGCACGAGGTAGTAGTCGCTGCGCACCCCGTCGTGGCCGGCGGCGTACGGGCCGATCGCCTCCTGACGCCAGACGTGCTCCCGGACGTCCGCGGTCGACAATCCCAGCTCCTCGCGAAGCTCGCGAGTGAGGCATTCCTGGGCGGTCTCACCGGCTTCGATGCCGCCGCCGGGCGCGAGCCAGAACGAGCGGTCCGAGAGTACGACGTGTAGGAGTAGGAGCCGGTTGGCGGGATCCAGGATGAGCGCTCGGGCGCCGTGGCGGAGCTTCACAGGCCCAGCCGCGTCGGGGTGGTGGGTGGGCCGGAGCGCAGCAGTTCTTCGATCAGAGTGGAAAGGTCGCGAGGGGCGAAGCGGCCCTCATGGGACTGCAGCTCGGACAAGGTCCACCACCGGTGACCGTGGACGTGCTCGGCCTGCAACTCCTCGGCAGTGAGGGTGCCACCAACCGCGAACGGATCGGTGCGGACGAGGAAGATGTCGTTGATGACGCCGTCGTAGCCGGAGGCGTGCCCCTCGGCAACTACTTCCTGGTGCCAAAGGTGCGGTGGGTTGGCCGGCGCGTCGAGGCCGATCTCCTCCTGCAGCTCACGATGCAGTCCGTCCCGCAGCGACTCCCCCGCCTCCAGACCGCCGCCCGGCGTCGCCCAGAGCGGTCCGTCGGCGAACTCGAAGCGGACCAGAAGCACCCGGTCGTCGGGATCCAGGACGATCGCGCGAGCGGCCGGACGCAGCCGCGGGTAGGTGAGCTCGAGCTCACGATGTTCCTCGACCGCGCGGAAACCGAAGCGATTGTTGACAATCTGCATGGCGACATTCGACTGCGCCGTCCAGGTGTGCAGGTAGCGCTGCTTGGTCCGGTGCTTCGCCAGCTGATCGAGGTTGGCGAGCTTGAGATGCGTGCCCAGGTTGTGTCCGCGGTGCTCCCGCAGTACCAAGGTGTCGTCCTGTTGCGCATGCGACGCGTCGGCCCGTGGCAGATACATCAACGTGTAGCCGGCAGGTTCGCCCGACAGCGTGTGCGCCATCGTGACGAGCGCGAGGTAGTTCCGGTCGATCCGCTGCTCGCTCGCCTGCAGCTTCTCCACCGTCCACGGCACGACCTCGCGGGTCATCCCGCCGGTGGGTACGTCGTGATCCATCGCGGTGTGCAGATCGGCGTACGCCTGCTGGTGTTCCGGCGGGCACACACCGGCCCATGAGGTCAGGCGATACCCGTCCAGGACCCCCGCCGTACGACGCAAGTCGTCGAGACGGACGTCGTCGTACGGCAACGGTACGACGAAGTGGTCTTCGACATGCTCGACGGAGAACCCGAGCTTCGCTGCGAACGCGGCACCGGGCCAGACCTCCGACGACGACGGAACGCCGATCTCGGTCTGGAAGATGGTCCGCCCGAGCTGCGCCGCCCGCGTGACCGCCCAGTGCCACAGCGCCGTACCGATGCCACGGCGCCGATGCTCCGGCGGGACGTCGATCTCGACCTCGACCGTGTCCAGGTTGTCGGTCAGCCGGTACTCGAACAGCATCGCGCCGAGCACCCGGTCGTCCTCGAACGCGCCGACCGCGAGCCGCCGCTTCAGCGGTCCCGGGTTGCGCAGCGAGAACCCGAGCGCGTCCCGGCCGACCACGATCGCGGCCTCGCGTCCCGCGACCACGCCGGCCCGCAGCGCGTCGTACCACTCGTCGAACAGGGCCAGGTCGGCCGGGTCGATCTCGCGAACGCTGATCACCCGGCCGACCCAACCAAACGAAAGGGCCAACCGCTACCCGATCAGCGAGTTGCGCGGTTGATTGCGGAGACGACCGCCTTCAGCGACGCGGTGAGGATGTTGGCGTCGCGGCCGACGCCCCAGTAGACCTCGTCGCCGACCTCGCACTCGACGTACGCCGCGGCCAGTGCGTCACCGCCGGCCGACAGCGCGTGCTCGTGGTAGTCCAGCACCCGGACGTCGTACTTGAGCGGCTTGATCGCGTCCACGAACGCCGAGACCGGGCCGTTGCCCTCGCCGACCAGCTCGTGCGGCACGCCGTTCGAGTACACCTGCACGCGGAGCTGGTCGCCCTGGCCCTCGCCGGACGACGAGTTGACCGTGAGCAGCGACAGCTTGCCCGGCGCCAGGTACTCGGCCGCGAAGATGTCCCACATGTGCTGCGGGTTCACCTCGCCGCCCTCGGAGTCGGTGTGCTGCTGGATCACCCGGCTGAACTCGATCTGCAGCCGGCGCGGCAGGTCGAGCCGGTGCTCCGACTTCATGATGTAGGCGACGCCGCCCTTGCCGGACTGCGAGTTCACCCGGATGACCGCCTCGTACGACCGGCCGACGTCCTTCGGGTCGATCGGCAGGTACGGCGCCTCCCAGGCGATCTCCGAGACGTGCCGGCCCTCGGCCGCGGCCTGCTTGTCGAGCGCCTCCAGGCCCTTCTTGATCGCGTCCTGGTGGGATCCGGAGAAGGCGGTGTAGACCAGGTCACCGGCGTACGGCTGCCGCTCGGGCACCCGCATCTGGGTGCAGTACTCGACCGTACGGCGGATCTCGTCGATGTCGGCGAAGTCGATCTGCGGGTCGATGCCCTGGCTGAACAGGTTCATCCCGAGCGTGACCAGGTCGACGTTGCCGGTGCGCTCGCCGTGGCCGAACAGGCAGCCCTCGACCCGGTCGGCGCCGGCCATCAGCGCAAGCTCGGTCGCGGCCACCGCGGTGCCGCGGTCGTTGTGCGGGTGCAGGCTGATCGTGCTGTGCTCGCGCCGGGTCAGGTTGCGGGCGAACCACTCGATCTGGTCGGCGTACACGTTCGGCGTCGACATCTCGACCGTGGCCGGCAGGTTCAGGATGATCTCGCGGCCCTCGGCCGGCTGCCACTGGTCGCTGACCGCCTCGCACACCTCGAGCGCGAACTCCAGCTCGGTCCCGGTGAAGATCTCCGGACTGTACTGGTACCCGAACTCACAGTCGCCCAGCATGTCGTCGGCGTACTTCATCACCGTCTCGGTGCCGCGGACCGCGATGTTCAGGCACTCGGCCTTGTCGACGTTGAAGACGACCCGGCGGAACAGCGGCGCGGTCGCGTTGTAGAGGTGGATGGTCGCCTTCGGCGAGCCCTGCAGCGACTGCACGGTGCGCTCGATCAGCTCGTCGCGGGCCTGGGTCAGCACCGAGATGGTGACGTCGTCGGGGATGACGTCCTCTTCGATCAGGCTGCGGACGAAGTCGAAGTCGTACTGGCTGGCGCTCGGGAAACCGACCTCGATCTCCTTGTAGCCCATCTTCACCAGCAGGTCGAACATCCGCCGCTTGCGGGCCGGCGACATCGGCTCGACCAGGGCCTGGTTGCCGTCACGGAGGTCGGTGGACAGCCAGCGCGGGGTCTTGTCGACCGACTTCGTGGGCCAGGTGCGGTCCGGCAGGTCGATCGGGGGAAACGCGCGGTAGCGCTGGATCGGCATCCCGGACGGCTGCTGGACGGGCTTGGGCTGATTCTTCGGTGCCACGGGGGTTCTCCTCGGGAGGTGTACTGCGGGGTCGTGAGGACGACCGGCGTACGTCAAGACTCCGCGGCGAGGGAACCGGCCTTGTCAGGCCTCGCCGCGGCAGCGAAGGAGGAGAAGCTGGTGCCGCATGATGCCAGTGAGTCTAAGCACAAACCCCCTGGCCCGTCGAACCCGGGGTCCGCCGGGCGAGACACGCAGAGTGACGGGGGCCCGGCTGAAGATGTGCTGAAGAACCCTGCGGAGCCGCTGCGGACCGGGCCCCGGGCAGTGCGAGGATGGCCGGATGGCGGCGCGGGTGCTGGTGATCGAGGACGCGGAACCGATCCGGACCGGCGTCGGGATCGCGCTGACCGAGGCCGGTCACACGGTCCGGACCCGGGCGGATGGCGACGGGTTCGAGCGGGAGCTGGCCGAGTTCCGGCCGGACCTCGTGCTGCTCGACGTGATGCTGCCCGGGCGGGACGGGTTCGAGCTGCTGACCGTCACCCGGGAGACGTCCAACGCCGGGGTGATCCTGCTGACCGCGCGTGACGGTGTCGAGGACCGCTTGCACGGTTTGCGGACCGGCGCCGACGACTATGTGGTGAAGCCGTTCGTGCTGGCCGAACTGATCGCGCGCGTGGAGGCGCTGCTCCGGCGGATGGGTCGGCTCCGGACTGTGCTGGAGGTTGGCGACCTGTCGGTCGACGTCGAGGCGGGAGCTGTGCGGCGTGCTGGGGAGGCGATCGAGCTGACGGCGACGGAGTACAAGCTGCTCGCGTTTCTCGCCGGGCGCAGCGGCAAGGTCGTCGGCAAGACCCAGCTGCTGACGGCGGTCTGGGGGTACGACGATTACGCGGCCAACCTGGTCGAGGTCCACGTGAGCGCCTTGCGCCGGAAGCTGGAGGCACACGGTCCACGGTTGCTGCACACGGTCCGGGGCTCGGGCTACGTCCTGCGGCCGCCCACATGAGGCCGCTGCGTACGGCGTCCCTGCGCGTGCGGGTCACGTTGACGGCGATCGCCGTACTGCTGGTGGTGCTGCCGGTGACTGGGTTGACGGTGAAGGCTGTGTTTGATGCGCAGGCTGAGCGCAGCCTGGACTCGTTGCTGACCGGGCGGGCTCAGCTGGCGCAGCAGCTCGCGCGGCAGAACGTTGCGCCAGGCAACTTGGTTCGGCGGATCGACGCGGACGGGGTCCGGGTCACGTTGATCTTGCGGTCGGGGCAGCAGCTTGGTGCGCCGCCGGTGGATCCGGGTGGGACGGTGCGCCAGGTGCGGGCGACGTTGCAGGCCGGGCAGCGGACCCGTGGTGCGACGTTGCTGTTGTCGGCGGACACTGCGTTGCTGGCGGATGCGAGTGCGCGGTTGCTCAATGTGCTGTTGGTGTCTGGGGCTGCGGCGATTCTGATCACTGCGCTCGCGCTCGTGATCGGCATGCGGTTCGCCCTCGCGCCGCTGGATGCGATGACCGGTCTCGCTCGGTCGATCGCCGCGGGTCGGCGTGGTGGGCGGTTGCAGCCGGAACGGGCTGACACCGAGCTTGGGCGTACGGCGGCCGCCTTCGACGAGATGCTGGACGCGTTGGAGGGCGCGGAACGGACGGCCCGCCGGTCGGAGGACCGGATGCGCGAGTTCGTCGCGGACGCCGCACATGAGCTGCGGACGCCGGTCGCCGGCCTGCAGACCGCGGCCGAGACGCTGATCCAACTAGGCCCGGATGCTCCGGCTTCCCGCCGCGAGGAGCTCGAGCTCCTCCTGGTCCGCGAATCCCGCCGAGCCGGAACCCTGGTCGCGGATCTCCTCGAGCTCAGCCGAATCGACGCCGGCCTCCAACTCCACCTCGCCCAGGTCGACCTCCGTCACCTGGCCGACACCCAAGCATCCCGCCTCCGCCTGGTCGCCCCCGACCTCACCGTCAACGTCACCGGCTCCGCCACGGTCACCGCAGACCCCGAACGCCTGGCCCAAGTCCTGGCCAACCTCCTGGACAACTCCCGCCAGGTGGGCGCCCGAACCGTGCGGATCGAGGTCGGCCCGACCGGCCTGGTCGTGGCAGACGACGGCCCGGGTGTTCCGGCGGAGTTGCGGGAGCGGATTTTCCACCGCCTGGTTCACGGCCCGCAGAGCAAGGGGGCCGGCCTGGGCCTGTCGATCGCCCGCGGCGTCGCCCGGGCGCACGGCGGGGAGCTCACGGTCACCGATCGGCCGGACGGCAGGCGCGGCGCCGCCTTCCGCCTCCACCTCCCGATGCGTACCTGAGGACAGGAGGTGTCCGACGCCACCGAGCACGGCCACGCTCACGGCAACCCGTCGGGGCCCGATGCCGGGCACTACATCCTGTTCTCTCGTACATGTCACGCCCGCAACAGTCCGTCGATGGTCGTCTGGTGGCCGGCCAGCACCTTGCCCGGCTCGGCACCGAGGACGTCTCGGAGGACGGTGGCGTAGACGTCCCGGAAGTCGGTTGAGGCTTTCAGGTCGCCGTTGGACAGGTCGGTGAGGCTGGGTTGGTCGCCGTAGAAGCCGCCCGTGACTTTGTCGCCGAGGAGGAAGACGGGGCCGGCGGTGCCGTGGTCGGTGCCGTCGCTGCCGTTGGCTTGGACTCGGCGGCCGAATTCGGAGTAGACGAGGACGACGGCGTTGCGACCGCGGTCGGACTTGCGGAGGCGTTGGGCGAAGGGGGTCAGGGCCTTGTCCAGCTCGGTCAGGAGGCGTTGCTGGGTGCCGCGTTCATCGGCGTGGGTGTCGAAGCCGCCCAAGGAAGCCGAGTAGGCGCGGGTGGGTACGCCGGCCTCGATCAGGCCGGCGATCAGGTCGAGTTGCGCGCCTAGCTGGGACATGCCGCCGGCGGAAGCGCCCTGCGTGCGTTGCTCGTCCTCCTCTTCCTCTTGCTCGTGCCCGGTGCGGACTGCCTGACCCAGCACCCGAGTCGCCTCTTGCAGGTCCTGCACCGCCTTCGCAGCCCGCGCCTGCCAGCGCCCCTCCCCCGGACTGGGCTCGCCCAGCGCGGCGTACGCCGTACCGACCGCACCCTTCGGCAGAGCCAAGCCACGCAACGGCAGCGACGCAGCCGCAGTCGTCTCCCCAGCCAGCAAAGGCGGCAGCGTCGGCTCGACTGAGACGGCTCGCAGCGGGTCGGCACCGGTCGCGTCCAGCCACCGCCCGAGCCACCCGGACGGCACCGGCGACTTCGGCGCCGCCGTCTGCCAGATCGCCATCGACCGGAAGTGGCTGCGGTCGGGCTCCGGGTAGCCGACACCGCGCACGATCGCGAGCCGCTTGTCGTCCCACAGCCCCTTGAGCCCGCTCATCCCCGGGTTGAGCCCGAGTCCGTCGCCCAGGTCGAGCACCTCGTCCGGCTCGTACGCGAGTTCCGGTCGTGCCTTCTGGTACGCCGGATCGCCCGCAGGCACAACCGTGTTGAGTCCGTCATTGCCGCCGTACAGCGTGATCACTACCAACACGGACTGGTCACTCGGCAACGGATCGTCGACCGCTGCGGCCATCAGATCGGACCAGTTCACCTGGGTCGCCCCTGCGGCCAGCGCTCCGGCAGCAGTGACGCCGCTCAGGGTCAGAAATCGCCGTCTGGTCAGGTTGTCCATCGGTCCTCCTTATCCGCTGACCACGTACTCGGGTGCGCAGGCGGCGACAGCCGTCAGCTGCGCGGGATCCTTCACACCGGCCAGCGCCGCCTTCGTCCGGGCGGACCAACCATCAACGCCGAGCAACTCGCCCACCTTGTCCACAGACGGGGCGGGCAACTCGGCCTGCTTCACCAGATGCTGCGCGAGTTGCAGCCGGGTAAGACCTGCCGACGTCGTCAACCAGCTCGCACCGGACGGCCAGCCGCCAACACTCGGCGGCCGGAACGGCAACTGCCCCATACCGCGAAGCCCGGCCAGCAGCTTCGTCTGCTCCTTCTCGGCCAGCTTCCCCGGCTGGATGCGCAACGCCCGCATCAGACCGACCGCCCACTCCACCGGCTGCTTCACCAACGCCGACTCCGCATCCCGAAACGCGGCCTCCGCAACCATTGCCATCAGCAACGACCGCACGTCGCGCGACGGACCGTAGGCTTTCGTCAGCCGCTCGACCGTCACCGCGTCCGGCGGCGTCGCCGACACCAGCCGGAACCACAGCCGCCCGATCACGAACCCTGCCGACGCCGGCTGACTCAAGGCCAGTACGGCGAACCCCTTGGCATCGAAGTTTCCCGTCGTACCGAACAACGTCTTGGCGCCGGCGTCGAAGCGCCGCCGCTGCAGTGTCGCCTTCGGCCTGAGCACCCAGCCGGTCAGGCAGCGCGCTCCCTCGGCCACGTCCTTCTCGGTGTAGTGGCCGATGCCGAGGGTGAAGAGCTCGAGGAACTCGCGGGCCAGGTTCTCGTTCGGCGTCCCGCGCCGGTTCCGCTGGCCGTCGAGCCAGCGGATCATCGCGGTGTCCACGACCATCGCCTGCGCCAGATCACCGAACCGGCCGAGCGCGTGCGTCCGCTGGGTCTGGTTCTGGGCCAGCATCCAGGCGGCGTTGCGGACCTTCTGGTTGCTGGTCGCGAAGTGCCCGTGCCACAACCAGGTCAGTCGCTCCGACGCCGTCCGGCTCGCCACCATCCGGTCGAGCCACCAGACGTCCAGCTTCCGCTCCTGCCCCACCCGCTGCCGCGCCGCCGCCTTCCGCTCCTCCTTCGACAAGCCGTTCGACTTCGATGCAGCCTTGGCCGGTGGCTCGAGCCCGGTCGGTGGCGCGAACGCGTTGGCAGCCGCATCCGGTCCCGGTCCCAGCAGCCGCCGCACGGTCTCGTCGTACCCGGCGCTCAGCTCACCGGGCGCCGGCCCGAACCCGAGCCGATCGTTCAGCCGCCGCACCGCGGCCCGCTCGCTGATCTCGCTCATGCCCTCGATCGTTTCCGGCCGCACGCACCCGGACCAGCTTCGGCCGGCTTTCTTCAGCCAACCCACAGGTCGAGTTGCCTTCAAGCGTGCTTGAATTCTTAAGCTTTACGCCATGACTCGAAATCTCGCGGACCGGATCGGCACCCACGGCCTCGGTGTGCTGGTCACGCTGAAGCGCGACGGCAGGCCGCAACTGTCGAACGTCACGTATGTCTTCGACGGCGAGCGGATCCGGGTGTCGCTCACCGACGGCCGGGCCAAGACGAAGAACCTGCGCCGCGACCCGCGCGCCAGCCTGTACGTCGACGGTCCCGGCGGCCGCTCGTACGTCGTCCTCGAAGGAAAGGCCGAGCTCAGCCCGGTCGCCGCGGACCCGTACGACGACGTGGTCGAGGACCTCGTGGACTACTACCGAACCGCCTCCGGCGAGCACCCGGACTGGGACGAGTACCGCCGGGCGATGGTCACCGACAAGCGCTTGGTCTTCTCGATGACCATCGACCACGCCTACGGAATGCCTACCCCTTGAGGTCGAAGCGGTCCAGCTCCATCACCTTGACCCAGGCGGCGACGAAGTCGGCCAGGAACTTGTCCTCCGCGTCCGCGCTCGCGTAGACCTCCGACAGGGACCGGAGTTGCGAGTTGGCGCCGAAGACCAGGTCGACCGGAGTCGCCGTCCACTTGGTTTCGCCCGTCGCGCCGTCGCGGATCTCGAAGACGTTCTCCTCCGACTCCGAAGTCCTCCACTCCGCCCCGGGAGCGAGCAAGTTCCGGAAGAAGTCGTTGGTCAGCGCGCCGGGCCGGTCGGTGAAGAATCCGTGCTGCCCACGACCGATCCCCATCGCGCGCAGGCCACCGACCAGGACGGTCAGCTCCGGAGCAGTCAGGGTCAGCATGTACGCGCGGTCGAGCAGCAGCGTCTCGGGTGATAGCTTCTCCCCCGCCCGGAGGTAGTTGCGGAACCCGTCCGCCCGCGGCTCGAGTACGGCGAACGACTCGACGTCGGTCTGTTCCTGCGAAGCGTCGGTGCGGCCCGGATGGAACGGGACGGTGATCTCGTGACCCGCGGTCCGCGCCGCCTGCTCCACCGCAACGCCACCGGCGAGCACGATCAGGTCGGCCAGCGACACCGGTTTCCCGAACTCCTGCTGGATCTGCTCCAGGGTCTGCAGCACCTTCGACAGCTCGGCCGGCTCGTTGACCTCCCAGCTGCGCTGCGGCTCGAGCCGGATCCGGCCGCCGTTCGCACCACCGCGTTTGTCGGTGCCGCGGAAGCTGGTCGCGGCCGCCCAGGCGGTGGACGCCAACTGCGCGACCGACAGACCGGACGCGAGGATCCGCTCCTTGAGCGCGGCCACGTCCTCGTCGCCGATCAGCTCGTGGTCGACTGCCGGGACCGGGTCCTGCCAGAGCTGCGGCTCCGGGATCCACGGGCCGAGGAAGCGCGAGACCGGGCCCATGTCGCGGTGCAGCAGCTTGTACCAGGCCTTGGCGAAGGCCAGCGCGAACTCGTCCGGGTTCTCGTAGAAGCGCCGCGAGATCGGCCCGTAGACCGGGTCGAGGCGCAGGGCCAAGTCGGTCGTGAGCATCGTCGGGCGGTGCTTGAGGTCCGGCACGTGCGCGTCCGGCACGTTCTCCTCGGCGTCCTTGGCGACCCACTGGTGGGCTCCGGCCGGGCTCTTGGTGAGCTCGTACTCGTAGCCGAAGAGGTTCTCGAAGAAGCCGTTCCCGAACTGGGTCGGCGTACTCGTCCAGGTCACCTCGAGCCCGCTGGTGATGGTGTCCTTGCCCTTG
Source organism: Kribbella sp. NPDC050124 (assembly GCF_044460355.1). NCBI lineage: Bacteria > Bacillati > Actinomycetota > Actinomycetes > Propionibacteriales > Kribbellaceae > Kribbella > Kribbella sp. NPDC050124. Next base: position 27,041 of record NZ_JBITJU010000006.1, read on the forward strand.
CCGGTGCCGTAGTCGCTGTGCCAGCCGAGGCCCTGCGCCTCGAGCGGCGCGGCCTCGGGCTCGGGACCGACCTGCTCGGCCGGACCGGCGCCGTGCGTCTTGCCGAACGAGTGGCCGCCGGCGATCAGCGCGACCGTCTCCTCGTCGTTCATCGCCATCCGGCGGAACGTCTCGCGGATGTCGCGGGCCGCGGCGAGCGGGTCCGGGTTGCCGTTGGGCCCCTCGGGATTGACGTAGATCAGGCCCATCTGGACGGCGCCGAGCGCGCCGTGCAGTTCGCGGTCACCGCTGTAGCGCTCGTCGCCGAGCCAGGTGTCCTCCGGGCCCCAGTAGATCTCCTCCGGCTCCCAGATGTCTTCGCGGCCGAACCCGAACCCGAACGTGCGGAAGCCCATGTCGTCCAGGGCCACGTTGCCGGCCAGCACCAGCAGGTCGGCCCACGAGATCTTCCGGCCGTACTTCTGCTTCACCGGCCACAGCAGCCGGCGGGCCTTGTCGAGGTTGGCGTTGTCGGGCCAGCTGTTCAGCGGCGCGAACCGCTGGGACCCGTCGCCACCTCCGCCGCGGCCGTCCTCGATCCGGTAGGTGCCGGCCGCGTGCCAGCTCATCCGGATGAACAGTGGTCCGTAGTGGCCGAAGTCGGCCGGCCACCAGTCCTGCGACGTCCGCATCACCTCGACGATGTCGGCCTTCAGGGCGTCGACGTCGAGTTTCCCGAACTCCGCGGCGTAGTCGAAACCGTCCTCCATCGGGTTCGACTTGGTCGCGTGCGGATGCAGGATGGACAGATCCAGCTGGTTCGGCCACCAGTCCTGGTTCGTCCTCGGCCGGGTCGCCCGCGGAGTCGGGGCGTCGATGACCGGATTCTCGCTCTCGCTGCCGTGGTGGGTTACACCGGACGTGTCGGACATGCTCAGCCTTTCGGTGCTCAGGTCAGGAATCGGGGGCGGCACAGGAGGGGCACAGGCCCCAGTAGACGACCTCGGCCTCGTCGATCAGGTAGTCGTGGTCGTCGGACGCGGTCAGGCACGGCGCATGACCGACCGCGCAGTCCACGTCGACGACGGCGCCGCACGACCGGCAGACCAGGTGGTGGTGGTTGTCGCCCACCCGGGCCTCGTAGCGCGCCACCGATCCGGCCGGCTGGATCCGCCGTACCAGGCCGACGTCGGTGAGGGCACGCAGTACGTCGTACACCGCCTGGTGGGACACGTCCGGAAGATCCTCCCGGGCGGCCCGGATGATCGCGTCGGTGTCGGCGTGCGGGTGCGCGTGCACAGCGGCGAGTACGGCCACCCGCGGCCGGGTGACCCGTAGCGCAACGCTGCGCAACGACTGGTGGAGATCGCCGTCGACGTCCACGCTTCGCAGTCTTCTCCCCGGTCTGGAACCGGTCAAGATCTCTGCACGGATGCCGGATATCCGTCGAGAATGGCAGGATCTTGTCTGTTGACCGGATCCGGTCATGACGGGTGTTGGTCAGGCCGCGCCATGGAACGGGCCGGAGGCAACTGTCAGGGTTTTGCACCGAGTGTCCTGCGCCCGTCAGGGCCTCGGAAGGTTACACATCGTGCCCCGATCACGTCTCAGCGCCGCGCCGGGAAGAACGCCCAGACCCACCGCATCACGCTGGTCACCGGCGACGTCGCCGAGTACACCACCCAGCCGGACGGACGGCACTCCGCCAGGCTGCTCGGCAACGCCGGCTACTTCACCAGCGAGCACGGCGGCGAGCTGACCGTCGTACCGGCGGCGGCCTACCGGCACGTCCAGTCCGGGACGGTCGACCCGCGGCTCTTCAACCTGAGCCAACTCGTTGCCCAGGGCTACGACGACGCGCACACCAAGCGCCTGCCGGTCATCAACGCGGACGCCGACAAGTCCCAGGCGCGCGGGTTCTGGAAGTCGTTCGCCGCCAAGCGGTCGCCCGGCAAGCTGTGGCTCGACGCCCGGACCCGCGCCGCGACCACGACCCCAACAGGTGCCCAAGCGAAGGCAGCGCAGGCCAAGGGCAGCCAGTACGACGGCAGCGGCGTGAAAGTCGCCGTACTCAGCACGGGGTACGACGCCGGCCATCCCGACCTGGCGAACCAGGTCGTCGCCGAGGCCAGCTTCTTCCCCGGTGAGTCGATCCAGGACGGCCAACAACACCGGCAGCGGCACGGAGTCCGAAGCCATCGCCGGCATCGAGTGGGCGGTCGAGCAGGGCGCCCGCGTCATCACCCTCGGCCTGAGCAGCTCGATCCCGTCCGACGGCACCGACCCGCTCAGCCAGACCATCGACAGGCTGTCGAAGTCGAAGGGTGTGCTGTTCGTGGTCCCGGCCGGCGACAGCGGCCGGGATCGGTGGGTTCGAGAACGCGACCGGGCAGGAGTACAGCCTCCCCCGCACCTACCGGAGGGGTGAGCACGCGACCCAGCAGTGGTGGCGGGCCATCAGCCGCCCGGCAGTTCCCGCGGTGGACGGCTTCGCGGTCGCGCGGTACGAGGATGCGATCCGGATGACCATCCCGCAGTACGTGAGCGGTGACCTGAGCACGTACGGCTGGAGTGACGACTGGCGCGAGCAGACCATGCTGGTACTGCGTCGTAACGGCGTCGAGGTCGGGCGGAAGAACTGGTCCGTCGCCGACTTCCCGGTGGCTCCGGGCACGGCGTCGTACGAGCTCAGCCTGGATGTCTCGCGCACACCGGGCACCTGGGCGGACACGTCGACCAGCACGAGCACGCAATGGTCGTTCAGGTCCGGTACGGCGAAGTCGAAGACGGTGCTGCCGTTGGTCCAGCTGAAGTACGCACTGCAGGCGGGCAGCGACAACGCCGTACCGGCCGCTGGTGGTGCCTGGCTCGAGCTGACGCCTGGGTACCAGCCGGGCGCCAACGGACCGGGTCGCTTCCAGACGACCGCAGAGGTGTCGTACGACGGCAAGACCTGGCAGCCGCTGTCGTTGGTGTACCGGGGTCATGGCACGGTCGGCGCCAAGCTGCCGGCGGCGACCGCCGGGACCGACGCCACGCTCCGGGTGACGTCGACGGACCGGGCGGGCAACCGGATCGTGCAGCGAATCGACCAGGCCTGGCACGTGCGGTGACTTCCCCACCGCGAAAAATCACTCGCGGTAAACGGCGCCGGTGTGGAAGCTGTGGTCGTGGAGATCACGAGACTGCTTCCCGACGACGAGGTCGGGTGCGCCGACGCAGTGGCGGTGCTGAGCGCCGGCGCCAAGGTGGACTGTCCGGAAGTGCTGCTGCCGACACCGCGCGGCTACGCGAACGGACTGCGGTACGGCTGGGACCTCAACCCGGGCCAGGCTTTCCTGGCCCGGGACGAGGACGGCACGGCGGTCGGCATCCTCGAGACCCAGATGCCGACGTACGACAACACGAACCTGGTGTGGACCGACATCCAGGTCCATCCCGACCATCGCGGTCGCGGCATCGGGTCGGAGCTGGTCGCGTACGCCGAGCGGCTGGCCGCCGAGCTGGGCCGGGACTCGATCGGGATGAGCACGTTCGACCTGCCGAAGGCGGACGCGTTCGCCCGCCGGCACGGGTTCGAGCGCAAGTCGATGGAGGTGAACCGGCGCCAGGACATCGTCGGGCTGGACTGGGCCGTCGTCCAGAAGCTGTACGACGACTCGGTGCCCGCCTCCTCGGCGTACGAGCTGGTGAAGATCACCGGTGAGCTGCCGGACGAGCTGCTCGAGGGCATGGTCGCGGTGACCGAGTCGATCAACGACGCGCCGAAGGACGACCTCGACATCGAGGACGACGTCTACAGCCCGGAGCGGTTGCGGGCCTACGAGCAGGCGCAGCTGAAGAGCGACCGGACCCTCTACCGGGTGATCGCCCGGGAGAAGGCGACCGGCGAGCTGGCCGGCCACACCACGATCACGGTCGAGCGCGAACGCCCGCACATCGCCGAGCAGAACGACACAGCCGTCGCCCGTGCCCACCGCGGCCATCGCCTCGGCGCGCTGGTCAAGTCGGCCATGCTGCTGTGGATGCGCGAACAGGAGCCCACCCTCACCCAGCTCGACACCTGGAACGCCGAGTCCAACGACCACATGATCGCCATCAACGAGGCCCTCAACTACCGCATCATCACCCGAATCCCGGACTTCCAGAAGGCGCTTTAGACCGAGTCGGGGCATACGACGGACGCAACAAAACCGTCAATGCCTCAGAGCTGCCACGGTCTCGACGAGCCCTTCCCGCTCGAGTGAGGCCAGTACGTCGTCAACCGTGCCTGGGGGATTCCGCATCGAGTCGGCGATCCTCTGGACAGCTCCGTACACGGCTTGCCGGTCGAGGTCGATGAGATCGTGCAGAAACTCGTCCGGGCTCCGTGCTTCGACGTTCCAGCCGGCCAGAGCGTCATCGGGAAAGTCCTTCAGATTGTCGGTGACGATCAACTACGCGTGGAACGTTCGCGTCGTAGATCACTCGGAAAGCCACAGCTACTGCAGGCCCATCTCCTGGCCGAGTGCAGTCAACTCGTCGGCTGCTTCGCGGCGGCGCTGATCGTCCGTGCGCTTGTAGTCGAGCAGGGAGTCAGCCCGAATCCGTCGGTGCTTGCCGACCTTCCGGTACTCGATCTCTCCGGCGTCCAACAGGCCGATCAGGAACGGGCGCGACACGTTCAGCAGATCTGCCGCCTGCTGCGTGGTCAGCTCGGCGTCGGCAGGTACGACGGAGACTCCCTGCCCGGCAGCCATGTGCGCAAGGATCCGGGCCAGCAACTCAACCGCACTGCGGGGCACCACGAGCGCTTCTTGGGTCGGGTCCTCGTCCACCAAGACACGGACATCGCGAGCCTCCCTGTGATGGGCCAGATAGTTTCGCACGTGACGCAGCGCGACGTCTGCTGTGCGGACCTCTGCCGGATCTGGGTGAGCTGCGGCAAGGTTCGGCCGGACCACCAGGCACCTCCTCGATCGATAATCGAATTATCCGCAACAGGCGCAATAAACGCAACCGGCAATGGCTGCGACCGTGCGCAATCCCGGACTGTGCAGGCGTCAGCGGTGGTGTCCGAGGCCGAGCAGATCGGTTACCCGGTCGGCCTGTCCGTCCTCCTTAGTGTCGGCGTCGACCGCGAGGCCGGTGAGGTGGAGTCCTGCTGTCTCTCGGGTGAGGCGCTCGGTGAACATTCGGTCGCGTTCCAGCAGCTTGCCAAGAGACTGCAGCTCGTTCATACGGCCTCGACGACGGTGACCTTCATGCGGTTGGAGAGGGTGAAGCCGAGGGACTCGTAGAGGTGGATGGCGGTGGTGTTGGTGCCGCCGGTGTGCAGGAAGGGGTGGCTGCCCGTCGACTCGATGTGGGCAGCCACCGCGCGGATCAGCCGCGTGGCCAGGCCTTCCCCGCGGTACGACGGATGCGTGCAGACCGCGCTGATCTCGGTGTACTCCGGTAGCGCGAACCGGGTGCCGGCCATCGCGATCAGCTCACCACCCCGGCGGATCCCGAGGTAGGTGCCGAGCTCGATCGTGCGTGCCCGGAACGGCCCTGGATCGGTGAGCGCCACGAGGGCGAGCATCTCGGGTACGTCGTCCAGCGTGAGCAGGACCGCCTCGTCGTCGACCGCTGCCAGGGTCGGCGGGGCGACGAACTGGACCAGGTCGAACTGGCGGTCGAGCTTGAAGCTCTCCGGGATCGGGAGGTCCGGGCGCATCATGGCGGCGGTGGTGCCGGCGCCGAGGAGGGCGGCGGCATCCGACCAGTCCTGAGGTGTCGGGTCGTCCGGGAGACCCAGGAACGGCGCGACGGGCTTGGGATAGCAGCGGGCGTTGCCACGGATCTCGGCGAAGGTGGTGTGCGGGCCGGTCAGGGCGGCGTACACCGGGTTCTGCAGGGTCACTCAGAAGCCCAGCTTGCGGAGGTGCTTCGCGTCGGTCTGCCAGTTCTTGGCGATCTTGACGTGCAGGTCGAGGTAGACCGGCGTCCCGAGCAGCGCCTCGATCTGGCGCCGGGCGGCCGCGCCGACCTCACGCAGGCGGGCGCCCTTGTGGCCGATCACAATGCCCTTCTGGCTGTCCCGCTCGAGGAAGATGTTCGCGTACACGTCGAGCAGCGGCTTGTCCTCCGGACGCCCCTCGCGCAGGCCCATCTCGTCGATGGTGACCGCGATCGAGTGCGGCAGTTCGTCACGCACCCCCTCCAGCGCCGCCTCGCGGATCAGCTCGGCGACCAGCGTCTCCTCGGGCTCGTCGGTGATGTCGCCGTCCGGGTAGAGCGCGAAGCCCTCCGGCAGCAGCTTCACCAGCTCGTCAGCGACCACGTCGACCTGGTACCCGGACGTCGCCGAGACCGGCACGATCGCGGCCCACTCGATCCCGACCGACTCCCCGAGCGCCTGGATCTCGGCCAGGTGCCCGACCATCCGGTCCGGTTCGACCAGGTCGGCCTTGGTGGCCAGCGCGACCTTCGGCGTCTTCGCGACCTTGGCCGCCTCACCGGCCAGGAACCGGTCACCCGGGCCGATCTTGTCGCTGGCCGGCAGGCACACCGCGATCACGTCGACCTCGGCCCAGGTGGTCTTGACCAGGTCGTTCAGCCGCTCCCCGAGCAGCGTCCGCGGCTTGTGCAGACCGGGCGTGTCGACCAGCACCAGCTGGGCGTCCGGCCGGTGCACGATCCCGCGGACCGCGTGCCGCGTGGTCTGCGGTTTCGACGAGGTGATGACGATCTTCTTGCCCACCAGGGCGTTGGTGAGGGTGGACTTGCCCGCGTTGGGACGGCCGACGAAGCAGGCGAACCCGGACTTGAAGGGCTCAGGTGTGGACGACATCGCGGACCTCTCCGGTGCCATTGGCAACGACTACGGGAATGGCGGCGCCGGCGAAGTGCCGGACGACGTTGACGTCGACCGACCCCGACTCGGTCACCACCGCGGCGGCCTCCAGGCCCTTCACCCCCGAGGACAGCGCCATCGCGACCGCCAACTGCAGCGCGGTCAGCTCGACGGTGTCGAGCGCGACCGTACAGGCGGAGTACGTCCGGCCGTCGGTGTCCCGTACGGCGGCGCCCTCGGCGGCCCGGGTCCGGGCGCGGGCCGCGCGGGCGAGGGTGACGAGTTTGGCGTCCTCGGCGGACAGGTCTGACAAGAAAAACTCCAAAGAACTCGAACTGCGACAGCTGGCGGGATGGATGGGGATCCGGGGGTGCTGCGGGCGATCAGGCGTGCTGGTGGTTCTGGTCGGGTGACGGGTTGGCGGTCTCCTCCCGCCGTACCAGCACAGTACCGACCTGGTTGCGGCGGCCGGACGGGCGCTCCGCGGTCAGGGACAGGCCGGCGATCTCCACCTCGGCACCAGGGATCGGCACCTTGCCGAGCAGCTTCGCCATCAGGCCGCCGACGGTGTCGACGTCGTCGTCGTCCAGCGGGACCCCGAACAGCTCGCCCAACTCATCGATCGGCAGCCGGCTCGACACCCGGTAGGCGCCGTCGGACAGCTCCTGCACCGAGTCGGGCACCTCGTCGTACTCGTCGGTGATCTCGCCGACGATCTCCTCCAGGATGTCCTCGATGGTGACCAGGCCGGCGGTTCCGCCGTACTCGTCGACGACGATCGCGACGTGCATCCGGGCCGCCTGCATCTCGCGCAGCAGCTCGTCGATCGGCTTGGAGTCCGGGATGTACATGCACGGCCGCATCACCGACTCGACCCGCTCGGTCGACTCGGCCTGCGCGTTGTCGTACACCCGGCGCATCACGTCCTTGAGGTAGACGACGCCGAGGATGTCGTCCAGCGACTCCCCGATCACCGGGATCCGCGAGTAGCCCGAGCGCAGCGCCAGCGAGGTGAGCTGGCGCAGCTTCTTGTGCTTCTCGATGTAGACCATGTCGGTCCGCGGCACCATCACCTCGCGGACGATGGTGTCTCCGAGCTCGAACACCGAGTGGATCATCTGCCGCTCGCCGGACTCGATCACCGCCGACTTCTCGGCGTAGTCGACCAGCGCCCGCAGCTCGGCCTCGGTGGCGAACGGGCCCTCGGCGAACCCCTTGCCCGGGGTCAGCGCGTTGCCGATCATGATCAGGAACTTCGGCAGCGGCCCGAGCACCCGGGTCAGCGCCATCACCGGACCGGCCGAGATGATCGCGAACCGGTCCGAGTGCTGCCGGCCCAGCGTGCGCGGCGCGACCCCGATGATCACGTACGACACCAGCACCATCACCACCGCGGTGATCAGGATGTGCTCCCAGGTGACCGGGAACACCTCCGACAGCGCCTGGGTGACCAGCACGATCGCGGTGATCTCACACATCAGCCGGACCAGCAGCAGCGAGTTCAGGTAGCGCGGCGCGTCCGAGAGCAGGTCGCGCAGCCGGACCGCGCGCAGGTTGCCCTGCTCGACCTGCTCGTTCGCCCGCACCTTCGAGTACGACGACAGTGCCGCCTCGGCGCCGGCGAACAGACCGGCGAGCAGGACGAGCACCGCAGCCACAACCAGCAGAACGAGGTCGTGGGAGGTCACCGCAACGTCACTCCTGTCCGTGGGGCGCCATCAGGCGCCCTCCAGCCGGTTGCCGGGGGCTCGCCATGCTTCCAGAAGGCGGCCCTGGACGTCCCACATCTCCGCCTTCTCGGCGGGTTCGGCGTGGTCGTACCCGAGCAGGTGCAGGATGCCGTGCACCGTCAGCAGCTCCAGCTCGGCCCAGGTGCCGTGACCGGCCTTGGCGCCCTGCGCGGCCGCGACGGTCGGGCACAGCGCGATGTCGCCGAGGTGGCCGAGCGGCGGCTCGCCATCGTCCTCGGCGCCGGGCCGCAGCTCGTCCATCGGCCACGACATCACGTCGGTCGGACCCGGCAGATCCAGGAACTCGACGTGATAGCGCGCCATGGTGTCCTCGTCGACCAGCTTGATCGACAGCTCACACTCCGGGTGCAGCCGCAGCGACGACATCACGAACCGGCTGAGCCGCATCAGTCCGTTCGCGTCGATCTCGACCCCGGACTCGTTGTTGACCTCGACGTTCATCTCTTGCCGTCAGGGCCTTCGTAGTTCTCGTACGCCGAGACGATCCGGCCGACCAGCTTGTGCCGGACGACGTCGTGCGAGGTCAGCCGGCAGAAGGTCAGGTCCTGGACGCCGTCGAGGATCTCCTGGACCACCCGCAGGCCCGAGTTCGTCCCGGTCGGCAGATCGACCTGGGTGACGTCGCCGGTGACCACCATCTTGGAGCCGAAGCCGAGCCGGGTGAGGAACATCTTCATCTGCTCCGGCGAGGTGTTCTGCGCCTCGTCCAGGATGATGTAGGCGTCGTTCAGGGTCCGGCCGCGCATGTAGGCCAGCGGCGCGATCTCGATCGTGCCGGCCGTCATCAGCCGCGGGATCGACTCCGGGTCCAGCATGTCGTGCAGGGCGTCGTACAGCGGCCGCAGGTACGGGTCGATCTTCTCCGACAGGGTGCCGGGCAGGAACCCGAGCCGCTCGCCGGCCTCGACGGCTGGCCGGGTCAGGATGATCCGGTTGACCTCCTTGGCCTGCAGCGCCTGGACCGCCTTGGCCACTGCCAGGTAGGTCTTGCCGGTGCCGGCCGGGCCGATCCCGAACACGATGGTGTTCTTGTCGATGGCGTCGACGTACCGCTTCTGGTTCAGCGTCTTGGGCCGGATGGTGCGGCCGCGGCTGGACAGGATGTTCTGGGTGAGCACGTCGCGCGGGCTCTCGGCGGTGGCCGCCTTGATCATCGCGATGCTGCGCTCGACCGAGTCCGCGGTCAGCCCGTGGCCGGTCCGCACCACCGCGATCAGCTCGTCGATCAGCCGTTCGGCCAGCGCCAGCTCGGCGGGCTCACCGGTGAGCGTGATCTCGTTGCCGCGGACCAGGATGTCGGCGGCGAACTCCTTCTCGACGATGCGGAGGAACTCGTCCCGGGCTCCGAGCAGGGCCACCATGTCGATGCTGTTCGGCACGACGATCTTGTGCGACGCCTGCGTGGCGGTGGCAGCGCCGTTCGCGCGCGCCTCCGGTTCGATACTGCGTGGCCTGGACAGGCTCTTCCTCCTGATGCCGGTGATATGACCCCACCCATGCTAGCCCGCCCGTCCGACACCCTCACTTGTAATTCCCCGGAACACGCCCGAGCCGTGATCTTCTTGCGCGCCGTTGTCAACCTGGGACAGGGTCTTTGCGTCGTCTTTTCGTGGCGCAACCGGCGGTGGTGTACGAAGAGGGCGTGACACATGAGTCCTCGTGGGATGCCGACGAGGCGCTGACGGCTGTCTACACGGCGCACTACACGTCGCTGGTCCGCCTCGGCGCCTTGTTGCTGCGTGACACCGGTACGGCGGAGGAGATCGTGCAGGACGCGTTCGTCGCGATGCACGGCCGCTGGAACCGGCTGCGCGACCCGCACAAGGCGCTCGCCTACCTTCGCACCACGGTGGTAAACCGCTGCCGCTCCCGCCAGCGCCACCTGGTGGTGGTGGACAAGCACACGCCCCGCTCGCTCCCGGACGAGCCGAGCGCCGAGCACGCCGTACTGCGAACCATCGAGACCGACCGGGTGATCGACGCGATGCGCACCCTGCCGGAGAAACAACGCACCGTGATGGTGCTGAGGTACTACGGAGACCTGTCCGAGGCGGAGATCGCCGACGCGATGGGGATCAGCCGGGGCTCGGTGAAGAGCCACGCCGCGCGGGCGAGCAAGTCGCTCCGCCAGCTCCTGGAGCAGAAGCCATGAACGACCAGACCAACGACTCGTTCGACGACCTGATGCGGCGGGCGCTGGCCGACGAGGCCGACCGGATCGAGCCGTCCGACGCCCTGCCCGAGATCCAGGCCCGGGTCCGCAACCAGCGCCGCCCGGCCACCCGGCGGCCATGGGTGCTGACCGCCGGCGCGGCCGCGATCGGCACCGCCGCGGCGATCGGCGCCTTCACCGTCCTCGACGACGGCGCCACCACCGCGGACAACGACCAGGTCGCCGGCCCCGGTACGGCGACGAGCGCGACCGGCCCGATGACACCAGGCCCGACGGTCGCACCCGAGAGCCCGGTCCCGACCCCGAGCACGCTGCCGAGCGCGCCGACCACCGCACCCGAGAAGAAGACCCCGCCGACCTTCCGGGGTACGGCGGAGCCGACGACGTCGGACGCCGTACCGGTGTACTGGCTCGGTGAGAAGGTCGGCTCGACCAGTGCCGAGCCGACAGTCCGGCTGTACCGCACCTGGATCAGGGTCGCCGACCGGCAGCCCACGCTCGAGGCGGTCCGGATGATGACGTCGAAGGATGCCGGCGACCCGGACTACTACTCCCCCTGGCGCGGCGCCCTGGTGAGCTCCGTGACCCGGGCCAACGGGATCGTCACGGTCGACTTCAAGCAGTTCCCGCAGACGAAGCTGGACGGAGCCGCGGCCAACGTCGCGACCCAGCAACTCGTCTACACGGTCCAAGGCGCGCTGGGCGACGACACTGTCCCGATCCGGATCACCCAGCAGGGCCGGCCCGGCGGCCCGCTCTTCGGTCACGTCGACACCAGCCGGCCGATCAGCCGCGCCCAGCAGAGCAAGGTCCAGGCGCTGGTGTGGATCGACAACCTCGCCGACGGCCAGGTCACCAAGAGCCCGGTCACGGTCACCGGGATCGCGGCCGCCTACGAGGCCACGGTCAACTGGCGAGCCACCAACCTGAAGACCCGCGCGACGCAGGCGCACTACGTCAACACCAAGGAGGGCCAGACCTTCTCGCCCTTCGCCATCCCGCTCAAACTCACGCCCGGCGAGTGGCGCATCGAGGCCTACCTGCTCTCCGCCGACACCGGCGCCATGACAGACACCGACTCCAAGACGATCTATGTCAAGTAGCGCCTCAGGTCCGGCGCGGGAATCGCGACGGCGCTAGGGCGTCGTCAGGTCCAGCGCGAGCGGGCGAGTAGGGCGGACGCGGCGGCGACGCCGGCGGTCGACGTACGGAGGACGGTGTCGCCGAGGCGGATCGGGTCGGCGGCGAAGGTCGCCAGCTCGGACGGCGAGATGCCGCCTTCGGGGCCGATCACGATGACGATGTCGCCGTCGGTGGGGACGTGGAGCGAGGCGAGTGGGATCTTGGCCTCCTCGTGCAGTACGACGGGCAGCGCGGCGGCTGCGATCAGTCGGGCGACCTCGGCGGTGGTCGCGATCGGAGCCACCTCGGCGAACCACGCTCGCCGGGACTGCTTGCTCGCCTCGAAGGCCCACGCCCGCCACTTGGCCAGCGTCTTCGCGGACCGCTCCGGGTTGCTGCGGAACTGACTCCGCTCCGCGTTCCACGGCACGATCACGTCCACGCCGACCTCGGTCAGCATCTCCACCGCCAGCTCGGCCCGCTCCCCCTTGGGCAGCGCCTGTACGACGACCAACCGCGGCCGACTCGCCGGCACAGCCCCACGGTTGTCAACGGCAACCGTCACCCCCGACTTCGAGGCATCCGTGACCACACCCTCAGCCCACGCCCCACGCCCGTCGGTCAGCCGGATCCGCTCCCCCGGCGCGATCCGCCGTACGACGGCAGCATGCCGACCTTCCGCACCATCCAGTGTCAGCTCGGCACCGGACAGGTCCTTGCAGAAGAAGACCGCGACGCCCATCTCCTAGTGGGCGCCGAAGGCGTCACGGAGGCGGCCGAAGACGCTCTTGTGGGTGGCTTGGACCTGGCCCTGGGGGCGCTCCTCGCCGCGGATGCCGGCCAACTGCCGGAGCAGGTCGGCCTGCGAGTCGTCGAGCTTGGTCGGGGTCTCGACCACGACCTGGACGATCAGGTCACCACGACCGGCGTGCCGCAACCGCGGGACACCGCGAGCCGTCAGCGTCATCGCCGTACCGGACTGGGTGCCCGGGCGGATCTCCAGCGGGGTCGTCTCGCCCTCCAGCGTCGGCAAGTCGATCGTCGTGCCGAGCGCTGCCGCCGTCATCGGCAGCGTGACCGTGCAGTGCAGGTCGTCGCCGTTACGGGTGAAGATGTCGTGCGGCTCGACCTCGATCTCGACGTACAGGTCGCCTGCCGGGCCGCCGCCGGGGCCGACCTCGCCCTGGCCGGACAGCTGCACCCGGGTGCCGGTGTCGACGCCGCCCGGGATCTTCACGGTGACGGTCCGCCGGGACCGGACCCGGCCGTCGCCGGAGCACTCGACGCACGGGTTCGGGATGATCGTGCCGAAGCCGCGGCAGTTCGGGCACGGCCGCATCGTCCGCACCTCACCGAGGAACGACCGCTGGGTGTGGGTGACCTCGCCGCGACCGTGGCAGATGTCGCAGGTGACCGGCTCGGACCCGGCCGCCGCGCCGGACCCCGAACAGGTCGGGCACAGTACGGCGGTGTCCACCTTCAGCTCCCGGGTGGTGCCGAACGCGGCCTCGCCCAGGTCGATCCGCAGCGGGATCAGCGCGTCCTGGCCGCGCCGGGTCCGCGGCCGCGGCCCGCGGGTCGCCCCGCCGGTCTGGCCGAAGAAGGCGTCCATGATGTCGGTGAACGTGAAGGCCTGGCCGAACCCGCCGGGCCCGCCGCCCGCGCCGGCGGCCGCGAACGGGTCACCACCGAGATCGTGCATCTGCCGCTTCTGCGGGTCGCTCAGCACCTGGAAGGCGCGGCCGATCTCCTGGAACTTGTGGTGCGCGTCCTCGGAGTCGTTCACGTCCGGGTGGTACTGGCGGGCCAGCTTGCGGTACGCCTTCTTGATCTCGTCCGGTGTCGCATCGCGGCTGACACCCAGGACGGCGTAGTAATCGGTGCTCATACTCCAGACCAGGGGGTTGAATTCGTTAGGAGTCGGCCAGGATCTGGCTGACGTAGCGCGCGACGGCCCGGACTGCGCCCATCGTGCTCGGATAGTCCATATGGGTCGGGCCGACGATGCCGAGCGTGGCCAGCGCCTCCGACTTGGACCCGTACGCGGTCGCGACCACCGAAGTGGTGGCCAGTTCCTCGAACGGGTTCTCGTGCCCGATGCGGACCGTCAGGGTCTGCGGGTTGGTCGCCTCACCGAGCAGCTTGAGCAGGATGACGTGCTCCTCCAGCGCCTCCAGCACCGGCTTCACGTTGCGCTCGAAGTCGTCGCCGTACCGGGTCAGGTTGGCGGCGCCGCCGACCGCGATCCGCTGCTCGCCGACCTCGTCGGTGAACGCCTCCAGCAGCGTGGTGACGATCGACGCGACCAGGTGCCGGTCCCCCGGAGCGAACAGCTCCGGTACGGCGGCCAGCGACGTGGTCGCCTCCGTCAGCCGTTGCCCGGCGAGGACTGTGTTGAGCCGGTACCGCAGGTCCGCGATCAGTTGCTCGTCGACGTCGTTCGGGTGCTCGACGATCCGTTGCTCGACCCGGCCGGTGCTGGTGATCAGCACGAGCAGCAGCCGGCGCGGGGTCATCGTGACGACCTCGATGTGCCGGACGCTCGACCGGTTCAGCGACGGGTACTGCACGATCGCGACCTGGCGGGTGATCTGGGCGAGCAGCCGCACGGTCCGGCGGACGACGTCGTCCAGATCGACCGCACCGGCCAGGAAGGAGGTGATCGCCTTCTTCTCCGCCACGGACAGCGTCTTGACCGTGCTCAGCTTGTCCACGAACAGCCGGTAGCCAGCGTCGGTCGGGATCCGGCCGGCGCTGGTGTGCGGCTGGGTGATGTACCCCTCCTCCTCCAGCGCAGCCATGTCGTTACGCACGGTGGCCGGCGACACTCCGAGGTTGTGCCGGTCCACCAACGTTTTCGAGCCGACCGGCTCGTGGGTCGCCACGTAGTCCTCGACGATGGCGCGGAGAACATCGAGCTTGCGTTCGTCCAGCACGCGCACCACCCTCTCTCAGCGTCGACCCCTGGCACTCAGACGATTCGAGTGCCAGTCTACCGAGCCGTAGTAGCCGCCGACGCCGGCTTGCGGCGTGGGGCGGGTCTCAGGCGACTTCGGGAGATGCCCCCAACGGTACGGCGGCCGGACGCTCGACCGTACTCGCGACGTCCACGGGCTGGTCCTGCGCGGCCGCCTCGAGCACCGACTCGAGGACGTCGAGCACGTGGTAGGCCAGCGCGCCGTCGGCCCGGTGCGGCTCGCCGTTGCGGATCGCCCGGGCCATGTCCGCGACCCCGACCCCACGGCCGGCTCCGGCGTACCCTCCCGCGACCGGAAGCTCGATCCAGTCCCGGTTCGTGGCGGTGGCGATCTCGACCTTGCCGTCGAAGCCGTTCGGGTCCGGCACCGACAGGCTCCCCTCGGTCCCGTGCACCTCGATCCGAGGCAACCGGGCGGCCCACACGTCGAACGACATCAGCAGCGTGGTCAGCGCACCCGACTCGTGCTCGAGTACGCCGGTCACGTGCGTCGGCACCTGGACGCCGAAGGTCGTGCCGGCTCGCGGACCGGTGTGGATCTTCCGCTCCTGCTGCGACTGGCCGGCGCGGGCGACCACTCGCCGTACCGGACCGAGCAGGGTGATGAGGCTCGTCACGTAGTACGGGCCCATGTCGAGGACCGGGCCGCCGCCGGGCTGGTAGTAGAACTCCGGCGCCGGGTGCCACAGCTCGTGGCCGGGCGTGACGAACGAAGCAGTCGCAGCAGTCGGTACGCCGATGTCGCCACGGTCGATCGCGGCCCGAGCGGTCTGGGTGCCAGTGCCGAGCACGGTGTCGGGCGCGCAGCCGATGCGCAGGTTGTTGGCCGCGGCGTACTTCAGCAGCGGCTCGGCCTCGGCGCGGTCCACGGCCAGCGGCTTCTCGCCGTACACGTGCTTGCCGGCTTCCATCGCGGCCTGGTGCACCGCTGCGTGCGCGGCCGGGATGGTCAGGTTGAGCACGATGTCGACGTCGTCCGCGGCGTATAGGTCGTCGGGCGACAGGGCGCGGATGCCCTGGTTCTTGTCTGCGATCGCCTGGGCGCGGCTGACGTCCAGGTCGGCCACGGCGACGACCTCGACGCCGGGCAGCATGCCCAGGTGCTCCAGGTACGTGCCGGAGATGACCCCGGTGCCGACGATGCCGACGCGTGTCACTTGCTCGCCCACAGCAGCCCCCGCTCGATGATGGTCCGGACCTCCGGCACTTCGAGGTCGTCCAGCTTGTGGCCGACGGTGCAGACGAAGACCTTGCCCAGGCCCCAGGTCCGGGTCCAGACGGCCGGCATCACGGTGCCCTCGATCCACGGGTAGTCCGGGTGCGAGCGGAACGTGGTGGTGGCCAGCACGGTGTTCGTCGGGTCGTAGTGCACGTAGTACTGCTCGGTGTGCACGTCGAAGTGCGTGATGCCCTCGACGATCGGGTGCTCGGCGACGATGTCGACCCGGTAGTCGGTGAACCCGTGCGGGTGCGCGATGAACTGGCCGCCGGTGATGAAGCTGTAGTCGGAGTTGTTCCGGAACGAGTCCGCGATCCCACCGTGCCAGCCAGCGAAGCCGGTGCCCTTGCGGATCGCCGCGTCCAGGCCCTTGAAGTGTTCGGGCTCGATCTGGCTCATGGTGACGCACTGCAGGACCAGGTCGGTGCCGTCCAGGTCGAGGTAGCTCTCGGTCGTGTCGGAGACGGTCACCTCGTACCCGTTCTCGCGCAGATTGGGAATGAACAGGTCGGTCGCCTCGACCGGGGAGTGTCCTTCCCACCCGCCCCGGACCACCAGTGCACGTCGTGTCGTCACGCCGTCCGCCCTTCGAAAGTTTCGGTTCCAGGCTCGGAAAATTTGCGGAATCGCCACCGTGACACTAAGCGCCCCCCGACCACCCTTCAAGTGCGATTCCGCCCCCTGGATGGAGCTTCCCGATCGCTAGGGTCGGTGTATGGGATGGAAGTTCTGGAAGAGTGCCGGCGAGGCGAACACCTTCCCGGGGACGCGACCGCAGGACAGCGTGCCGCCGGGTGGGTTCGAGCTGACCGTCGAGGACGTGTTCTCGATCACGGGCCGCGGCACGATCGTCACCGGCCGGGTGATCGCCGGCACGGTCGCGGTCGGCGACCAGGTGCTGCTCAGCCGCGCCGGTTCGCCGCTGCTCCAGACCGAGGTGACCGGCCTGGAGATGTTTCGCAAGACGGTGAAGGTCGCGAACGCCGGCGACAACGTCGGCGTGCTGCTCCGCGGTGTCGAGCGGAAGCAGGTGGTCAGGGGCGACGTGCTGAGCAAGTAACCTCGGCGTCATGAACGAGCGGAGCGAGTTCATCATTGAGCGCAGTGTGCCTTGTGCCTCATCCGCGCCCGGAGCGAAGCGAGGACGTGGATGAGCAGGTGGACCGAGGTCGGGGATCGTTGCTGGGTCCGCCGGTACGACGAGTGGGACCTCAACGTCGGCCTGGTCGTCGGCGCGGACGGCGCACTGGTGGTCGACACCCGCGCGACCGCCGAACAAGCTGCTGAGTTGCTCGACCACATCCGCGAGCTCACCGACGTACCGGTCCGCTGGGTGGTGAACACCCACGCCCACTTCGACCACGTGGTCGGCAACAGCGTCTTCGCCGACGCCACCGTCTACCTGCACGAGAACGCTGCCGCCG
Organism: Kribbella sp. NPDC050124; assembly: GCF_044460355.1. Lineage (NCBI taxonomy): Bacteria > Bacillati > Actinomycetota > Actinomycetes > Propionibacteriales > Kribbellaceae > Kribbella > Kribbella sp. NPDC050124. Next base: position 44,503 of record NZ_JBITJU010000006.1, read on the forward strand.
AGGAGAACCTCGCCGGTACGACGTTCGCCGTCGCGAAGGTGATCGATCTCGGCGACCGCCGGGTCGAGCTGCTGCACCTCGGCAACGCGCACACGTCCGGCGACACGGTGGTCGTCGTACCGGATGCCGAGGTGTTCTTCGTCGGCGACCTGGTCGAGGAGTCGGCGCCACCGTCGTACGGCCAGGACTCCTTCCCGCTCGAGTGGCCCGACACGATCGACCGGGTGATCGGGATGCTGTCCGACACCGCGAAGGTCGTCCCTGGTCATGGGGCCGTGGTCGACGCCGAGTTCGTCCGCGACCAGGCCGGCGACCTCGGCACGGTCGCCAACACGATCTCCGGCCTCCACCACGCCGGCACGTCCCTGGACGACGCGCTCAAGCACACCGACGACTGGCCGTGGCCGCTCGAGCACCTGCAAGACGCCATCAAGCGCGGCTACGAAGCCCTCGGTACTCCCCGCAGACCAACACTCCCCTTGCTCGGCCCCAGCTGACCTGCCTCAAAACACAACCTTTGTAGTTGTCCGTTGACAGCACGTCACCTGAGGGCGCAACTTGTTGCGAAGTGCGTCCTCGAGCGGATCGGGTGGTGGGGTTCATGGCGACGGTTGAGCAGACGGTGCACCCGGACGGACGGGTCGAGCTGACCGATCCGGAGGCGGTTGCCGACAGCCCGTACGGGAACGCGGAGCTCGCGCCGACCCGATTGCCCGAGCGGCACTGGACGACGTACAACTACGCGGCGCTGTGGATGGGGATGGCGCACAACATCCCCAGCTACCTGCTCGCGGCCGGCCTGGTCGCGCTCGGGATGAACTGGCTGCAGGCGTTCATCACCATCACCCTCGGCAACCTGATCGTGCTGGTCCCGCTGCTGCTGAACAGCCACGCGGGCACGAAGTACGGCATCCCGTTCCCGGTCTTCGCGCGCGCCTTCTACGGCGTCCGCGGCGCCAACTTCCCGGCGTTGCTCCGGGCCTTCATCGCCTGCGGCTGGTTCGGCATCCAGACCTGGATCGGCGGCCAGGCGATCTACGTGATCGTCGGCGAGCTGGCCGGCGACAGCTGGACCAACGCCGCCGCGGCCGGCGGGCACCCGTGGACGCAGTGGCTGAGCTTCGCGTTCTTCTGGGGGATCCAGATGGTGCTGATCTGGCGCGGGATCGAAGGCCTGCGCCGGTTCGAGAACTGGGCCGCGCCGCTGGTCACGGTCGCGTTCCTCGCGCTGATGATCGCGATCCTGGTCAAGGCCGGCGGCCTCGGCCCGATCCTGGACCAGCCGTCGAAACTCGGCTGGGACGCCGACTTCTGGAAGATCTTCGCGCCGGCGCTGATGGGCATGATCGCGTTCTGGGCCACGCTGAGCCTGAACATGCCGGACTTCACCCGGTTCGGGAAGGGCCAGCGCCAGCAGGTCTGGGGCCAGATCATCGGCCTGCCGACCACGATGTCGTTCATCGCGCTGGTCTCGATCATCACCACGTCCGGCACCGTGCTGCTGTACGGCGAAGCGATCTGGGACCCGGTCGAGCTGACCCGGCGGTTCGAGAACCCGGTAGTGGTGACGATCGGCCTGGTGATGGCGATCCTGGCGACGATGTCGTGCAACGTGGCCGCGAACGTGGTCAGTCCGTCGTACGACTTCGCGAACGCCGTACCGCGGTGGCTGAACTTCCGGACCGCGGGCCTGGTCACCGGCGTGATCGGGATCGTGATCCAGCCGTGGCGGCTGATCTCCGACCCGTCGATCTACATCTTCGTCTGGCTGTCCTTCTACGGCGGCCTGCTGGCGTCGGTGGCGGGCGTGCTGATCGCGGGTTACTGGCTGATCGACCGCACGCAACTGCACCTCGCCGACCTCTATCAGGCCGGCGGCCGCTACTGGTACTCCGCCGGCTGGAACTGGCGTGCCGTGGTCGCGACCCTGTTCGGCTCACTCCTCGCAGTCGGCGGCGCGTACTCGAACCCAGGCGCCGGCCCGTTCCCCGAGGACGGCCTGATCCCCTTCCTCCAACCGCTCTACGACTACTCCTGGGCCGTCGGCATCGTCGCCGGCTTCCTCACCTACCTCCTCCTGACCAGACTCTCCCCCACCCGCCAACCAACCCAAAACCACACCGCTCCCATGTTCTAACCGCCCACCGACGTCCCGCAGCCCCAGGTCCACTCGCTTCACTCCGACGCACCCCCCGCAGGGGTGTGTGGTTGAGCGGTCAGAGGCCGGGCACGGCATACGGTTGGGCGGTGGCTGATCGGTATGGGAACGACGTGCTGGCTGGGGACTGGCGGAAGCCCAAGAACGGGCGGACCGTCGAGGTGGAGCTCGAGAAGGGGATGGTCGTCGAGGAGCCGAGCTCGGGGTTCGTCGGGGCCGTCGTGCGCTGGGAGCACGGCGTGGTCGACCTCGAGGACCGGCACGGCAAGATCAAGACCTACCCGCTCGGGCCCGGGTTCTGGCTGGACGGCAAGCCGGTCAGCCTGAAGGCGCCGAAGAAGGCCGGACCGGCCAAGAAGACGCGTACGGCGTCCGGCTCGGTGGCGGTCGACAACGTCCGGGCGAAGGTCGCCCGGGCCAGCCGGATCTACGTCGAGGGCCGGCACGACGCCGAGCTGGTCGAGAAGGTGTGGGGTGACGACCTACGCATCGAGGGCGTCGTGGTCGAGTACCTCGAAGGCGTCGACGACCTGCCCGGGATCGTCAACCGCTTCCAGCCCGGCCCCGGTCGCCGGCTCGGCGTCCTGGTCGACCACCTCGTCGAGGGCTCCAAGGAGTCGAAGATCGCCGCGCAGGTGACGAACAAGCATGTCCTGGTCGTCGGCCACCCGTTCATCGACATCTGGGAAGCGGTCAAGCCGTCCTCGGTCGGGATCAAGGCCTGGCCGAAGATCCCGCACGGGCAGGACTGGAAGAAGGGTGTGCTGCAGGCGTTCGGCTGGCCCGCGACCGACCAGGCCGACGTGGCCGCGGCCTGGAAGCACATCCTGTCGAAGGTGACCAGCTACGCCGATCTCGACCCGGCCCTGCTCGGCCGGGTCGAGGAGCTCATCGACTTCGTGACTCTGGACTGATCTTCGGGATCTTCGCCGCGATCCACGCCTGGATCCGGCTGCGGACCCTGCCGACGTACAAGCTCACCACTCCGAGCGCCGTACCCGCAGCCAGGACGAGTCCGGCGAGCAGTGCCGCGATGATGCGTACGGCGGCCACGTCGACGACCCCGGCGACGATCAGGAGGACGATGCTCAGCCCGATCGCTGCCAGCGGCAACCACCGCTGGAAGAGCAGCGGCTGCTTGGCCGGCGTCAGCTTGGGATTCCGGATCAGCCGTTCCCACAGCGTGGTCCGGGCCGGCTCGGTGAACCACCGCGCGGACCGCAGCAGCCATGACTTCGGCTGATACTTGCGGTCCGCCATGGCCTTGACCCAACTGCTCGGCTGCTCGCCGAGCGCGACGGAGACCTGGACCATCCGGTCGGCCAGGCCCTTCGTCGTCGCGCGACCCTCGGCGGACTGGTTCAGCTCGTCGCGCATCGTAGTGAGCGCGGACAGCACGGTCGCCTCGCGGAAGTCGTCGGCCAGCCGCTGCACCCGCTCGGCGACCTTCTCGACCTTCCAGTCCTCGGCCAACAGCACCTGCCGCTGGGTCTCGCGGATCCAGTCCGGATCGGCGCCGAGCAGGGCGCCGAGGTGCGCGACGCAGTGCAGCCGGCCCATCAGCCAGTCCCACCGCCGCCAGTCCGCCGCACCGAAGGCGCCGAAGTGCCCGACCTGGGTGCCGTACAGGATCCGGTCCTTCAGCAGGTTCGCGACCGAGCCCTCCTGCAGGTCGTCCAGCAGGGTCAGCGGGATGTCCGGGCCGAGCCGGACGAACTGGAACGGCGCACTGCGCTGCTGCGGCGTCCGGGCCGAAGTACACCGCGACACGATCTCCACCTCGAGTGCGGTCTCGACCAGTTCCCAGCCGACGGCCACGACCAGGTCGGCGAACGCCTCCCCGAGCGCCCGCTGCACCTGAAGGTCCTCGAAGATGTCGCTCAGCGCGACCGCGACCGTCTCGGCCCCACCTGGCACTTTCAACTCGAGCTCGGCGTTGGCCAATTGCCCCGACAACGCGTCCCGCACCGCCTGCGTCTTCTGGAGGCAGTCGCTCGTCGCCTGCAGCCGATGCTCCAACTCCTCCCGCTGCGGCGCACCGGCGCTGTCCAGCTTGGTTCGCAACGAGCGCAGCACGAGCCGTACGACGCGCTCCGCCGCGCCGGTCCCCCACAGCCAACTCGGCTTGCCCTCGGCATCGGTGCGCAGCGGCTTCGTCGAACCATCCGGATCCGGGACCCAGGGGTGCTCGGTCGCCAGGATCTCGTCGATGTCCTGCTCCGACAACGAGGTCGCGGCGTCCAGCACGGTGGTCTGGTCCTGGCTCGCGATCGTCACCGCCTCCCACACCTCACCGGCCGCCCGGCCCCGCGAGTACGTCGGCTGGAGGGCCTTCGCCGCCTCCGACAGCCGGGCCCGCTCGACTGGTTGCTCCATGCAACGGTCGAACAGCCGCTGAGTGTCCGACCAGGACGCGTCCGCCTCCAGCAGCAGCCGCTCGAGTTGCTCGACGTCGGACCGGAAGTCCACCTCACGCGGGAACTGCACGGCCGACAGCGCCGCCTTGCGCCAACTCGGCGCGTCGGTACCGACCAGCTGTGTCGCCGCATGGCCGACGCCTGCGGACGGTACGACGTACAGCACGTAGCGGCTCGCGCGACCGCCGACCGGACGCCGCGCGACGACGTCGAGCACCGGCCCGAACGGCGCGTTGTCGAGTACGCCGCCATCCACCATCCAGGCGCCGGAGTCGGCCATCTTGGGCTGAAGCCGCGGTGGTGAACCGGCCAGCTTGGGCGTCTCCTGGACCGGCGCGAACGCAGCCGGGAACGACGCGGAGGCCCGAGCGGCGAGGGCGAGCAGCTTGGTGTTGGTCAGCTCGTTCTTGTCCGCGACCGAGAACGTCCGGGTCTGGCCGTCGTACGTCGCGGTCTGCTCACTGGTGAACCGGAAGAGGTACCGATGGTCCGGTACGACGAAGCACTGCCCGGCCGCGTCGGTCGCCTCGAACTGCTGCACCCCGAGGCCGGACGCGGTGACGAAGAGCGTGACCGCGCCCTCGGCGGTCGACTCGCCGGCTTCCGCGACCCCCTTGATCAGCTCGTCGAGCTCATCCAGGAAGTACTCGCCGTCCAGCACCGAGCTCGGCTTGTCGACCGACGGCACCAGCTTCCCGACCTCGAGCGACCCGAGCCCGACCCACTTCTGCCGCAGCCAGGGCCCGTGCTCGCCGTCGGGATCGAGCGTCGACCCGTTCGAGATCGCTGTCGCCAGCAACGACCCGTTCAGCCCGCCGGCACTCGTCCCGGCGATCACGTCGACCACGACCCGTCGCCGTTCCTCGCCCTGATGGCACAGCTCCCGCCACCGCTGCGCAAGCACCTCGTCGTACGCCTGCGGCGCCGGGGACCCCTCCGGTCCGGACGCCCGCCGGATCAGGTCCAGCTCGTGCGTCACCCCACCCATCCACACCGCCAGGCTGACCCCGCCGTTCAGCACCAACGCGATCCGGATCTCATGATCGGTCATCCAACCCCCCTCGCTTGTGACAGGGATACCAAATGGTGACGAGCAAGGACAGTCGTCGCAGCAGAGAGTGAACAAAAGGGTGCCATCAACCGTTGTCGAGGGCACCTGGTGGCGTCATTCTGTTGCTGGGGGTGGTCGTCATGGGCAGGACTGCTTTGGCGGTCGCAGTCGTCGCCCTGCTGATCGGCGGCTGTGCGGACACGCCCAACGGCGGAGGTACGCCGTCCCCCGCGCCGGAGACCACCGGTGAGCCGTCGTACGAGCCGACCACTCCGGAGACCACGCAACCCACCCGCCGGCAACCGGCGATCTCGATCGCCACCGCACCGATCGGCGGCGGCACCGACAACGACGGCGTCGAGCACTGTGCGCAGGTCAACTGGCTCGGCCGGAACCCACTGCCCGAGGGCACGAAGCTGAAGCTCGGCGCGGCGGCGCTCGAGCCCACCGGAGTCTTCGAGCTCGACCAGTCTGCCTGCCCCAGCGACCGGCAGTCCTGTGCAAACCTCGAGTGGCAGACCAGCAACCTCGACACCTGCTACGTCGGCGCCCGGCAGATCGCGAACGGCACCGGCGAGGTCCGCCTGATCATCCCGATCGAGGCGACCTGCGCGACCCAGGACGACTGCGACCACCTGGTCGAGGACGACCAGGACAAGGTCGTCTTCGAGCCCGACACCCTCGAGACCCCCACTGATCCCACTACCGGACCCTCTACCGGCACACCGTCGGGTGGCTGACCGGATGGCGGAGCAGGATTCCCAGCTCGAGCGGTGGGTGACCTTCGCGGCGAAGTTCGTCACGCCGGTCACCCTGATCACCGCGCTGCTGTTCTACTTCGGCTACGTCTCGGCGCGATCGCAGTACGAGTACTTCGGGATCGACGTCGACACGATCGGCCTGAGCACGCAGGAGTACGTGATGCGCAGCCCGCAGCCGCTGCTCGTCCCGCTGCTGGTCATCACCCTGCTCGCGGTCGCGGGACTGCTCGTGCACAACGCGATCCACCCGACCGAGACCGGCGTACGGCGTGCCTCGCGCGCGACCGTCGTACTCCTGCTGATCGGGATCGCCGGTCTGCTCGCCTTCCCGTTGATCGGACAGCTTCCGTACTACGCCCTGGTCGTGCCCAGCGTGATCGGCCTGGCGGCGGCCACCCTGGCGTACCTCACCTACGTCCGGCGCAAGCTGAGCCCACCCCACAGCGGCCAGCGGTCGTTGATCGCGCTGCTCATCGTCGTCACCGTCACCTGCGCGTTCTGGGCGACGGCGACGACTGCGCAGTACTCCGGTCGCGGGCTGGCCAAGGCGGACGCGGAGAACCTGGACCAGTTCCCGGTCGTCATCCTCGACACGAAGGAGAAGCTCGCGCTGCGATCCCCGGGGATCGAGGAGACCGCCTTGCGGCCGGGCGAGGGCCAGACCTTCAACTACCGGTACCACGGGCTACGGCTGCTCGTGGTCGGCGACGACCGGCTGTTCCTGGTGCCGCAGCAGTGGAGCGCGTCCGACACGACCGTCGTCGTACCGCTGGACAACTCCGTCCGGGTGCAGTTCCAGTTCCAGAACGATCCGCCGTAGCCCTCAGGCGCTGTCGCGGATGATCAGCTCGGTGCCGTAGATCTCCGGGCTGGTCAGGTCGGCGCCGCCGATCTTGGCGAGCAGGAGCTCGGCCAGCCGGGCGCCGAGCTTCTCCACCGGCTGGCGGACCGTGGTTAGCTTCGGCGTCGTGGTGGTCGCCATCACCGAGTCGTCGAACCCGACCACCGCGACGTCGTCCGGAACCCGCCGGCCACGCTGCGACAGCACCCGCAGGGCGGTCGTCGCCATCAGGTCGTTCGCGACGAACAGGCCGTCCAGGTCGGGGAACTCGTCGAGCAGCCGGAGCGCGGCCTGCTCACCGCCGTCCGCGGTGAAGTCGCCGAAGGCAACGGCCTCGGTCAGCCCAGCCTCCTTCACCACCTCCTGGTACCCGGTCAACCGGTCCAGTCCAGCGGTCATGTCCAGCGGTCCGGCGATCGTCCCGATCTTGCGGCGCCCGATCGAGAGCAGGTACTCCACCGCGGTCCGGGCGCCGGCGACGTTGTCCACGTCCACACTTGCCACCGGTACGTCGACTCCCAGCGGCCGGGCGCTGAACACGATCGGCAACGGCAACTGCGCCAGCTCCTGCAGCACGTTGTCGCGGCCGTGGTGGCTGACGATGATCGCGCCGTCGACGTGCCCGCCGCGCAGGTAACGCAACAAGCGCTGGTCGTCACCCTCGGCGGGCTCGATCAGCAACACGAGCTGCGACGACGTCGGCGCGAGCGTCAGGCTCACGCCGCGCAGGATGCCGGCGAAGAACGGATCCGAGAAGACCCGGCTGTCCGGTTCCGGTACGACGATCGCCACCGAGTCGGTCCGGCGGGTGACGAGGGCGCGCGCGGCCCGGTTGGGCACGTAGCCGAGCTGCCCGATCGCCCGCTCGACCGCGGCCACCGTGTCCGGCAGCACCTTCGGCGACCCGTTGACCACCCGCGACACCGTGGCGCGGGACACTCCCGCGAGCGCCGCGACCTGCTCCAACGTCGGAGAACCAGAGTCCTTCATCGGTCCTCCTCTGGACGACGGACTGACCTTCACACCGTATTACTTTCCCGGTGTAACCGCTCAGCCTTTCGTTCTCGTGTTGGCGGCTTTGTCGGCCAGGTCGAGGGCCTGTTTCCAGGCCGCGTCCGGGGCCTGTTTGCCCTCGTCGACCCGGGCCAGCGCGGCGCTGAAGATCTGGTTGATCTCACCCTCGCGCGGGCCCTTGTGCTGCTTCAGGAAGACGTTCTTGGCCCGGTTGACGAAGATCTGCCCGACCGGCGCGTTGTTGAAGTACGCGTTGACCTGGCTCTTCACCTGCTGGTCGTCGTACGCGTCCAGCGTGGACGGGAACGAGCCGATCTTCTTGAACACCTTGACCTGCTGCTCCGGCGCGGTCAGCCAGGCGGCCAGCCGGGCCGCCTCCTCGGGTTGCGGCGACTGCTTCGGCACGGTGAGGTACGAGCCGCCCCAGTTGCCGCCACCGCCGGGGAACACGTCGGCGACGTCCCACTTGCCCGTGCCGTACGTGCCCGCGTTGTCCTGGATCACGCCGAGCATCCAGCCCGGGCACGCCATGGTCGCGAACGCGTCGGTCCGGAACGCCTTGTTCCACGCGTCGCTCCAGGCCGGCAGCTTGGCCGACAGGCCGTCCGAGCTGCCCTGGACGATCTGGTCCCAGGTCCGCTTCAGCAGCGGATTCTCCGCGCCGAGGTAGCGGTCCTGGTTCGAGTAGTAGGCCTGGATCAGCTGGTTGCGCATCGCCTCCCAGGTGAGGACGGCGGAGTCGTACCAGGCCGAGCCCGGCACCCGCTGCTTGAACTTCCGCCCGGTGGCGAAGTACGACGCCCAGTCCGGGAAAAGCTTGGCCACCTGGGCCCGGTCGGTCGGCAGCCCGGCCTTGGCGAACAGGTCCTTGCGGTAGCAGATCGCCTCCGGCCCGATGTCGGTGCCGTAACCGATGATCTTGCCGTCCGGGGTGGTGGCGCCGGACACCTTCCAGTCCAGCCAGCGTTCCTTCAGGTCCTCCGCGCCGTACTCGCGCAGGTCGACGAACTTGTCCGCCTTGGCCAGGTAGTTGTAGATCCAGCTGACCTCCATCGCCTCGATGTCGGCCAGGCCGGACCCGGCGGTCAGGTTGGTGTTCAGGTTCTTGACGTGGGCGTCGACGGTGGGCGCCTTGCGCTGCACGATCTTGATGTTCGGGTGCATGGCCTCGTACTCGCGATACAGGTCGTCGTACCCGAACTCGTTGAAGGTGGCGATGGTCAGCTCGATCCGCGGACCATCGGTTTCGTTGCCCGAGGCATCCGTCTTGCCGGTTCCACCGCAGGCGGTGGCGAGCAGGACGACACCACAGGCGAGGAGTGCCGCGAGGGGGCGGCAGCCGGCACGGGGCCGCATGGAAAGCTCCCTGGAACTGGACGGAGTTGAGAGCGCTCTCGGATCGCGAAAGTGTGCTGAGTTTCGAGCGTCCCAACCTGTTGTGTCAAGCACCACGTCGTCACGCTGAGACACCGGCGCGATCAGTCAGGACATAACAGGCCGCCTGGTTACAGAACGAACCATGCTGATCACTCACGGAGAGTGAGGCGGGGCGACCGAGTCGCGGACCACTACGACGGTGCCCAGGGTGACCACCGGCTGCTGGCGGGCGAACGGGTCCGCGTTCTTGTCCTGTCCGGACAGCCCGGCCCGGACTGCTGCCCGGCCGAGCTCCTCCAGCGGCACGCGGACGGTCGTCAGGGCCGGCTGCAACTCGGTCGCCACCGGGACGTCGTCGTACCCGACCACCGAGACGTCGTCCGGGACCGAGAGCCCGCGGTCGCGCAGGGCCGCGTAGACGCCGGCGGCGACGATGTCGTTGGCTGCGAAGACCGCGGTGAAGTCGAGGCCGTCGTCCAGCGCGCGCAGCGTCTGCTCGTAGGACCACTGCCGTCCGAAGGCGCCAGTGCGGACCAGCTCCGGGTCGAACGGGATCTTGCGCGCGGCGAGCGCCTGCTCGAACCCACGCAGCCGCGCGGTCGTCGTGGACAGCGCGGTCGGACCGCCGAGGTAGAGGATCCGGGTGTGTCCGGCGTTCAGCAGGTGGTCGGTGATCGCCGCCGCTCCCCCGGCGTTGTCGTACTCGACCGCGTACGCCGACGAGTCCGACGACAGCCCCGGTCGCCCGCAGAGCACCAGGCTCGAGCCGGCTGCCTTGAGCTGCCGGGCCCGCTGGCTGACCGCGGCGAAGTACTCCTTGTCCTCGACCGCACCGCCGACGAGGATCACCGCGTCCGCGCGCTGCTCCAGCAGCAGGTCGACGAACCGCAGCTCGGCCGACTGGTCGCCCTGGGTCGAGCAGACCAGGCAGAGCCGGCCGGAGGCCACGGCCTCGGACTGGACGCCGCGGGCGATGTAGGCGAAGAACGGGTCGACGATCTCGTTCACCACGATGCCGACCACCCGGGTCGTCGACCCGGCCAGTGCCCGGGCGTGCGCGTTCACCACATAGCCCAGCTCACGCATCGCGCGCTCGACCGCGGCCCGGGTCGCGGCCGCGACCGGATAGTTGCCGTTGACAACCCTGGACACGGTGGCCGTGGAGACGCCGGCGCGTTCGGCCACGTCGCGGATGGTCCGGGCCGCGTCGGGGTCACGACGTTTCGCCCGCGGCCGCGGGGGTTCCGCCGCCATCCATCACCACCTCCTCCTCGTGTCCTCCCGCCATCCGGATGACGCAGCGCAGCCCGTCCACCTCGACCTCGATCGCCTCGGCCAGCGCCTCGGGCCACACCGTGTCGCCGGACAGTACCACCGCCGACACCAGCAGCACCGGACCACCGGGATGCTCCCGGCGAACCAGGTACGGCGTCGCCGAGTGCGGACCGAACGCGTTCGTGTCCAGGCCCCGCCGTACGCCGGCCTCGTCGTACCCATGGAGTCCGACCACAACCGAGCTCAGGCGATCGGTCCGGATCGCCTGAGCCCACGTCTCGCCTGTTGTCAGGTCGGGCCGGTGCTGGTCGGCGATTGCGTAACCGCCGTGGCGAATGGTGACTCCCCCAGGTCCATCGACCAGGACGCAGCGCACCTCCACTCGGCCGAGGACGACCGATGCCACCTCGATCCGCCAGGCGCCCGCCTTCCACCAGGAGGCTGCGCGACGGCCGTCCACCGCGATCCGCTCGATCCTTCCACGCCGGCTTGTCCCATCCAGCGCGACGTGGTTGTCGATCCGGTCGGCCGAGAGCTCCGGTCCGGTGCGGCTCGAGTACGCGAGGCGGTCGTAGTGGTGGTCGGCGGTCTCACCGGGGGCAGCATGGTCGCTGCCGTGGTTGAGCAACCGCACGATGCCGTCATGCCGCGTGCCCTGCACCAGAAAGCCCGGCGCCGGCATCGCCCGTACCTGGTCGTCCTCGTCGATCGGCAGGGCGGCCTCGCGGTCGGTCCACACCGGATGCTCGGCCGGCAGCAACAGCCCAAGGAAGCCTTTGGAGGCCCAGTACGGCGACCCCGGTCCGGAGTACGGCTGCGTCATGGGCAGGAAGTGGTGGTGCCACCCGAGCGACAACAGCCCACGCTCGTCCGGCACACCGTGGTCCACGAAGTGCCGCAACATGCCCGAGCAGAGCCGCCGCGTCTGGCCCGGTGTCAGCGGCGAAGCGTCGAGCAGCATCCCCATCCAGTACGGCGCCGCCGCGGCCATCCGGTAGCACAACGACCTGCCCTGGTGGACCGGCGCGCCATCGGCTCCGACAAGGTGGACCGCGTCCTCCAGGAACCGCCGGAGGCGCTCACGATAGACAGTCAGCCGGTCGTCGGCCGCCGTACCTGCCATCCGGGCCCAGAGTCCTGGGTAGAGGTGCATCGCCCAGCCGATGTAGTGGTCGAAGTTCTGGCCGTCGCCGTCGGTGTACCAGCCGTCGCCCACGTACCAGTCCTCGATCCGGTCGAGGCCGCTGTCGATGTCGTCCTGCGAGTACGGCGCTCCGACGGATGCGAGGAACTGCTCTCCGACGACCTGGAACAGGCGCCAGTTGTTGTCCCAGGTCCTGGAGCCGACGAACGCGGACAGCCAGTCGACCACCTTCTGCTGATCCGGTCCGTCCAGCCGGTCCCACAACCAGGCACGCGACTCGTGCAGCCCGACCGCGATCGCGGCAGCCTCCACCATCTGCTGCGAACACGGCGTCAACCGCGGCCACTCCCCGGCTGCGCCCAGACCTCGGGCGTACCGCTCGACGAGCCGCTCGTCTCCTTGGGTGGCGGCGATCCGGAACGACGCGAGCAGGAAGCTTCGCGCAAAGCCCTCCAACCCATCGCAATCCGCCCCCGACCAACTCCCCCGCCCCGGCAACCGGATCCGCGCACCACTCGGCGAGAACCACGGGACGAGCGAGTCGAGCAAGTGATCGGCCACCGCGAGCCAGGTCTCCCGGGTGTAGCCGGTCCGCGAGGACAACAGCCGATCCGGCGCCGGCAACCGCAGCCCGTTCGGCGACGGCGGCAGGCTTCGGGGGTCGGGTGTCATGCGATCCGTCCGAGGTCGGCCCAGTCGATCCCGTGGGCCAGGTCGAGGCCGGCGGCCAGTCGCTCGATCTCCGCGACCGCGGCCTCGCCCAGCCTGACCACTTCGTTGCCCATGGCACCGGCCAGGTGCGGGGTGACGAACACGTTGGGCAACTGGAGGAGCGCTGAGCTTGTCGGCAGCGGTTCGGGATCGGAGACGTCGAGCACCGCATCAATCCGCCCCGACGCACACTCTCGCTCGAGCGCGTCATGGTCGATCAACCCGCCCCGTGCCGTGTTGATCACGACGGCGCCATCCGGCATCGCGGCCAGCAACTCAGCCGACACCATGCCCCGCGTCTCCGGGAGCAGCGGCGCGTGCAGACTCACGATGTCGCTGGCGCTGAACAACGTCTTCAGGTCACACCAGGTCGCCCCGAACGCGGACGCCTCGGACTCGCTCAGGTAGGGATCGTTCACGAGTACGTCGACGTCGAGTCCACGCAGCCGCTCGAGCACGAGCCTGCCGGTCCGCGATGCCCCCAATACGCCGATCGTCGTACCGAGGTTGCCGACAATCGGTGCACCCGGCAACGGGCGGCTGTGGTCGACCGTCCGGTACCAATCGCGCAGGCGGAAGGCGCGCTTGCCCGCCAGCACGATCGCAGCCAGCGCGAACTCCGCGACCGGGATCGCGTTGGCGGCTGCCGCCGAGCTCACCGCGATCCCGCGCTCGAACACGACCGGGTCGACGAAGGTCTTGATCGTCCCGGCCGCGTGCACGACAGCACGCAACTTCGGCGCAGCGTCCAGGAGATCCGCGGTGATCGGCGGACAACCCCACCCGGTCAGCAGCACCTCGGCCTCGGCCAGCTCCGCACGCACGGCCTCGAACGACTCACGCAGTACTGGAACACCGTCCCGCAGACCGAGCGGCTCGGCGACCCGTTCGAGACGGTCCCGCACCGGCGGCGTGACGACTTGCGCCCAGGTCGCTTCCGGCATCGCCACGAGGGTCGGTATCCGGGCGCCGGCTTGACGATTCAGCACGAATCACTCCTAGTAAACGGTTACAGAAACCGTAAACATGGACTGACGGGCCGGTCAAGGCCGATCCGCTCGAAAGCCTTGACACAACGCGAAACCCATCCCTAGGTTGTGTCCTCATCCGGACAGCAAACGGTTACTACCGAGGAGGACCATGCATCGCCTCAGCCGACGCCCCGGCCGTACGCGTGCCCCGGCTCTCTCCGCGCCCACCTCGGCCCGCCGCGCCGCTGCTCGCTCCACGCCGGCCTCGGGCCGGGTGCCGTTGCGGCTTCGGTTGCGGCGCGACCGCACGATGTTGTTGCTGGTGCTGCCTGGGTTTCTGTTTTTCGTGGTGTTTCACTACGTGCCGCTGTTGGGCAACGTGATCGTGTTTCAGGACTACCAGCCGTATCTCGGGTTTCGGGGTAGTCCGTGGGTCGGGCTGGGGAACTTTGCCGTCTTTGCCGAGCCGGACTTCTACCGGGCCCTGCTGAACACCCTGAAGTTCGCGCTGTTGCAACTCGTCCTGTTCTTCCCGGCGCCGATCGGGCTCGCGCTGTTGCTGAACAGCATCCTGAGCTCGAAGGTCCGCCGGTTCGTGCAGAGCGTCGTCTACCTGCCGCACTTCATCGGCTGGGTCATCCTGATCTCGATCAGCCAGCAACTGATCGGCGGCACCGGGCTGCTCCCGCAGGTGCTCGGCGAACTCGGCCTACCCCGAGTCGACCTGATGACCAGCCCGGAGTTCTTCCCCTGGCTGGTCACCATGCAGCTGATCTGGAAGGACGCCGGCTGGGGCACGATCATCTACCTCGCCGCCTTGCTGAACATCGACACCGACCACTACGAAGCAGCCGCGATCGACGGCGCGAACCGCTGGCGCCGACTCTGGCACGTCACCCTGCCCGGCATCGTCCCGGTCACCTTGCTGCTGCTGATCCTCAACCTCGGCAGCATCCTCTCGGTCGGCTTCGAGCAGATCCTGCTGCAACGCGACGCGGTCGGCGCGGACGCCGCCGAGGTGCTCGACACCTACGTCTACTTCCACGGCGTCCTCGACGGCCAGTGGGGCCCAGCCGCCGCCGTCGGCCTGGTGAAAGGCCTGATCGGCCTCGTCCTCATCCTCGGCGCCAACAAACTCGCCCACCGCTTCGGCCACGAAGGGATCTACCGCCGTTGACATCCTCCCAGCCCCTGGGGACGGGATTCCAACCCACTACAGAGAGGCAGTGAGTTGAGGTTCACGCTTCCGCGAAACCCGACCAGGCATCTCTCGGCGTGCACTGACGGCCTGTCCGGCCGCGATGTTGACTGCTGCGTTCACATCCGCGTTGGCCCGATGCCCACAGGCCACGCACCGGAAGACCGCTTGGCTCTCACGGTTCTCCGCTGCGCGGTGCCCACAGGCACTGCAGGTCTGCGACGTGTATGCCGGGCTAACCTCTTCGAGCCGTCCCAGGGCCTTGTCTTTGAGGCGCTGGACGAGAAGTCCCCCACTGTTGGCCAAGATGCCGCGGTTCAGCGCAGCTTTGGAGCGGCGCCGATTCGCGAGATAGCTACCTGGTCGAGCGAGGTCGGGTCTCGGCTTGGGTCGCCTCGTCATCTGCGCGATCCGCAGGTCCTCGACCCGGATCACGTCGAACCGGCGGGCGAGATCAGTGCTGGTCTTCTCCACCCAGTCCTTGCGACGGTCGGCGGCACGTGCATGCAGGTTCGCGATCGCGGCCTTTACCCGCTGACGCCGGTTAGAGCCACGACGGCAGCGGGACAGGCGGCACTGCAGTTGCAGCAGCCGGACCTGTTCGCGTTCCGACAACCCAGGACAGATCAGAAGCTCAGCGGTAGAGAGAGCAGCCGAGACAGTGACGCCGCGGTCGACGCCGACGACCTCCCCGGTGCCTGGTGCGGGGATGAGCGGTGGGACGACGGCAAACGCAAGGTGCCAACGGCCCGCTCTGTCGAACGTGACCCGGTACGACCTTGCGTCGGGAACGGCACGAGAGAGCCGGAACCGCACCCACCCGATCTTGGGCACATTGACCGCTGCCCATCTCCGGTTCAGATTGACAATTCGGGATGCCTGGGACCCAACGATGCGAAACCCCTCGTGCAGACCGGCTTTGCGCCAGGTCGGCCGGCGATGGGTACCTGCGTAGAAGTTCCTGACGGCCTGGTCGAAGTCTCGCAGCGCTTGTTGCTGGACTGTCTGCGACCCGGCCCGCAGCCATTCGAACGTGGCTCGCGCCTCGGTCAGTTGGCGTGCCTGCTCGATGTACCCGGGTGTCGCTCCTTTGTCGCGGGTCCACATCGACCACTGCTCGAGTGCAAGGTTCCACACACAGCGGGCATGCCTGCACTGCGTCAGCAACGCGGCGTGCTGCGCGGGCGTCGGGTACATGCGGAATCGGGACACGCCGCATACCCAATCAGACGGAACCGACAGTCCTCGCTCGTCGCGCGAGAGGAGTCGAGATGAAGACGTCGAATCGGCCGCCGTGGATGGAGGCGCCGTCGCGGGTGGGGCTGGCGGTCAAGGCGCTGGCGATCGTGGTCGTCTGCCTGCTGGTGCTCTATCCGTTCGTGAACATCATCGCGACCAGCTTCGCGAGTGAGCCGGAGATCGTGCGCCGGGGCGGGATCATCCCGCTGTTCCCCACCGACCCGACGCTGGCGGCGTACCGGACCATCTTCGCCGGTGGCGTCGTCAGCCATGCGCTCCTGGTCAGCGCCGCCATCACAGTGATCGGTACAGCACTCAACCTCGTCGTCACCATCGGACTCGCGTACGGACTGAGCCGGCCGATCGTCGGCGGACGGTTCGTGCTGACCGCCGTCCTGTTCACGATGCTGTTCGGCGCCGGCATCATCCCGAACTTCCTGCTGGTCAAACAGCTCGGCCTCTACGACACGTACGCCGCCCTGATCGTGCCCGGCCTGGTCAGCGCCTTCAACTTCCTGGTCCTGCGCAACTTCTTCCAGAACATCCCTGCCGAACTCATCGACAGCGCCCGGATCGACGGCGCGGGCGACCTGGCGATCCTGCTGCGGATCGTGCTGCCGCTGTCGAAGGCGGTGCTGGCCGTGGTCGCGTTGTTCTACGCGGTCGGCCACTGGAATGCGTTCTTCAACGCGTTGCTCTATCTCAGCGACACCGACAAATGGCCGCTGCCGCTCGTCCTGCGGCTCTACGTCCTGCAGGGGCAGCCGGTCGGCGCGGGCGCCGAGTCGCCCGGCGAGGCGGTGGCGTCGATCCAGGCCGTGCAGATGGCGGTCGTCGTCGTGGCGCTCGTTCCGATCCTCTGCGTCTACCCGTTCCTTCAGCGCTATTTCACCAAAGGCGTCCTCACCGGCGCCATCAAGGGTTAGGAGAAACCGTGACCACCTCATCGGCCGGCCTCAGCCGCCGGAGCTTCCTGCGCAGTGCGGTCGGCGTCGCCGTGATGAGCGCCGCCGGCGTCCCCACGCTGGTTGCCTGCAGCAATGGCGGTACGGCGGCCGGCACCGCGCGGGCGTCGTCACTGACGCTGCCGTCGTACGTCGCCTTCGCCGGTCCGAAGCCGGATCTGCCGGGCACCGCGGACGGCGTGCCGCCGGCGTTCCGCAGCTACCCGAAGGACCTGGTCAAGACCGTCGCGCAGCCGCCGCTGAAGGGCGGCAAGGTGTCGGTGATGACGAACATCTTCGACCCGCTGCCGCCGTCGAAGGACAGGAACACCGCCTGGCAGGAAGTCGAGCGTGCGCTCGGCGGCAGCCTGGATCTGACCATCGTTCCGGCCAGCGACTGGGAAACGAAGTTCCAGACCGTGCTCGCGGCGAACGAGCTGCCGGATCTGGTCCTGTTGTCCGATCCGTCGGTTGTCAACAATCTACCGGCGTTCCTGGCTGCCAAGTGCACCGACCTGACGCCGTACCTGTCCGGGGACAAGGTGAAGGACTACCCGAACCTGGCCAACATCCCGGCCGTCATCTGGCAGGCCTGCGTGGTCGACGACAAGCTGTACGGACTGCCGATCCCGCGCAGTATCACCGGCGGCGCCGGCTTCTACAACCAGCGCCGCCTCGACCAGGCCGGTGTCGCGTACCCCACCTCCGCCGAGGAGTTCCTGGCGGCGTGCAAGGCGCTGACCAAGCCGCAGCAAGGCCGCTGGGCGATCGTCAACTCGAAGGGCAACACGTTCTTCACGATGATCCAGCAGATGTTCGGCGTCCCGAACGGCTGGCGGCTCGAGAGCGGGAAACTGGTCCGCAGCTTCGAGACCCCGGAGTACAAGGCGGCGCTCGAGTTCGCGGTCGGGTTGGTCAAGGCCGGCGTCGTCGTACCGGGCTCGGACGGGATCGACGGCCAGGCCCGGAAGAACGCGTTCAAGGCCGGCAAGGGCGCCTTCGTGTACGACGGCTTCCCGGCGTACCCGGACTACCTCAAGGACATGAAGCGGCTCGACCCGGCCAACGACCCGCGGGCGTTCGTGCCGATGGCCCCGGCGGGCGGCAAGGCGAACACCTGGTCGGACAACATCCTGTTCGCCTACACGCTGATGAAGAAGGCCGACGAGGCCCGGGCGCGCGAACTGCTCGGCGTGGCCAACTTCTTCGCCGCGCCGTTCGGAAGCACCGAGAACCTGCTGCTCACGTACGGCGTCGAGGGCGTCGACTTCACGCGGGACGCGAGCGGCAACCCGAAGCAGACAACCAAGGGTGAGGCCGAGCTGACCGTGCCGTGGAAATACATCGCCGGTCCCCCGCAGGCGCTCTTCAACGCGTCCGACCCGACGTACGTCGACAAGGCGCACGCCGATCTGACCAAGCTGATCGGCATGGTCGTGAAGGATCCGACGGCCTCGCTGATCTCGCCGGCCAACGACAAGTCCGGTGGCGATCTGGGTCAGGCGCTGACCGACGTACGCAACGATGTGATCGCCGGGCGGAAGCCGATCAGCGCGTTCGACGCGGCGGTGAAGAAGTGGGCCAAGGACGGCGGGGACAAGATCCGCGGCGAGTTCGAGTCGGCGCTGGGCGGCGCCACCCCGCGATGAGCTGGCTGACGGAGGCACGCTTCGGGCTGTTCGTCCATTGGGGAATCTACGCGGCGGCCGCCCGGCACGAGTGGGTGAAGTCGTACGAGCGGCTGACCGACGAGGACTACCAGCCGTACTTCGACCACTTCTCGCCCGACCTCTACGACCCTGTGCAGTGGGCGGAGGACGCGTGGAACGCGGGCATGCGGTACCTCGTCATCACCACCAAGCATCACGACGGGTTCTGCCTGTGGGACTCGAAGCTGACGTCGTACTCCGCGCCACACACGCCGTGGGGAAAGGATCTGCTCGCGCCGATGGTCGACGCCTTCCGGGCGCGTGGGTTCCGGATCGGGCTGTACCACTCGCTGCTCGACTGGCACCATCCGTCGTTCCCGGTGGATCTCTACCACCCGCAGCGCGGGGATGTGGACTTCATCGACCGGACCGCCGACCGGGACGTTCGCGAGTACGCCGACTACCTGCACGGTCAGGTCCGTGAGCTCCTCACGGGGTACGGGCAGATCGACGTGATGTGGTTCGACTTCTCGTACGCCGGGCGCGGGTTCAACGCGAAGGGGCCGGACGAGTGGCGGTCCGAGGAACTGCTCGCGATGGTCCGGGAGCTGCAGCCCGGGATCCTTGTCAACAATCGACTGGGACTCGGGAACGGTGACTTCACCACGCCGGAGCAGGTGCAGCCGCCGGGGAACGAGGTTGCCGCTGGCAACGGTACGCAGGTGCCGTGGGAGGCGTGCCAGACGCTGAACGGCAGTTGGGGGTACCACCGCGACAACCACGACTGGAAGTCGCCGGCACTGCTCATCCGGATGCTGGTCGACTCGGTCTCGAAGGGCGGCAACATGCTGCTCAACGTCGGGCCCAACGGACGCGGCGCGTGGGAGCCTCGGGCGCTGTCCGTCCTGTCCGGCATCGGCGACTGGATGCGGCTGCACGAGCGGTCAGTGCGCGGGTGTGGTCCGAGTGCGTACGTCGCGCCGGCCGACTGCCGGTACACCCAGAACGGCAATCGCCTCTACTTGCATGTGTTCGCCTGGCCGATGGGGCACCTGCATCTTCCCGGGCTGGGCGACAAGGTGGTCTACGCCCAGTTCCTGCACGACGCCTCGGAGGTTCAGCGGGTGACTGTCGACCCTTCGGCGCCTGGGCACACCTACCTGGCCGGCCTCCCCGACAACACCCTCACCCTCAAACTCCCCAACCACGCCCCGTCCCCCGATGTCCCGGTCATAGAGCTCTTTCTCCGCGACTGAGCTCGCCCCTCCTGGAACGGCGAAGGCACCCACCTCGACCCGGTGGGTGCCTTCGTCTTGGTGCGCTACTGGCGGATCGTGGTCGGGTCGGTGGGCGGCAGGTTCAGATCGAGCGCGTCGAGCTGGGCAACCGCCTCGGCGTCGACCGGGACGCCCCACGCACGGAAGAAGTCGCGCAGGTCGTACCCAGCCGTGCGGCTCGACAACACCACGAGGTTCCGCAGCCGCAACGCTTCATCTGTGTAGCTCCCGGCGTACGGGCGCTCGACCCGCACCACCTTGTGCAGGTTCGGCCAGAAGCTGTCGCCAAACGCCAGTCGGAGCTGCTCGAACATCACCAGCTTCTCGTAGGCATCGAAGGTCTTGCCGTAGTCCACACCCGGCTGCCGCAGCTTGCCCGGCGCGCTCTGCCACGGCGTCAGCCCGGTCTTCGCGTCCGGTGCATGCAGCCGCGGCTGCTGACCGTACTTGGTCGAGAAGACCGCGTTGGCGGCCAGCGAGTAGATGTTGACCGTCACCTCGGTCAGCGAACTCGGCTTGTAGGTGATCTGCTGATGCTGGTGCCCGAGCTCGTGGTAGACGCCCCAGCCGCGCGTCCGCAGTCCTTCCACGGTGAGCATCCGGTCCTGGATCGGCGGCGGGAACGACATGTGGCCGTGCGTCGCGTACGCGCCGACGCCGGTGATCGCCGACGGGTAGCCGACGAAGTGGTACGGATGCGGCTGCCTGGCGTGCAGCGGCGACGAGCCGTCGAACCCGCTGACCTGGTCCTCGATCCGCACGATCTCCTCATACGTCGACAGCAGCGTGGTGTGGTTCTCGGTGCGATAGGTGAGCGCCGAGTTCCGCTCGATGGTGATCAGCGTGTGCGGTGCGACGAGTTCGGCGTACGGCGTGGTGCGTTCGTCGAGCTGACGTTGGAACTCGGACTCCGAGGTCCGGCCGAGGACGAAGTACGGCATCGGCTGGACCGTGTCACCGAGGCTCACCTTCGCCTCACCGGTGTCACCGATCAGCTTCACGTAGACGACTCCGCCGCCGGCGTCTGTGATCGTGTTGCGGCCGAGCTGAAGCGGGTACTGACGTGATGCCTTGAACTCCTTTCGGGCGTCTGCGTCCGGCGCGCCGACAACCAGGGTCGGGGCGAGGCTGCCCTGGTGGACGATCACGTTCAGCGGGGTGTCGGCCGGTAGGTAGAAGCCGGTGGTGCGGAGCTCGGTGTTGCTCAGACTGTTCTGGGTGCGCTCGAGCTCCGTGGTCCGGGCCGATGGGAGTGCTTGGATCACGAAGGTGTAGCTCGGCTCTTCCGTCGTCGCCGCTCGGCTTGCGGCTACGGCGGTCGCCGTGGGTACTGCGGTCATCGCTGCGCCGACCGCGGCGGCGGACAGGATCCGGCGCCTCGTGTGGAGGGGTCGTCGGACGTGCGGCATCAGAACCTCCTGGTTGCTGCCAGCACCCGGCGACCCGGCCGGCTCTGTCCGCCGACCCCGGTTGCTTGCGAAATCTGTTCGTTCAGCCCGGGGCTTCAGCTCCGGCTGAAGCTGGCGGCGTGCGTCGCGCCGCGGCTACCGCCGACGGTGATGTCGAGGACGATCTGTTTGCCCGTGGCAACGATGGTCACGGTGTCGTCCTTTGTCAGCACGCGAGCAATCCGATTGTCGACAATCAAACGAAGCGTCTGGACGGTACGGCTGGGGTCGGACACGGCCAGGTGGATCGTGTCGCCCTCCATGCCCAGGACGACGGATGCCGGTCCGGATGCGCTGATCCCGCCCGCGGTGCCCACTGTCCAGAAGTTGGCGAGCATCAAGTGATCGCGACCCGAGCGGATCGCCTGTACCTCGGCGGTGTTGGACAGCACGGTGACGCCGGGATCCGCCGCCCGTTCCGCTGTCCGCCAAGCGCTTGCACCGGGCAACAGGATGTAGGCGTACTCACCTGCTACCGTGCCGTGCTCGAGCACGAGCGACTGGTAGCGACGGGTGTACGGCGTCGTCGAGCCGGCCGTGTCGTTGCCGGTGTTGATCTCCCGCCAGGTGCCGGTGCGATTCACCCGCTGCGCGCGAAGCCGGCCACCTTGTGGGAAGACGTAGCCGCCGACGCCTTCGAGGTGCGCCCAACGCGGATCGTCGTACGACTCGTTGGCCTCCTGCGTGCGACCGTCGACCAGGAGGGACGCTGTACCGTCCTCGTGCAGGTTGCGGTTCTCGACCACGGTCTCCACCGGATAGCCGTCGGTTCCGGCGATGCCGGCGCCCAGGGCAACGATCGAGTCGGACAGGCAGAACCAGGACTTCCTTGCCTGCAACGTCTTGTCGTGGTTGATCAAATGCATGCCGACCGCACCAGCCTTGTTCCGGTACGACGCTCCGCCGGCCCACTCGGCGTACGCGGCGATCGTCCCGGTGCCGCCGCCGGTGCCGTGCGGCTGCCGTGGCTTCGTGCTGACCGTCGTACCGGGCAGGCGCTGAGCGTCGACGGTCGGCCAGAAGGCGTCGTAGAACTGGGCGTGGTCGTCGTTGTAGAGGTAGGTCATGCCGTCGCCGACGTACCAGCCGCGGAGGTTCTCGCCGTTGCCCCACTCGTAGCGGGCCATCCGCTTGGAGGACATGGCGATCGCGAACGTCCAGCCCGGGCGGCGGTGGACGACGCGGTCCTGGTTGTGGAACTGGAAATGCGCAGGGGTTGCCGGCGCCGGAGCGATGCGTGCGTCGTCGAGGACCGCCTTGGCGCGGGAGATCTCGGGGATCGAGGCACCGCTCAGGTAGTCGTTGAGGCGGTCGCGGGTGATCCAGCCCTTGGCCAGTGCCTTGTAGCGGCTGGCGTACGGCTCGGCGACCCCGCCCGCGAGTAGCAGCACGGTCGACGTGGTGCCGTGTCCGTTGCGGTGGTCACCGGCGCGTTCACGCGAGATGGCCCGGCCGGACACACAGTCCATCATCAGATTGTTGACAATAAACGGGGCGAAGCTGGCTTCGACCGCGTCCAGGATCACCGCGCGGTTCGGGTCGCTGATCTGCCAGCTCGAGCCGCCGAGCAACGAGAACAGGTTGGCCACTCCGCCGAGCGCGACGTTGCCGTAGGTGCCGACGTACGCGAGGTTGCCGTGCTGGACGAACGAGCCGTCGCGGTAGAAGCCGTCGCCGCTGGTGACATAGGTGAAGACGCTGTTCTTACCGGCTTCCGCCACGTCGCTCAGCGCGTCGCGGGCGGCAGCGAGCTTGTCGGCCGACTTGCCGACGATGCCGCGCAGCGCGACGATCAGCGCCTTGTCGACGCGGTTGGCGCCGGTCTCCCGCAGGTTGGGCGAGTTGGTCCGGCGGTTCGGGTTGGGCACGAACCGGTCGACGGCCTTCAGGTACGACGCCAGTTGCTCGGCGGACAGTGCGTCGTACGCGAGGATGCAGGTGTCGAGCAGGGCGCGCGGCGAGCCGATCTCCCAGAACCACCAGTTGCCGGTCTCCGGGAGCGTCTCGTTGTAGGCCCGCGCGTAGAGGAAGTCGAGAGCGCTCGTGAGTTGCTCGGCCGAGTCGGTGCTGAGCGTGGTCCCGGGCGTCGCCCGGGCGAGAGCGATGGTCTTCAGCCTGGTGTAGCTGATGGAGAAGTTGCCCGAGGTCGAGCTGAGCGGGAGGTCCGCCCAGAGCGCGGTCCGGTCGGCGTCGACGATCAGATTGTCGACGAACTCCTGCGCCTGCGCACTGAGCTTGGCGAGGGCATCGGCGTACGCGGGGTCGCTGGGGTCGATCGCGCCACCGGTGTTCAGGGCGCTCCAGCGGTCACGCAGTACGTCGAACTCGTCCGCGGCGGACGCGGTCCCGGTGCCGTGCAGACCGGCGGCGGTCAGGGCGCCGGCGGCGAGTCCGGCCTGGATCAACAGGCGTCGGCTGACGGAAGGCGACATCGCGAGCTCCTCTGGACGGCGGGGCAGTAAACGCTTACCGGACAGCATTCACAATGCGCGCAATGGTCGTCAACAGCTTGAAGTGATCACTTTTGATCACTTCTTGTCCTGACTTGGACGTGGCTACGGCAGCAGGTCGCGGACCACGGCGTCGGCGAGAAGGCGGCCGCGGTCGGTCAGCACCAAGCGGTCGCCGGTCCGCGTGACGAGGTCGGGCATCCCGTCCGCCGCGGCACGGCCTTCGTCGTCGAGCACGTCGACCGGGAGCCCGGCGGACAGCCGGATCTCGAGGAGCACGCGTTCGACCCGGCGGGTTTCGTCGTCGAGGATCTCGCGGGCATGGGCCGGGCTGTCGCCGGCGTCGAGGCGTCCGGCGTACGCGCTGGGGTGCTTCACGTTCCACCAGCGAACGCCGCCGACGTGGCTGTGTGCGCCGGGCCCGATCCCCCACCACGTGTCGCCGCGCCAGTAGAGCTCGTTGTGCCGGCAGCGCGCGTCCTCGGTGCGGGCCCAGTTGGAGACCTCGTACCAGTTGAGGCCGTGGGCGGAGAGCATCTCGTCGGCCAGCACGTACTTGTCCGCGAGGTCGTCGTCGTCCGGCATCGGCAGCTCGCCGCGGCGGATCCGGCGCGCGAGCTGCGTGCCGTCCTCGACGATCAACGCGTACGCGCTGACATGGTCGGGATCCGCCGATAACGCCGACTCCAGCGACGCCCGCCAGTCGTCGAGCGACTCCCCCGGCGTCCCGTAGATCAGGTCCAGGTTCACGTGTTCGAACCCGGCCGCCGTGGCTTCCTTCACCGCCTGCAGCGCCCGCCCCGGTGTGTGCTGCCGGTCGAGGATCTTCAGCACGTGCGACGACGCGCTTTGCATTCCGAAGCTGACCCGCGTGAACCCGGCCTCGAGCAGGGCCTCGAGGTACGCCGGATCGACGGACTCCGGGTTCGCCTCGGTCGTCACCTCGGCGCCCGGCGCCAGCCCGAACTCGTCGCGGACCGCGGCCAGCATCCGGCCGAGATCGGTTGCCGGCAGCAACGTCGGCGTACCGCCGCCGAAGAACACCGTCTCGACCGGCCGGTCCAGCCCGTCGAGCACCCGCCGCGCCATCCGGACCTCGGCGACCGCCGTGTCCGCGTACGACGCCTGCGACGCACCGCCGCCGAGCTCCTTCGCGGTGTAGGTGTTGAAGTCGCAGTACCCGCACCGCGCCGCACAGAACGGCACATGCAGGTAGAACCCGAACGGCCGCGACGCAGCTTCGACTACGGCAGACTCCGGCAGCACCCCGTCCCGGGGCGCAACCTCCCCCTCGGGCAATGTCGACGGCACCCCTCAAGAGTACGAGGCGGCTCGAGACGTGATCGCCGGGGTTCGTGGTAGCGGAGCGTGTCGGGCAGACTACATTCGACTCACGGACACCGACGCTCAGACAGCTCTGTGGTCACCTATCTGCGTCGGTCAATCGATCTGGTCTGTGCGGTTGCCGAGCTCGATCGAGGCGATGCGGGGGTCTTGGTCGAGCTCGGCGAGGGCGGACAGCCGCACTCTGCAGGTCAGCAAGGTGTCGGTGATGAAGCCTCGGACATCCAGACCGGGCGGGGTATAGCCCGGTTCGGTGACCTCGACGACGGCGGTCAGCAGCTGGTCGCCGGCCGCTTCCGCGTCGAGCGGCCAACTCGCTCGCGCGCG
Organism: Kribbella sp. NPDC050124; assembly: GCF_044460355.1. Classification (NCBI taxonomy): domain Bacteria; kingdom Bacillati; phylum Actinomycetota; class Actinomycetes; order Propionibacteriales; family Kribbellaceae; genus Kribbella; species Kribbella sp. NPDC050124. Next base: position 70,099 of record NZ_JBITJU010000006.1, read on the forward strand.
CACCTTCCGGAAGCGGTCGGGGCCCGTGGGCTGTTCGAACTCCAGCGGACCTGGCGCGTCGCGGTCGTGCGCGTCGCGATCTGGCAGGTCGGATTCGGATCCGTCAGAGCTCAACCTAGGGTCCAGCCAGTTTCTCCACTGCCCGCAACGCCTCTGCGGCGTCGATCCGGCCGTGACCGTACCGGTCGTCCCATCCGCCGTTGGCCGGCGGGTTGGAGCGGGCGCTGTCCATCACGATACGTCGGAGCGTAGCAGCGTCGAGCGCGACGCCATGAGCCTTGGCCTCCGCCAGGATCAGCGCCACGACCCCGGTGACAGCCGGTGCGGCCATGCTGGTGCCTGACTTGCGCACCACCCCGGTTCCGGTCCTCGAATGAGCCGCGAAAACGGCGTGCCCCGGCGCGCTGATCTCCGGCTTCTGCCGGCCGTCCCGGGTAGGTCCGGCGCTGGAGAAGAACGACAGCGGCTTGGTCGGCGTGTGCGCGTCGTACGAACCGACCGCCAAGCTGAGCTGGCCACAGGAGAGGGAACCCAGCGTGCGGCTTCCGTCCGCGTCGACGAATGACGCCTGAGACCGGTCGTTGCGCTCGATCCACGCATGGAAACCGCCGTTGGCGACCTGGTCACCGTGCAGCCGGACTCGCCACACCCCCGCAGGCACCCGCTCTTCGAGGAAGAGGCCGAACATGTTGTCGCCGTTGTTCGGATCGGCGTCACGATGGCTGACGAACAGCAGCGTGGTTCCGTCGTCGGCCCGGATCCGCGCATTCGACCCCAGCGGCACCGTGCCAAGGCTGTTCCCCGATGGGGTGATTAGTTCCACGCTGAAGCGGTCGCTGCCGCCGTACCAGAGCTCCATTTCGCACTGCGAGACCAGAGTGTCCGGGATCGACAGGCTGACATCGACAGAACCGCCGGCGGGCACCGAGCCCGCGAGGTGAACTCCGTCGTCGAAGGCGTTTCCCGCCGCGATCACCACGGCCCGGTTCGGCTTCTCCGAGACGAGGGCGTCCATCCCCTTCTCGACGAGGCTTGTACCGTCGTGCGGCCCGCCGTTCGTGCCAAGACTGATGTTGATCACGCACGGCCGGTCGCCGGCCTCGTCGAACAGGAAGCGTGCGGCCTCGAGTTGCTGCACGGAGTCGCCGAAGGAGGAGCCGACCACCTCCTCGCCCTCCCACGCGATGTCCGAGACCGCCGGCTCCACGAAGGCGATGTCGGCCTTGGGCGCTACCCCAGGGACACCCGATCCGAGGCCGTTACCTGCCGCAATGTCCGCCACGTGCGTGCCATGGGTGCCTTTGGGACGCCCGGGGGCGTCAGGCTCGGGGCCGTAGCGAAGCGCTCCGTACGGATTCGGCTGACCAAGAGCCTGATCGATGTCCTGTGGGCTGTAGCGCTTGCCATAGCCGAACGGACTGGCGGAAGTCGAAGGGCCGTCCTGGTGCCACAGCGCCACCAATCGAGTCGAACCGTCCGACCGGCGGAAGTTGCCATGGACGAAGTCGGCGCCGGAGTCGATGACCCCGACCATGACCCCCTCGCCGCCGCCTGCGAGTGAGCCCGAAGGAAGGGAGGCTGGGTCGGCCTCGATCTCGGGGACCGTGGCGTCCAGCAGCGGCCGCAGCCGTTGCGCCGACTTCATACTGCGAACGCCGTCCGCCTGGCGGATGACTTCGATCCTGCTCAGTGGCACCCGTGCAGTGACCAGCCAGCCGCCGTCGACCTCGCCTATGACCGCACCCCGCCGAACGTCAGTCCGCTCGTAGAATCGGTCGGCGTCGTCCACCGTGACCAGTACGCCGATCTCGGCCTCGTCGCTCGAAGCAGTAGCAAGTGTCCTCAGACCGCGCTGTCGGCGCTCGACCGCCCGCTGCAGCCTTGGATCCATCTGAGCGTAGATGTCGGTAGTTTCCAGGTACATCCCGATCCCCCTTGATCTTCGGACCGTTCCTCAGCCGGTCGTGCTCAGGCAGGGCTGTAGGGCACACTGCCGTCGATGATGCGCTCGATCTCCGCCTTCAGGTGCCGACCGAGTTTTCGGCAGGTGTCAGCGTCGACCGCGATCCCTTCCACCTCATCGTGCACCGAGCCGAGCACGAAGATGTTCTCGTCGTTGTAATCGTTCGCCGGGAGGGTGTAGTTGAAGCTGCCTGCAATGACGATTCGCTCGTCGATGACCATCAGTTTGTGATGGAGCTTGCGGAGATTGCTGAACGCTCCGGTTCGCTCGGGAACGAAAAGCTCGATGTTGGGATGGACAAGCCAAGCGGGCGCTGCCCACCTTTGCCGCACTTGGCCGGGGTCGAAGACTCCCTTGACCTTCACCCCGCCGCGGGCCAGCGCGAGCATCGCATCGTCGATCCCCGACGATCCCGCAAAAGTGAAGATCGCGAACAGGATCTCCTCTTCGCCCTTGAGCATCTGTTTTATGATCTCGAGCTCGGGAGCGTGATCGGGCGCGAACAGTATTTTCACCGGGACACCCGCCAGGTCGTACACCCTGGGTACGTCGCCGTGCATTCCGCGGCCGAACGATCCGCGCCGCAACTGCTCGACCTCTGTCTCGTACTGCCGGCAGATGTAGGCGTTGTCGAACACCACCACGTGGTTCAGGTTGCGGTGCGTATCGGTGTCGGTGAAGTTCGCGGATCCAGTGAGTAGAGCGGCGGTCGGCCGGGCCTTGCCGCCACGGTAGTCCCGCAGCATGAACTTCTGATGGAACAGCTTCGGGTTGTAGTCTCCGCGCACCTGGACGTCGGACCGCAGCAGTGCGGACAGGATCCGGCGATTCTCCGCCAGTTGGGTCTCGTCATCCAGCCATTGCGCCCGGAACAGTGCCTGTTCGGGAGTCTCGCCGTTCCTGGGCATCGGTCGCTTGGGAGGCTGTCCCTGGAGCGGGCTGCGCAAGTAGTCCTGCTCGAGGAACAACTCGACGTCGACCCCACGCCATCGTGCGTCCAGAATCGCCTGGGCGATCCTCGGGTTGTCCAACTCCTGCACTGCGATATCCAGCGAACGCTTCGCGCCGTGCAGAAAGTCGATGATCACCGACTCGAGATCGTCAGGCGCACCCAGTTCGGTCGGCCCGAGGTAAACGTGGATCTTTCCAGCTGCGAACTCGGTCACTTCATCTCGGATACGACTGGCGTACTGTCTTGCTGGAGAGGCACAACTCTGCGCCTCAGACGCCCAGATCAGCAGTAACGTCCAATTGCATCCCCTCCCCCGACACCAAATGTCCTCCCAACCTCGAGAATTGTCCATCGGACCGGGATCCCGCCGTACGGCGCTAACGCGCGCGGTTCAGGTGGTGGAGGGCGGTTTCGGAGGGGGAGTCGGGCTCGACGGTGTAGATGATCACTGTTTGGTCGGGGTCGTCGGGGAGTCGCAGGGATTCGAAGTCGAGGGTCAGTTGGCCTACCTGGGGATGGTTGAAGGTCTTGCGGCCGTGACTTCGCTCGCGCACCTCGTGGTCCGCCCACCACCGGCGGAACGCCTCGTTCTTCACGGAGAGTTCGCCGACCAGCGCGGCGATCTCCGGATCGTCGGGATGCTGGCCGGCGTTGACTCGCAAGTGGGCGAGGGTGTCGCGCGCCTTGCCGCTCCAGTCGGCGAACAGAGTCCTCATGTCCTCGTCGAGAAAGATCAGGCGGGCCCAGTTTCGTTCCGCCACCGGCAGTCGCCCGAAGTCGGTGAACAGTGCGCATGCGAGCCGGTTCCAGGCCAGGACGTCGAGCGTTCGCCCCACGACGTACGCCGGAGACGAGTCGGCCATCTCGACCAGGCGCCGTACTCCGGGGCGCACCTGCTCCTGCCGGACAGTACTCCGTGGCCGTGATGGCCTGGCCAGATTGCGAAGGTAGTTCCGCTCGTGGTGGTCGAGCCGCAGCACGCCCGCGACCGCATCGAGCACCTCGGCGGAGACGTTCTGGGTTCGGCCCTGCTCCAGCCTGACGTAGTAGTCCACGCTGATCCCGGCGAGCTGGGCGAGCTCCTCGCGCCGAAGGCCGGCGACCCGCCTGCGGCCGCCGACTCGCGTCAGCCCGACGTCCTCGGGCTTCAGCCGCGCTCGGCGACTGCGGAGGAACTCGGTGAGTTCAGTGCGGCTGTGCATGCGGGACAGTATGAACGGCGCGGATGACGCAAGGTGGTTCTGGCAGCCCTAGGTTGAGCATGCCTAGGAAAAGCAGAGCTCTCGGTACGAACGAGCGCCCGTGGCATCGTCGCCGGCATGAACGCGACTCACGTCAACCGGCCCGTTGCGCTGCTCGGCATGTTGCTCGGTCTGACCGCATGCTCGTCAACTGACACCACCGCTCCTCCAACCAGCCAGGCGACTTCTTCATCACCCAGCAGCCAATCGCCTTCCTCGCCGGCCACTCCCTCAATCTCCTCGATGTCGCCCCGCGGCGCGACTGCCGTGACCGGAACATGGGCCACGGCCGATGGGCAACTGCGGATAGAACTGCGCGCCGACGGGACGTTCGTCGAGGACCTCAACGGGACTGCGTACGACGGCCGATACACCGTTCAAGGATCGACCTTGACCCTGAGCACGAGTTCGGGAATCACCACGAACGGCACGATCGCCTCCGACCGCATCCAGATCAGCAGCTACGAACTTCGGCGCGCATCGTAGGCTCCACGCTCACAGCTGAGACTGCGAGCGGCGCATGGTGTCGGGGTCGATCTCCTGGATCTGGATGACGACCCCGTCCGGATCGGTGACGCGAATGCTGCGGCCGAAGTCCTCGTCGAACAGGGTGTGCTCGTAGCCGCGATCGGTGAGCCGGGCGGAAACATCCTCCAGTCGCTCGTCGGTGGCGAAGCCGAGTTCGACCGTACCGATCGGCTTTCCCTTCGACACGGTGAAGTCGTGGATGCCGACCGCGCCGGCAGGGGCGTCGAGGTGCGCCCAGACCGGGACGCTGACGTCGGCGCGATAGGTCAGGCCCAGACCTTCGTAGAACGTGCGAGAGGCCTCGACGTCGGCGACGTACCGGATAGGAAGAACGGTGAGCATGGTCATCTCCTCAAGGTGGGAATAGCGCGAGACCCCGTACGGCGTTTCGCGTGCTCAACCTGCCTGGTCCGTCGATGACTGTCGCTCTGCGCCGCGCAATGTGGCGGATGATGCAGCTAGAGTCGGTCGATGTGGCGGAAACAGTCAGCCTCGATGGAGACGACCGGCGCGTGCTGCACGCGCTGCAGCTTGACGGACGGGCGTCGTTCGCCCAACTCGGGGCGGTGCTCGGGATGTCCGAGCGCGCGGTCTCGCGGCGCTACCACCGCTTGCGGTCCCAGCTCGCGTTGCGGGTGGTCGGGATCGCCGGTCGCGACCCGCGCGAGCACGAGGACTGGTTCCTCCGCATCACCGCTGTGCGCATGTCCATCGACGCCCTCGCCCGCGCGCTCGCCGACCGCGACGACACCTCCTGGATCGGCTTACTGGCAGGTGACGGGGGCCTCGGCTGCATCCTCCGGACGCCGACGCCGGGTGGCGACCAGCCAGGACCTCTTGAGCAGTTCCGGCGCGCCGCCGGCATCGCGACGGTGACTGCGCAACGGCTGCTCACACCGATTGCCGGCGTCGGCGGATGGCCGGGGCGGCTGGAGGCACTCACCGCGAGCGAGCGCACCGCCCTTGCTCCGCCCCGGCACACGGACTCCTCAAGCGCCGGCGGATCGCGCTCGGAGGACGACGTACGCCTGCTCCACCTCCTCGCCACCGACGGGCGCATGAGCATCTCCCGCCTGGGCCGCGAGTCCGGCATCCCCGAATCGACCGTCCGCCGCCGGATCGCGCAACTCGCCGGCAGTGGCGCGCTGATGTTCGAGATCGAGGTCGACCCGAGACTCTACGGGCGACAACTCGAGGTTCTCTGCTGGATGGACGTCCGGCCGGACGCGCTCGGCGACGTCGCGGCCGGCCTCGGCTCTCACTCCGAGGTCGCCTTCGCGTCGACGACCACCGGAAGCACCGCGATCCTCGCGATCCTCGAACTCGCCGACGCCGACGACCTGCATCGCTACCTCGCCGAGCAACTCGGCGCCCTCCCTGGCATCCACCGCGTCCAGACCGAAATCGTCACCCGGTGGATCAAGCGCGCCGGCCCACTCGTAATCCCACGCCCCGGCCCGCGACGGGCCGGGCTTCCCACGACGACCCGGCCGTGACCGAGCGGGGCGTCGCCGGGCGGGCCGTTGCCGGGCGGGGCGTCGTCGGGCGGGATCGAAGTACTGGTCGGCTTCGCGGACTGGTGCTGGTGGATCTCGCGCTGGGGTTTGCGTTTGAGCGCGCTCGAATCTCTAGCGTCAGGCACATGACTTCGAACACCGACATCAAGACATGGATCATCACCGGCGCGAGCTCCGGCCTCGGACTGGGCCTGGCCGAGGCGGCGCTGGCGGCCGGCGAGCAGGTGGTCGGGACGGCGCGGCGGGCCGACCGGTTCGACGTGCTCAAGGCCAAGTACGGCGATCGGCTGCTGGCAATGGAACACGACGTCCGGAACACCTCAGCGGCTGCGGCGGTCGTGCAGAGCGCCCTCGATGCGTTCGGGCGGGTCGACGTACTCGTCAACAACGCCGGCGCCGGACAGGTTGGAGCAGCCGAGGAGGTCTCGGACGCCGCGCTGCGCGACATGATCGACCAGCACCTGCTCGGCCCGGCCGCCTACGTGCGTGCCGTCCTCCCGCACATGAGGGAGCGGGGTTCGGGCGCGATCGTGCAGATGAGCAGCCAGGGAGGGCGGATGTCGTTCCCGGCGGTCGGCAGCTACTCGGCCGGCAAGTTCGCACTGGAAGGGTGGTCCGAAGCCCTAGCCGGCGAGGTCGCGCCGTTCGGCATCCAGGTGCTGATCGCCGAGCCGAGCCGATTTCGCACCGAGTTCAACGCGGCCGACGTGATCAACACCGCCGATCAGGATCCGACCTACACCGAGGTGATCGGCGCCGTACGGGCGAACATGGCCGAGGCCGACGGGATCCAGGAGGGCGACCCCGCCCGCGCCGCCATCGTGATCCGCGACGTACTCGGAATCGCGGACGCGCCACTGCGCTTGCCCCTCGGAGCCGAAGCCGTCCGCAACCTCACCCGCGTCTACCAGCGCGCCCTCGACGACGTCCGAACCTGGGCTCCGGTCAGCGAGTCAGCGGACTTCCCAGGCCTACCCCCGGCGGTCCGCGCCTTCTGATCAACGCACACCAGCCGTGACGGTGAGGGTCCCGCTGACCGGGTCGATGGTGGCGAGGGTGCCCAGCGGGACTGGGGTGGGCTCGGGCCCGTGGCCGATCGGGAGTCCGCCCAGCACGGGTACGGCGAGGAGGTCTAAGCGGTCTCGCAGTACGTCGATCAGGGACCAGCCGTTGGCGTGGGTGTCTTCGAAGCCGTTGAACCGGCCGACTGCGATTCCGCGCAGGCCGTCGAGGCGGCCGGATTTGATCAGTTGGGTCAGTTGGCGGTCGATTGCGCCCAGGCCGGTCGTGAGGTTGTCCTCGATCAGGAGGATGCCGCCGTCGAGGCCGGCCAGGTCGCTGCCGACGGCGTGCGCAATCGTGTTGAGATTGCCGCCCATCAGGAATCCGGTCGCCGGCTCACCGGCGGTCACCCCGGCTGTCAGTTCCTTGGGCTCCTGCTTGATGACGATCTCGTCGGTGGTCAGCAGCAACTGCCGGACGGACTCGTCCGCGAACGGCCCGTGGATCGCCGCCAGCCGGCATTCCTTCCAGAGCGAGAGGTGTACGGCGGTGATGTCGCTGAACCCGATCAGTGGCTTCGGATCCCGCCGTACGGCGCCGAAGTCGAGCTGATCGCTGATCCGGTAGGCGCCCTTGCCACCCCTGGTCGCGAACACGGCCCGCACTCCCGGATCCCGAAAGGCATCGTTGAGATCAGCAAGCCGATCCCCATCGGTGCCCGCGAGGTAGCCAACCCTGTCGAACACGTGCCGCCCGAGCTCCACCTTCAGGCCCCAGTCCGTCAGCATCTCGACCCCACGCGCCACGAACTCACGCTCAGGCGTGCTAGCCGGAGACACCACGCGAACCCGATCACCAGGCACGAGCCGGGGCGGGATGAGCACAGTCATGCCCCGGACACTGCCAGCATGCACCGACAGTTTGCCTCGCGCGGGTTGTTGGTTGGTGGCGGCAACAAGACGTGGAGTCAAGCGCCGGTAACCCGGCACCTCAACGTAACCAACGGTCTTGAGTGACCCACATCACACCTGATCTGGATCGATCGACGGGACCCGGAGGCCGGCGGCGATACTGGTCGGCGTGACGAGAGAGCCGCGGCTGGAAGTCGAGTACTGCACGCAGTGCCGGTGGTTGTTGCGCGCAGCCTGGACCGCGCAGGAGCTGCTGACCACGTTCACCACCGAGCTCGGCGAGGTGGCGCTGATCCCCGGCACCGGCGGCATCTTCGAGGTCCGCCTCGACGGCGAGACCCTCTGGTCCCGCAAGGCCGAGAACGGCTTCCCCGAGATCCCCCACCTCAAGCAACTCGTCCGCGACCGAGTCGCCCCCGACCGCTCCCTCGGCCACTCCGACCGCAGCGGATAACCGCCGTACCGCCGCCGACCCCGAGGCGCGAAGTCGACGGCGGCAGTCAGCGGCTAGGGGATGTGCAGGACAGGTGCGATGGTCTTCGTACGGGCGCCCTCGTAGGCAGCCAGCAGGATTCCCAGTACGGCGATGCCCTCTTCCTCGGTGTGGATCGGCCGGGTCTTTCCGAGGAGCGAGTCGGCGAAGTGCCCGATCTCCGCGGCGAAGGTGTCCACCGGCTCCAGCGTGATCGTCTCGGTCTCGCCGGAGCGCAGCCGGTACGTCACCGAGTTCCCGTCACTGTGCAGTGCTCCGAGCTCACCAACCGCGGAGAACCGCTCGGTGGACGCAGCCGGCTGGTACGCCCAGCTCGTCACCATCTGCCCGACGACGCCGTTGTCGAACCGGATCAGGACCTGAGCCGAGTCCTCACCCTCCATGAACTTCAGCCGGTGCGTCGACAGCATCGCGGTCGCCTCGACCGGCATGCCGCCGGCGAGGTGCAGCATCAGGTACGTCGGGTGGTACCCGGTGTCGATCAGCTCGCCACCACCACTCGTCTTGCTGCTCGCCCGCCACCCCATCGAGCTCGGATCGAAGTTGTTGTAGAAGCTGTCCGTCGTACGCACCTCGTAGACGGTCCCGATCGTCCCGGCCTCGAGCAGCTCCTTCGCCTTCGCCACGGCCGGCATGAACAGCTGGTTGTGCGCACACATCAGCGTCACGCCGTTGTCCGTCACCGCCTTCCGGACGTCCGCGGCCTCGTCGGCCGTCAGACACAGCGGCTTCTCGCACAGGATGTGCTTGCCCGCCTCGGCAGCGGCGACGATCGCGTCCCGGTGCAGGTGGTGCGGCAGGCAGATGTCGACCGCGTCGACGTTCTCGGTCTCGAGCAGCTTGCGATAGTCGACGTACGGCGTCGCGCCCAGCTCCTTGCCTCGCGCAACAGCCGTCCCCTCCACCGCGTCGGCGACGGCGGTGATGCCGATCCGGTCGGCGTGGTCGAGGTACCCGCGGATGTGGGCGCCCGCGATCCCGCCGCCGCCGATCAGTCCGACCTTGATTTCGGGCATGGACTCAGCCTCCGTAGGAGATGGTTCGGCCCTGTTCGGCCGCTTCGTTGGCGGCGACGACCAGGCGGGTCAGCTCGACCGCGCGGTGCAGGTTCTCGTCGGCGCGGGTGCCGTTGGTGATGTGGTCGACCCACTGGGCGAACGGGTCCGGGTTGTGCTCGGGCACCGGTACCTGCCGGTCCCCGACCCGGAGCTCGTTGCCGGCGTCGGTGTACGTCAGGCTGCTCGCCGTACCGAAGATCTCGATCGTGAACGGGTTCCGGCTGGTGAAGCCGGCCTCGATCACCCCGATCTTCTGGTCCCGGTAACCGACCGTGACGACGGCGTTGTCCTCGAGCCCACGGCCGTTCACCGAGCGGTACGTCGCGTCGACGCTGTCGGGATCGGTGCCGAGGAACAACTGCACAAGGTAGACCGGGTGGCAGCCGAGGTCGGTGAGCGCTCCCCCGATCGCGGCCTTCTGGTCGAAGAACCGCTGCGGCAGCCAGCCGTCGGATCCCTCACTCGGTACGGCGCCGTCGTGCGACAGCCGTACTCGTGCATAGGTCAGCTCCCCGAGCTCACCGCTCGCGAGCACCTCGCTGATCGCCTGCGTGTACCCGTGCGCGAGCCGCGGCAACGAGACCACCACCTTGACCCCGTTCGCGTCCGCCGCCGCGAGGATCTCCTCGGCCTCGGCGACGGTTGGCGCCAGCAACTTCTCGGCGAAGATGTGCTTGCCCGCGTTCGCCGCCTTGACCATGATGTCGCGGTGCTCGTTCGTCGCCGTGGTGATCACCACCGCGTCGACATCCGCCAGCACCGCGTCGAGGTCCGTGCTGAACGGCACCCCGAACCGATCGGCCCCCGCCTGCCCGAGCTCCACGTCCTCGTCCCACACCGCGACGAGCTCGGTCCCAGGATGCGCCTGAGCCTGCCGCGCGTAGTCCCCCGCATGAACATGCCAAAACCCCAGAACCGCAACCTTCAGCGGCGTCGACATCCGTGCCTCCTCGCTGAACACCAGTAAGTGGAAACGTTCCCGACATACCTTGCCAACCCCGGAACCCCCGTACACCCCCACCGGCGATTCGTCCCACCACCTGGACCACCCCGCCAACTGCCTCCCACGGGGAAGCAGCACCTCAGCTGAGTGGCCGCGTTTCCCAGGCGGGCTGCTGCGGGTTGTCGTTGTGCACGATGATGTCGACGCACTCGGTCGGCCGGACCGTGTCGAAGTAGAACTGCTGCGACGGCATGTACCGGCTGCGATACCGCCGCTCGACCTCGCCGGCGGACTTCGACGCGGTCCTGTCCCGCACCCGAGCCCGATCCAGCGTCCTGTCGAACGCGGCCGACACGAACACCCGCAGATCCCACCGATCAACCAGCTCCGGCCGCATCAGAAACACCCCGTCGAAGAGCAACACGGCATCAACAGACGCCGTCACGACCGGCGCGTCCAACGCGGCGTCCGCGACCTTGTCGTAGACCGCCCTCCGAACCCTCCGATCCCCACCCGGCCCCAACGGATCAAGCAGGACCCGATGCATAGCCTCGAAGTCGAAACTGTCGTGATAACACCCCTCGGCCGAGTCCTCCCCACGCCGATAACGCACCGCCCGCGGAGTAAGAAAGTCCTCGATCGTCGCCCGAATTACGTCCCGCCCTTGCGCCCGCAGCACAACGGCCAACTCATCAGCCAACGTGGTCTTCCCAGCAGCAGGCACCCCATCGAACGCCACCCGAGTAGGGTGCCCGTTCGCAACACCCCCCACCGCCCCAGCCAGCCACCCCAGCAGCTCCCCACGAGTCCCGCTGTCCACGCCTGCCCCCAGCTCCTCTTCCGCGCCCTCACCACACCCTACGACCAGGTGCTGCCACCACGCGGGAACGGCCACGCCACCGTCGATTTGTGACTTCTGGTCGAATTCGGGGCGATGTAGAAGCAGAATTCCACAACTCGACGAACACCCATCCGACGACAGCGTGCCCGCCGGCGCGTGGGGAGGATTATTTTTCGGTGCCGTCTTCGTTGAGGCCCAGGTCTGACATGCCGAGGAGTTTGTCGGCGAAGTGTTGGTGCATCCAGGTGAGGTGGTCCCAGCGGCTGTCGATGATGCGGTGGGTGTCCCAGGCGGGGAGGTCCTGCTGGAGGAAGATGGACATCTTGGCGGGGTCGACCTCGTACACGTGGTCGTAGCGCATCACGACGTCGTCGGTGATGCGGCGGGCGTCGGGTGGTTTCTGGGCGGAGAGCCGGAAGCCGAACATGTCAGTCCTCGTAGGCCTGGTCGAGCAGGTACTTGCCGGGGTTCATCACGTTGCGTGGGTCCAGCGCCCGCTTGATCTTCTTCATCACCTCGAAGGAGCCGCCGAGTTCCTGCGGCACGTACTCCACGTCCCCGGCTCGGCTGGCGCCGTGGCAGGCGCTGATCGAGCCGCCGTACTTCAGGGTCACCTCGGTGATCTCGCGTTTGCAGTTCAGCCAGGCTTCCCACATCTCGTCGTCGAGTCGCTGTTCCCAGATCCCGATGTCGATCTCGACGAGGTAGTCGCCCCAGGGTTTGTACGCCCCGTTCGTGTAGGCGAACATCCCCCAGTCGTCGAAGATGCCGTACCGCCGGATGTAGTGGTCCGCGATCGCGTGCCACTCCTCGCGCACCCGCGGCAGGACGCTGTAGTTCAACGCCGCGTCCTCGCAGTGCCACGACATCGGCACGACCTCGCCCGTACGGAGCCGGCCGTGCAACGGGATCGCGTACCGGTCATGCCGTGCGGCCCAGTCGCCCTGGCTGACCTCGTCGCCGAGGTACGTGCCGCCCGACGACCGGCCGATCCGCATGATCTCCCGCGCGGCCGGGACGACCTCGACCTCGTTCCCGTACATCGCGACCGCGACGACGCTCTTCAACCAATCGGGCTGCTCGATGTACGCCTCGTCGTCGCGCCGCAGATAGGCTAGCTTCCACTCGTCGAACAGCACGACCCCGGCCAGCGTCGCGAAACCGGACTTCGCCAGCGCGCCCGTGCTCTCCCAGGCGGTCTGATAGTCGCGATACCCGAAGAAGGCCGCGAACTCGACCTGCGGCCGCGGCACGAGTTCGAGGGTCGCCTCGGTCACCACGCCGAGCGTCCCCTCTTGACCGATGAACAGCGGCTTCAGCGTGAACCCGGTCGATGCCTTGCGCAACTTCCGACCGCCGCCCTCGCCGACCCGTACTACGTCACCGGTCGGCAGCACCACTTCCATGGAGCAGACCAGGTCGCGCGTGTGACCGTAGCGGGCGCCGATCAGCGACCACCCGCTGGTCCCGATCCGCCCGCCGACCATCGAGCACGGATAGCTGGCCGGGTCGTCCGGGTACATCACGCCGTACGGCTGGAGCACCTCGTTGAGCTTCAGCATGTTGATGCCGGGTTGCACGGTGACCGTGCGGTCCTCGAGGTCGATCTCGAGGACCGAGTTCATCCGCTTCACGTCGAGCAGGATCCCGCCCTTCAGCGGCGTGGCACCGTCGGTCAGCCCGGTCCCGGCCGCGCGAGGCACCACCGGGATGCCGGTGCGGTTCGCGAGCCGGACAATCTCCGCGACCTCCGCGGTGGTGCGAGGCAGTACGACGACATCGGGCACGTACTCAGCCCACCGGTGCACGGGGAACGGCGCCGGCGTCCGAGTCCGGTTCCACCGCGCCGGCTTGTCCGTCAGTACGCCGTCCTCGCCGAGGATCCCGACCAGTTCGTCGTACAGGCCGTCGGAGATCGCCGTCGTCGTCATGGCTTCACCCCCGCCGACTCGGCCACCAACTCCATCAGGTCGCGGACCTCGATCTGCGGCTCCAGCGACGAGCCGGCCGCGGTCAGCGGACGTTCCGACCAGACACACGCGCTGACGAGGAGGTCGACGTCCAACGCGGCTGCCCGGTCGAGCCGGGAAGCGCTGATCGCGGCGGTGATCTCCGGCTTCTCGATCGCCAGCCCGCCGCCCGCGCCGGAGCAGTACGACCACTGCGTGACATGGTCGACGTCGCGGAAGTCCAGGCCCGGGATCGCCCGCAGGATCTCGCGTGGCGACTTGTGGATCCCCTTGCGCTTGTTCAGCCGGCAGGGGTCGTGGTACGTCGCCACCCGTTCGATCGGCACCGTCAACGTCAGCTTCCCGTCCCGGATCAACGAAGCCACGAGCTCGGTGATGTGCACGATCTCGAACTCGTAGTCCGCGCCGAAGTACCGCGGATAGTCCTCGGTGAACGTGATGTAGTCGTGCGGATCGAGCGTGATGATCCGGGTCGCGCCGATGCTGCGCCAGTCGGCCACGTTGTGCTCGGCGAACTCGCGCGACCGCGCCACATAACCCATCTCGGCCGCCGGACCACCGCAGCACCACTGCTCCTGCATCAGCCCGAACTCGACCCCGCCCAGCTGCAGGATCTGGGCCACACTGCGAGGCAGCGCCGTCCGGTAGAACGCTGCCTCGCAGTCGACGAACAGCACGGTCTCGCCACCGACTCCGAGGCCCAGGCCGTCCGCCCATCGAGCGACGTTCTCCTGCGAGACCGGGACGTCGAGCACGGGTTCGTTCTTCCGGTCCACGGTCGCCTCGACCCAGCGCTTCCAGTTCGGTTGCTCGACCCCGGAGTCGACGGCGAGCGCCCGCATCGCCTTGACGACGTCCACCGTCCGCGTCCGGGCACGGTAGAACTCGCCGGCCATCAAGGTGTTCGGGCACCGCAGCTCGCAGGCACCGCACTGGGTGCAGTGCACGTAGTCTTCGGCGACGTCGGCCACGGTCAGCGCGCCCTGTTCCATCGCGACGATGTTCGCGTGGAACGCGGTCGGCGAGTAGTTCTCGTTCTGGGTGACCTGCATGACCGGGCAGACGTTGCGGCAGAACTTGTGTCCCGAGCTGAAACAGTTGTACGCCGGGTCACGCCACTGCTTGACGAAGTCCCGCTGCTGGTCCTCGGCTTCGGTGGTCATGGGGCCTCCCGGTCAGAGTTCCGGCATCACCTTGTCGTGGATCAGGCGTAGCTGTCCCTGTACGTCGGGGACGCCCTCGATCTCCTTGCCGCTAAAGGCTTTCACCATCATCGGGTCGGTCACGGCGGCGATGATGTGGTTGACCCCGGTCGGCAGGATGTCGTTCTTCAGCTTCGCGACGCACTCCTCCGGCGTCCCGGACACCGACAGCGTCGCGGCCAGCTCCGGCGAGGTCAGCTCGATGGCCCGGTCGATCTCGCCGGCGCCGAGCGCGTCGATGATCGGCTGCAGGTCGTCGCGGTTCAGGCCGTGCCGGGCGAGCTGGCTGGCGGGCATCGACGAGATGTAGAAGCCGACCATGATCCGGGCCGCCCGCTTGGCCGCCTCGGAGTCCTCGGCGACCGCGAACACCACCCAGGCGCCCAGGTCGAAGTCGTCCAGCGACCGGCCCGACTTGTCCAGGCCGAGTTTCACGTGCTCGGCGACGTACTCGTAGTTCTCCCGGGAGTAGCCGAGTGCGTGGTGCATGCCGTCGGCGATCTCGCCGGCGACCTCGAACGAGCGCGGACCGCCCATCGCGCCCATCTTCAGCGGGATCTTCTCCTGCACCGGCCGAGCGAAGGTGAACATCCCGGTGTACTTGAAGAACTCGCCGTCGTACGTGATCGCGCCGTCGGCCAGGAAGCGGCGCATCACGTCCATGCCCTCGCGCACCCGCGACAACGGCTTCATCGTCTTCCAGTCGATGTGGTACTGCTCGAGCATGCCGAGGTTGCCGAAGCTGACCACCGCCTCGGCGCGGCCACCGGACAGCTCGTCGAGGGTGGCGAGCATCTGGCAGATGTGTGTCGGCTCGCGCAGGATCACGTGGGTGACGTTGGGGCCGAGACGAATGTTCTTCGTCTTGTCGGCGGCTGCCGCGAACAGCAGCCACATGTCCTTGTGCCAGGTCTCGTCCACGCTGTACGCGGCGTAGAAGCCCAACTCGTCCGCGGTCTTGATCATGTCGATACAGTCCGCGAGCGGATAGTCGGGGAGCTGGACGTAACTGAAACGCACCATGGCGCTGCTCCTCCCTGTGACCACCGAGCACACGGGGGCGGCAGCGACTGACGGGCGGACTGCGTGGGCTCGGACCCCATCTCCGAATCTTTTTACTGTACGCAGCCGATCGCGAGTTTGTCTCTGCCTCGAAAGCACCCTTCCGGGGCGCCCGGCTGTTCACGGAACGTCAATCTGTAGGCACGTGACGTATGTGCGCCGGTGGGGCTGACCTGTCATCGTCGAGTCGTTGTCTCCGCCCCGGGATCCCGCCGTACGCCGGCGGGATCCGCACGTTCCTGAAGGAGCGAAGCATGTCCGAGTCCGCCCCACCTCCTCGACGCCGGCGGGTCCGCCGTACGCTCGGCGTCGTACTCGGCACCGCCGCACTGCTGGTCACGTCTGCCACAGCCGCGTACGCCGTCCCGCCGCCGAGCCTCCCGCAGAACGCCGACGGGTACGAGCAGTCGTTCTCGCCGGCCTACGACTACGACACCGACGGCTGCTACGCGACTCCCGCGATCGGCGCGAACGGCACGCTGAACCCCGGCCTCAACCCGACCGGAGCGGTCAACGGCAACTGCCGCGACCAGTCCGACCTCGACAACTCCCAGACCTACGCCCGCTCGAGGTGCAACAACGGCTGGTGCGCGGTGGTGTACGCCAGCTACTTCGAGAAGGACCAGGCGCTACCGGGCAGCAGCCTCGGCGGCCACCGGCACGACTTCGAGCACGTCATCTCGTGGATCAACCAGGCCTCGAACCAGGTCGAGTACGTGACCACCACGCAGCACGCCAGCCAGGTGACCTACGCACGGTCCCAGGTGCGCTTCGACGGCACCCACCCGAAGATCGTCTACCACAAGGACGGCGCCAGCACGCACTTCTTCCGGCTCGCCAACAGCAACGACGAGCCGCCGGAGAACCACTACCACAACTGGCGCTACCCGCCGCTGGTCGGCTGGAACGGCTGGCCCAGCACCTCGCTGCGTGAGCAGCTCATGAACGCCGACTTCGGCTCGGCCACGATCAAGATCACCGACAAGGACGACCGGTTCCGCTCGCTGCTGAACGCCTCCAAGCCCGCCGGGATCCCGTTCAATCCCTGGGCCTGACCCAAGGCGCGCGAGGCTCGGTCAGACCGAGCCTCGCGCCGCCGGCACCTCCGGCTTGGTCAGCGAGGCAGCGACCAGGTCGATCATCGCCGCGTGCCGCTTCGCCGCGGTGTCGGGTTGGCCGAGCGCGATGATGTCCAGGAACACCCGGCTGACGACGAGCTCGGCCGCCGTACGCACCCGGGCCGGGTCGGCGACGATGTCGTCGGCTCCGCTGAGTACGTCGGCCACCGTCGCGGTCGCCTCGGCGAACAGTTCCGCACCACGGGCAGCGATCTCGGGACGCGCGTGCGCCTCCCGGAAGACGATGATCCGGGCCGCGCGGTTGTGCTCCAGCTCGTCGGCCATCGTCGTGACCACGGCCCGCAGCCGCCCGCGAACCGATCGGCCACGCGAGGCAGAACGCAGTACGACGCTGGGCGTCGGCCGCTCGTTGACGATCGCCAGCAGCAGATCCAGCTTGGTCGCGAAGTGGTAGAACACCAGACCCGTCGGTACGCCGGCCTCGTGAGCGATCCGCGCGGTCGACGTGGCGTCGTACCCGTGTTCGGCGAAGAGGCGCTCAGCCGTCTCGATGATGACCTGGCGCTTGCTGTTGCGGGCGGCAACCGGCGCGGTCATGGTCTGCTCCGTCCAACGGCGGACCGGCGATCCCCTTTCAGGTCCACGGCCGCCCCGGCTGCGCGCCGGAGGGCCTTGAAGACGTAGTCCGGCACCCGCAGTCCTTGCCGGTGCGCCCAGAGCAACTCGTGCTCGACCCGTCCGATCTGGGTCGCGTAGTGCCGCAGCTCGGTGTCGTCACCTGGCCGGACGATGTCCAGCCCGCGCATCACGTGGCCGAACTCCACCCGCTGCTCGCCGGTGTCGGCACCGACCGGGCCGAACGTCTTCTTCCGCAACGTGCGGACCAGCCACTTCTGCCAGGTCCCCAGCTGCGACCAGAGCTGCCGAGCCGCGATCTGGTAGTAGGCGAAGTGTCCCGGCTCCTGACGCTTGATCGGCGCCACGACGGTGGCCGCGATGGCCCGCTCGCCGAGCTCCACCAAGCCGGAGTGAAGCTTGTTGTAGGCAAGCACTGCCGACCGCTCGGTCGCCAGCCCGGTCAGGTAGTAGAGCATCCGGCTGACGTCCTGTACGGCGCTCACCCGGCCGAGGGCGCCGAGCACCTTGAGCCTGAACGACACGTCGGTCAGGTTCGGTTCGGACGCGTCGAGACCGGCCAGCACCTGGACGCGGTCGAGGATCAGCCCGTGGTGCGTCTCCTGCGGCAGCCAGACGTCGGCGTAGAAGTGCCGGTCGACCTCCGGTGGATCCGGCAGCAGGATGTTCAGCTCCAGCACGTTCCGCTCGACCTCGAGCTCGACCCGTGACATGTACGACAGCACCGAGCTGTAGCGCTCGACGATCAGGTCCGGGTCCTTCATCGTGTAGTCGACGCTGTCCAGGGGGATCGGCGGATGCTCCTCCCCCAGCCGATCGACATGGTCGGCCAGCCTCGAGTCTTCCCGTCGGCGTCCCCGACGAATGCCTTTCACACCAGCCAGCGCCATCGCGGCACCTCGCTCCCCCATCGAAAGGGATGTCCTGTTGATCCCACGACGATCGTAACAAAGTGACTGACTGATCAGTCAGTTTCTGTGCTGTGACATCGATGACAAAACCAGCCCAGCCTCGATGATGCGGCACTCACCCGGCGCGGGGATAGGGCTAATTCGAAGCCGTCCGGCCAACGGATGGGTCCGGTTCCGCGGCAAGAACAGACAGCGAGGGCCGTGAACAGGCGTTCACCTGTTCACGGCCCTCGCTGGTGCCGAAGCGTGCTGTCGGCAACTGCCGGGCTAGCCGGCGGATTTGCTGGTGCAGATAGTGACAGAGGATGTGGGTTCGGTGCGGATCAGTGGGTTCGCACGGTGGCGACCCAGGTTCCACTCGAGCCAGTCGTCATCGCTGGGCTGCCGATCACCGATTGCGCAGCCGACCACGTCGTCCGGAAGCGTGGCCAGCACCGGTACGGCGTCGTCGGACAGCCCTTGCAGGTGAACCCAGTCCACCTTGCCGGTTTCGGCGTACCGGTCGATGTTGCGCTGGGCGATCCAGGCATCCGGGTTGAGCATCGCCAGCCCGAGCAGGAGGCTGGCGCCGCTGAGCAGCGCGGCTCGCGGCAGCCAGCTCGCCTTCATGGTCACGCCGGCCACCATCACCGCGAGTACGAGCAGGCCGAGCCAACCCTCGAAGACGTCCACGAGCAGGCGGAGCTCGGTGAAGCCGTAGGCCTCCTGGTAGACGTGCATGCGGTAGAGCGCCGACGCGACCACGACCAGCGTCAGCAGGCACAGCAGGCCGAGTGACACGCGCAACCACACGACGTCCGCTGCCGTGGCACGCGGTGCCTTCCTTGCGGCGGCCCACACCACGAGCAGGGTGAGCGCGGTTGCCACAGTGAGCTGGCCGAAGCCTTGGTGCACGTACTCCGCGTAGGTGAGGCCGGTGATGCGCTCGAGGTACTTGTGCCCGCCGAAGTTCGCAGTGGCTTGTGCAGCCAGGAAGACCAGGAAGACCGCGTCCACGAGCAGCACCGGCACGAGCCACTCGTACCGACGTGCGACCGGCCGCACCGGTCCGCCCCCGGTCTCGACGTTGGGCGGA
The DNA here is from genome assembly GCF_044460355.1 of Kribbella sp. NPDC050124. Lineage (NCBI taxonomy): Bacteria > Bacillati > Actinomycetota > Actinomycetes > Propionibacteriales > Kribbellaceae > Kribbella > Kribbella sp. NPDC050124. The sequence continues at coordinate 89,483 of NZ_JBITJU010000006.1, forward strand.
TTCAGTCCGAGGTATGTCGCCGCCAGTACGACGCCACCCACGGCCACCGTCACGAACGCACGCAGTACGAACGAGTCGAGCTTCAGGTCCGGAACGACGGCACCGGCCCACTCCGCGAAGACCGCATCAGCCGAGGCGAACAGCAATCCGAAGACCACGACTGCGAGCAACGACCACAGGATCGTCCGTAGCGCCGCCGCACTCGTGCGCAGACCCCTGACAGCCTGTGCTGAGCGACCGAGCCACGGCAGTCCGCGCAGTCCGGCGAGTGGCCAGCTGATGCCGGCCAGGACGAAGGCCGGCAGTGTGCGGCCGTTCACCAGGCCGGCCATACAGACCGCTCCGCCCGCCAGTAGGCACAGGACCGCGATCCACTCGGCGTCCCGGACAACGGTTGTTCCGGCCAGCAGCACACAGAGCGCAGCACAGGCCTGCGTGAACCGGGACCTGCGGTTGACGCTGAAGCCGAGGATGACCGCACCGGCTGCCAGCAGTACGACGAAGGTGCCGATGCCGAGATCGCGGAACGGCAGGATGATGGCGGCCAGGACGCCGACTCCCACGCAGTACAGGACCGCGCGCACGTTGCCGGGAACGCCTGCCTCCGGCCAGAACTTGCCGAACAGCATGTCCATCCCGGACTCCGGCGCCGGCCTCGCGGGCCCGGGTGTGGGCGGTGGCGCGGGCGCAGGCTTGGGAGTGTCGACTGGCTTCGTCATCACTGGCTCCTGTGGTTTCCTCGTGACTGCAGGGGTGTGTTGCCGTGGTTCACGCGGTAGGTCGGCGCGGACCCGCGCGCCGGTGCTGCCCGGCGCGGGATCGACGAAGTGGATGGCGCCGCCGTGCAGGTCGGTCACCCAACGGGCGATCGCGAGACCGAGCCCGGTCCCGCCGCCGCCCTCGGCTTCCGTCAAGGTGCCGAAGCGTTCGAAGACGCGATCCCGGTCGGCGACCGGGACACCCGGTCCTTCGTCGGTGACCTCCAACCGCCAACCCGCGGCCGTGGCCTCGGCGGTCATCCTGACGACGCCACCTGTGGGACTGTGCCGCGACGCATTGTCGAGCAGGTTGGCGATCAGCTGGTGGAGTCGCGCGGCGTCTGCCTTGACCGTCAACTCGGCCGGCTTGACGCGTACGTCGTACCGCACCTCGCGACCCGCCACCCGCGCCTCGGCCACGGCCCGGTCCAGCAACTCCGCGACGGACACCTGCGTGCTGCGGAGTTTGGCCTCGCCGGCGTCGACGCGGGCCAGATCGAGCAGGTCGGACGCGAGGGCCGAGAGCCGCTCGGCCTGGTCGAGCGCCGTCCGCAAAGCCACCGGGTCCGGCTCCGCGACACCGTCCACCAGATTCTCGAGTACGGCGCACAACGCGGCGAGCGGCGTACGCAGCTCATGACTCACGTTGGCCACGAGTTCCCGGCGCTGGCGGTCGACGGCAGCCAGGTCCTCGGCCATCCGGTTGAAGGCCCGGGCCAGCTGCCCCACCTCGTCGCTGGACGTCGCCGTGACGCGGGCGGAGTAGTCGCCACGCGCCATTCGTCGCGCGGCCGCGGTCATCGCGCGCAGCGGCGAGGTCATACCGACCGCGAGGAGCTGGGTCACGCCGAGGGCCAAGGCGACCGTCACCGGGATGCTGAGCCAGGCGGGCACGTTGGCGACAGCGCCGACGGCCGCGACGATTGACGCCAGGGTCACGCTGACGGCGACGAGCAGGCCGAGCTTGACCTTGACCGACGTGACCTGATCCATGATTGGGCCGCTCACGCCGTGCTCCCCGCCTCGAGGGCGTAGCCGACGCCGTGCACCGTGCGCACGCGGTCGGCGCCGATCTTGGCGCGCAGCGCTTTCACGTGGCTGTCGACCGTGCGTGTTCCGGACGCACCGGGCCAGCCCCACACTTCGGCATACAGGTTCTCCCTGGGCAGGACGATGCCCGGCTTGGCCGCCAGACAGAGCAGCAGATCGAACTCGGTCGGCGTCAGGTGGACCTCGGTGCCGGCGACCATCACGCGTCGGGCGGCAGCGTCGATCCGCAGGTCGCCGACCTCGGTGGCTGGGCGGGCGGCCAACTCGGCGGCACGGTCGACGCGGCGCAGCAGGGCGGCCACGCGAGCGACCAACTCGCGCATCCGGAACGGCTTCGTGAGGTAGTCGTCGGCGCCGACGCCGAGCCCGGTCAGGATGTCCGCCTCGTCGTCGCGGGCGGTCAGCATCAGCACGGGCACGGGCCGCTCGGCCTGAATACGCCGGCACACCTCGTGGCCGTCGTACCCGGGCAGCATCACGTCGAGCAGCACGAGATCCGGCGCGGTCGCGGCGAACCGCTCTACCGCACCCGGCCCGTCCCACGCCTGCACGACGTCGTACCCCGACCCGCGCAACCGGTCGGTCACCGCCTGGTTGATCACCGGCTCGTCCTCGACCACGAGGATCCTGCGGTTTGCTCCGTCGACTGCCACGGTTCGAGCGTAGGAGCCGACCTGGTCAGGAGTGCAGCCCGACTCGTGAAGGTTCTGTGCAGGTCTGCCCTCGACGTGCTGTTGGATGGGTTCGTGCAGCCGCTGGACGAGGGAATCCTGCTCTCCCACCTCGGGTACGGCGAAACGCCCGGTCGCGCCGTGATCGCCGTCGTCCCCGACCGGCCACTCCCAGCCGACCCCGCTCGGCCTGCCGTCGACGTGCCGGACCAGTCCCTCGTTGCTGAGCTGATCGGCCCCGGCGGGACCGTGGTGCTGCAGCCCGGTCCGGTTGAGCGTGTGCCCGGCTGGTCGGCTGGGCCGTACTGCCGCATCCCGCTGCCTGACGGTCTTGCGCCCGGCTCCTACACGGTCCGGGTGATCGTCGACGGGCGGGAGCTTCGGTCTGAGGACATTGAGATCGGTCCGGAGCGACTGCAGCGCCAGACCATGTCCGACGTACTCGCGTATTTCAAGGCGATGCGTTCCAGTGGCGAGATCGACCGTAAGGACCGGTCCGCCAAGTTGTGGGACGACCAGTCTGGGACGACTGTCGACGCGCGAGGTGGCTGGCTGGATGCGAGCGGGGACACCAGCAAGTTCCTGTCGCACCTGACGTACACGTCGACCATGAGCCCGCAGCAGATCCCCTTGTGTGCTTGGGCAATGCTCGCCGCCCGCGACCAGCTTGTCGCGCACCATCCGTCGCTGGTGCGACCGCTGGGCGCGCGGCTACGCGACGAGGCGCTGTGGGGCGCCGACTTTCTCGTCCGCTTCCGGTCGCCGGACGGCTACTTCTACACGGGCATCTTCGACGCGCTGACGAAGCGGTTGGAGGAGCGCGTGATCACCGCTCCCTTGCAGAACAGCGTCCGCACCAGTCGCTACCAAGCCGGCTACCGCCAGGGCGGCGGTCTGGCGATCGCCGCCCTCGCCCGTGCGTCGACGGTCGACGACGACGGCGACTACAGCCGCGCCGAATACCTTGCCGCCGCCCGTGCCGCCTTCATCCACCTGGAGGACTACAACCTTGCCTATCTGTTCGATGGCAAGGAGTCGGTCATCGACGACTACACCGCCCTGCTGGCCGCAACGGAACTCGTCGCCGCCGACTTCGTTATTGCCCGGGAAGCCGCCTGTCGACGGGCCAGATCCCTTGTCGAGCGGTACATCCGGCCTGATGAAGGCCCGGGTTGGTTCCGCGCCGACGACCTCGGTCGGCCGTTCTTCCATGCGGCCGAACCCGGGCTCCCGATCCTCGCCCTGCTTCGCTTCGCCGAGGTCCTGGCGGATGCTCCTGAGGCCGAGGCTGCGCTGACCACAGCTGTCCAAGCGATGGTCGACGTACTGGACCGCACAGCGGCCGTCCCCAATCCCTTCGGCTACCCGCGTTCCTTCGTCCAACCACTCGACGAAGCCCCACGCGACGCCTTCTTCTTCCCGCACGCCAACGAAACCGGCTACTGGTGGCAGGGCGAGAACGCCGGCATCGCCTCCCTCTCCGCCGCCGCCAGCACCTGCGCCCAACTGCCCGGCCTCACCGCGACCGACCGCACCCGCCTGCGCACGTTCGCCACCGACCAGCTCGCCTGGATCACCGGCCGCAACCCCTTCGACACCTGCATGCTCCAAGGCCGAGGCCGCAACAACGCCGACTACTCCCCCGACTACCCCAACCTCCCCGGCGGCATCCTCAACGGCATCACCTCCGGCTACACCAACGAATCCGACCTAGCCTTCCTCCCACCAGATGCCCCAGATTCCGACACCTGGCGCTGGTCCGAACAATGGATCCCCCACACCGCCTGGTACCTCCTAGCCACAGCCACCGCCGACTGACCCTCGACGCCCACCGGCTGCCACCGCCACCCGCCCTCGCTAGCCGGTTGTTTCACCGCTGGCGTGCTGCAACCCGCCAGCCGCGCAACGAACCGCCACCGTCTACTCCCGGGGCTGAACCAGGGCAGTGGAGGCCGTGAACAGGAAATGACGTGTTCACGGCCCCTGGCGGGTGTGCAAGCTCCCGACCGGCGGCGCGATCGGCCGCCCTGGGGCCTCAATGGGTCGGGCTGGTGAACAACCAATCTGCTGCCAGCCGGGACTTCTGAACGTAGGCCGGGCGGTCGGCTTCAAGGCCGTACTGCAGGTCCTCGAGCCATGAGCACCGCGCGTAGAACCAGGCGCGCTCCGCGAGGCCTTCGTCGGCGGGTCGACGGCTCGCTGCGCGATCCGCGGCTGAGAGTTGCCTCGCGGCTGCGTCGTACGCGGCCGAGAGTCGGCTCGCTGCCTCGTCGTACGCGGTTGGGCCGAGGTCGCGGAGGATGAGGCCGAGGTCGCGGGCTGGGTCGCAGATCGCGGCGTCGGTCCAGTCGATGATGCCGGAGACGGCGTACGTCGGGCCGTTGACCAGGACGTGTTCGATGCCGAGGTCGTTGTGGGAGAAGACGAGGCGGGGCGTGGGTGCTGGTAGCGGGTGATCCAGGAAGGCCTCGACTGCGCGTTGGAGGTCGGGCGTCAGTTCCGGTGCCACGGCGGCGAAGGTCTCGGCAGCCTCGTCGCGCCAGGCGTCTAGTGGTTCGTCGTCGGTGTCCACCAGGTCGGTGATCTGGTCGACGTCCACAGCGTGCAGTACCGCGAGAAGGCCGGCGAGGTCGGCCGCGACGCTCAAGGCGCAGCGCGATCGTACGTCGGGCGGGAGGTTGATCAGCGGAGTCCCGTCGAGCTTCCGGTAGGCCAGACAGCCGTCCTCGGGCAGGACGAACACCGGCTGAGGCACCGGCAAAGTGCTCACCTTGCCGACCCACTCCAGCAACTCCGCCTCACGCTGCACGACTCCGGATTCGCGAGCTAGCCGCACGACAAGCTCGCCATTCACTTCATAGGCCTCGTTGTCCAGCCCCGCACCGAGAGGTGTCACGCTCTCAACGACATACCCGGGCAGCCCCAGCCCCACGAACTGCGAAACATCGCTGTGCATCGAACAAGGCTACGTCCCACCGAAACCCGAAGCGCGAGAGTTTAGGTGGAAGCCACGCAGGCGGCTCGCCCTGAACGTCGCACCAAGAACTGACGCCGCGGTCGCAACGGACGACCAGCAGTGGCAACCCGGAGCTGCCCGAAAGCCGCACGGCACACCCGACGGGGCGTCGTCTCACGATCCACCGGCAGACGACTCCACGAGGCTTTCAACCCAAGCGGGCGGCAGCACGCGCCCATGGGCGGGTGGTAGCGACCACGAGCACGGCGACGAAGGAGCCGCGCGTGCGGGCGCGTGGGTTGACCCCAGTTGTTAGTCGTACATCTTGTCGAGGAGGGGGGCGTATTGGGTTTCTACGTACTTGCGCTTGAGTTTCAGGCTAGGGGTCATCTCGCCGGACTCGACGGTCAGATCGCGGTCCAGGATGGTGAACTTCTTGATGGTTTCCCAGCGGTTCAGGCCGGCGTTGAGCTCGTCGACGTACCCCTGGACCATGGTGCGGGCCGCGTCCGAGGTGACGATGTCGGCGTACGGCTTGTCGCCCAGGCCGTTGGAGGCGGCCCAGCCCTTGATCGCGTCGGGGTCGAGCGTGACCAGGGCGCTGACGAAGTTGCGCTTGTTGCCGTGCACAACGAACTGGCCGACGTACGGGCAGATCATCTTGAACCGGCCCTCGATCACCTGCGGGGCGACGTACTTGCCGCCGGAGGTCTTGAAGAGGTCCTTCTTCCGGTCGGTGATGAAGAGGTACTCGTCCTCGAAGTGGCCGATGTCGCCGGTGTGGAACCAGCCGTCGGTGTCGATCACCTCGGCGGTCTGCTCGGGCTGGTTGTGGTAGCCGCTCATCACACCGGGGCCCTTGATCAGGATCTCGCCGTCCTCGGCGATCTTCGCCTCGGTGCCGGGGAAGATCGGGCCGACGCTGCCGAGGCGGTACTGGCCGGGGCGGTTCAGCGACGAGCCGGCCGCGGTCTCGGACAGGCCGTAGCCCTCCAGGATCAGCAGGCCGGCGGAGTGGAACCACTCGGCCAGTTGCTTGTCCAGGGCGGCGGAGCCGGAGACGAAGAAGCGGATCCGGCCGCCGAACCGGGCGCGAATCTTGGACAGCACGAGCTTGTCGGCGAGCGCGTACTGCGCACCCAGCGCACCGCCGGGCTCCTTGCCGGCCTGGCGCCGCGCGGAGACCTTTGCGCCGACCCCGAAGGCCCAGTGGAAGAGCTTGGCCTTGACCCCGCCCTCACCCTCGATCATGGTGACGATCCGGGCGTGCGCCTTCTCGAAGATGCGGGGCGCCGCGGCCATGAAGGTCGGCTGGACGACGGCGGCGTTCTCGACGATCTTGTCGATCCGGCCGTCGATCGCGGTGGCGAACCCGATCTGGAACTGTACGGCGAGCAGCACCTGGCCGAACACGTGCGACAACGGCAGCCACAGGAACTGCAGGTCGTCCGGGCTGAGCACCCGGATCCCCTCGACCGCGGCGCCCTCGTACGTCCACACGGAGTGCGGCAGCCGCACCCCCTTCGGGCGGCCGGTGGTGCCGGAGGTATAGATGAGCGTGCACAGGTGGTCGGGCTTGATCTGCGCCAGCCGGTCGTCGATCGACGACGGGTTCTCGGCGAGGTACGACGTACCGAGCTCGTCCAGCGTTGACAACGAGATCACCCAGTCGCCGTCCTCGGCCGGGGCCTCGCCGTCGATCAGCACCACCTTGCGCAGCGACGGCGTCTCCGAACGGTGCTCCCGCAGCTTGTCCAGCTGGGCCGCGTCCTCGGCGAACACCACCTGGACGTCGGCGTCGGCCACGATGAACGCGACGTCGCCGGCGATCGTGGTCGGGTAGATCGTGGTGGTCGCGGCGGCCGCGAGGACGGCGGCCAGGTAGCACTCGACCCACTCCATCCGGGTGCTCGCGGCGATCGCGACCCGCTGCTCGGGCTCGACGCCGAGCGCGATCAGGCCGGCGGCGCGGCGGCGGGCCAGTTCGTCGAGCTCTCGCCAACTGGCGGACTTCCACTGGTCCCCGGACGGGTACCGGAAGGCCTCACGGGACGGGGTCGCGGCGACCCGGTCGAGAAACATCGTGGCCATCGTGTCTTTGCGGTTGCTGAGCAGCGCGAGCTGGCCCTCATCGGCGACTGGCTTCATTGTCTGGCCTCCATCGGGGGTCAAGTAACCGGAGGGTAATGGCTAGCGGGCACAGCTGACTATGCCCCTCGCTCGCCTGCCCCCACCTTCTCCATCACGTTTCCGCAACGCGCACCACGGCCAGTGGCCTAGGTCTCACTGTCAGTTCTACCGCTCCGTGCAAGGCCCCCGTCAACCGCCGCGCCGCAGTTCCGCCAGCGCCTGCCGGACAACGTCGGCATCGGGGTGCTCCAGCGCCTCGAGGATTCCGAGCGCCTCGGTCCAGCTCATAGCAGCATCCTCCACCCGGTCGGCTTGCTTCTGCACCTCGGCCATCGACATCAGGCACTCGGCGGTCTCGTGCCGCCGTCCCTGATTGCGCAGGATGTCGACCGCGGTCGCGTAGCTGGTGATGGCCTCGCCGAGGCGCCCGGATCCGGCCAGCGCGTACGCCATGGTGTCGCTCACGACTGCACGCCCGTACTCGGAGTCCTGCTCCTGGTAGAGCTTCAGCGCCTGCTGTGCGTAGTCCACCGCGGTGTCGAACTCGCCGAGCTGCCCGTAGTACCAGCCGAGGTTGTTGAGCGCATTCGCCCGTGCGTCGACATGACCGGTCCGCTCGTAGATCCGGAGCGCGCGCATGGTCCGCTCGATCGCCTGCCGGTGCTCCCCCATCCGGCTCAGCACCCGCGCCCGGCTCAGCGAGCCGTGCGCGACGCCGGCGTCGTCACCGAGTTCCTCGGCGATCCCGAGCGCGAGTTCGTGCTGCCGGATCGCGTCGTCCCACTGCCGCAGCGCCATATGACCGCGCGCAAGGTCGCGGCGGCTCTGGGCCTGCTTGCGCAGGTCACCGAGCCGGACTGCCGCGTCGAGCGCCAGCACCTCCGACTCCATGTACCCGGGCCGCCCACGGAAGTCGAGATAGTCCGCAATCGCCCACACGTACAACCACAGCAACCCATCAGCACGGCCGACGGCAGCCCGCAGTACGGCGAGACTGTTCGGCTGCTCGGAGTCGAACCACCGGAACGCCTCCTCCCGCGTCGCCGGCAACACGACTTCGACGCCCGGATCCAGCCCCGGCAGCTCGACCGGATCCCGCCTCGGCGCGAGCAACAACGCCGCCGCACTCCCGGTGTGCACGAGATACCCGAGCAAGCGCTCGAACGCCTCGTCGGCCTCCTGCTCCCCACACAGCTCACGGGCGTAGGTGCGCAGCAAGTCGTGCAAGGCATACCGATCCGGCCCGAGCTCCACCAGTTGATGGTTGGCCACCAGTACGGCGAGCATCCCGCGAGCCTCACGGATCGGTACCCCGGCCAGCGCCGCGCCAGCGCCCACCGTGATCTCCGCGCCGGGATGCTGCGACAGCAACCGGAACATCCGGGCCAGCTCGGGCCGCAACTGCCGGTAGGACGAGGAGAAGATCGTGCGTACGTCGATCCCGTCGGTGGTCGCGAGTGCGTCGAGCGGCGCCTGGCTCAGCGCCTCGACGAACGAGTCAAGCTCCCGCCGCGGCCGCAACGCGATCTGTGCCCCGAGCAACGAAAGGGCGAGCGGAAGCCCAGCACAGTGGGCGATCAGCGCTTCGGTGCTCTGGGCATCCTCTCGCAACCGCGGCTCGCCAACCCTTGCCGCCAGCAACTGCCTCGACTGCGCGGGGTCGAGCACGTCCAGCTGGATCGGCTCGGCCTGGTCCGTCGCGACGAGGCCGGCGAGCTCGTTGCGGCTGGTGACCAGAGTCAGGCAGTTCGAACCGGTCGCCGCCAACGGTCGCACTTGGTCGGCGTTCCGCGCGTTGTCCAGCACGACGAGCACCGAGCGCTCGGCGAGCAGACTGCGATACAGGGCGATCTGCGCGTCTTCGGCGATTGGAAGCCGGTCAGCCGGAATCCCCAGTCCGGCGAGGAACCGCGGTACGACCGTGAGTGGATCCGCGGGCTCGGTGGCGGGCGAGAAGCCGAGCAGGTCGGCGTACAGGATGCCGTCGGGGAAGGTGTCCGCGACCTGCCGGGCCCAGTGGATCGCCAGCGAGGTCTTGCCGACGCCCGCGGCGCCGATGATGAGTCCGAGGTGCGCGCCGGGGAGCAGGCGGTTGAGCTGCTCGAGATGTTCGGTTCGGCCGGCGAATCCCCGTACGGCGCTTGGCAGCTGGCGCGGGACCACCATGCTCTCGGCATCGGTCGCCTGCAGCAGCTCGGCGTGTACCTGCTGCAGCTCCGGCCCGGGACCGACTCCGAGGATCTCGCGAAGCCGGCGGGAGACTTCGGCGTACGTCGACAACGCGAGCGCCTGCCGTCCGGACGCGTGATGCGCGCGCATCAACTGGGCCCAGAACCGTTCCCTGGTCGGGTGGCGCTCGACGAGTTCGGTCAGCTGCGGGATCACGGCTGCCGCGTCGCCGAGGGCCAGGCGGGCGTCGAAGGCGAGCTCCTGTGCCTGGAGATGTTCCTCGACGAGCCGCGGGATCATTTCGCGGGTCAGTGCGCTGGTGTCGAGTCCGGCCAGTGGTTCGCCGCGCCAGAGCGCGAGGCCCTCCGTGAGCAGAGCCACTCGGCCAGCGGGGTCGGTTGCGACGGTTGCTCGCCGTACCGAGGAACGGAACGTCTCGAGGTCGAGCTGGGCCGGGTCGGCGTGCAGCGCATAGCCGCCGTCGCCGGTGGTGATCATCGTCCGGCTCGTGTCGCCCAGCGCGGCGCGGAGCCGGGAGACGTAGATCTGCAGCGCGGACCGCGGGCTGTCCGGCAGGTCGTCGTCGTCCCAGAGGACCTCGACCAGGTCCTCAGCCCGGACGGTGCGGTTGAGGCGCAGCAGCAGAGCGGCCAGCAGTACGGCGGGGCGGTGCGACGGCAGCGGGACCGCATCGCCGGCGGCCGTCCCCACCTCCACGGTCCCGAGCAGGCGGAACCGCAGCTCGGACCCGCTCACCCCACGCCGCTCCAGCTCGGTCACCTCCACTGCAGGCGGCCGACAACGCCCTCGCCGCAATCAGCAGGAAGGCTTACCTTATCCCCGCCCCGGCCCCACGTCCCACCGACATTTGGCTGGCTGACCCAGCACGTGATGGGTTCTGCACCCGTATCCAGGGTGCAGAACCCCCACTCTCGGTGGCTAGCCAGGCAAAGGCGGGCTCAGCGGGCGGCGAGGAGCTCGGCGATCTGGACGGCGTTCAGGGCGGCGCCCTTGCGGAGGTTGTCGTTGGAGACGAACAGGGCGAGACCGCGGTCGCCCGGGACGGACTGGTCCTGGCGGATGCGGCCGACGTACGACGGATCCTGGCCGGCGGCGAGCAGCGGCGTCGGGAGGTCGGCGAGCGCGACACCCGGAGCGGCGGCGAGCAGCTCGGTCGCGCGCTCCGGCGTGATCGGCTCGGCGAACTCGGCGTGGATGCTCAGCGAGTGCCCGGTGAAGACCGGCACCCGGACACAGGTCCCGGCCACCAGCAGGTCCGGGATGTGCAGGATCTTGCGACTCTCGTTCCGGAGCTTCTGCTCCTCGTCGGTCTCACCGGTGCCGTCGGCAACGATCGATCCGGCCAGCGGGAGCACGTTGAACGCGATCGGCCCGGCGTACACCTTGGGCTCGGGCAGCGTGATGCCCTGCGTCCCGCGGGCGAGCCGGCCACCGGGCTCGACGAGGGCGCGCGCCTGGTCCTCCAGCTCGGCGACGCCGACGCCGCCGGAGCCGGAGACGGCCTGGTAGGTGGCGGTGATCAGCCGGGTCAGGGTCGCCTCGCGGTGCAGCGGGGCGAGCACCGGCATCGCGGCCATGGTGGTGCAGTTCGGGTTGGCGACGATGCCCTTCGGCAGGTTCTCCAGGTCGCCCGGGTTCACCTCGGACACGACCAGCGGTACGTCGGGATCCATCCGCCACGCGGACGAGTTGTCCACCACCACGGCCCCGGCGGCGGCGACCTTAGGCGCGAACTCCTTCGACGCGGTCTTCCCGTTCGAGAACAGCGCCAGGTCCAGGCCCGTGAAGTCGGCCGTGGCGGAGTCCTCGACGGTGACCTCGGCGTCCCCGAACGGCAGCTTCGTCCCCGCGGACCGCGCGGACGCGAAGTACCGCACCTCCTCCACCGGGAACTTCCGCTCCACGAGCAGCTCCCGCATCACACTGCCAACCTGACCCGTAGCCCCAAACACACCAACACGCATGCCCAGCACCCTAATAGCTCGCCCGCCACCCAGCTCGCGAGTTTCACCATGCGGCAATCCGCACTTTGTGCACCCAGCGAGCGCCCTCCCGCGGGGGAAACACTCGCTGGGTGCACAAAGTCGCTGGCGAGGGGCTTCCCCGGCCGCGGGAGGTGGTCAGGCGTCGGCGACCAGGACTCCGCCGTTGGCTACGTCGGTGGTTTCTATTTCGGTGAAGACGATGCGGACGGACTCGCGCTTGGCGTTCAGGATGGAGATGGCGGACTCGGTGACTGCGGCGACGAACTCGCGGCGCTGGTCGAGGGTGCGGCCGGACAGGAGCTCGACGGTGATGTTCGGCATTCGGATCTCTCCAAGTCGTTAGTTCTGTGTCACGGGACAGTGTTCCAGGAATCAGCCGGCCAGCGCGGCCCGTCTCGCGGCGACCTCGTCGGTCTCCTCCGGGTCGGTGTTCAGCGAGTCGACCAGGTCGTCGACGTCCGGGCGGCGTTCCGGCCGCAGCAGGCCGAGGCCGACGTACACCACCAGGGAAGTTGCCAGTGGCAACGCCACGACCAGGGTGGTGTCGGTGGACTCGATCCCCCACTTGACGATCGCCCAGACCACCAGGCCGATCGCCCAGGACGCGATCGCGGCCCGCGCCCCGCTGCGCTTGAACCACGGCAGCAGGCCGAGCACCAGCGGGATCGAGATCGGGCCCATCGTCGCGGCCACCAGGTCCACGACGATCTTCAGTACGACGCCCTGCCCGTTGGTCAGGATCGCGATCAGCATGCTGATCGTCACTAAGGTGAAGGTGGTGATCCGGGCGAACTTCAGTACGGCGGCACCACTCAGCCGGCGGATCCGAGGCACCAGCACCGGCGCCAGGTCACGGGTGATGACGGACGAGATCACGTTCGCGTCCAAGGCCACCATCGCCATCGTGTGCGAGAAGAACCCGGCCAGCACCAGCCCGATCAGTCCGGTCGGAAGCAGCAGCTGGGCGAACTCGACGTACGCCGTCCAGTTGCGCGAGCACCCCTACGAACATGGCGATCCCGGCCGCGGACTGGATCACGAACTGCCCGAAGTCGGTCAGTACGTCGGCCCACAGGCCACCGAGCGTCGCGTAGGCCATCGTGACCACGCCGGTGATCAGGATCCCCCACCGGATCGGCACGCCGGTGAATCCGTTCAGCAGTACGGCGATCGCGACCCACTTCGACGCGATGTCGACGACTTTCAGGGCAGCCCCGGAGTACGCCAGCGCCTGCTGTGTCGGCAGGTTGTAGCGGCGGGCCAGGTACTCCAGTGGTGAGACGACGCCATGTTTGGCGCGCAGCCGGTTCCAGCGGGCGGCGAACACGAACGCGCCGATGCCGACACCGACACCGATCGACACCGCCCACCAGACGTAGACGGTGATGCCGTAGGTGTAGGCGACCGCGGCGAAGGCGACGAACATGACGGCGCTGTAGCCGGACATGTGGTGCGGTCATCGTGAAACCTCCCAGGGGCGATGGGCGTTGAGTGGAAGGTTCCATTCACCAGAACTCAGTGTCAAGTGGCGGAACCCGGAACAACTCCGGCCGATGTTCCACCCCAGAGGTTTGACACGATGTTCCGTGGAGTAGAACCTAGTTCTGTGAACGCCCCTCTGCAGATCAGGCACGCCACCCATCCCGACCAGGTCCCCGGGTTCGACACGGCCGCGCTGCGCCGGCACTACCTGGTCGACGACCTCTTCGTCCCCGGCGCGGTGACCGCGGTGCTCACCCACCACGACCGGATCGTGCTCGCCGGCGCACGCCCCACGAGTGGGCCGCTCAGCCTCCCCACCTGGCCGGAGCTGCGCAGCGACTACTTCCTCGAACGCCGTGAGGCCGGCATCGTCAACGTCGGCGGACCAGGCACCGTCACCGCCGACGGCACCAAGTACGAGCTGAGCACCGGAGCCTGTCTGTACGTCGGCCGCGGCGTCCGCGAAGTGGTCTTCGACGGCCCGGACGCAGCGTTCTACGTCTTCTCCGCAGCGGCCCACACCGCCTTCCCCACCGCACTCGTCAACCCGGGCGAGGGCAACCGGCTCGAGCTCGGCGACCAGCAGACCGCCAACCGCCGCACGATCGATCAGTACATCCACGCGGACGGCGTACGCAGCTGCCAGATCGTCCTCGGCGTGACCACGCTGCACGCGGGCAGCACCTGGAACACCATGCCTGCGCACACGCACGACCGCCGTACCGAGTGCTACCTGTACTTCGGCCTGCCCGAGACCGAGCGGATCGTCCACCTGCTCGGCGAACCCGACGAGACCAGGCACCTGCTGGTCGCCGACCGCCAGGCCGTCATCTCCCCGAGCTGGTCGATCCACAGTGGCGCCGGCACGTCGTCGTACAGCTTCGTCTGGGCGATGGCCGGCGAGAACCAGGCCTTCGGGGACATGGACGGCGTCGACGTACGGGACCTGCGGTGACGGCTGATCCGTTCAGCCTCCGCGGCCGTACGGCGCTCGTCACGGGAGCCCGGCGGGGTATCGGCGCGGCCATCGCCGCCGGGTACGCCGCCGCCGGCGCCGAGCTGGTCCTGATGGCGCGGGACGCCGCCCTAGAGGACACGCTGGAAGCGATCAAGGCGAACGGCGGCGGGGAGGCGACCGTGGTCACCGCAGACTTCGCCGACCCCGCCGCGGTCGAGGCAGCCGCGACCAAGCTGGCCCGGACCCGGCGGATCGACATCCTGGTCAACAACGCCGGCACGATCCGGCGGGCACCGGCGGCCAGTACGGCGACAGCGGACTGGCGGCACGTGATCGACGTGAACCTCAACTCCACCTGGGCGGTGACCCGGCCGATCGGCGCCGCGATGGCCGAGCGTGGTTCCGGAACCGTTGTCACGATCGCCTCGCTGCTCAGCTTCCAGGGCGGGATCACCGTTCCCGCCTACACTGCGAGCAAGCACGCGGTCGCGGGACTGACCAAGGCGCTGGCCAACGAGTGGGGTCCGGCCGGAGTCCGGGTGAACGCGATCGCGCCCGGATACATCAGCACCGACAACACCACCGACCTGCGCGCGGACCCCGATCGCGAAGCGGCCATCCGGGAACGCATCCCGGCCGGCCGCTGGGGCCGGCCGGAGGACGTGGTCGGCGCCGCGGTCTTCCTGGCCTCGGCGGCGGCCGGGTACGTGAACGGCCACGTGCTCGCGGTCGACGGTGGCTGGCTGGCCAGATAGGAGTGGCAGGATGACCGACATGAGCTCGCCCTCGGCCATCGACAAGACGCTGATGGTGCTGGACGCCGTCCTGGAGCACTCGCGGTTCACCGACGTGGTCAACGCGACCGGCCTGGCCAAGTCGACCGTGCACCGGATCATGGCATCGCTGGTCGAGCACGAGTTCGTCGCCCAGGCCGAGGACGGGTCGTACCACCCGGGCCCGAAGGCACTGCGGCTGGCCGGTCATGCCCTCACCAACGTCGACCTCGCCACGGTCGCCCAACCAGTACTGGCCGACCTGGTCGCGCAGACCCGGTGCACTGTGCATGTCGGCCTACTCAACGGCGACGAGGCGATCTACGTCGCCCGGCTCGACGGACCGAAGCCGTACCGGATGCCGTCCCGCGTGGGCAAGGCGTTCTGGCTGCACTGCACCGGCATCGGCAAGGCACTGCTCGCGGAAAAGGACGACGACGCGCTCGACGCGCACATCACCCGGACCGGTCTGCCGGCCCGCACTCCGCTGACCCACACGACCGCGGCCGCGCTGAAGGCGGACCTCGCCCAGGTGCGGGCGCGCGGCTACGCGCTGGACGACGAGGAGAACGAGCCGGGCATCCGGTGCGTCGCCGCCGTCATCCACGACCACACCGGCGCCGCGATCGCCGCGGTCAGCATCTCCACGCTGTCCCTGGAGCAGTCGATCGCCCAGGTCGCGCTGATGGCTCCCGCGGCGATCGAGGCCGCGCGCAAGATCTCCGCCGCCCTCGGCTACCGCGAGCCGACCTGAGTCCGAAACCAGTCGATGGTGCGCTGAAGTCCTTCCTCAGCGTGGATCTTGGGCTCCCAGGCCAGCACGTCCCGGGCCCGGCCGATGTCCGGTTGGCGCACGCGCGGATCGTCCTTCGGCAATGGCCCGAACGCGATCTCCGACGGTGAGCCGACCAACTCCTTGATCCACCGGGCGAGCTCGAGCGCCGACAACTCGTGCGGGTTGCCCAGGTTCATCGGCCCTGGATGGTCCGCGTGCACCATCCGGATGATGCCCTCGACGGTGTCGTCCACGTAGCAGATCGACCGCGTCTGGCTGCCGTCGCCCGCGACCACGATCGGCACCTGCTCGAGCGCCTGCCGGATGAACGTCGGCACCGCCCGCCCGTCGTTCGCCCGCAGCCGCGGCCCGTAGGTGTTGAAGATCCGCACGATCGCGGTGTCCACACCGTGCGCGGTCCGGTATGCCGTCGTGATCGCCTCGGCGAACCGTTTCGCCTCGTCGTACACGGCTCGAGGTCCGATCGGGTTGACGTTGCCCCAGTAGTTCTCCTGCTGCGGGTGCACGAGCGGGTCGCCGTACACCTCGGACGTCGAGGCCAGCACGAACCGGGCGCCCTTCTCGCGCGCCAGCCCGAGCGCGTGGTGGGTGCCGGCCGAGCCGACCTCGAGGGTCTGGATCGGCATCCGGAGATAGTCGATCGGCGAGGCCGGCGACGCGAAGTGCAGTACGGCGTCGACGCGCCCGGCCACGTGCACGTAGTCGGTGACGTCACAGCGGACGAGCCGGAATCCGGGATGGTCGATCAGGTGGGCGACGTTGTCCGGGCGACCGGTCAGAAAGTTGTCCAGGCAGAGCACTTCATAGTCTTCGGCAAGTAGTCGTTCGCACAGATGACTACCGATGAACCCAGCTCCCCCGGTCACGACAGCGCGACGCATGTGGTTCCCCCTTGCTCAATGCCCCCCAAGCAATGAGTCCCCGATTATGCACCGCGCACCGTAACTTGGCTACCAAGCACCAGCGGCCGAAGCGGTCCAGGTGCTGGTGGCAAGCCGCTCAGACCCGCGCCACGACGCGCTGGGCGATCTCGCGGAGCTCGTCCATCAGGTCGACGCCAGAGTCCAGCATTCGCTGCATCTTCGCGGGATCCTGGGCGCCGAACATGTGCCCGATGGTGACCTCGTGCGCCGGCCGGCTCACGATCTGGACCGGATCGCCCGCGCCGACCGTCCCGGTGCGTAGCACCTTCAGGTAGGCGCCTGGACGGCGCGCTCGGTGGAACCGCTTCACCCACTGCGGTTCCTGCATCCGGTGCTGGAACGTGATGCACGGGATCCGCGGCGCCCGCACCATCACTTCGACCTCCGGCCCGATCCGCCACACCTCACCCAGCAGCGCACCAGTGATGTCGAGGCCTTCGGTGCGGAGATTCTCGCCGAACAACCCGGTCGGGATCTCTCGCCCCAACTCGGCCGCCCACCAGGCCGCGTCCTCCTCGGCGTACGCGTACAGCGCCTGGTCCGGACCGCCGTGGTGCTTGGTGTCGCAGACCGAGTCGCCGGCCAGACCGAGCTCGGACACCTGGACTCGCCCGGCCTGCGGTCGCTTGTCGATAGCCGTGAGACCCGACTCCTTCGGACCCGGGATCAGCTTCTCCACCACGTTGACCGTCAGCAGCCGCATACCGACCATCATCCGTCGCGCAGGCCCGCGGCTCTACTGGGTTTCAGTCCTGGATGGCCTTCACGATCGCGATGTTGCGGGTGAGCCAGTCCCGCGGCAGCGATTCGTCGGCGCCGGCGTCTTCCAGCGTCCACAGCACGTTGAGCATCTGCCGGACGATCACCCAGTCGCGGGCCCGGTCCTCGTCGAGCCCGGCGGCGTCGATCGCGGCGTAGAAGCGCTGCCGGACCGCGAACCGAAGGTCGCCGACGATCTCGTCCCAGCGGTTCCAGATCAGCGGCGCGACCTCGTAGTGCGGGTCGCCGGACAGCGGCTTGGGGTCGATCACCAGCCAGGGTTCGCGAGCGCCGGCGAGCACGTTGAAGTAGTGCAGGTCGGTGTGGATCAGCTTGCCGTCACAGTCAGGGTCGGTGCTGAAGTCCTCGGCGAGCGAGATGGCCTGCTCGACGTACCGGTGCGGGACCGGAGCCGACGCGGGCAGCTGCCGGAAGCGCTCGACCCATCGCTTCAGCTCGCCGGACAACGTCCGGTACTGCGGACCGGCGGGAATGTGCAGCCGCTTGTAGGTGGTTCCAACGAGCTCGCACGCCTCGATTGCGTCGACGGTGGTCAGGTCCCGCGACTCCAACCGCTCCAGCAGCAAGGCGAATCGGCGCGGGTCCGCACGCAGCAGCTGCACCGCACCGTTCCCACCCCAGTCGCGCAACGCGAGGTGCTCGGTCTCCGCCTCCCAGTGCGGGAACTGCACCTTCAGCACTGCCGGCTGGTTGTCGGCGGTCAGCACCGGCACGACGAGAGCACAGTTGCCGTACGACGTCGTACCGTCGACCCGGAGGCTCCACTCGCCGAGCAGTTCCCGGTTCAGTCGCGGCAACCGGTCCAGCCAGTCCGCCCAGTCCTGCCCCCGCGACGCCACCACCAGGAAATCCGCGGGGATCTCCACTACTTCTTGGCCTTCTCCGGAGTATCCGAGGTCCGCAGCGCAGCGATGAAGGCCTCCTGCGGGACCTCGACCCGGCCGACCATCTTCATCCGCTTCTTGCCTTCCTTCTGCTTCTCCAGCAGCTTGCGCTTCCGGGTGATGTCACCTCCGTAGCACTTGGCCAGCACGTCCTTGCGGATCGCCCGGATCGTCTCCCGGGCGATCACCCGGGACCCGATCGCGGCCTGGATCGGCACCTCGAACTGCTGCCTCGGGATCAGCTCCTTCAGCTTGCCGGCCAGCGCGACGCCGTACCCGTAGGCGCTGTCGCGGTGCACGATCGCGGAGAACGCGTCCACCGTCTCGCCGTGCAGCAGGATGTCCACCTTGACCAGCTGGGCGGACTGCTCACCGGTCGGCTCGTAGTCGAGCGATGCGTACCCCTTGGTCTTCGACTTCAGCTGGTCGAAGAAGTCGAACACGATCTCGGCCAGCGGCAGCGTGTAGCGCAGCTCGACCCGGTCCTCGGACAGGTAGTCCATGCCCTGCAGCTGGCCGCGCTTGGTCTGGCAGAGCTCCATGATCGCGCCGATGTAGTCGCTCGGGCTGAGCACGGTCGCCTTCACCACCGGCTCGAAGACCTCGTCGACCTTGCCCTCGGGGAACTCGCTCGGGTTGGTGACGACGTGCTCGGTCAGGTCCTCCATCACCACCCGGTACACCACGTTCGGCGCGGTCGAGATCAGGTCCAGGTTGAACTCGCGCTCGAGTCGCTCCCGGACGATCTCCATGTGCAGCAGACCGAGGAACCCGCAGCGGAAGCCGAACCCGAGCGCGCCCGAGGTCTCCGGCTCGTACTGCAGGGCGGCGTCGTTCAGCTGCAGCTTGTCCAGGGCGTCACGCAGCGTCGGGTAGTCGTCGCCGTCGATCGGGTAGAGACCGGCGTACACCATCGGCTTCGGGTGCTTGTAGCCGCCGAGCGCCTCGGTCGCGCCGTGCTGGTTCGAGGTGACGGTGTCACCGACCCGGGACTGGCGGACGTCCTTCACGCCGGTGATCAGGTAGCCGACCTCGCCGACGCCGATGCTCTGCGTCTTCACCGGCTCGGGCGAGATCACGCCGACCTCGAGCATCTCGTGCACCGCGCCGGTCGACATCATCTTGATCCGGTCCCGGTGGTTCAGCTCGCCGTCGACCACCCGGACGTAGGTGACCACGCCGCGGTAGGTGTCGTAGACCGAGTCGAAGATCAGCGCCCGCGGCGGCGCGTCCTTGACGCCCTCCGGCGGCTCGACCTGGGCGACGATCTCGCTCAGCAGGTCCTCCACGCCGGCGCCGGTCTTGGCCGACACCTTGAGCACGTCGGACGGGTCGCAGCCGATGATGTGGGCGAGCTCGGCGGCGTACTTCTCCGGCTGGGCGCTGGGCAGGTCGATCTTGTTCAGCACCGGGATGATGTGCAGGTCGGCGTTCAGCGCGAGGTAGAGGTTGGCCAGCGTCTGCGCCTCGATGCCCTGCGCCGCGTCGACCAGCAGCACCGCACCCTCACACGCCTCCAGCGACCGCGACACCTCGTAGGTGAAGTCGACGTGGCCGGGGGTGTCGATCATGTTCAGGATGTACGTCGTCCCGTCCGGCGCCAGCAGGCCGCCCGGGGTGTCCGGACCGGGCGTGAACGGCAGCCGGACCGCCTGCGACTTGATCGTGATGCCGCGTTCCCGCTCGATGTCCATCCGGTCCAGGTACTGCGCCCGCATCGAGCGGTCGTCGACCACCCCGGTGATCTGCAGCATCCGGTCGGCCAACGTCGACTTGCCGTGGTCGATGTGGGCGATGATGCAGAAGTTCCGGATCAGCGACGGGTCGGTACGACCCGGCTGCGGCACATTCGTGGGGCCAACGGGCACGGAGGGGATCCAGTTCGTCTCGGGTACTGCCTGGTCAACCGGTCAATCATCCCATGGCGACCCAACCGAACTGAAAATCCCAGGCGGCTCGCGCCTGGGGGACCTACCGTTGGGACGCATGGCGCACGCTGCTGGGGTCCGGTTGCCCTTCGGGGAGGTGCCCGCCGCCGTGCGGGCCTGGGTGGAACGGGCGTTGGGGTCGGTGGTGGTCTCCGCCATGACCCAGCAGGGCGGCTTCTCCCCCGGCGTCGCCGCCCGCCTGGTGACCGCCTCCGGCCGCCGCGCCTTCGTCAAGGCGGTCGGTCCGGAGCTCAACCCAAAGACGCCCGAGTTGTTCCGCAAGGAGATCGCCGCCATCCAGGGCGTCGGCCCGCTGCCGACCACGCCCGAGCTGTACGACGTGTACGACGACGGCGACTGGGTCGGGATCCTGCTCGAAGACATCCACGGCCGGCTCCCTGCCCACCCATGGGAGCAGGCCGACGCCGACCGGGTGCTAGGGGCGTTGGAGGAGCTCACTGACGCCCTGGACCCGTCACCGTGGCGGGGTGCTCCGGTGGCCGCCGTACGCAGCGTCGAGTTCCTCAGCCGGTGGGACAACGTGATCGCTGACGGTCTCGCCGTACCGGAGTGGGTTGCTGGGCGCGAGGAGGAGCTGGCAGAGCTGGCTCGGACCGGTCTGCGGGCGCTGGGGGAAGGGAAGGCGCTCGCGCACTGGGACCTGCGGGCGGACAACGTCATCCTGACGGACGACCGGGTGGTGTTCATCGACTGGGCGCACGCGGCCCGCGCACCGCGGTGGGCGGACACCGTCATCCTGCACGCGGAGATACGGGAGTCAGTAGCGCTGCCGGAGCTCCCTGACGACGAGGCGATCACCGGCTTCCTGGCCGCCCTCGCGGGCGGTTTCTGGTGGGGCGCTGCCCAGCCTGCCCCGCCCGGCCTACCGACAATCCGTCGGTGGCAGCGCCGGCACGCGATCGCTCACCTCGACTGGGTGCGGGAGCGACTGGGGTGAGCATGCAGCGAGGGCGGTCCCCAGGCCTGGGGACCGCCCTCGCTGCGTGTCTTGCTAGCTGTCTACCCGGACGAGCGTCGAGCCGGAGCCGTCCGCGCCGTCGGTGTACTGCAGGCGGCCCAAGTACCGGGTGCCGGCGGTCAGGCCGGTCCAGGACGCGGTGACACTCGTCTGCGCCCCCGCCTGGACCTGTTGGGCGGCCGGTGTGACCGTGAGGTTGCCCTCGACGTTCTGCAGTGACCAGTGGTTGAGCTTCACCAGCTGGTTACTGCCGCCCGCGAACAGGTCGACGTACACGTCGTACGACCCGCCTGCCGGCGCCGCGAGGTTGACCTCCTCCTCGGACGACCCACCACCGCTGTTGCCGAGCAGCGTCGTCGTGCCGGTCTTGTAGACGTACAGGTCGACGTCGGTGCCCGCCGGGTAGTCCGCGTCGAAGGTCGAGAACCGGGCGTGCTTCGCGCCGACCGGCAGGTTCACGGTGATCTTGGCGACGTGGTCGTTGACCGCCGGGTTGGTGGTCGGAAACGACGTACCGCCCGGGCTCTTGATCGTCGTCTCCGCAACAGTCGCCGCCGTCAGACCGACTGCGCTGGTGTTGAGCGTGCCCGTGTACCCGGCGGTGATCGGCACCTGGACGGACCCCGCGGCCCCGGTCCCGATGACCTGCACCGGCGCCTTGACGGTCAGCGGCTTGATCGCGACCGTGCTGGACACCGAGTGCTCGTTCGACTTCCAGGTGAGCTTGCCGAACGAGTACTGCTCCAGCGGTGCACCCGCGTTCTCGATGGTGACCTTGTACGTCGCCGTCTGGCCGGGCAGTGTGACCAGGATCCGCGGCGACACCGTCACCTTGAAGCCCTTCAGGCCCTCGACCTTCGGGAAGTAGACCTCCGGCAGCTTGCCGACGTTGCGGACGGTCCGGGTGACGGTCTGCTTGCCGGCCAGGTCGCCGATCGCGATGGTCGGGTAGTTCAGGTCGCTCGGGTCGATCTTGCCGTTCGCGCACAGCTCGTGGGTGGCCGGCACCTGACCGGAGCCGCAGACGAACCTGGTCCAGTCCTCGTACGTCGAGTCGTAGACCAGACCGGGGTCCATCGCAGTCTTCGGCTGGACCAGACCGGCGCCGTACCCGAACGGGGTGGCGGGCGAGCCGGAGTCGTTCTGGATCGGCTGGCCGCTGGTGTCCTTGTCGGTGGTCGTGGTGAGCAGCGCGGACTTGATCGCCATCGGAGACCAGTGCGGGTACTTGCCCTTGAGCACAGCCGCCGCGCCGGCAATGTGCGGCGACGACATCGAGGTGCCGCTCATGAACGCGTACTCGCCACCCGCCGCGCTGAAAGCGGAGGTCGCGGCCAGGACGTTCGTGCCCGGTGCCATCACGTCGGGCTTCAGCAGGTCGCCGTTGCCGGCCAGGGACGGGCCGCGGCTGGACGAGCTGGCGACCTTCGGCGCCGTGACGCGTACCGGCGTACCGGCGCTGATCGTGGCGGTCGGGTTCGCGGTGCCGCCGACGTACGCCTTGACCTCGGGCGCCGCCTTGTCGTCGAGGTGGACGGTCGGCACCGAGTGCAGGTCGGAGTCGAGCGTGCCCGGGGTGATGTTGAGCAGGATCATGCCGATGCCGCCGGCGTTCTTGACCTGCAGGCTCTTGTCGACGCGAGCGTTGCCGCCGCGGTCACACACGACGATCTTGCCCTGGACCTTGGCCGGGTCCAGCGTGCCCGGCATGCAGAGCAGCAGGTTCGCCGGGTTCGCACCGGCGAGACCGGCATCCTTGGCGAGCACGACCGGGCTCGACGGCACCCCGGAGCCGATGCCGGCGCCGGTGTAGGACTTGCCGTCGCCCAGCGTCACCGTGGTCTGGACGTCGCGGTCGTGGGTGCCGTTGGCAACCGTCGTCACCCACGGGTAGGTCTTGCCGACCGTGCTCACACCGGGGCCGGTGTTCCCGGCGCTGGTGGCGACGAACACGCCCGCCCGGGCAGCCCGCAGGAAGGCGAGGCCGACGGAGTTCACGTACGTCGACCCGCTGCCGGAGATCGAGTAGTTGATCACGTCCACGCCGTCGGCGACCGCGGCGTCGATTCCGGCCACGATGTCCGCGTCGGTGCCACTGCCGCCACCGGTCTGGTCGACGGCCCACAGCACCTTGTAGATCGCCAGCCGGGCGTGCGGCGCGATGCCGGAGCCCTTGCCGTAGTAGCGGCCCATGACGCTCATGTCGACACCGAAGTTGCCGCCCGCCGTGCTGGCGGTGTGGGTGCCGTGGCCGCCGTAGTCACGCGGCGACTTGAACTCCTCCGGGATCGGGCGGGTGCCGATGCCCTTGTCGAAGTACCGGGCGCCGATGACCTTGTTGTTGCAGGTGACGGGCGCCTCCTCGCCGGCCTGGCAGGTGCCCTTCCACTTCGCCGCGACGATCGCGTCGGATTGCTTGGTGGTCTTGATCGGCGCGAAGCTGGCCCGCTCCGGGACGAAGCCGGTGTCGATGACGCCGATGATGACGCCGTCACCGGCCTTGTCGACACCACCCGCCTGCTGCCAGGCGCCGCCCTTGCCGGACAGGCCGAGGAACCGCGGAGTGTCCACGGTGTCCTGGCGCTGCAGCTCGCTCGGCTCGACGCTCTTCACGCCGGACTGCTTGGCCAGCTTGACGGCTTCGTCGTACGACATCTGGGCGGCGAAACCGGCGTACGTGTAGCTGTAGTCGTACAGCTTCTCCACACCGGGGACCTTGGCGAGGACTTCCTGACGCTCGCGGGTGAGGTGCTGTACGTACTCGAGCACCGGCGCTGCGGTTTTGAGCAGCTTCCCCCCGGGCGCGACGCGGGTGGACGGCAGGCCGGCGATGCCGCCGCCGTACTCGGCCACAGGGGCGTCGTCGAGTTGAACGATGTAGGCACCGGTCGTGGACTCCTTGACGAGCGGAGTCCGCTGCGGCTCGTCGGCCACCAGCGCGTCGGCGGCACGCGCCGCGAGCGGGAGGCCGGCCAGCGACGCGACGAGCGCGCTGGCGACGATGATCGGGGTACGGCGGGGCACTGAGTTCCTCCAGGGCTTGGACGGCGCGATGGTGGAGCTTGGTCTCGCAACTGGACCTGTGACGCCGCATCCCCCCTTGCGGTGATCAGCGTCACGCGCGCCCGAGTATGCCGGTGGCGACGACCGATGTCACGCTCAGCACACAACTTGTCAGCCGGCTACCGAGGGGGTCCGATGCCCGACCTGAGTGAGTCGATCACCATGTCAGCCTCGGCCGAGTCGGTATACGCCCTGGTCAGCGACCTGCCACGGATGGGCGAGTGGAGCCCGGAGTGCACCCGCGTGACCTGGTCCACCCGTACGCCGGGCCCCGCAGCGGGAGCCCGATTCGTCGGCCACAACCGGGTCGGCGCGATCCGAGCTTGAAAGCAGCCGCCGAGGCCTAGGTTCTCTCCCGGCCGGCCAACCGCTCAGCCAGCACGGCCGCCTCGGTCCGGCTCGCCGTACCCGTCTTCCGCAAAATGCTGGACACGTGCACGCTCACCGTCTTCCCACTGATGAACAACGCCTTGCCGATCTCCCGGTTGGACCGCCCAGCCACCAGATGCGCCAGCACCTCCCGCTCCCGACTAGTCAACCCTGAGAGCGCATCCGACCGCTCCGGCGCATCCGCAACCTCGACCACCGGCTCCCGCAAATCGATCCGCGCCACCCGAGCCAGACCCTCAAGCTCACTCACCAGCGGAGCGGCACCCAGATCGGCTGCAATCATGTGCGCCCTCCGCAGCTCATCCCGCACGGCGGACCGGGGCGACCCATCCACGATCATCGCCTCCGCAGCACGCACGCGGGATCTCGCTTCATGCCAGGGCATGCCGCTTTCCTGACACCTGTCCGCCGCCAGACGCCACAACGCTGCCTGGCCCTCGTCGTCGTGCGCCCGCGCGACCTGCGCCTCGAACACTGCCTGGTGCCTTGCCCTACTGAGGGGGTCGATGTGTGCCGTGCTGAACGGAGCCCGAGGCAGCCGCTCCACGAGATCGTCCAGTACGCCGACGACGCGATCCGCACCGGCGAGATCCCCGGCGTCCCGCGCTGCGCAGGCAGCCGCAGCGGCGGCATGAGCAATGCCCAGGGGTTCTTGCTGGTTATCGGCGCCCACCATCTCTGCTTCACGGCTGACCAGCCAGTCGAACGCCCGTTCGGCCTCGCCTTCGGCCGCCAGAAGCTCCGCCGTCATGAAGCTGAACTCGGATCGCAGCCCCGCGTAGTCCTCCGAGGCCATCTCCAGCGCGCGGTCGAGGTGGAGCCTGGCCTCCGTCAGCCGTCCGCTGTGCAGTGCGAGCTGTGACGAGCAGAGTCTGACCGCAGCGCCGATGATGCCGTCACACCTGGCTGCCAGGCCGCGTCTAAGCACCTCGCGGCACTCGCGCCAGCGTCCGACGACGAACAACCAGTCTGCTGCCTGCTGGCCGACGAAGTGTTCCCATGACGCCCCTAGCGCATGGAGTTCGTCCGCGGCCCGGAGGGCCACCTCTGCCGCCTCGGTGAAACGGCCCTCGTTCCCCAGGGCACGCACCCGCCAGGTCACCGCGACCCCGACCCGGAGCGGGTCCCCGGACCGGCGACCGGCTCGCTCCGCTTCCTCTGCCGCAGGGAGCGGATCGCCCGTACCGGTGTTCAGGTAGAGCAGAGCCCGGGTCGCGAACGCCGCGGCGAGCGCGACCTCGTTCCCGGATCGACGCGCCACGCGAATCGCTTCCTCGACGTGGTTCAGCCCGCTCCGGCCGGCCGAGGCATCGCTCAACGCGTCCCAGCCCTCAGCGAACGCCAGGGCCTCCAAGGCGAAGGCGCGCTCAGCAGAGTCCGGAGACCCATCGGTCAATCGCAACGCCTCGAGCAGCTGATCGTTGACCGCCTTCCTGCCTGCAGACTGTGGATGCGCGTAGTCGTGTGAGGCGAGCAGCAGGTGGCTCGCCAGCAGCGGTTCGGAGCCTCGGTCGACCAGCTCCATCGCCTGCCGTGCGTACTCGATGCCGACGGTGTAGCGACCGGCCGCCTCACACATGTCCCAGGTTCGGTGGAGCAGGTCGATGTGGTTGTGGCGGGAGCCGCGGACGTTTGGTGAGAGCTGGTCCCAGAGGGAGCAGGCTCGCTCCAGGTGTAGCGACGCGACTGTGGAGGCGTGGAGTTCGGCTGCGCGGTCTGCCGCGACGAGGGACCAGCGGTAGGCCTCGTCCGCCCTGCCCGCTCGATGGTTGTGGACCGCGAGGTCGGCGGCGGCGTCGTCGCCGTGAGGTTCGAGGACTCCCACGAACGCCGCGTGGATCCGGACTGCGTCACCGTGCGGCAGGGCGTCGTACAGGACCTCCGCGAGCAGCGGATGCCGGAACCACACGCGGCCGTCCCCGTCGTTCCGTACGACACCTTCGTCCGCCGCCTCGACGAGGTAGGCAGGCACCTGGCCGGGATCGATGTCGCAGTCGCTCGCGACGGCCGCGAGTACGTCGAGTTCGATCGGCCGGCCGCCAACGGCGAGGACGCGCGTGACCTGCCGGGCTCCTGGCGACAGTCCGTGCCAGGTAGCGAGCAGGGCGTCACGGAGAGCGGTCGGCGCGGCGTCGTGACTGCGGACGAGGAGCTCGGTGAGATATGGGTTGCCGTCCGAGCGCCCGTACACCTCGGCTGCGAACCCGTCGTCCACCGTGCGGCCCAGGATCGTCTCCAATTGCTCCTCGGTGCCGGCGGCCGTGAGCCGGTCCAGATGTATCTCCTCGAACGACGGCATCCGACGCATGTCCGCGAACCAGCCGTGGAGCGGGTGGCCCTCGCCACGGTGCTCGTCCCGGCACGTCATCAGCAGGGCCAGGCGCTGGTTGCGGAAGCCGGCAATCAGGTAGGCCAGCACGTCGAGCGACGTACGGTCGGCCCACTGGAGGTCGTCGATCACCAGGACTGTCGGCGCCCGCTGCGCGAGGCGGTTGAAGGCGTCGTCAATCCGGGGAAGCAACTGCCCCGGCTCCGTCGGGTGCGCGCCTCCGAGGGCCTGGGCCAGTTGGGCGATGCCATCCTCGGCAGAGGTCCGGAGCGCGCCGATGATTGGCGCGAACGGGACGGAGGACGCCCCGAAGTTCACGCAGGTGCCCCAGAGGACCTGCAGGTCGTGAGGATGCCTGTCAGCGCCGTGCCGCGGCCCTCGCCGGCTCTGACCGCAGGCATCGCGGACCAAGCACGTCTTGCCGACGCCGGCCTCGCCCTCGACGACCAGCGCGCACGGGGTCCCGCTCGCCGCCCCCTCTAAAGCCCTCGCGAGAAGCTCCTGCTCCTCCGCTCGGCCGGCGAGCCCAGGATCGTGCTGTACCGCCGCCCCCACGGCGCCAGTATCGTCCTGGCAGGCCCCCAGGTCGCGGGAACCGTCCGTTAACCGGATGCTGCGGCCGGTGGTCGCGCAGGCTGCGCCGGTTTGGTGATGGGTGTGGGTTGTTGGTAATCTGGCTCTTCGCGCCCCCACGGGTGATGCTCACTTGTGCGCGCGACACTTTCCTGTACTGACCGCATACACCTGATCGAGGCTCTGCTCCGTGGCGAACATCAAGTCCCAGATCAAGCGCAACCGCCAGAACGAGGCTGCGCGACTTCGCAACAAGTCGGTGAAGTCGACCCTCAAGACGGCTGTTCGCCGCTTCCGTGAGGCCGCCGACGCCGGCGACGCCGCGAAGGCGCAGGAGCACGCCAAGGTGGCGGGCCGCCTGCTCGACAAGGCTGCCAGCAAGGGCGTCATCCACGCCAACCAGGCCGCCAACCGGAAGTCGTCCATCTTCAAGAAGGCCGCCTCCCTCTAGGCAACGCCAAACGATCGGCCACCCACCCAGGGCAGGCCGATCGTTTTTGCGTTCCCAAACCCAGCTGCCCCACCGGGACCAGCTGGGTTTTCGCGTCCCCGGTGCCCGGGCTGTCAGCGGCGGCCGTGGGAGCGGCTTACGGTGATGACCATGCGCTCGAGGGCGTAGCCGGCGTCGCCTGAGGCCCCCTTGACGTCGGCGTCGGCTTGGGCGACGGCCTTGATTGCGGTCGCCAGTCCGCCGGGCGTCCAGCCGCGGGACTGCTGCTTCAGTTGCTTGAGTTTCCACGGGGGTACGCCGACCTCGCGAGCCAGATCCGCCTCGCGCAGACCGCTGGGTGCGCTCGCGTACTTCGCGAGCCCGCGCAACCCGCCCGCCATCGCACTCGTGACGAGCACCGGCGCGACCCCGCAGTCCAGCGCCCAGCGCAGCTGCTCCAGCGCGGGCTCGGTCCGCCCCGCGATGGCCGCGTCCGCGACTGCGAAACTCGTGACCTCCGCGCGACCACCGAAGTACTGACCGATCAGCTCCGGGGTGACCGCCTGGCCGCCCGAGTCCGACACCAACTGCGAACAAGCCCCGGCAAGCGCCCGCAGATCGTGACCGACCGCGTCCACCAGCGCGGACGCCGCCCGCTCGTCCACGGTCCCGCCGAGCAGCCGGATCTCTCCGGCCACGAACTGCGGCAGCTCCCATGTCTTCGGCGCGGTCGCGACCACCTCGTTGACCGATGCCTTGCGCAACTTGTCGAGGACCGCCTTGCCCTTCTGCCCGCCGGAGTGCACCAGCACGACCAGTACGTCGTCCGACGGGGAGCCGGCGTACTCGATCAGGTGTGGCGCCATCTCGGACGGCAGGTTCTCCAGCGCACGCAGCACGAGCACCCGCTCACTGGCGAACAACGAGGGCCCGGTCAGCTCCGCGAACACGCCGATGTCCAGCGTCGAAGCATCCACCTCGGTCACCTCGACCTCAGCGCTGCCCTTGGACACCGCCGCGATCGCCGACCGCACCGCCCGATCTGCCAGGAACGCCTCGGCCCCGGTCACCAGCAGAACATCGCCCAGCTTCGGCGCAGAACCCCTACGAGCAGCCACGAGCCCACCTTCCCACACGCCACCGACACACCCGAAACCCCGGGCCAGCGGTGTGCGTTGCGGACGGCGTTACGGCAGGACAAGCCTCCGGTCAGCGTTCTGCGGCGGCGGATGTCGGCAAGGTGTGGCTCACCGCGGCGGCGGACGCGGCAGCGTCGTGCACGGTGCCCTGGGCGGCACGATGCCTACCCATCACCACAGCCATCAACACCCCGGCGATGCTGAACACGGCCATCACCCAGGACGCAGCCGCCAGGCCGGCGGCGAGCGCATCCGGCTCCGGATGGCCCGAGGCGGTGCGGTTGGCGATCACGGTGCTGTAGATCGTCGCGGCCAGTGCGGTCGCAACGGCGGCTCCGACGTACCGTGCCATGTTCGAGACCCCTGACGCCGCACCGACCTCGTCCGCTGAAACCGACGCGGTCGCGGCGGACGATGCCGGGCCGTTCGACATTCCCATCCCCACCGCGATCGCGACCAGCGGCAGCAGGAAGGCCAGGTACTGCCACGACGACTGGGTGAACCCGATCACGGCGAATCCCGCGGCGGTGATCAGGAAGCCCAGGCCGACAACCTGCCGGCCGCCCAGTTTCGCGGCCAGCCGCGGTACGAGCGGGGCGATCGCGACCAGGCCGGCGGTCGCCGGGAGCGTCGCGAGCCCGGCTTCGAGCGGGCTGAAGCCCAGTGCCTGCGGGTTCTGGAAGTACAGGCTGAGCAGGTACATCAGACCGTTGATGGTGCCCGCGCCGATCAGGATCGCGATCGTGGAGCCGACCAGGATCCGGTTCCGCAGCAAGGCCAGGTCGAGCAGCGGTACGGCGACCCGGCGCTCGACCGCGACGAATCCGAAACCTGAACCGATCGCCACCGCCAGGCACGCGACCGTGCCGAACGACACCCACCCCCAGTCGCCACCCTTGCTCAAGGCAAGAACCAGTGGGCTGAGGGTCAACGCCACCAGCACAGCACCGCCGAAGTCGATCGACCGCGACCGATTCGGGTCCCGTGACTCGGCGACCTTGAAGTAGGTAAGCACCATGCACACGACAGCCACACCGGCGTCGATCCAGAACAACCCCTGCCAGCCGGTGGAGTCGACGAGCACCCCACCGAGCAACGGCCCGGCCGCAGCGCCCACGGCGGCCGCTGCGCCCCACAACGACACCGAGCGCAGTTGCTCCGCACCGCTGCTCGCCACCGAGAGCAGGCTGAGCCCGCAGGCCAGGATCGTGGAGCCGGCGGCGCCTTGCACCGCGCGCCCGGCGATGACCATGCCGCCCGTGGTCGACAATGCGATGAGGACACAGGACACGACGAACAGCAGCAGGCCGAGCTGGAACACCCGCCTGCGTCCGAACACGTCGCCGAGCGACCCCGCCGTGACGATCACGGCCGCCCCGACAAGCGAATAGCCGGTGACGGCCCACTGCAAGGTGTCCACCGACGTGCCGGTGTCCTCGCTGATCGCGGGCAGCAGGATGCTGACCGCGGAGGTGTTCGCATTCACGACGAGCGTGGACAAGCAGGTGGCCGCAAGCACCCCACCTGTCGCAACAGCCTTGTCCGGAATAGTCATCAGATTCCTCTCGCAGAGTCTCTGACTCGATCCAGATGGTAGTGGCGGCCGCCGGGCGCCGACCTCATCTGCTCCGGATGAGCCACGGCACCTGAGACGCCAGGCCACCCGTGGCAGCCGGAAACTCGCTGGAAGCCTTGGGGTTGAGTGGTGAGGATGGTCGGGTGACTGACTTGGTGGCGCCTGTGGATGCGCTTGTTGTGGTGGATGTGCAGACCGCGTTCGTTTCGGGGGCGGACGCCGTACCTGGTGCGGAGCGGCTGCTTGGGCGGGTGAGCGAGCTGCTGGAGCGGGCGCGGGAGGCGGGCGCGGTCGTCGTGCATCTGCAGAACGACGGGGCGCCGGGAGCGGATGATGAGCCGGATACGCCGGGGTGGGAGTTGTACCTGCCCGTGAAGGACGGGCCGCGTGAGCGCGTGATTCGGAAGCCGCGCGACGACGGATTCGACGGCACGCCGCTTGGCGAGGTGCTCGTAGGCGCCGGGGTGCGGTCGGTCGCGATCTGCGGCTTGATGTCGGAGATGTGCGTACAGGCGACCGCCCGGACCGCCCTCGCACGCGGCTACCGAGTCGTCCTCCCGTACGACGCCCACGCGACCTACGACATCCCCGCGGTACCCGGCGTCAGCGAGGTCGTCCCCGCGCACGTCGTCTCCCGAGTCGCCGCCTGGGCCCTCGGCGACCAACCCGCAAACACCGTCTCCACCGACTCAGTCACCTTCACCGCCTCCTCAACGTGACGGGGCCGCCTGGCCGGGAGTGAGAGTCAGGTGGTTGTTGGGATTGGTGATGGTCAGCGCGCCGTTGGTGAGAGTCGTGGCCGTCCTGGTGGATTGGTGGGACAGGAGGGTGAGGGTTCTCGGGGCCGGGTGGCCGTAGTCGTTGTCCCGGCCGGCGGAGATCAGGGCCAGACGGGCGTTGGTGGCGGCTATGAAGGCGGGGTCTTGCTGGGCGGACCCGTGGTGCGGGACTTTGAGGACGTCGGCGCGGACGTCGGCGCCGGTCGCCAGGATGGCGCGCTGGGACTCGGGTTCGAGATCGCCGGTGAGCAGGATCCGGAGGCCGGACAGCTCGGCCATCATGGTGATGCTGGCGTTGTTCTCCGGTGATCCCTCGTCGGTGGCGGTCGCTGACGACCTGCCGGTTGGCGGGAGGGCAGGGACGCGCGCCGGCCACAGCGTGGTCCAACTGAGCGATCCGACCACGCGCTTCTCCTGGAAG
Source organism: Kribbella sp. NPDC050124 (assembly GCF_044460355.1). Taxonomy (NCBI): domain Bacteria; kingdom Bacillati; phylum Actinomycetota; class Actinomycetes; order Propionibacteriales; family Kribbellaceae; genus Kribbella; species Kribbella sp. NPDC050124. Next base: position 121,426 of record NZ_JBITJU010000006.1, read on the forward strand.
GTGACTGTCCGCAGCGCAATGCCGTGATGCGACGCGAGGTCGACGACTCGCTGGTACTCGGCAGGTGGCGAGAAGTACGGCGTCACTTCGATCTCGTCGACCCTCCGATCCTCGAGTACACCGGCCAACCCGCCGGCGTGATCGGCATGGAAATGACTTAGCACCAGGACCGGCACGTACTCGACACCGAGCTCGCGCAAACATCGATCCATCGCAGCCGGGTCGGGCCCGGTGTCGACGACAACCGCTGCTTTGTCGCCTGCTCGCAGTACCAGGCCATCCCCTTGTCCCACGTCACACATCACGAAGAGCCAGTCGTCGGGCGGCCAACCCAGTGAGCCGACAGGACGCAGTACGGCGACCGCCAGCAAGACGACCGCGAGCACCATCGCGATCGGGCGGGCCAGGATTCGGTGCAGGCCGACCACGAGGGCGATGCAGAGCAGAGCCAGTACGGCGACGCCGACCGTGGTCGCGGGCCAGGCGTTGGCGGCGCCGGGAAGGTCGGCGCCTTCGCGTGCGATGAGGATGATCCAACGAGCCGGCCAACCCGCTGCCCAGCCGACCAACTGGGCCGCCTCCGTGCTCAGCAGCGCGACACCGGCGGCGGTGAACCCGAGGATCGTCGCGGGACCAACCGCCGGGCCCGCGAGCAGATTGGCGCCTACGGCAACTACCGAGACCTCGCCGGACAACCAGGCAACGACCGGCGTACAGGCGAGCTGCGCAGCCAACGGGCACGAGATCGCGTCCGCCAGCCAGGTCGGCATCCACCTGGCGAGCGAATCCCGCCAGCCCGGTCCAAGCAGCACGATCCCCGCCGTGGCGAGCACGGACAACGCGAACCCGGCCGATCTCGCAAGCGACGTGTCCAGGAGCAGCAGGGCAATCACCGCGACCGACAAGCTCCGCACCGCCCGACGACGCGACCCACCTCCCGTCATCGCCGCCAGCGCGATCAACCCCATCGCGGCAGCCCGCAAGACGCTGGGCTGCGGTCGCGCGAGGATCACGAACACGACGACCGTCATCAGGCCGATCGCCGTCAGACCCCGAGCACGTACGCCGACCAGCCTCGCCAGCGGCAGCACGAACGCCAGCAGCAGCGTCAGGTTGGTCCCCGACACCGCGGAGAGATGGGTCAGCCCAGTGGTCTGGAAGTCCTCGGTCAGCTCGGTGGGCAAGCCGGACTCGTCGCCCATGACGAGCGCAGGCACGAGACCGCGCACGTCATCCGGCTGGTCGGCGACGGACTCGCGTAGGCCGGCGCGAACCTCCTCGGCAGCACGCAACCACCACGGCGGTTGGTCCACGAACCGTGGAGCCGAGCGAGCCGAGAGCATCGCGGCGACATCGGATCCCTGCTCAACCGCCTCGAGCCGACCACCGGCGTCGACCCGTTGGCCGTACCGGACTTGTCGCCACTGCTCCGAACCGATCACGAGCACCGGCGTGCTCACCCGAGTCACGGTCCCACGTGCACGCACCTCCTCGATCGTTGCCTTCACCACCACGTACGGCGGCCGCCGGCTGCCCGGACTTCGTCGTACGGCGGGATCACTGTCGATCTTCAGCTTGACGCCGACGGTCGCGTTGTCCGCCGCCAAACCCATCACCGGACCGGCACGCACGCCCTCGACCTGAAGCGCTGCAGCCACACCCATCCCGGCCACCACGACCAGCACACCGACTGCTGCCCAACCGAGGGTCGCTCGACTGGTACGGCGTACCAGAAGAGCTAGCGCGCAGGCAAAGGTGAGGGCGACGGCTGCGGTGAACAGACCGATGAGCGGTCGGTGCGCGATCAGCAGGATCGCTGCCAGCCAGCCCGCCGCGGCAGGTGCCAGCAGGCGTACGTCCAGCGGTTCGCGGTTGCCGTCGCCCGCCTGGTCAGACGCGGACATGGGGTTTGAGGGAGTCGAACTTCTTGGGGCCTACGCCGGGAACCTCCTGGAGTTGGTCGACGGTGGTGAACGGACCGTGCTGGGCGCGGTAGTCGAGGATGCGCTGGGCCAGCACGGGGCCGACGCCGGGGAGGGCGTCGAGTTGGTCGAGGGTGGCGGAGTTGAGGTTGACGGGTGAGCCCGCCGGGGCGGGGGTGGTTGAAGGCGTGGTGGACGTGGGTCCGGGCGCACCCGGCTGGCCGACGACGATCTGCTCGCCGTCGGTGACCTGGCGGGCGAGGTTGAGCGTCGTGAGGTCGATGCCCGGGAGTGGGCCGCCTGCGAGGGTGAGTACGTCGGCGACGCGAGAGCCGGTGGGCGCGCGGACCAAGCCGGGACGGCGGACCTTGCCGGCGACATGAACGACGACCGTGCCGGCAGCCTGTCCCGCAACACCTGGAGATCCCTGGGCTCCGGGCGATGGCTGGGCTCCGGGTGACAGCTGAGCTCCGGGCGGCTGGCCGGATGGTGCGGAGCCGGGAGTGAGCGCGGTTGGCGGGCGAGCGTCGGGGACGGTCTCGGGGCGGGCGCGGACCACTGACCACCCGGCCCAGGCCAATCCAATGACCAGTACGGCGGCCAAGACCACGACATGCCGCGGGGACAGGGTCCAGCGCGCATCACGTAGTCGCTCCGGCCGGACGGTTTCGGGGATCCATCCACCTCGCACCTCCTCATCACGCTCCTCCAGTTCTCTGTCGGTTGCGCCGTCCTGAGGTGCACTGGCGGCAAGACGTGCCAGCGCACGCTCGCGCGCACCCGGGTCGGGAGCGGCGGCACGGCGGAAGACCTTCACGCCAGAGAAAGTACGAGTCTGCGGACGCCCTGGAACGCCGAGTTCAAACCTGTGGAAAAGGCCTCAGCGCGGGGCGATGACCACGGCAAGGAGCCCGGGGCCGACGTGAGCGCCGATGACGGCGCCGACCTCCCGCAGGACTATTTCGTCGGCGTTCGGGAGACGGTCGGCCAGGCCGTCGGCGAGGGTGTGGGCCTTTTCGAGGTTGGCCAGATGATGGACAGCGACCTGGACCGGGCCGTCGCCGGCTCGCTGGACGGCGATGTCGGCGAGGCGGGCGATGGCCCGGCTGGACGTGCGGACCTTCTCGAGCGGGACGATCCGGCCGCTGCTGATCGTCAGCAGTGGCTTGACTGCGAGCGCCGTACCGAGGAGGGCTTGGGCGGCGCCGATGCGGCCGCCGCGGCGGAGGTACTCGAGGGTGTCGACGTAGAAGTACGCCGAGATCGACGACATCCGGACCCGGGCGGCGGCCTCGACGGCGGCCTGGTCGGCCCCGGTGGCGGCTGCTGCGGCCGCGGCCAGGACCGGGAAGCCGAGGCCCATCGCGATCGACCGGGAGTCGATCACCCGGACCGGGATCGGCGACTCCTTCGCCCCGATCATGGCCGCCTCGACGGTGCCCGACATGTCGCCCGACAGGTGGATGGACACGACCGACTCGGCTCCGGCCGCGGCACAGGCGGCGTACGTGTCGGCGAACGTCTGCGGCGCCGGCCGACTGGTAGAGACCGGTGTGAACGTCTTGAGCGCCTCCGCGACCGCGTCGGCGGACGTGGCGCCGTCGTCGTACGACGTCCCGCCGATGACGACCTGCACCGGTACGACGGTCAGCGGCAGGCGGAGCACCTCATGCGTGGACAGACCGGCCGTGGAGTCGGTGACGACGTGCACGCGGGCTGACATGAAGCGAGGTTACCGGACGGTTTAAGGCGTGTCTCCCGCTCCCACGTCGCCGCGCAGTAGACGTGGGAGCGGGAGACACGCCTTTTGTCGGCGCGCGGTGTGAGACTCGACTAGGTGAAGGAGACAGCAGCGGAAGTGAAGGAACTGCAGCAGCTTCTCGACGCCGCCTACGAGCGCTCGACGGAGCATCTGCGCAGCATCATCACGGGCCCCCGCCGGCTGGACGCCGAGGCGCTGGTGCGGGTTCTGACCGGCATGTGCACGCTCAACCTGGCCACCGTCACCGCGCGGGGCGAGCCGCGGATCAGCGCGGTCGACGGGCACTTCCTGCACGCTCGCTGGGTGTTCAGCACGGCCGGAACGGCGGCGAAGGCGCGGCAGCTGAGGGCCAGACCGGCCGCGAGCATCTCGTATGTCGACGGCGAGCGGATCGGCGTGTTCAGCCACGGGGACGTCGAGTTCCTGACCGCGGAGCACCCGGACTTCGCCGAGATCGAGGCATACCTGACCAAGTTCTACGGGAGCTCCCCGTCGAGCTGGGGTCCGGACATCGTGTACTGCCGGCTCCAGCCGTCCTGGATGGTCGGGTACGGCGACCGCGCGACGCTGCTCGCGGAGGCCGAGGAGAAGGGCGCCAAGAAGCGGAAGAAGTAGCGGGCTAGCGAGGTGAAGGCCTACCCCTCCGGGGCCTTCACCTCGCTGTGCTGACTTCCCCTGTGCGTCAGCTTTCTGCCTCACGCCGAGCCGTCTCACCGGCTCCCCTGTCGCCGGCACTCATATGTCCCGCCGCCGCGTTCGCGGCCGTGCGGGTGCCGTCGGCGCGTACCCCTCGCGCCGCCCCGTTGGCACTGCTGTCTCGCACCGGCCAGCCGGCGCTCACCTCACCAGCGCCGCCTCGCCGCCGCACTCACATCGGCAAGTCGGCGCATCCCCAGCGCCGACTTGCCGATGCTCACCTCACCGGCGCCGGCTCCCCTGTGCCCGACGCCATGCACCGGCCCCCCGATGGCCGGCGCTGACCTCTCCACGCCGGCTCCCCTGTGGCCGGCGCGTGGTGCCGAGCTGACTCCCCCTCGTTGTCAGCCGAGTTCAGTCCTCGTCGAGCTACTCCCCGTACCGGTACCCCGAAAGACCGGTTTGACCGCGAGCCCGCCGAGGTCCCGGGAGGCCCCAGCGGCTGACCCCGCCGGCGGGTGACCAAACCCGCCGGCTTCCCGGTGTCAGCCGGACCGACACTCGTCCCCTGTGTCGTGTGCCTGGTCCAGTGCTGGGACCCCGCCCCGGGTGTGGTGCCCTGTCGGTGCACGGCACCCGGTTCAGGCAGGACAGATCCACACTCCACAGCACTCCGGAGCTCTCGACAGCCGATCGGCGCCCCCACCGTCCGGCCGCCGGATGCCCTCCGCGTCGCCTCCCCCGAGCTGATCAGCAGTCCAGCGCAGCACCATGGCCTCACACGGTTCACCGCCCATTCCCTGCCTGCCCGACTTCGGTCTCTGCTTCGTGGAACCTGTCCTACGGCTGTAATTCTTCGGCCGGCGGGCATGTCAGGACGAGGCAGAACAACCGGCAGTTACCCGGCAGCTTCAGCGGATCCGCGTCACGAAAGCGCGATGAGTACGTCGTTCGCCAGCCGCTGCAGAGCAGCCGCCGGGTCGGGCTCGGGCCAGCCGTCGGCGACCGATGCGCTGTCGCACGACTCCTGCAGCACCGCCCACGCGGTCGGGGCCATCGGTGGGTCCATCGTCTGCTGCCAGGCCAGCAGCTGACCGCACAGCAGGTCACCGGCAGCTGACTTCCCCAGCGCGTGCAGCACGGCCACGGCCTCCGGGAGTACGTCGAGCAGGTACACGACCCGCCCTTCGGCAAGGAGCCGGTTCACCGCATCCCGGATGCAGACCCTCGCCTGCTCAGGGTCACCAGCCTCACGAGCCAGTCGGGACCGGTAGAGCATCACCAGGTAGTCGAAGTACCCACGGTGGCCGCGGATGTCGGCGGCCGCGTCGTCGAGTAGCGCCTGTGCCTCGTCGTACCGGCCCTCGTGGTACTCGACCATGGCGAGGCAGCCGGCCACTTTCGTCCGCTCCGGGTCGTCGGACGCCTGGACCTCCCGGGCCTGCAATGCCCGCCGGCGCGCCTCCGTGAGGTTGCCCAGCTCGACCTCCAGCCGGCTGAGCGCCATGTACGCGATCTCGTCCGGGTAGACGCCCGGGTTGACCAGCTCGCCCTCCCACGAGAGCAACAGCTCCTTGGCCTCGGTCAGGCGGCCCCAACGCATCAGTGCGATGGCGCAGGTGCCCTGGACGGTCGCGGACCGCTGGATGTCACCGTGCTTGCGGGCGTCCTCGACCAGCCCCGGAATCTCGGCCAGGCTCTGCGTGTCGAGTAGGTGCGAGCCGGACGACACCCAGCCGCTGCGGGCGAGCAGACCCATCTCTGTCTCGCCTGGCATGAGCTGCCGCGCCTGACCGTAGTACCGACGGGCGCCGCGCACATCACCGGTCAGGCTGGACAGCCGCCCGGCGATCGTCAGCAGCCTGCCGCTCACCTCGTTGTCCGCGACGTTCTCGGCGCACAGCGTCGCCCAGCTGATGCCGCTCTCGGCCACACTCGCCTGGTACTGCCACGCGATCCGGAACCCGAGCACGATCCGCGCGGCGACGTCCCACTGCCCCAGTTCAGCCGCTCGCTCCAGCGCGACCTCGAACACCGCACTGTTCGCATGGGCTGCCCGGTAGCGTCGATCCCGATCCGGCGACGACCACGCGCCGTCGAGCCCCTGCACGTACGTCGAGCACCACGCGACCGCCCGGTCCCGGAACTCGGTCAGGTCGTCCCCCTGCGACGACAGACCGGCGTACGCGTGCTCCCGGATCGTCTCCAGCAGCTTGTAGCGGGCGCCGTACAACTGCTCGAACTCGTGCACCGGCTGCAGCAGCGACTTCTCCACCAGCTCTGCCAGCAGCATCGGTACGTCGAACGCGTCGATCGGATCGCCCGTGCACACGCCCGCGACCGCGTCCAGCGTGAACGGCGACCCGAGCACGGACGCCCGGTAGAGCAACTGCCGAGCCGCGTCGGAGAGCGCATCGACGCTCCACGCGATCGTGTCGGCCAGCGTGCGCTGGTGTGGCGCACCGAACCGCCTCGGCCCCGACAGCAGCCGGAACCGGTCGTCCAGCGCGGCCAGGATGGCCTCGACCGACAGCGAGCCCGCCCGCGCGGCGGCCAGCTCCAGCGCGAGCGGCAGGCCGTCCAGCCGACGGCACAGACGCGCCACCGTCGGGGCATTCTCCTCGGTGAGGCTGAAGCCCGGCCGCACTCGAGCCACCCGCCGGCAGAACATCTCCACCGCGGGGCTGGACTTGATCTCCGCGAAGTCCTTGTCGTTGCCCGGCACGTCGAGCACGGCGACCCGTCGCACCACCTCGTCCGGCAGCCCGAGCGGGATCCGCGACGTCACCAGTACGCCGACCCCCGGGAAGCTGCGCACCATCCGGTTCGCGACCGTCGCCACACCGTCGAGCACGTGCTCCGCGTTGTCCTCCACGATGACCAGGTCGCCCGGCTCGCGTCCGGACAGTACGTCGTCCAGGTCCGACGTCCCCGGGGCTGTGCCGAAGGCGTCCAGGATGGCCGACGGTACGGCGGCATCGCGCTGGACGGTCGTCAGGTCGACGACCACGACGGTCGTGTCGTCGCCGGAGAACCGGTCGGCCGCGGCGAGCGCGAGCTCGGTCTTGCCGACACCACCAGGGCCGACCAGGGTGACGAGCCGGTTCTGCCGCAGCAGGCCCTCCAACTCGACGAGCTCCTGCTCACGCCCGACCAGGCCGTCGGGGATGGGCCTGGTGCCGCGCCAGCGCAGTCCGGTCGGGGCAGGGGCGGCCACTGAGATGACCGGCCGGGGACCACCGTGGCCGGCGGCGGCCAGGAAGTGGTCGGCGTCCGCACCCTCCAGCGCGAGGGCGGTCACGAGCAGGCGGACCGAGTCCTTCCGGGGTCGCGCGACCCGGCCGGCCTCCATCTCGCGGATGGAGCGCACACTCAGCCCCGCTCGCTCGGCCAGCTCCTCCTGGGACAGCCCGGCGTGGACCCTCAAGTCGAGCAGCAGACCGGCGAAACTCCGCCCGCCGTCAGCCCGGCTCTCCGCGTCCGCCACAGCCCGTCACCCCTCTTGAGGCCTCACGTTCCTGACACAACATAGCGTGACGGGAGTGAACTTGGCGGGTCTGACCGGCGTGCGGAACGCGGCCTGGATCACACGAATCCGTTGATATGGGCAACGAGTTGATTCAGGGTGAAATCATTGCGCGCGCAGAAAATAGTCGTTTCAAGCAGTCGCGCGAACCGAGCCGCTCTCATTTTCCGCGGCGAACAGCGCCGTTTCACCGGAGTAGAGAGAAAGCACTCCGGCCCAGTCCTCGAGTCGCGCGCTGGTGTCGGCGCGACCGGAATCGGCATTCAGCAGGCTCCCGTCACAAATACCGCGCGTGGCGCGGATCAGGAGATCGGTGCCTAGCCCCGCCCACTGGGCCCGAAGAGTGTCAAGCGCTGCCATGACCGCAATTCAACCGGAATCGTGTTTCGCATGCGTAACGCAACCCGCAACATCACGATAAGTCACAAGAATTCCGGAACCGCTTGTTACCGGGTAGTCCGCTAACCGGCCAGGAACGACAGCCGGACCTGGCGCTGCGGATTGTCGACGTTGGTGTCGACCAGGCAGATGGACTGCCAGGTGCCGAGCATCAACTGCCCGGCGAGCACCGGAATGGTGGCGTACGGCGCGATCAGCGCCGGCAGCACGTGGTCGCGACCATGGCCGGGGCTGCCGTGGCGGTGTCGCCAGCCGAAGTCGCGCGGCAGCAGGTCCTCCAGCACCGCAAGCAGATCGGTGTCGCTGGCAGCTCCGGTCTCCAGCACCGCGACGCCGGCCGTGGCGTGCGGCACGAAGACGTGCAGCAGGCCGTCGCCGCGGCCGGAAACGAACTCGCCGCACCGGTCCGTGAGGTCGTGGACGACCTCACGGGAACCGGTGCTGACGTGGACGAGCTCGGAGTCCATCAGGCCGGAACGATGTTGACCAGCTTGGGCGCCCGGACGATGACCTTGCGGACACCACGGCCGTCCAGTGCCTTCTGGACCGCCTCGGAGGCCAGCGCCAGCTGCTCCAGGTCGGCCTCGGCGATGTCCGGGGACACCTCCAGCCGGTCCTTCACCTTGCCGGCGATCTGGACCACGCAGGTGACCGTGTCCTGGACCAGCAGCGCCGGGTCGACCTCCGGCCAGCCGGCCTTGGCGACTGTCGGCTCGTGGCCCAGCGCCTCCCACATGTCCTCGGCCGTGTACGGCGCGACCAGGCTCAGCAGCACCGCCACCGTCTCGACCGCCTCGCGGACCGCCGGGTCAGCCGCACCCGGGCCGGAGTCGACCGCCTTCCGGGTCGCGTTCACCAGCTCCATGATCCGCGCGACCATCACGTTGAACCGGTGCGAGTCGACCAGCTCGGCCGCGTCCGCGATCGTCCGGTGAGTGATCTTCCGCAGCTCCACGTCACCGGTCGACGGGTCCACACCAACCGGCGCCTCGACCCCGTGCGCCAACCGCCAGGCCCGCTGCAGGAACTTCAGCGAGCCTCCCGGCGACATGTCGGCCCAGTCGATGTCGTCCGCCGGCGGGCCGGCGAAGACCATGGTCAGCCGGATCGCGTCGACGCCGTACTCGTCGATCTGGTCGCCCAGGTTCACGCCGTTGCCCAGCGACTTGCTCATCGCCTTGCCCTGGTTGATCACCTGGCCCTGGTTCAGCAGCCGGGTGAACGGCTCGACCGCGGTCAGCAGGCCCATGTCGTGCAGTGCCTTGACGAAGAACCGCGCGTACAGGAGATGCAGTACGGCGTGCTCCTTGCCGCCGACGTACTGGTAGACCGGCATCCAGCGCTCGGCCGCCTCCGGGTCGAACGGGCCGTCGGTGTAGTCCGGCGACAGGTAGCGCAGGAAGTACCAGGACGAGTCCACGAAGGTGTCCATGGTGTCGGTGTCCCGCTCGGCCTTGCCACCGCACTTCGGGCAGTCGACCTCGACCCACTCGCGGTCGGCCGCCAGCGGCGACACGCCCTTCGGCGCCAGGTCGGCGCCACGCAGGTCGGGCAGCTCCATCGGCAGCTGGTCGTCCGGGACCGGCACCTCGCCACAGGACGGGCAGTGGATGATCGGGATCGGGCAGCCCCAGTACCGCTGCCGGCTCAGCAGCCAGTCGCGCAGCCGGTAGTTGATGGTGCTCTCGCCCAGCCCCTTGCTCTGCAGCCACTCGCTGATCCGCGCCTTGGCCTCGACGACCCCCAGCCCGTTCAGGCTGATCTCGTCGTTCGCGCTGTTGATCGCCGGGCCCTCGCCGGTGTACGCCTTGCCCTCGAATCCGTCGTCCGGCTGCACGGTCCGCACGATCGGCAGGCCGAACTTCTCCGCGAACTCCCAGTCCCGGGTGTCCTGGCCGGGCACCGCCATGATCGCGCCGGTGCCGTAGTCGGCCAGCACGTAGTCGGCGGCCCAGACCGGGATGCGCTCACCGGTCACCGGGTTGATCGCGTACGAGCCCAGGAAGACACCGGTCTTCTCGCGCTCGGTGCTCAGCCGCTCGATCTCGGTCTCACCCTTGACCTTCGCCAGGTAGGTGTCGAAGGCCTCCTGCTGCTCCGGCGTGACCAGCTCGGCGGCCAGCTTCGCGTCCGGCGCGACCACCATGAACGTGGCCCCGAACAGCGTGTCCGGACGGGTGGTGAACACCCGGATCGGCTCGTCGCGGCCCTCGACCTGGAAGTCCGCGAACGCGCCCTCGGACCGGCCGATCCAGTTGCGCTGCATCAGCAGGATCTCTTCCGGCCACTGCAGCAGCTCCATGTCGTCCAGCAGCCGCTGTGCGTAGTCGGTGATCTTGAAATACCACTGGGTCAGCTCGCGCTTGGTGACCTCGTGCCCGCACCGCTCGCACCGGCCCTGCACCACCTGCTCGTTGGCCAGCACGGTCTGGTCGTTCGGGCACCAGTTCACGTACGACGCCTTGCGGTAGGCCAGACCGCGCTCGTAGAAGCGCAGGAACAGCCACTGCGTCCACCGGTAGTACTCCGGGTCGGACGTGTGCAGCCGACGCGACCAGTCGAAGCTCAGGCCGTAGCGCCGGATCGACTCCGCCTGGGTCTCGATGTTGCCGTAGGTGTACGTCGCGGGGTGCTCGTTGCGCTTGATCGCAGCGTTCTCCGCCGGCAACCCGAACGAGTCCCAGCCGATCGGGTTCAGGACGTCGTACCCCTGCTGGAACCAGTAGCGCGCCAGCACGTCGTGCAGCGCGAACACCTCGGCGTGGCCCATGTGCAGGTCGCCGGAGGGGTAGGAGAACATCGTGAGCGCGTACCGACGCTCCGCCGAGCCGTCGTCGCGCGTCTTGAACGGGTCCAGCTTCTCCCACACCGGCCGCCACTTGGCCTGCAGGGTATTGAAGTCGTACCCACCCCGGTCGATCGGGGCGTCCTCCACCTGCTCGCTCACGGTCCTACTCCATGCTTCGTGTGTTGGTTGAGCCTAAATCTGCCAGAAGGCATACCTAGAAATGAAAAAGCCCCTCACTGCAGGAGGGGATGCCGCACTGACCGGCGCTCAGGCGCCTGGATGCCAGTACGGCTAACTAAGGAGCAGGCTCACTCGCATGTAGTCAGTCTAGCGCGTTCGGTTCCAGTCCGGACAGCAAGGCGTCCAGGGCGAACTCGAAGCGCGCTTCAGTGCCTCTCGGAGACGTCTTGCTCACCGCCTCGGCCAGCAGCGGGTACTCAGCGGGGTCTAGTCCGTCCAACTGATCCACAGGGTCGCCGTCCGGGGACGTGACGACGTGACCGAGGACGAAGCCGGTCACTGCGTACAGCACGTCGAGAGCGTCGGCCGGCTGCAGTCCGGCGGCTCGCATGCTCTCCAGTGCGTCTTCCATCACCTGCAGGTTCTGTGCGGTGACAGCGGGCCGAGTTGCGACCAGAGAGATGACGTTCGGATGCGCCAGCAGGGTCGTGCGGAGCTGGCTCGCGTACGCACGCAGGCCTTCCTGCCATGACACCGTCTCGAACGCCGGTGGGGCGATGGGCGCGACCAGCAGCTCCACCAGACCGTCCAGCAGCGCGTCTTTGCTCGGCACGTGGTGGTAGAGCGTCATCGCCTCCACGTCCAGCTCTGCTCCCAGCCGGCGCATCGAGAGCGCCTTCAGCCCTTCGCGATCGGCGAGCGCCAGGGCGGCTCGCAGCACCGCCTCACGGGTGAGGCCGACGCGTTGACCAGGGGTACGGCGACCGCCCACTCGAGGCTCCTCGCTTGAAGATTCTTACGGCGTAAGTATAGAGTCAATCTTACGTTGTAAGAATGACTTGGGGAGGAAGGTTCGGATGAGCACCATCACCGCGCCGCCGCGGACGGCGTCGTACGTCCGGCGAGCGCTGTACGGCGGACTGCTGCTGACCGTGGTCGCCACACTTGCCCCGGTGGTCGACCTCATGACGGTCGACACCATCGGGGATCACGTGCGGGCCGCATACCCGGACTGGTCGGCTGATCTGGTGGCCAAGGACCGGAACGCGATCGCGATCTACCTGGTCGCCGTGGGCGTACTCGGGCTGGTCGGCTGGGTGTGGTCGATCGTGGCTGTGGCTCGGGGCTCGCGTCGAGTCCGGGCGATCTGCACCACGCTGTTCGTCGTCGGGGCGACGGTTCAGCTGATCGGGCTGTCCGTCGGCGGGGAGGCGTACACGACGATCGTGCCGCCGCTGCACGGCGTGATCGGCTTCCTGCCGTCGTTGGCAGGACTCGTGGCAGTTGTCGGTGTGTGGAGACGTCGGTAGACAGCACTGGTGCCGCGACCCCAATGCGACGGGTCGCGGCACCAGTAACAACAGGCGTCAGCCGATCGGTACGCCGAACGTCTTCAGCCAGTCCTGGACGACCTTGATGTCGATCCGCTGCAGACCGTCGAGGTAGCGGCAGTTCTGCGTGTAGCCGTAGCTGGTCACGGTCACCACGTAGCCACCGTGGTACGTCGGGCCGCCGGAGTCACCGAAGCAGGTGCCGCCGGTGCCGCGGTTGTCGTTCTCGTTGCCGTTCACCTGCAGGATCTGCGGGGTGAGCTTCTGGCCGGGCTCGTCGGCCCAGCGGCGCAGCAGCGGGTACGACATCGGCGTCGGCTTCTGCGGGCCGGAGTCGGCCTTGCGGACCTCGGTGCCGTAGCCGACCGAACGGAAGATGGTGCTGTTCAGCTTCGGCTGCTGGTACGCGTTCAGGTAGTTGGCCGGCGCGATCTTGGCCGGCGCGATGTTCGTCACCGGCCGGTCGAGCACGATGACGCCGACGTCGTTCCAGTTGTTCAGATCGGTGAAATCGGAGTACTGCGGGTGCGTGGCCGCCGTACCGGACTTGTAGCCGGCCATCTCCAGCTCGGCCTGGGTGTAGCCCTTCGACGGGTCCGCGGCGACGGGGAACGGCGACGGCGGCTGCTCGGCGATCACCGAGTCGAACGTGACCAGCGTCTTGCCCAGCGTGCCCTTCGTACAGTGCGCGGCGGTCACCAGCACCGTCGGCGACACCAGGGTCGCCGTACAGCGGAAGCGCCCGTCCGGCATGTAGAAGAGGATCAGGCCGACGTTCGGATGGCCGTTTCCGTCCGGCTCGCCTCCGGTGATGGCGGACGCGGGAACCAGGGATGTGGCAGCGAGGCCGAGTGCCAGCGCGATGACGCCGGCGATACGGCTCAGGCGACTCCTCATATGTCTCCTCCAGGAGTACGGCGGAATACCTGGGTGCATTTGAGCAGTCACCGTCTGCCCTGTCCAGAGTGTCGCTTCACTACTCTGAGTCACACATCCTTCGAGCACAGTTGCCAGGTCAAGGAGGCAGACCTCGGCGGCATCCGCTTTTCACCGTGATCGCGCGGTTTAGCGTTCCAGCCACACCACGACTTCCTGGGGGAGCAACCGCATGATGCACCTGGGCCAGACGACCGCAACGGCTGCGCTGGTGATGACCGCGCTGGCGGCACCCACCGCGGTCGCCCTTCTGAGACGGCTCTCAGACCAGCGCGCGAACAGCGGCCAAACGATCAACCTGTGTCCGCCAGTCCGTGCCGCCGAGTCCTAGTACTGCGTGACTCGCGCCGGCGTCGGCGTACTGGCCCAACCGGTCGGCGACCTGCTCGACGCCACCAGCCAGTGGCAGCGACAGCGCACGGTCGAAGGGCATGCCGTACCCGGCGGTGATCCCGCTCGCCAGCTCCCGGACCTGGTTGGTTCCGGCACCGATGGCTGACACCCCACCGATGGCGATCGCGGGCACCGGGCGCTCCAAACCTTCCGCGAGCCGGACCAGGTGCTGCCGGCCGGCTGCCACGTCCTCGACGGGTACGAGCGATGGAAACCAGCCATCGCCGAGCCGCGCCGCCCGCTTCCTGGCAACCGCCGAGTGGTTGCCCACCCAGAGCCGCGGCCGCGGGACAGCCGGAAGCAGTTGCACCGCAAGACCGGCGCCGAGCTCCGTCGGTTCGCCGGCCAGCAGGGCCGGGAGGGCTTCGAGCGCTCGATCGGTTCGCCGGCCACGGTCGGCGTACGGCACTTCGGCCGCTTGGAACTGGGCTTCCCCACCACCTGATCCGAGTCCGAGGATCAACCGATCACCGGAGACGTACTGCAGCGACGCGATCTGCTTGGCGGCCCAGGCGAGCGGGCGGATCGCCGGGACAAAGACGCTGGCGCCGATGGCGATCCGATCGGTGACGGCCGCAGCGGTCGCCAATCCGATCGTCACCTCCAGAACGGCCGCACCGGTAGCCAAGTGGTCGCCCATCCACACACTGTCGAGGCCGGCCTCCTCGGCGTAGCGCGCGGCGTCCCGCAGGTCGAGCTTCTCGCTGTGCTGGACGGCCACGGACGGGAGGATGACGCCGATCTCGATCATGCCCGCCATCCTGGGACCTCTACATAAGTTGAGGTCAAGCTCGATCAGACGAACTCGGTGCCGCCCGCCCTGCGGTGCTCTCCCGGTGTGCGGCCGTAGTGGCGGCGGAAGGCGGTGGAGAAGGGGCGTACGTCGGAGTAGCCGCAGGCTCTTGCTACCTCGGTGACGGTGAGGGAGGGGTCGAGCAGGAGTTGGGCGGCTAGTTCGAGGCGCAGGCGGCGGAGGGTGGACATGATCGAGGCGCCGGTCTGCTGGTGGAAGAGGCGTTCGGCGTGGCGTTCGGAGAGGTGGGCCACGGCTGCTACGTCCCGGACGGTGATCGGGCGGGAGAGGTTGTCGCGCAGATGGCGTTGCATGGCTTCGACCACGAGCGGTCCGCGGTCGCGCCGTACGGGTTCTACCGCGAGGTCGTCGTCCAGGGCGAACGCTCTGGCCGTCTCCATGACCAGCGTGGACCCCAGTGCAGCAAGAGCAGTGCTGTAGCCAGACACGGGCGCCGCAGCTTCAGCCGCCAGCGCAGTGATGAGTGCCGGCAACGAGCCCACCCGGTCGGACATGACCGGCCCGTCTTGTCGAGTGAGGCCCGACCACCACCCTGGCTGGTCCGAGCCCGGGCGGAAGGTGAAGCCCCAGAAGGCAATGCCCAGGGGTTCGGTGTGGCTGGACTCGATTTCGTGGACATCGCCGGGACGGGCGAGGAAGACCGAGCCTGGGTGGATGTCGTGCTGTACGACGCCGGAGTTGAAGCGCCCGGAGCCGGAGTAGGCGAGGCAGACCTCGTGGAAGGAGTGAGTGTGCCAGTAGTTGCGCCAGTACTCCGGCCGGTAGTGCCCCCAGCTGAGGAAGTCCGCGCGGAAGCCGTCGAAGCAACGGACTCCAGCGTCAAGAAGCGCTCCTGCCGGTCGGGTCGACTCCTCGCAGCATCATGCCCTGGCCGAGCGAGTGGTCGTGGGTCTTGACCGTCGGCGGGTCGCCCGGGTCGCGGTACTGGATCAGCCAGGTGGTCCGCGCCTCGTCGCTCACGTTCACCCCGGACCCGTGCACGGTCAGGTAGGTGAAGAACAGTACGTCGCCCGCCTCGGCCGGCTGTGGTGTCGCCGACTCGAACGGTACGTCGGGCAGGTGGAAAGAGCCCTCGGGGTCGTGCTCCCGCGGCCCGGCCTTGTGACTGCCGGGGATGACCCGCACGCACCCCTTCTCCTCAGGTGCGTCGTCGAAATGGAAGATCGCCGCGCCGACCCGGTGGTACTTGTGCGGGAAGAACGGGTAGTCCTGGTGCAGCGGGAACGGCGACCCGTTCTCCGGCGGCTTCACGAACAGCTTGGTGTGGTGCAGCTGCACACCCTCCACACCCATCACCGCGGCGGCCACGTCGGTGAAGCGCGGGTCCACCATCAGCCGCGAGAAGGCCGCGTCGTAGAACTGCGCGTCGTGCAGGTGCTGCAACCGCGTGGCACCTCCGGACAGGCCCATCGCGGACTTCCAGGTCGGGTCGTCCTTGCGGTTCAGCTGGGCCAGCAGGTCGTGGCTGCGCTGCCGGTAGTAGGCCGCTTCCTCCTTGCTGAGCAGGCCTTTGACGAGCACGAACCCGTCCTCGGCGTACTGCTGGGCGAGCGTCGAGAGATCGGCGCCGCTCGAGGTGATCGTCATCTCGAAGTTTCCTCCTGATCGGGTCCTTCGAGCGTAAGAAAATCGGCGCCGGGACGGCAGGACCGCCCCGGACGCCGATGTTCGTCAAACGGACACGCTACAGACCGAGCTGCCCCAGTCGGACGCTGATCCGCGGGTCCGTGGACACCACCGGGGAGCCCGAACTCACCCATGGGTCGCCGTCGAAGTAGGTCTGGAAGATCTTCTCCGCCGTCCGGGTCGCCAGCGCCTGCGAGGTCAGCGTCGGGTTCGGCCCGCCGAGCCCGTTCGACAGAGCGGAGTTGTCGGCCACGAACAGCCGCTTCACCGCCCGCGTCTCACCGCGCGGATCGAGCACCGAGTTCCGCTCCGACGACCCCATCCGCATCGACGACTGGACGTGCAGGATCAGCGGCGCCCAATCAATCCGGTAGACCTTACGAGCGCCGGCCCCGCGCAGTAGCTCGGCCGCCTTGCGGGCCATGAACTCCCGGTTCCGGAGGGTCCGCGCGGTCCGCTGCCGTTGTTTGAAGGTGACCTTCGGGATCGGCCCGTTCTCGTCCGCGGGCAGTGCCGAGAGGGTGACCCGGTTCTGCGCCTCGACGTCGTCGTCGGTGATCACCAGCACGCTGAGCAGCCGGTCCAGCCCGTGCGACAGGACCTCCTTGAGCTCCGGACCCATCACCCGCCCGGCCGGTCCGTCCCACGGTCCGCTGCGTCCGCGCCCGTTCTTGTACTGCCCGCGGATCCCGCTGTCGGACAGCGTTGCGGAGAAGGCCATCAGCGCGGGTGGCAGGCCGACGTTCTCCAGACCGCCGTACGGCGGATAGTCGAGCCGGGCACTCGAACCGACGCCCTTCGGGTTGCCGGTGTAGTCGTCGAAGACCCCGAACACCCAGTCGAAGAAGTGGTCGGTGTAGCCGCGTCCGACCCAGCCGTTCGGGTTCGGCAGCCCGCTGTTGAACCACAGCCGCGGGTTCTCCGTGCAGCCGCCGGACATGACCACGACGCGAGCGTCCTCCCGATGCTCCGCTCCCCCGGACCGCCACGTCACCCCGGTCGCGGTCAGTACGCCGTTCCGCTTCTCGGCGTGGATCCGGGTGACGAACGCGTCCGTGATCAGCTCGGCCGGACGACCGCCGCGCGCCCACACCTCGGCGGTCAGCGCCATCGGCACGTAGCTGTTGTCCGTCGACCGCTTCGCGAACTGGTTGCGTGGGGCACCGTTCGGCCGCATGCAGCCCTGGAAGCAGTAGCCGCAGAAGGTGCACCCGGTCGCCTTCGGATAGACCAGCAGGTCCGACGACGATGTCTTCCCCGCCGTCCCGCCCGGTTGCAGAATCGCGTTCTCCTGCGGCCGGTACGACGGCCGGTGGGTGGTCTTCGTGGTCTGCACGGGCAGCCCGAGCGTCTCGGCGCCGCGGAAGAGGGCTCGTCTGGACAGGACTTGAGCACGGGTCATGCGTCCTCCGGTGGGACCAGTTGGTTACTGGTCTCACAACGAGCCGCACGGCCCGCGGTTACTCCCCCGTACCGTCATCGACCGGTACTCCTGTGGTGACACAGCCACCGCACAGGTCGGTTGTGCTTTCAATCAGAATCTCCACCCGGATCTCCACCCGTGGCCGGTGCGGCCGCGCGGCCGGGCTGCGTAGGGTGCCGCTGTGACGTCACGGAAGCTGAGGCACACCCTGACCTTGCACGGGGAGAGTGGCTGGCTGGGGCGTGGCCTGACCACCGTGGTCGCGGTCGCCGTGCTGTCGACCTCGCGTCCGGTCGAGGCGTGGGCCTGGTTCGTGCTCGGCGGCGGCCTCGCCGTGTTCCTCGCCGGCACCGTGCTGATGACGGCTCGCCCAACCATCGCGCTCGGTCTGCTGGCGTCGGTTGCGGTCGGCAACGCGCTGATCGCCGGCATGGAGGGCTCGAACGCGCTCGTGCTGGTCCTGGTCTCCATCGCCGACATCGCGGTGATGGATTTCCAGCGGTACGGGAACCGGCCGATCGTTGCTACCGGCATCGGTTTGGCGGTGGCGCTCGCGTTCTCGGCCTGGTGGTTCGACCAACCTGACAGTTGGTACTTCGGCCAACTGCTGTGGACCGCGGTCCTGGCCGCGTTCGGCCTGAACCGGCGGCAGTACGAGATCCAGGTCCGGCAGACCGAGCAACTGCTGGAACAGACGCGTCGCGCACAGAGTCAGCAGTCCCGCGCGGCCGCGCTCGAGGAACGCGGGCGGATCGCGCGTGATCTCCATGACGTCCTGGCCCACTCGCTCGGCGCACTCAGCGTGCAGCTCGAACTGGCCGAGGCGCTGCTCGACGAACGCGACGACCGAGCCGCCGCCCTGGACCACATCCGCCGTTCGCGACGACTCGCCGTACAAGGGTTGAGTGAGGCGCGGAACGCTGTGGCTGCGTTGCGGGCGGACGACGTACCCGAACTGCCGCAGGCGCTGGCGGCCCTGGCCGAGCAGCACGAGGCGGATCACGGAGTGGCGGTCCGGCTGGCCGTGCGAGGCGAGGCACAGACCGAGTCCGGTGTCACGGTCGCACTGTTGAACGCTGCGCGGGAGGCGCTGACGAATGCGGCGAAACACTCGCCGGGGCAGCGCGTGGACGTCGACCTCGGGTTTCAGAACGGCGTACGGCTGACAGTGCGGAACAAGGGTGTGACGACAGGGAAGGGGTTCGGGCTGGCGGGGATGCGGGAGCGGCTGGCCCTGGTCGGTGGGACGCTGACGGCGGGTCCGGACGGGGACGACTGGCTGGTGGTCGCGGAGGTGCCTGATGAGTGAGGTGATCCGGGTGGTCGTGGCCGACGACCAGCAGGTCGTGCGGGAGGGACTGGTCGCCCTGCTCGGCCTGCTCGACGGGATCGTGGTCACTGGCGCGGCCGCGAACGGGGTCGAGGCCGTCGACCTTGTAGCTCAGGGCGCGGTTGATGTCGTGCTGATGGACCTGAAGATGCCGGTCCTGGACGGGGTCCAGGCGACGGCCCGGATCACGGCCGGCTTCCCGGACGTCGCCGTCCTGGTGCTGACGACGTACGCCGACGACGACTCGATCGCGACCGCGTTGCGCGCCGGAGCCCGTGGGTACCTCACCAAGGACGCGGGCCGGGCCGAGATCGGGGCCGCGCTCCGGTCCACCGCGGCCGGTCAGTCCACGTTCGACCCCGAGGTGTCCCGCCGGCTGGTCGCCGGGCTGAGCCCCGGCCGGGCCAAGGACACCGACGGGTTGACCGCGCGGGAGACCGAAGTACTGCGGTTGATCGCGCAGGGACTGAGCAACCCGGAGATCGCCGGGCGGCTCTACATCAGCGAGGCGACCGTGAAGACGCACATCAACAACACCTTCGCCAAGATCGGCGCCCGGCACCGCGCCGAAGCCGTCCGCTACGCGTACCGCAAGGGCATCGCGGACAACTAGATGCGGAGCTCGGCGATGACGGGGCGGTGGTCGCTGCCGGTGTCGCCCATCACCCAGGCCTTTGTCGGGGTGACGCCGCGCACCATGATGTGGTCGATCCGCGCCATCGGGAACTTGGCCGGCCAGGTGAACCCGAACCCGTAGCCCGCCGCACCCTGCGCCGAACGCAGTCCGGCGGTGAGCGGGGCCAGGCTGCGGTCGGTCGCCGTACCGTTGAAGTCACCCATCACGACCACGCCGGCCAGCTTCTCGTCGGCGATCTGCCGGCCGAGCGCCTTGATCGTGTCGTTGCGCTGGTCCGACGTGAAGCCGCTGGCGCCGACCCGGACGGACGCGAGGTGCGCGACGTACACCGCGACCTTGCCCTCCGGCGTGCTGACCTCGGCACGCAACGCCCGGGTCCACTTGAACCCGACGTCCACCGACTTGCTCTCCTCCACCGGGAACTTCGACCAGAGCGCGACCGTGTCCCGGGACACCTCGTACGGGTACTCCTCGGCGAACGCGGCCTTGTAGATCTTCATGTCCGCCGCGGTGATCTCCTCCAGCGCCATCACGTCGGCGTCGGCCTGCAGCAGGTCCTGCGCGGTCTTCTGCGGATCCGGGTTGGCCGCGTCGACGTTGTGCGACAGCACCCGCAGGTCGTAGGCGCCGCCACCCTTGCCGGGAATCAGCAGGTTGCCGAACATCAGGCCCCAGACGATCGTCGGCAGTAGCAGCGCGACGCCGGCTGTGGCGGAACGGCGTACCAGCGCGGCGACGGCCAGGATCGGTACGGCGAGGCCGACCCAGGGCAGGAACGTGTCGAGCAGACTGCCGAGGTTGCCGATCGAGTTCGGCACCCAGCGGTGGAACAGCAGCGGCAGAGCGGACAGCACGGCGAGGAACGCGATCAGCCAGCCGCGGCGCCACATACTGCCCTTCCGGCGCCGGCGGACTGGGCTGCGCGTCGGCGGCTTCGGGGAAGCGACGGCGGTCTGGCGGTCCGGCATGCAGTGATTGTTGCGGACGGCCGCGTCCTACCAAAGTCCGCGTCCGCTCAGGAGGGGCCATTTCATCCCTACGGACGAGTGGTACGGACCGAAATGATTAGGGTTGCGTGAGGGTGCTGGTGCGTACGGCGGATGCGCCCGACAATGCCGGTATGCCGCCCGAGCAGACCACGCAGCCGTTCGTCGTGAAGCGCCGCGGACTCGGCACGACGAAGACTGCGCTGTACCTCGGCACGCTGTTGTTCGGGCTGATGGTGCTGCTCACCGCGCTGCTCGTGGTGGTCCAGCTGATCAAGGGCGAGTCGGTCCGCGAGCCGCTCGAGTCCGTCTGGCTGTCCTGGGGCGGGATGCCGCTGATCTTCGCGGTCGGGTTGCCGGTGCTGCTCCTGGTCGGCGCCGTGACGGCGTTCGAGGAGTCGCGCGAGGCCGACGACGAGGACGTATTGCTGACGATCGACGAGGCCGGGATCTACCTGGGTGGCGAGCAGCCGCGGACAATTCCGTGGGCGGACGTCCGCGGCGTCTGCCGGATCGAACGACACGAGGTGAACCCCGACGGCGGCGAGTGGTGGGCGCCGTACCTGGTCGTCCTCCTGCACGACGACGACCCCCTGCCCCACAACTCCAAGTCCTGGGGCCCCTCCCGCCCCTGGCCCGGCACCACCGAAGTCCTCGGCCGAGAACTCCCGTACGACGACCTAGCCAAAGCCGTCTCCCACCACGCCCCCAACATCCAGGTAACCGACCGAGGCCGAGTCCAAGACTGACCACTCAACGGGTTCGCCCCGGAGCGGAGCGGAGGGGCGGGTTTCTGTTCTTACCCCTTGGGCCCCAACAATTTCTCGAGGTCTGTGAGGACGTCCATGGCTCCCAGCGGGCCGAGACCCAGGAACCAGACTTCGTCGTCGACTCGGGCTACCTGGCCCTTCTGGACTGCCGGCAGGGCCTTCCAGAGGTTGCCGTTGACAACGGTGTTCTCGGCTGTGGTTGCCGGCTTGCCGTAGCTGGAGTAGAAGATCCAGTCGCCGGCGGCCTGCGAGATGTTCTCCTGCGACACCTCGACCGCGAGGTCCTGCACGTCCTGGATCTTCGGCCGCGGCAGGCCGATGTCCTTCAGGATCACGCCGATGAACGACAGGTTGCCGTACAGCCGGATCTCCCCCGGCCGGAACCGGACCAGCGAGATCGTCGGCGTGCCCTGCACCTTCGACTTCACCTCGTCGGCGCGCTTCTGGTAGTCGTTCAGGATCCCGGTGGCCTTGTCCTCCTCGCCGACCGCGTCCGCGACCAGCAGGAAGTTCTCCTTCCACGGGAACCCGGGCCGGATGCTGAACACCGTCGGCGCGATCGCGCTGAGCTGGTCGTACAGGTCGTTGGCCCGCAGTTTGCTGCCCAGGATCAGGTCCGGCTTCAGCGCCGCGATCGCCTCCAGGTTCAGCTCGCTGATCCCGCCGACGGTCTTGATCCCCTGCGCCTTGTCCGCCAGGTACGACGGAACCCCCGCCTGGCCCGCGGTCGTCGCCATCCCGACCGGCGTGATGCCGAGCGCGAGCACGTCGTCGAGCTCACCGCTGTCCAGGACGACGATTCGCTCGGGCTTCTTCTCGAGCTTGGTCTCACCGAGCGCGTGCTTCACCGTCCGCGGAAAGGCGCCCGGCTGCGCGTCCGACCCCAGCTTGGCGGTCTCCTCGTCCGCGGTCTTGAACAACCGCCCGCCGGTCGCCACCTCGGTGTCACCCGGCCCGGTGTCCGTACTCGCGGTGTCGTTGCTGCCGCACCCGGCCAGCACGAGCAGGGTCGTCGTAACGGCTATTACGATGCGCATTTTCACGGACGTGAGGATACAACAACTTTGGTTAGGCAGCCCTTACCAGGTCCACCTTCTGACCGGCTTCCAGCGAGACCGTCCGCTCCCCGGACGGCAAGGCGATCCGGTACGTACCGGACTGCGAAGCACACACCGACGCAGCGGTCAGAACCCCGCCTTGCCAGCTGACGTCGAACACCAGCCCACCACGAGCCCGCAGACCGCTGAACGAGCCGTCCGGCCAGTCCGCCGGAAGCGCCGGCAGCAGCCGGACGGTGTCGGTGTGGCTCTGGATGAGCAACTCAGGGATGCAGCCGGTCATGCCGAAGTTCGCGTCGATCTGGAAGATGTCGCCGTCACGGTGCAACAGGTTGTCCGAGACCAGCCGGCTCAGATAGTCCTGGATCACCGCCGACGCCTTCTCCGGCTCGAGCAGCCGCGCCCACAGCGCCACCAACCAGGCGGCTGTCCAACCGCCGTTCGTCGCCCCCTTGGTCCGCAACTCCAACGAAGCACGTGCCGCCGCGGCCCACTCCGGCGTACGCGCCGGGTCGATCTCCGCGCCCGGATAGAGGCCATAGAGGTGCGACTGATGGCGGTGGTCGGTCTCGGACGGTTGCCAGTCCGTCGGCCATTCGAGCAGCCGACCGTCGGGCGTCGTTCCGATCTCCGGAAGGCGTTCGCGGGCTTCTCGCGCGCGGGTTGCGAGGTCGCTGCCTAGCCCGAGCGCCGCTTCGGCTTCCACGAGGTTGGCGAACAGTTCGCGGATGAGCCAGATGTCGTACGTCGACGTGAGATCGACCGACGCCTTGTCGCCGGACGGCAGAACGAAATGGTGTTCCGGCGCCGTCGACGGGATGAACTGCAGCCGCCCGTCGGAATCCTCGACCAGCATCGACAGCACGAACTCGGCCGCACCCGCGATCAGCGGGTACGCGCGATCACGCAAGAAGTCCCGATCCAGCTGGAAGCGGTAGTGCTCCATCAGGTGCGCAGTCAGCCAGACACCACAGGTCGCGCACATCGCCCACACCGGGTCGTCGCCGCCTTCGCCGACCGGCCAGGTCGCGCGCCAGATGTCGGCGTTGTGGTGCGACACCCAGCCCGGTGCGTCGTACAGGATGCGGGCCGTCTCCGCGCCCGACTCGGCGAGGCCCTCGATCAGGTCGGTCAGCGGGTCGAAGCACTCCCCCAGACCGGTGAGATCGGCGGGCCAGTAGTTCATCTGGGTGTTGATGTTGTTGGTCCAGTCGCTGGCCCACATCGGCCGGCGGTCCTGGTTCCAGATCCCTTGCAGGTTGGCCGCCTGCGTCCCGGGGCGGGACGACGCCATCAGCAGGTACCGGCCGAAGTTGAACGTCAGCGCGACCAGATCCGGATCGTTCCCACCGGCCGCGACCGCCCGGATCCGCTGATCCGTGGGGAGATCGCTCGACTCGCCCAGCTGAAGCTCAGCTCGCTCATAGAGCGCAGTGTGATCGTCGACGTGCCGCTCCCGCACCTTCTCCAGGTTGACGCGATCGAGTACGTCGGTTGCCTCACGCAACGCCACGAGCGGATCCCGCCCCGGCGGCACTTTCCACCCGGCGAACGTGCTTGCCGCCGACAACAACACCGTCAAGCTGTCGGCCGCTCGGACCTGGACGCCCTCCTCGCTCACAGCGACGAAGCCGCCGGCGTTGTGCACCCGCAGCGCGACACCGAAACCGATCCCGCGCCCCTCCTCGTAACGGATCGGGTCCGGGCTCTGCCGGTACTCGATGGTGAGATCCGACGGCGCGTGCCCGACCACCCCATAGGTGCCGTCGGCAACCTCCGCCCGGATCGGGTGCGGACTGGTCAGCTCCAGGTCGAGGTCGATCGAGCCCGGCCGGTCGGCAGTGATCGTCCACACCAGCACCTGGTCCGGTGTGGAGACGTACGCCTCCCGGCGGAACCGCACGCCGTCGACCGTGTAGTCGACGGCGGCGGTCCCCGTGCGGAGGTCCAGGCTCCGCCGGTAGTCCTGTGGTTCCCCGTCCTGTGGTGCACCCGCTGCCCGGATCAGCAGGTCGGCGAGCGGTTGGTACGACTCGACCAGCGGCCCCTGCAGGGCTCGAGTCCGTTCCGTCGCCGCCAGCTGATCACGGTCCACCAGCAACAGCCGCCGTACGTCGGCCAACGCCTGCGGACCGTCCGTCACGGTCAGCGTGCGCGGGCCGTCGCCGGACCAGACGTCGTCGAGGTTGAGCGCGATCCGCTCCGCCCCGATCCGGCCGAACACCTTGGCGCCGAGGTGACCGTTGCCGAGCGGCAACGCCTCGAACCAGTCCGGCGCGGCGGCGGTGAACCACAGTGCGTGGGACATAGGAGTTACTTGCTCCCGGACTTGTACTTGTCGTAGGCCTCTTGCTGGATCTGCAGGTACCTGGTCATCCCGGTGCTGTCCAGACCCTTCACGTAGGCGTCCCACTCGGCGTCGATGTTCTTCGACCCGGTGATGAAGGCCAGCTGGTTCTGGTTCACGTAGCTGTTCAGGTTCGTCTGCAGGGTGGCGAGCTCACCGCTCAGGCTCGGGTCCGGCCAGACCGAGGTCTGCGGGAACCACTGCGCCTTGTCCTCGTGACCCTCGTACAGCTTGGTCGCCTGGAACAGCCGCCGCTCGAGACCGGCGCCGGTGTAGATGTCGGCCGGTACGACCTGGGCGTTGCGGTAGGCCAGCGTGTTGTTGTACTGCCCGAGCGCGCCCCAGTTGATGTTCTTCGGCGCGTCCTGCTTCGGCTTGTACATCGGCTTGACCTTGTCGTCGAGCGCGATGTCACCGGGGCCGGGCTTGGTCCAGCCGACGTTCTCAGGGCCCATGTTGGTGATCATCTGGCCCTCGTCGGTGTAGATCCAGTCCAGCATCTTGATCGCCGCGACCTGCGCCTCCTTGCTGGCCTTGTTGGTCAGCATGAAGGTGTAGCCGGTGGACGTCGGGTAGTTCAGGCCGGTGTAGCTCTTGCCCTCGGGACCGGTCAGCGGCGGCACCGCGTCGTACTGCTTGTCCCGGCCGTCCTTGGAGTCGAGCTGGACGAAGATGCCCGGCCAGAGCACCGGCACCGAGCCGAGCACGACCGCCTTCGGGTTGTTGCCCTGGGCCTGCAGCGCCTGCGCGTTCTGGGTGAACGCAGCCTGGTCGATCAGGCCTTCCTTGTAGAGGGAGTTGATGTACTTCAGTCCCTCCTTCCACGCCGCCGACGTCACCGGCGTCACGACCTTGTCACCGTCGAGCGTGACCAGCGACCGGACGCCGTTGTTCGCGCCGACCGGGTCGTAGGCGAACGCGTTCATCAGGTACGCGATCAGGCTGCTGTCCTGGACGTCGGTGGTCATCGGGATCTCGTCAGCCTTGCCGTTGCCGTTCGGGTCCTGGGTCTTGAAGGCGGTGAGCACCTTGCGCAGGTCCTCGGTCGTCTTCGGCACCTGCAGGCCGAGCTTCTTCAGCCAGGCGCCGTTGATCCACAGCTTGTCCGGGTACGTGCAGTGGTAGCAGTCGGCCCACTGCGGCAGCGCGTAGATGTGGCCGTCCGGCGCGGTCGACATCTCCTTGTAGGTCTTGTTGGAGTCCAGCGCCTTCTGGATGTTCGGCGCGTTCTCCTTGATCAGGTCCTCCAGCGGTACGGCGACGCCCTGCTGGCCGAGCTTGAGCACCTCGGCCTGGGTGAACGCGTCGACCCACGGGATCAGGAAGAACAGGTCCGGGTAGTCACCGGAGGCCAGCGCGATCTGCCGCTTCTCCTTGGCCGGACCGGCGTCGTACGTCGTGTTCTGCCAGCGGAACTGGATCTTGAACTTGTCGCTCATGATCTTGGTGACCTGGTTGGTGTCCAGGTTGGTGTTCTGGTCGGCCGGGGTGAAGGTGTCGATGACGACCTTGCCGTCGGCACTCGTCTCGTTCGCCGCCCCCTGCGCCGACTTGTCCGAGCTGCACGCCGCCAGGGCGAGCGTGCCGGCCACTGCCAGAGCGGCCATCCTGCTCATGGTTGAGCGCATTGCTGTGTTCCCTTTCGTTGGTTATCCCTTGACCGCGCCGACCATCACGCCCTTGGTGAAGTGGCGGGCGACGAACGGGTAGATGATCAGTACGGGCAGGCTCGAGATGACGATGAGCGCGTACTTGAGGACATTGGCCAGCTGTTGCTGTTCGAGCTGCTGGGCCAGGTTCTGGGTGGTCGAGCCACCGGTGACGGTGTTCAGGATCAGCACGTTCCGCAGCACGATCTGCAGCGGGTACAGGCTCGGGTCCTTCAGGTAGACCAGGGCGTCGAAGTAGCTGTTCCACTGGAAGATCGCGTACATCAGCGCGATCACCGCGATCACCGGCTTCGACAGCGGCAGCACGATCGACCACAGGAACCGCAGGTCACTGGCGCCGTCGATGGTGGCCGCCTCGTACAGCTCGTCCGGGATGGTCGAGCGGAAGAAGGTACGCGCGATGATCACCTGCCAGACCCCGATCGCGCTCGGGATCACCATCGCCCACCGGGTGTTCAGCATGCCCAGGTCCTGCACCACCAGGTAGGTCGGGATCAGGCCGCCGGAGAACAGCATGGTGAAGATCAGCAGGCTCATGATCACGTTGCGGCCGAAGAAGGTACGGCGCGACAACGGGTAGGCGATCGCGATCGTCAGGGTGACGCTGATCAGCGTGCCGCCGGCCGCGTAGATGAACGAGTTCAGGTAGCCCTGCATGATCTGCGGGTCGCCGAACGCCACCTTGTACGCCTGCAGGCTCGGCTCGACCGGCCACAGCAGCACCCGTCCGGCGCTGACCGCGGACGCGCTGCTGAACGAGTTCGCGACGATGTAGACGATCGGCACCAGCACCAGGATCAGCGCGATCCAGAGCATCACCCTGACGCCGGCCAGGAAGATCTTGTCGGTCCGGGTCTCCGCGATCACGGTCGACTCGGGGCGTTCCGTCGTACGGCGGAATCCTTGCAGGGAGATCGTCATGACCAGAGTCCGTTTCCGGTGATGCGCTTTGCGGCGAAGTTCACGCCGAGCAGCAGGAACAGGTTGATCACCGAGTTGAACAGCCCGATCGCGGTCGCCATGCTGAAGTCGGCGTTCAGCAGGCCGGTCTTGTAGACGTAGGTGGCGATGATCTCGGACTGGGCCAGGTTCAGCGGGTTCTGCAGCAGGAACGCCTTCTCGAACCCGATCGACATGATGTTGCCGACGCCGAGCACCAAGATGATCACCGCGGTCGGCATGATGCCGGGCAGGTCCACGTGCCAGATCCGCTGCAGCCGGCTGGCGCCGTCGATCTTGGCCGACTCGTGCAGCGCCGGATCGATGCCGGCCAGCGCGGCCAGGTAGATGACGGCCGAGTACCCGGTGGTCTGCCAGACGTCGGACCAGACGTAGATGTGCCGGAAGTAGTCCGGGTTGCCGAGGAAGTCGACCGCCGGGACCCCGAACAAGCCGATCGCGTCGTTGACGAAACCGAGCCGCGGCGACAGCACCAGGATCGTCATCGAGACGACCACGACGGTGGAGATGAAGTACGGCGCGTAGGTGACCAGCTGGACGGTCTTCTTGAACCGGCCGTTGCGGATCTCGTTCAGCGCGATGGCCAGGATGATCGGGATCGGGAAGCTGGCCAGCACCGTGTAGGCGGCCAGGATGAAGGTGTTCTTCACCAGCGTCCAGAACACCGGGTTGGCGAAGAACAGCTCGAAGTTGCGGAACCCGACCCACTCGCTGCCCCACGGGCCCTTGACCGGGCTGTAGTTCTTGAACGCGATCACCGCGTTCGCGATCGGGATGTACTTGAAGATGACGAAGTACGCGAGCGGGACGATCACCAGCAGGTACAGCTGCCAGTGCCGGCGCAGGCTGCGCCGGGCCTGGGTGCGGCGGCTCGCGCGTGGTAACCGGGCGGGTTTCACCGCCTCGGGGCGGACCGGCCTGGACGGCGCCGCCGGCTTCAGTGTTGTGCTCACTCCCCATCCTTTCCAACCCGATATCCGATAGGATCCCGGGCTCTACTTCCGGGAGGATGACACAGAACCCGGTGCAGCGGAAGAGCCTCGCCCGGCCCGAGACCAGATGTTGACCGAACCCCTGAAACCCCTTGTTCATAAGGGATTCCGCGAGTTGCTCCTAGCAACCAATAGCCGGGAAACGCGAACTGATCCGATGGCCTCGCCACCGGATCCGGGCACACCACAGTCCAGCCCGAAGTCGCTCTGAGCCACCGACTTCGGACCGGTTCCTATTTTATTTCCTCTGTGAACTATGTCGCAGTCAACCCGCCGCCGGCCGGTGCTGTCAAGCCCCGGCCGGCGGCGGCAAGTGGGCTAGTCCACGATTGCGCCGCAGGAGAGGTTGAGTACGGCGCCGGTCATCGGCCCGGCGTGGTCCGAGGCGGCGAAGGCGGCGGTGGCGCCGACTTCGGCCATCCGGGGCAGGCGGCGCAGTGCGGTGCCCTTGAGCAGGTGGTCGAGGCCGCCCTCGGGGATGTTCCACTCCGGATGCGTGTCCGGCGTGAAGTTCGGGCGGAGGGCGACGACGCGGACGCCGTACTGGCCGACCTCGCCGGCCATTGCCCGGGTGAGGCACTCGATGGACGCGCAGGCCAGGCTGAAGCCGCCCATCTCGAAGTCGGCGCCGGACTCGCGGGCGGCCGACGACGACAGCATCATGATCACGCCGCCGCGCTGCGCGATCATCCGGCGGGCGGCCGCGGTCGCGGTGATGAAGTTGGTCCGCGCGGCATCCTCGACCGGGCGGACGAAGTCGTCCACCGAGAGGTCGACGAGCGGTACGTCCTGCTTCTCCCGGACACTGACCGCGTTGAACACGATGTCGATCCGGCCCTCGATCGACGCGACGTGCTCGTTGACCGCGTCCGCGTCGTACGCGTCGACGACGCTGACCGAGGCGGCGTCGATCTCGGCGGCGACCTTCTCCAGCTTGTCCAGGGTCCGCCCGGCCAGGTGCACGCCGGCACCCTCGGCGGCGAAGGCCCGGGCGATCGCGCCGCCCATCGCGCCGCCACCGCCGTACACGATCGCGGTCTTGTTCTCGAGCAACATGGTGACTTCCTCTCGTCGGGGTCTACACCAGCGACGGAGCCAGCACCGGATTCTCGACATCGGGCGCGAAAAAACCTGACCCGACCATCACGGGGGAACGGCCGGGCCAGGCACTTCGATGGTACCTCCGATCACCAGCGGTGGCCGGATAATTCACGGGCGGACTCGCCGGATCTTCCCTACCCTGGCACCATGCAACGTCGCTCCTGAAAGCGCACCTCCGCCGCTCGCCCACCGGGTGGGCCGCCGTCGTGCGTCACGTCAAGCGTTTGACCTATCAGCGTCACGCTTCGTCATGCCCGCACACGCTTTCGGGAGTCACCCGCGATGCCTGCCTACCGCTCGGCCGACCCGGTCCGGACGTACTACGCGTACAACGGAGCCTGGGCGTTCTTCGGCGCGCTCACGTTCACGCTCAGCATGGTGTACTACGTCCGCGACGCCGGCCTGAACCCGCTCCAGATGGTTCTGGTCGGGACCACTCTGGAGCTCGCCTGCTTCCTTTTCGAGGTGCCGACCGGCATCGTCGCCGACCTGTACAGCCGCCGGCTGTCGATCATCATCGGTTTCGTCCTGATCGGGTCCGGCTTCCTGTTGCAGGGGCTGGTGCCGTCGTTCCTCGCGATCCTGGCCGCCCAGGTGCTCTGGGGTGTCGGCTACACCTTCACTTCCGGCGCGGACCAGGCCTGGATCACCGACGAGATCGGCGCCGACCGGACCGCCCACGTGTTCGTCCGCGGCCAGCAGGTCGGCCTGGTCGCGACCATCGCCGGCACGGTCAGCGCCGGCGCGCTCGGCCTGATCAGTCTGCCGTTGCCGATGACGCTGTCCGGCGTCGGGATGATTCTGCTCGCGCTGTCGCTGGCGGTGTTCATGCGTGAGGACAACTTCCACCGGACACCGAAGGCCGAGCGCGAGACGTTTCGGCAGCTGGCCGAGACGCTCAAGCACGGACTCGGGGTGGCTCGGCGGCGACCCGTCGTACGCACGCTGGTCCTGATCAGCCTGATCTCCGGGCTGTCCAGCGAGGCGTTCGACCGATTGTGGTCGGTGAAGATCCTGGAGTTCAGCTTCCCGACGGTCTTCGGCACGTCGGATCCGGCGTTCTGGTTCACGGTACTCGCCCTGGTCGGCACCTTGCTGTCGCTCGTCACGTCGGTGACGTTGAACAGGCTCACGCCGCAGCGGTTGAGCGCCACGCACCCGAACGGCGTACTCGCGTTGCTCGCGCTCCTGCAGGTCGTCGGCGTGATCGCCTTCGCGCTGCTCGATCACCTCTGGCTGGCGCTGGCCGCGATGTGGTTGCGCACCATCACCGACACGCTCGCCGCCCCGATCGAGGCCGCCTGGCTGAACCGCCACGTCGACTCCCGGTCCCGGGCGACGGTGATCTCGATGGTGTCTCAGGCCAACGCGATCGGCCAGGTCGTCGGCGGTCCGCCGCTCGGCGCCGTGGGCCGTACGTCGTTGCGCTCCGCCCTCCTCGCGTCCGGCCTGCTCCTCACCCCGATCCCGGCGCTTTACCTCCGGCTGCGCGCGGACCGCCGTACCGAGGTCACTCGTCGATCCTGATCTTGACCTCGACGCGGCGGCGGTCGTACGACGACTTGACCAGGCTTGCGACCGTGGTGACGAACAGGGTGCCGGCGATGAAGCCGAGCGAGGTGAGGATGCCGATGTGCGGCAGGTGGATCGCGCCGATGTCGTCGATGTGCGAGCCGTGCAGCGCCTCGATGATCAGCTTCACGCCGATGAACGCGAGAATCACCGACAGGCCGACATTCAGGTAGATGACCCGCTCCAGCAGCCCGCCGATCAGGAAGTACAGCTGACGCAGCCCCATCAGCGCGAACGCGTTGGCGGTCAGCACGATGTAGGCGTCCTGGGTGAGCCCGAAGATCGCCGGGATCGAGTCGAGTGCGAAGATCACGTTCGCCATCCCGATCGCGGAGATCACGATCACCAGCGGCGTCACCATCCGGCGGCCGTCGACGCGGGTCGTCAGCTTGGCGCCGTCGTATTCGTGCGACAGCGGGAGGATCCGGCGCATCCCCCGCAGTACGGCGTTCTCCTGGAAGTCAGACTCGTCGCCGTCACCCTCGAGCGCCAGCCGGACCGCGGTGTACACCAGGAACGCGCCGAAGAGGTAGAACACCCAGCTCGCCGCCGCGATCGCCGCCGCCCCGGCCAGGATGAACACCGCCCGCAGCACCATCGACACCACGATGCCGATGTACAGCACCTTGTCCTGCGCCAGCCCCGGTACGGCGAACCGCGCCATGATGATGACGAACACGAACAGGTTGTCGACGCTCAGGCTGTACTCGGTGATGTACCCGGCCACGAACTCGCCACCGGTCGTCCCCGCGCCCGGACTGAACAGGAACAGCCCGACCGCGAACAACGCCGCCAGCCCCACGTAGAACAGCACCCACCGGGTCGCGTCCTTGATCGTCACGGTGTGATCGCGCCTCGCGATGACGATCAGGTCGAACGCGACGATCGCCAGCAACCCGGCGATCGTGAGTACCCAGACGACAGGGGGCATGACAGAAACCACGACGAACCTCCGGACGACGGCGTGCAGCTTGGCCGTGTCTCCTGGTCCCGTGCAGTCGCGAGCAGGTGCTCGGTGCGGTGCCTCGGTGTGCTGGAGCGGAGGTCTCGATGCGGAGCATCGTGGCCTTCGCGCCAGTGCAGCGAGGTGCCGTGCCGAGTGCCGCGCAGCACGCACGGGACCAGGAGACACGGCCCTGGTCCGGAGGTCTCTTCCGCCCGGACAGGTGTCCAGGCCGGCAGCACCGGTTCGGCCGCCCAGGCCTCCCGTGATGACGACACTGCCGCTACGGACCGCCCCGCGGCCCGAGAGGAATACTCCCCTCCACAAACTCTTCAACTATATCCAGCACCAATGGATCCTCCGCATCGTATACCGCATACAGCCTCCACCGCCACCACACGCGCTCAGTCGCCCCCTCGCCGCCTGCTACGCCCGCTCCTGCGTCGCGAGCTACGCCGCCAGCCCCACCCACCCTCCCTGCGCTCGCACCGCTCGCTAGCACGCTCGCACTGCTCGCGATCGACCGCGAGGTGGTTGCGGTCTGGCGTGGATGGTCAAGGTGGAGGTGGTTGCGTTTGGATGCTTGCCATCGAATGCGGCGGTGCCGGCGTGGGGTGGTCACCACCGCGCCGAGGCCACCCCACTCGGCCTGCCTCTCGGTCTGCCGACGGGATGTGGTTGCCGTCCCATCCCATTCGTGCTGGCTCTCAGGTGAGTTCTTCGGAGAGGGAGATGATGATGTTTTCGGGGCCACGGAGGTAGCAGAGGCGGTAGGTGTTCTCGTACTCGGCGATCTGGCCAACGAGCTCGGCGCCGTGGGGGCGGAGGCGGGCGACAACCTCCTCGATGTCGTCGACGGTGAACATGATGCGGCGGAGGCCGAGTGCGTTCGCCGGCGCGCTCGGTTCGGCCGTGGTGGCGACTGGGTTGTTGAACTTCGTCAGCTCGAGCTGCCCGTGGCCGCCCGGAGTTCGCAGGAAGGCGACCTCGCACCGGACCTCGTCGAGCCCGACCACGTCATCCAGCCAGGATCCTTCGATCGCACCTTCGCCCACCAACTCCATCCCCAGCTCGAGGAAGAACGCGATGGCGGCCGCAAGGTCGTCGACGATGACGCCGACGTGGTCCATTCGCTTGATCGTCACAGTGCTACTCCTCGTCAGGTTCAGTCGCATCTACCGTTGAGACGAAGCCGCGAGCCGTCCCTCGACATCCACTGGCGCTAGTAGCAAGACCACTCGGACATTCCCACCGCCGTTCCCAGCAGAACCTGCACCTCGTCAGGCAGACAGTCGGCGGCCAGCGCCATCGCGGTGAGTCTGGCGTGCCCTTCGAGTACGACGATCGGCTGCTGACCACCCGCCCGCACGCAGATGATCGGCTGCCACGTGACTCCTCGACGGAGGGCATCCGCGAGAGCGAGAAAGTGCCCGGTGGACATGCGACCGAAGACCAAACCCCCGCTGCGGATGAACCGGGCAGCGTCGGTTGGTAGCCGGGTTCCATCGGTCAGCGCGGTCCAGTAGCCGTAGTCGATGTAGCGCACGTCGAGCAGCTCGGCCGGCGAGAGAGCTACCCACCGCCAGCTGACCCCGTCCGGGAAGCCCGTGAACAGCTCGCGATCCTGCCGGTAGCCGCGGAAGTCCCCGAGAACCTGACGCCGCACATCGTTCTCGTCAGCGTCAGCCAGGTTCGCTTCCGTGAGAAGCGTCGCCGATTGCCCCAGTTCCGCCAGTACTCGCGCAAGGTCCGCCCCGAACCGCTCCGAGCTCAGTTCGCCGAGCAGAAACGTCGCAACCATCTCGTCGTCCGAGCTCGCCCCGATGATCCGCATCTGCCTCCATCTACGCACTGAGGTCGAGGTAGTTACCGCTCCCGGACCGCGTAGGTCAGGTGCGTCACCCTCGGGGTCGGCTCCGCGCGTACCGGCTCCAGGGCCACGCGGCTCGCGTCCACGCCCTCGAACAGGCGGACCCCGGAGCCGAACAGCACGGGTGAGAGCGCGATCGAGAACTCGTCGACCAGGCCGGCATTCACGTACTCCAGAATCGTCGCACCGCCGCCCGCGATGCGGACGTCCCGGTCGCCGGCGGCCACGCGGGCCTGGTCGAGCGCGGTCTCAATGCCGTCGTTGACGAAGTGGAAGGTCGTGCCGCCGGGCCGCTCCCAGGGGTCACGCTTCTCGTGCGTCACGACGAACACCGGCGTGTGGAACGGCGCCTCTTCCGGCCACGCCAGCGCGCCGCCCTCGAACATCCGCTTGCCCATCACACTCGCGCCGGTGCGCTCGAACGTCTCCCGCGCGATGTCGTTGTCGCGCCCTTCCTCGCCGCCCTCGCCGAGCTTCAGGTTCTCCCGGAAGAACCGCAACGGGAAAACCCACTGCTGCAGCTCCATCCACTGCGCCATCCAGCGCTGCACGCCCGGGTCATCCTGCTTCCCGGGCACGAAGAGGTCCTCAACGGGCACGGGCTCGGGCGCGACGTAGCCGTCCAGCGACATCGACACGCTGAAGAACACCTTTCCGGCCATCAGCCGTCAACTCCCTTCCGAACGTTCTCGGTGACATAGGCAGCCAGGTTGTTCAGGGTCTGCCGGCCACCCTCGATCGCGTGGTACTTCTCGACCGCCTCGTCGCGCAGCTCCTTGGAGGGGAACACCGTGCGCATCTCGATCCGGGTCGCCGCGCCGTCGTACTCGAACGTGAGGACCGACTCGAACGCGTTCGGGTCGTCGCGGGACTCACCGTGCCGCAGCGCGATCCGCTCCGGCGGGGCGAGCTCGGTCCAGGAGATCCACTCCTGGTAGTCCGTCCCGTCCGGTCCGTGCATCACGAAGTCCCACTCCCCGCCGACGCGGAACTCGAACGCCCGCGTGCTGGTGGTGAACCCCTCCGGCCCCCACCACTGCGACAGATGCCTGACCTCAGTGAACGCCTCGAACACCAACTCCCGCGGAGCGTCGATGACCCGCGAGATCACTATCTCCCGGTCGGCCGTCGCCGGCTCCGCCCGCATTTCCTGCCTTGCCCCTGCCATCGATCACTCCTCTTGTCTTGCCTGCTTGAGGTCCTGCACGAACGCGTCGAGCCGGTCGAAGCTCTCGTTCCAGAACCGCTCGAACCCGCCGGTCCACTCATGGACCAGTCGCAGCTCGCGGGCATCCAGGCCGTACAGACGCTGCTTGCCTGCCTTGCGATCCCGCACCAACCCGACCTCCCTGAGCACCCGCAGGTGTTTGGACGCCCCCGGTTGGGTCATCCCCAACTCCCGGGCCACCTCGGTCACCGGCCGCTCCCCCGCCCGCAGCAGCACCAGGATGTCCCGGCGCTGCGGCTCGGCGATCGCGTTGAAGACGTCCGACGTTGTTGCTGCTCGCGCCATGCCAGCCATCATATGCCCATATCGGCATGCGTCAAGCCAGGCGGAGGGCCGGATCCGAGTTCGCTTCACTGGGTGGCTACGCCGCCTCGGCTGCCGACTTGATCGAGGTGGCCTCTGTTTCGACGTACTGCTTGGTCAGCGACCGCGTCATCAGCCAACCGACCCTGGACAGCGGACCGGACACGCTCACGGAGAGGGTGAGCCGGCTCCCGTCGGGGTGCGGCTCGACGACATGCGCGGCAGTGACCGTGACGCCGGGCGACTTCGACTCCCAGGTGTACGACGACCCGTCGACCAGTTCGGTCACCGTCCACACCGCCGTGGGCAGCCGCGGCTGCTGCAACCGAGTCCGGGAGCCGACGGCCAGCGGCCCGGCATCGAGACGCTCGACGGCATCAACCGTCGGAATGCGCTCAGGCCAACGCTCGACCTCAACAACCACCGCCCACACCCGCCCAGGCGGGGCCGCAATAGCAACGCTGCGCCGCAGTCCCGGCATCCACCCAGCGTACGACGCGCTGCGAGAGCCGCCCGTGCACGGAACCGTCGCACGCGGCACGCTCGCGTGACTCCTTGCCGGTCACCGGTTGGTCAGAAGCGTCACCGGCTGACCAAGTTGCCCAAGGCCCCGCACTTGCGCCCCATCCGGCAGATCAACCTCCAACGGGTGAGCCTTTCGATCGGGGTGAAAAAGTTTCCGTTTCGGGTTTGAAGTCTGTGAGATTCCGGGCGATCGCGGTACAAAGAATTCAGAAGGTCTGTCCGCCCCTAGACCTGGAGGAATTTGTCATGGCCGGAATCAACGGCGAAGTCTCATGGTTCTGTTGCGGAAACGCGTGGGGACCCTGTGCGAGCACCGGACGTGGTGCTTGCGGAACCTGTCACTCGGGGAACTTCCAGCATGCGTGGCCGAACACGTCGGACGCGTGCTACTCCATCACCCGGCCGGATCGGTGCGGGATCACCGGGATGTCCCGGCGTACCTGCGGGTTCCGGCATTCCACGACCAACCTGTGCAACGGCAAGCGGGTGGTCACGTCGATCGCGGACTGTGGTCCGCAGACCGACCTGTTCTGTGGTGAGCGTGCCTGCTGCGGTGGGACGTGCGCCTCCAACCGGATCATCGACCTCACTCCGGCCGCGTTCTCCGCGATCGCGAGCCTGAGCGCCGGTCTGGTCCCTTGCACCGTCGACGTCGGCTGAGAGGAGTGAGCTGAAATGGCTACCACGATGGACCGCCGGTCCCTGCTCACTCGCGCCGCGCTCGGCGCTACCGGCCTGGTCGCCGCCAGCGCCATGGGTTCACTGGCCCCGGAGACCGCGTTCGCCGCGGCCACGCAGTACCCGGACTCCGGTCAGCCGGACCCGAACTTCGCCGAAGGCCTGATCATGGGCCGCAACCAGGATCTCCTGCAGGTGCAGGGATCTGACGGCAGGCTCCACCGGATCCAGCTCACCGGCGTCACCAGCGTCTGGAAGCTGAGGCCGACCACCCTGGACCAGGTTCAGGTCGGGGACGGCCTGTACGCCCGCGGCGTGCTGATGCCGGACGGGGTTCTCGCCGCCGAGTCGGTGTGGGTCAACATCGTCAACCTGACCGTGAGCATCAACTCGATCGGGCGTAGCGCGCTGCACCTCGACCACCATGGACAGAAGGTCGTGGGGCACGTGCAGCCGGGACTCACCGCAGCCGTCTACAACGGGACGCCGGCGGTGTCGGACCTGTCGATGCTCAAGGCTGGCCGGCACGCGCAGGTGATCGGCGCCTGGCGGCCGGGGACCAACGAGATCGACATCGCGACCATCTACGCGTCGAACTGACCGGGAGGCCGCGATGTTCGCACAACAGGTGGCGGCTGCCCAGCCGCTGCTCATCGGGTTGCTCCTGCTCTGGTCGTCGTACAGCAAGTTCGGCAAGGACAGCGCAGAGCAGGCGAAGCGTACGGCGTTGCCGCAACTCGTCGGCGAGGACCGTACGGCGACGGCGTATCGCGCGGTCGGAGTCGTCGAGGCGGTGATCGCACTAGCCTTGCTCGCGCCGCCCGTAGCGACCGTCGAGGCAATCGCGGCCGCGACGCTGGCGACCGGCTTCACCGGGTACCTGATCTACGCCAAGATCGTCGTCCCGGAGGCGTCCTGCGGTTGCATGGGCGCGTCGGCGAAACCCATCGGCTACAGAGCGATCGCCCGAGCGTTGTTGCTACTGGCAACCGCCGTGGCGGCGACGACGGCAAGCACCGGATGGTGGTCAGCAGGAGCACTGATCCTGATCCCGGAGGCGGCGCTGTTCGTGATGCTGTCTGCCGAGCTGGATCGGTACTGGCTGCTGCCGTTGCGCCGGCTGCGGCTGCGGATCACGCATCCGCTCAGCGGCACCGCGACGGACGGCGTACCGCTGGCGGCGACTCAGCGGCGGCTGATCCTCAGTCCGGCGTACCGTTCGGTCAACGGGCTGCTGCGGTCCGACATCCGCGACTACTGGGACGACGAGGACTGGCGGTTCGTCAGTTATTCCGCCAGGTACGACGGCCGGCCGGCGACTGCCGTGTTCGCCGTACCACATCACGACTCCACGCCGGAGTCGATCCGGGTCGCGGTCGTCGACGAGACGTCCGGTTTGACCCTCTACCGGCCGACGGACTTGGCCACAACCGGCTGAGCAACAACCCAGGAAGCCCTCGCGGATCGGATCCGCGAGGGCTTCGTGCTGTTGACACCCGGTGCGCGCCGGTGCTCGCCGCCGCATCACCACCGCCCGCCACCGCGGCGCCGACCGACTACCAGGCCGAGAACGCAACGATCTCGCAAGGCGTGGTCGAGTCCAACCACGCCGGCTACACCGGCACCGGCTTCATCAACTACGACAACGTCGTCGGCAGCTACGTCGAGTGGACCGTGTCCGCACCGGCGGGCCCAGCCGACGTCACGCTGCGATATGCCACCGGTACGACGGCCGCCCGCCCGATGGACTTCACGGTCAACGGGGTCGCCGGCGCGGTCGGGATCACCTTCCCGGGCACCGGCGCCTGGACCACCTGGCAGACCAAGACCGTCCGGCTCCAACTCGTTGCCGGGACCAACACGATCCGGGCTCGCGCCACCACCGCGGACGGCTGCCCGAACGCGGACAAGCTGACCGTCTCCCTCACCACCGACGACACCGAGCCGCCGGCGCCGCCGAGCAACCTTGCCGTCAGCAACATCAAGTCGAACGCGGCGACGTTCACCTGGTCGGCCGCGACCGACAACGTCGGCGTCGTCCGGTACGAGATCAACCGCGGCGGCAACGTCCTGAAGGTGGTCGACGGCAACACGCTGACGGCGACCGTGGACACGCTGACGGCCAACACGGCCTACGACATCTCGGTCGGCGCGTTCGATGCCGCGGGCAACGCTTCGCAGCAGAGCAACGTGGTCACCTTCACCACTCCCCCTAGCGGCGACACGCAACCGCCGACCGCGCCGGGCAACCTGCGCTCCACCGGCGTCACCGCGAACAGCGTCTCGCTTGCCTGGAACGCGTCCACCGACAACAGCGGCAGCATCGCCGGGTACGACGTCTACCAAGGCGCGACCAAGGTCTCGTCCACCAACTCATTGACCGCGACAGTGACCAACTTGGCGCCGAACACGGAGTACACGTTCACCGTGAAGGCACGTGATCCAGACGGCAACGCGTCCGCGGCGAGCAACGCCGTGACGGTTCGTACGTCGACCGGCGGCGCCGGCGGCATCCCGGCGTACGACCGGGACATCGCCAAGGTGGACCTCGGCTGGAGTGTCGCGTTCCTGCCGGACGGGTCCGCTCTGGTCACCGAGCGAGATCGGTTCGAGGTCCTGCGGGTGACGTCGACCGGGCAGAAGACCACGCTCGGCAAGGTGCCCGGCGCCGTCACGACGACCGGCGAAGGCGGGCTGCTCGGCCTCGCGCTGTCACCGAACTTCGCGACCGACCACTGGGTGTACTTCTTCCACACCGCCGCGAACGACAACCGGATCGTGCGGATGAAGTACGAGAACGGCCTCCTCGGTACGACGTCGGAGCCGGTGCTGACCGGGCTGGCGAAGAACCGCTACCACAACGGCGGGCGGATCCGGTTCGGTCCGGACGGCAAGCTCTACGCGACCGTCGGCGACGCGAAGAACTCCGCCAACTCGCAGAACCGGAGCTCGCTCAACGGCAAGATCCTGCGGCTGAACCCGGACGGCACCCCGCCGGGCGACAACCCGTTCTTCAGCACCGGCGGCAACGCCCGCTACGTGTGGAGCCTCGGGCACCGCAACCCGCAAGGCCTCGCCTGGGACTCGCGCGGGCAGCTGTGGGCCGCCGAGTTCGGTGAGAACAGCCAGGACGAGCTCAACCTGATCCAGAAGGGCGGCAACTACGGCTGGCCCGCCTGCGAGGGGACCATCGGCGACTGCGGCGGCTACATCCCGCCGAAGCGCACCTGGTCCACCGCCCAAGCCGGACCGAGCGGAGTCGAGATCGTCAACGACTGGATCTACATCGCCGGTGTCACCGGCCAGCAGTTGTGGGTGACGCAGATCAACTCGTCCGGCACCGGCGTCGGCACCCCGCAAGCCGTCTTCTCCGGCCGGTGGGGTCGCCTGCGCAGCATCACCCGGACGCCCGACGGCGGCCTCTGGCTCACGTCCACCAACAACGACAAGAACGGCGGCACCCCGACCGTCATCGACAACGTCATCGTCCGGCTGAAGTTCTCCTGACCGCGCGGCCGCCGGCTCCCAGCCCTGGGCGGGGAGCCGGCGCCGTTCACCGCAGTGCGTGCCGGTCGATCCAGGACGCGATCTCAGTGCCGATCTCCTTGGGACGATCCTCCTGCGCGTGGTGACCGGCCTCCCCGCAGTGGACGGTTTCGAGCGCTGCGATATTCGAAGCACACCACTCGGCCACCGCGGGCCCGATCAGCAACGTGGGCGATCCCTCGAACGTCAGCAACAGCTTCGGTACGTCGGCACTGGCCGCGAGCCAGCCGTCGTACGCCTCGATCCGGGTCACCAACTCGGCCGGATCACCACCCAGCGGGAGCTGGCGCGCCCACGCGAGAATCGGACGCCGGCTCTGCGGGGTCGGGTACGGCGCCAGGTACGACGCGAGCTCGTCGTCGCCGACCGGGTGGAGCACGCCGGCGGTGAACGCCTGCCGGACGAACAGGTTCTGCTCGAGCACCAGGTCCTCACCGATGCCGGGTGTGCGGATCCGCTCGGACCGCTCTCGCGCCTGCGGAGTCAGGTCCTCCCACGCCATCGGCTTCACGATGCTCTCGAAGAACGCGATCCCGAGGACCCGTTCGGGATGCCGCGCCGCCCAGTCGAACGCGAGCGCGCCACCCCAGTCGTGACCGACCAGAATCACCCGGTCGAGCCCCAACGCGTCGAACCAGGCATCGAGGTAGCGGGCATGGTCGGCGAACGCGTAGCCGACCTCCGGCTTGCCGGACTGCCCCATGCCGATCAGGTCGGGGGCGAGGAACCGGCCCTTGCCGACGTACGGGATGACGTTGCGCCAGATCCGCGACGAGGCCGGATTGCCGTGCAGGAAGACGATCGGCGTCCCGCTGCCGGTGTCTTCGTAGTGGATGGTGGAGTCGAGTACGTCGATCGTAGGCATGGCGGACCCCTTCAGAGTGGAGTGTCGAGCAGTTCGCTGAGGTCACGAACGAACGCCTTCGTGCGGTCTCCGCGGCGACCACCGAGCGGCTCCAGCAACCGGTCCAGCAGTCCGGCGACCTCCGCGATCGCCGGCTCGACCGTCGTACGTCCCTTGTCGGTGAGCTGCAGCCGCACCGTCCGGGTGTCACGGGTGTCGCGGGCGCGCTGGATCAGCCCGTCGGCGTCGAGACTGCGCGCGAGCTTGGAGACGTACAGCGCCTCGAGACCGGTGTGGTCGGCCAGCTCACGCTGACTCGGCGACTGACCGGCGCGCTCCATGCCGTAGAGGGAGGAGAGCATGACGTACTGCGCGTGCGTGAGGCCGCGCGGCGCCAGCGCCCGATCGACGGCCACTCGCCACTTCATCGACAGCCGCCAGACGAGGTGACCAGGAGTCGGTTCGTTCATGCCAAATACTGTACATGGCTATTAAGTACATGGCTACTATCTGACCTCAGCGACCGAAGTCCGTGTAGGTCGGGCGGCTTGTGGTGAGAGCTTGGAGGGCGCGGGCCAGGCGGCGGGCCATCGAGGGGCGGAGACGGGGAGCGGCCTCCTCGAGCGTGAGGAAGTAGTGGGCCCGGGCTTCGCTGGGGTCGAGCACCAGGCGGTCGATCGTGGGCTGGTCGAGGATGCCGCCGTCGAAGACGAAAGCGAGCGCGTCGGACCAGACGCCGAGCGCCGGGACCCAGTCGACGACGAGCAGCGGGCCGATGGGCAGCGCGAGGCCGATCTCCTCTTGGACCTCGCGGACACAGGCCTCGTACGGCGACTCGTCGTACTCGGCGATGCCGCCGGGGATGTCGAGGGTGGGTTTGTAGGTCGGCTCGAGGAACAGGATCCGGCCGGCCTCGTCGCGCACGAGGGCGCCGCCGGCCACGGTCTTGCGGGGCAACCGGGCCGCGATCCCGGGATTGAACTCCTGCTCCGGCTCGCCCTCGGCGACCAGATCACCGCGGCGGATGTCGTCGTCCACGGTTCAGCACCCTCCCAGCGGGTCCGGCGATCCGCAATCCGGGCCGCCAGGTCGCAGTGGTCGGCGCCGAACCACTCCTGAAGTGACGCCCGGCGCTGAATGCGCCACGAGGTCTGCCCAGAACTCCAGGATTCCGCGCCGAGCAGCTCAGCCTGCGACCAGCAGGCCGGTGGTGTACATGATCACGAGGCCGGCCGACATGCCGCCCGCGACCGTCGGATCGAGGACCTTGCCGGCCTGATCCCGCAGGCTCGGGACGAGCTGGACAATCACCTGGACGATGGCGCCGACACCGACGCCGAACAGCACCGCGGCGAGTGCAGCGTCATTCACCGACGCACCCACCGACGCACCGACGATCGCCGGGCCGCCGGCCACCAGGCCGAGCATGAGCAGCCGGAGCACCGAGGGACGATGGTGCGCAATCGGCGCGACGATCGCGAGACCCTCCGTCGTGTTGTGCAGGGCGAATCCCACCACCAGCGCCGTACCGAGGGCGAGTTCGCCGACCGCGTACGCCGAGCCGATGGCCAGGCCCTCGCCGAGGTTGTGCAACCCGATGCCGATGGCGATCATCAAGGCCAGCCGACCACCATCCGGGCCTGCTTCGCCCCGGTCTCGGCGGCTCTTCAAGAACCGGTCGACCGCGGTGAGCAAGAGGAATGCGAGGACGGCACCCAGGACGACGAGAACCGGGCCACCGAAGGCGCCGCCGGACAGCTCAGCCAGTTCGAGGCCTTCGAGCGACGCATCGACGGCCAGGAATCCCAGCAGGCCGACCGTCAGCGCCAGCAGTCCGCGGATCACGGCGGGCCGGGCGCGTCGCAGTACGGGCAGGAACGCCATCCCGACTGCGACCGGGATGATGCCGACGTAGGTGCCGAGCAGGACCATCAGTGCGAGCAGCCCGGCATCGGCTGAGGGTGTCTGCACCGCAACCGGGATCTCGTGCTCGACGACCGCGCCGGTCGAGGTCAGCATCGACACCGTGTACGGCTGGCCGGCCGACCATGGGTAGTCGAGGCGCACGGTCTCGTCGGCGAGCCGGCTGAGGGGCTCGGTCGCGCCGGTGAAGGCAACGTACACATCGTTGACCGAGATCTGCGCGACCTGCACCGGGTCGGGACCGGTGTTGCGCAGAGTGAGCTCGATCGTGCCCGGAGACAACACGACTCGCTCGACCGCCAACTCCTCCACCGGCGGTCCGGTCCGCTCAGGCAGACTGCGACCACCCAGTACGGCGAGTGCCGTCAGAACGACCGCAGCCACGGCGACCGTCACGATCATCAGGAGCCAAACCT
Organism: Kribbella sp. NPDC050124; assembly: GCF_044460355.1. Lineage (NCBI taxonomy): Bacteria > Bacillati > Actinomycetota > Actinomycetes > Propionibacteriales > Kribbellaceae > Kribbella > Kribbella sp. NPDC050124. Next base: position 164,861 of record NZ_JBITJU010000006.1, read on the forward strand.
GCGCGCGGCCACGAAGTCCGGCGGTGCTCATTCGGTCACCTCGAAGAAGCCCATCCAGCCGAGATCGGCGAACTCGCTCTTGTGCGCATGGAACATGTACCGGCCCGGGTACGGGAACCGCAGCTCGCAGATGCCCCGTTGTCCCTGGGCCTGAACCACGGTGTCGGTGTACTCCGACGGCTCCCTCCGGGTGCCGGTCGGGAAGTAGTCGAAGAAGTTCCCATGCAGGTGGAAGCTGTTGATCGGGTCGTACTCCAGCACGTTCACCAGGTAGATCCGGACCAGCTCGCCGCGCTTCACCCGTACCGGCTCGTGCATGTAGTGGAACGGGATGCCGTTGACGGCGTACAACTGGTTGCCTTCAGCATCGAAGGTGGTGTTGTAGCCGTGCATCACCATCACCAGTTCATCGGCCTTCGGCCGCGGCTCGGGAGGGTCGATGATGAACGTGCCGTACAGACCGCGGGCGATGTGCTCGGCGAGCGGGCCGACGTGGCAGTGGTACAGGTGGATCCCGAACGGCTCCGCGTCGAACTCGTACACGAAGTCACCGCCCGGCTCGATGACTCCCCGCCCGATCCCCGGTACGCCGTCCATCTCGGCCGGGTGGATGCCGTGGAAGTGCATCGTGTGCGGGTGCTCCGAGCCGTTCACGAACCGCACCCGCAGCCGGTCCCCGGCCCGGCAGCGCAGCGTCGGCCCCGGCACGCTCCCGTTGAACGTCCAGGCCGGGAACTTCACGCCGGGCGCGACCTCGATCTCGCGGTCGATCGCCGAGATCGTCCACTCCCGTAGCGTCCGGCCGTCCGGGAGCTTCGAGGTCTTGCCGTAGTCGAAGGTGCGGAGGGTCTCGGTCGGGTTGAAGCCGTTCGCGGCGTGATCGACGGTGCCACGGAACGTCGGACCGTTCACGCCGCCACCGTGCACAGCGCCGGTGTGGTTCGCGTGCGGGTTCGGGTCCGCCCTACCAGCAGCCGCGGCGCTGCCGGGCACGGCGCCGAGGGCGGCCCCAGCGCCACCGAGCAGGAAACCGCGGCGGGACGCGCCCGGCATCAGGCGATCTCCCCGTGCACGACCTCGGCGAGCATCGGCCCGAGGGCGTGCCGTTTCGGACCGACTTTCACCCAGACCGGACCACCGAAGGGCTCACGGCCGACCACCTCGAGTGTCGCCCCCGGCGTGATCCCGCGCTCGGCGAGGTACCGCAGCGCCCCGCTGTCGTCGTCCGACACCCGCTGCACCCGGAACCGGCTGCCTGCCTCGACGCCGGCGAGCGGAGCGGCCCACGACTCGACATGACTGCCGTTGCGCGGCGGGATCGGGTCCCCGTGCGGGTCGTGGGTCGGATGCCGGAGCACACTGTCGATCCGGTCCTCGAGCCGCTCGCTGATCGCATGCTCCAGGACGTCGGCCTCCTCGTGGACCTCGTCCCAGCTCAGCCCGAGCACCTGGACCAAGAACGTCTCGACAAGGCGGTGCCGCCGTGTCACTCCCATGGCGTGCCGTTCGCCGTGCGCCGTCAACCTGATCTCGTGCGTCGCCGACCGCGTCACCAACTCCCCCGCCTCGAGGCGCTTGAGCATCGCCGACACGGTCGGTGGCGCGACCCCGAGCAACTCGGCGAGCCCTGAGGTGGTCACCGGCAACCCGCGCCCGGCCAGCTTGAAGATCGTCCGCAGACAGTCCTCGACCGCCTCCGTATGCGGAATCTCGCAGCACCTGTCCGACCGGCCGGTTTGAGGTTTCACACAGCCAGGTTAGAGCCATCTAACCTTCACCGCCAGCCGGCACTAACCCCCCGGCGCCGGAGACCACTACGGCCTGTGGTCGACCTGAACGACGAGACCGCTGACGCCAACCGCGTCGTACCCAAGTCCTGCCAGTTCTGTCTCTTCAGCACTCATAGGTCATCCAGATCGAGTCGCCTCGGTGTGGGTCCGGGGTGACGCGACCGCTGTTGTGGAACCCCAGCTTCTCCAGGACGCGGAACGAAGGCGCGTTCCACTCTCTGACCGTCGCCCACAACCGCTTCCGCCCGGTCGCGACCGCCGCCTCGAGCACGGCTTGCGCCGCCTCCGTCGCGTAGCCGAATCCGTGGGCGTGCTTGGCCAACTCGTACGCGATCTCGGGCTCCTCGAAGCTCGCCTGCCCGACCGTGAGCCCGCAGTACCCGATCACGTCCCCCTCCCGCCGCCGCACGATCGGCAGCAACCCCAACCCCTCGACGGCCGCCCGCGGATTCTCCGTCAGCCACCCCCGCATCTCCTCGAGCCTCGGCCGCCCGTCAGCACCAACCCGCCGAACCGCCCGGTGGTCCCGCTCCAACCACAACCCCCGATAAACCTCAGCATCCGCGGGCTGCCACAACCGCATCCACAACCGCTCAGTCTCAAGCCTCTCCGGAAACACCCCAAACTCCACCACGCCCAAACCCTATGCCGAGCCCTCCGCGCCCGGCATCAGGCCGAGTTGTGTCATCATGCCGGCCAGGTCGGGGTAGGCGCTGAACTCGATCACCTTGTCCCCTTGGAACCGGGCGAAGTACGCGCCGCGGCCGATCACGCTTCGGCCGGTCGCTGGAATCTGATTGCCGGCCGCAACGAGCGGCCCAGTGTTCGTTCCGGTGAACACCAGCTCCCCCGCCACCGCGTCGTCGGCCAGTACCCGATTGGTCTGCCGCAATCCCAGGTCCGGAAACGCCTCGAACCAGCCCCGCACGTAAGCCCGCACCTCGTCCAGGCTGTGCATCGGCTCCGGCAGGCTGACGTCGGACCAGACGAACTTCTCGCCCAGCATCGCCAGGATTCCGTCCAGATCGTGATCACTCCAGGCCGCGATTGTCCGATCGTCGACCCTCGCCACGTCGTCCTTGGACATGGTTCACCCCTCCTCGGGTAGTGGGACTGTGTGGATCAGGGCGATTCGCCACTCGCCGTCGAGGCGGCGCAGGACGAATGACGACGGGGCCGAGACGTGTTGCGGTTCGCCGTTCAGGGTGTAGTCCTGCTCGAGCCAGCACGTCACCAGCCCGACGTCACCCCAGTCGTCCTCCCGTACGTCGGACAGCGTCGAGCTCACATCGTCGACCGCGCCCTCCAACTGCTTGAAGTACGCCTCGACCTCGTCCGCGTCCCGCAACCACCGCCGCGCGATCTCGTCCACCCCCTGCGCGTCCGGCATCGCGAGCCGCAGGATCCCGTCGTACTCCTGCCGGTCGAAAGCCCCCATGACGTCCCGGACCGTAGCCTCCAGCGCACCCACGGCAACCAACCCCTCCCCGTAGACCTCCCCCAGGCCCCACCTCCACACTAAGCCCGCCGGCGACCGGATCGATCAGTTTTCGAGAAGCGCCGGTGGCAGCTGGATTCTTAGGCTGAAGGTGTTCGTTTCGATCCGATCAAGGAGCACTCTGATGGCGACCAAACGCTCGACCTCCAAGGCCAAGTCGTACGACGGGTTCACCGAAGACGAGCGGGACGCGATGAAGCAGCGCGCCCGGGAGCTCAAGGCCGCCCGCGGCAAGGCGAACGAGGAGGCCGCCGTACGGGAGAAGATCGCCGAGCTGCCGGAGCACGAGCAGGCGATGGCGGAGCGGATCCATGAGCTGATCAAGGACGCGGCGCCCGAGTTGTCGCCGAAGCTCTGGTACGGGATGCCCGCGTACTACAAGGACGGCAAGAACGTGTGCTTCTTCCAAAGCGCCGGCAAGTTCAAGTCGCGCTACTCCACGTTCGGCTTCAACGACCCCGCCAACCTCGACGACGGCGACATGTGGCCCACCGCCTACGCCCTCACCAAGCTGACCCCGGCCGTCGAGAAGCGGATCACCGCCCTGGTGAAGAAGGCCGTCAGCTGATCCAACCGCCGTGTCGGGGGCGGTGACTGATTGGCAGTGGCTGCGCTGGCAGCCACGGTGCTGGTCGGAGTGGCCGCGCCCGGGGTGGCGACCGCCGACAGTACGGCGACGCAGAAAGCCGCGGCGTCTCAGGCTCCTGAGCTGCAGCAGGCTCTGCAGGAGTTCGTGGATGCCGGGTTCGGTGGGATCCAGTTGCGGCTGCACGACGAGCACCCGGTGGCCGACTACCTGCCCAAGCTCGGAGTCGACCGGCGGATCACCACGCGGATGCTGCTGCAGCACACCAGCGGGTTGTTCAACTACACCGGCGACTACTACGACGGGACCTTCTCGCCAGGGATCCCGATCCAGGGCCAGGAGTGGGTGGACAACCGGTTCCACAACTACCAGCCCGAGGAACTGGTGCGGCTGGCGTTGTCGAAGCCGCCGGTGTTCGCGCCGGGCGCGGAACAGCGCTACGCCAACACCAACTACACGCTCGCGCTGTTGGTGATCGAGAAGGTCACGGGCCACTCCTACGCCAACGAGGTGCAGCGGCGGATCATCCGACCACTCGGGCTGAAGCACACCGTCGTACCAGGCAACCGGTCGCAGCTCCCCGGTCCGCACGCCCACGGCTACTACCGCTACCAGGTCGACGGCGAGTGGAAGGTCGTCGACGTCAGCCGGCAGAACCTCTCCCTGCTGGCGGGTGCCGGTGACATGCTCTCGACCACGCAGGATCTGCAGACCTTCATCAGCGCGCTGATGCGCGGCAAGCTCGTGCCGGAGCCGCTGCTGACCGAGATGCGCACGCCGTACGGTCCGTACGGTTACGGCTTCGGACTGTGGGTGCAGGATCTGGGTCCGGACTGCGGCGGCGTCGTGTACCAGCACAACGGCAGCCCGCCCGCCGGGTACGGCGCGCTGATGTACAGCAACGCCGACGGCAGCCGGACCCTGACCGCCGGCATCACGATGGGCGACGCACCGATCGACCCGGCGACGGCGTTCCCTCCCGCACTCACCAAGCTCCTGAAGGCGGCCTTCTGCAAGTAATCCCCGGCCACGCCGAGCCGCCGAGCTCGGCGTGGCCGTTCCACGTGCCGTGCCGGGTGCGCCAACCCTGATGGCACAATCAGCCGGGTGCAGATCGGGATGCTGGGATCGTTCGAGGTTCGCACGGACGACGGCGTTCTCGCCGACGTGCCGGGCGCGCGGCTCCGTGGGCTGCTGGCCGCCCTCGCGCTCGAGCCGGGCCGGGTGGTCCCGAAGGCGACGCTCGTCGACTGGATCTGGGGCGAGCAGCCGCCCTCGGACGCGGCGAATGCCCTGCAACGCCTGGTTTCCCGACTGCGGAAGGTGCTCCCGCCGGGTGTGGTCGAGGGGCTTCCGGACGGCTACCGCTTGAAGGTGGAGCCCGACGCCGTCGACGCGGTCCGGTTCGAGCGCCTGGTCACCCAGGCCCGCAACGACGAGGATTCCCAAGGGGTACGGCGGCTGCGCGAGGCGCTCGCCTTGTGGCGTGGCACGGCCCTGCAGGACGTCGGTCTCGAGGAGAGTGCGGCGTTCGACGCGGCGGTCACCCGGCTCGAGCGGCTCCGCCTGGCCGCCATGGAGGATCGGTACGACGCGGAGGTCAGCCTCGGCCACGGTGCAGAGCTGGTCACCGAGTTGACCGACCTGGTCGCCGCGCATCCGGTCCGGGAGCGGCTCGTTGCCGCGTTGATGCGTGCCCTCGTCGCAAGCGGCCGCGACACCGAGGCGCTGCTGGTGTACGAGCGTACGAGAGAGACCCTGGCCGACGAGCTGGGTGTCGACCCCTCCCCGGAGCTGTCCGCTCTGCACGTTGCGCTGCTGCGAGGCGAGTTGGTACGCCGGGAGGAGAAGCGACAGACCAACCTCCGCGAGGAGCTGACCTCCTACATCGGCAAGGAAAGCGATGTCGCCGCGGTCCGCGACCTCATGTCCGAACACCGGCTCACCACCCTGATCGGGCCTGGCGGCTCGGGCAAGACCAGGATGGCCACTGAGACCGCGCGCCAACTGCTCGGCGACCTGCCTGACGGAGTCTGGCTGGTCGAGCTCGCGGCGATCGGCGCCGACGGTGACGTGGCGCAGGCGGCGCTCGACGCACTCCGGCTGCGCGATGCGCTGGTCGGCGAGGCCCCGGACGCAGAGCCGGTGGATCGGTTCATCGCCGCAGTCCGCGAGCGGGAGATGCTGCTGGTCCTGGACAACTGCGAGCACGTGGTCGAGTCGGCCGCGGCCTTCGCCCACCGGGTGCTCGGCGAGTGCCGGCGGCTACGGATCCTCGCAACAAGCCGCGAACCGCTCGGCATCACCGGCGAGGCGCTCTGGCCCGTCGCCCCGCTGGTCCTGCCCGCCGAGGGCGCCGATCCCGGCGACTCGCCGGCGGTCCGGCTGCTGCAGGACCGAGCCGCCGCAGTGCGCAACGACCTCACATCCGACGCCGCCACGATGGCGACCATGGCCCGCATCTGCCGGGCGCTGGACGGGATGCCGCTCGCGATCGAGCTCGCCGCGGCCAGGCTGCGCACCATGTCGCTCGATCAGCTCGCCCATCGGCTCGACGACCGCTTCCGGTTGCTGACCGGTGGCAGTCGTACGGCGTTGCCGCGCCACCGCACGCTGCGTGCAGTGGTCGACTGGAGCTGGGAGCTGCTCAGCGAGCCCGAGCGGATGGTCCTGCGCAGGCTCTCGGTGTTCGCCGGCGGCGCCAGCCTGGAGGCGGCCGAGCAGGTCTGCGCGGGCGGTGCGGTCGAGTCGTGGGAGGTGCTGGAGTTCCTGACCGCGTTGACCGAGAAGTCGCTGGTGGTCACCGTGGGCCAGGGGGCGCCGCGCTACCGGATGCTCGGCACAATCAAGGAGTACGCCGAGCAGCGTCTGGAGGAGGCGGGTGAGTCGGAGCTGACCCGCCGTACCCATCTCGCCTACTTCACCGAGCTCGCGAAGACGGCGGAGCCGCACCTGCGCCGCGCCGAGCAACTGGAATGGCTTGCGGCGCTCGAGGTCGAGCACGACAACATCGCTGCTGCGATGCGCGCTGCACTCGCGGCCGAGGACGCGGCCGGGGCGATGGGGCTCGCCGCGTGGTCCGGCTGGTACTGGTGGCTCGCTGGGCACAAGGTGGAGGGCAACGAGCTGCTCATGGCGGCCACCGCCGTACCCGGTGAGGTGCCCGAAGACATCCAGGCCCTGGTGTACACGTTCATCACGGGGTTCATGACCTCGGGGCGGGGACGGGACCAGTTCCAGGCCGAGGAGTGGATCCGGAAGGCGCACGCGCTCAGCCAGCGTGCCAAGATCTCGCACCCGGCAGTGCGCATGTCCGCCACCCTCGAGCAGCTCTTGCAAGGACCGGACGCGTTCCTGACCGCGTTCGAGCCGTTGCTCGCCGACGAGGACCCCTGGGTCCGGGCGCTGGCCCGGCTGCAGCTCGGCAAGATGCGGATCTTGCTCGGCTCCGGCGAGCGGCAGGCGGACATCTATCTCGAGGAGGCCCTCGCCGAGTTCCGTGCGCTCGGCGAACGGTGGGGGATGTCGTTCGCCCTCACCGAGCTGGCTGACCGGATCGCCGTACGTGGTCAGTTCGCGGCCGCGTGCGAGTACTACGACCAGGCGATCAAGGTCGTGACAGAGGCCGGCGCCATCGAGGACGTCGTACGGATGCGGTCGCGGCAGGCGCAGCTGTACTGGCTGCTGGGCGACGAGAAGTCGAGCGCGGACGCGATCGCCGAGGCGCAGCGGTGCGCCGAACGGGTCGCCTGGCCTGAAGCGCTGATCGAGCTGGCGTTGTGCAAAGCAGAACTCGCGCGCTGGAGCGGCGACCGCGAGGAGGCCCGCCGACAGCTCGGCGTCGCGACAGCGTTGCTGGGCAACGAGGCCGAGCGACCCAACCTCCGCGCGATGCGGCACGACCTGCTCGGCTACTTGGCCGAAGATCCGGCCGAGTCCCGCGAGCACCGCGTCGCCGCTTTTCAGGCGGCCTCCGAGTCGGGGCACCCGACCGGGATCGCCACGATGCTCGTCGGGATCGCGGACCTTGCCCTGCGCAACGAACAGTACGAGCAGGCCGCCCGGCTGCTCGCGGCGAGCGCCGGCGTACGGGGCCTGCCGGATCGGTCCCATCCGGACGCGTCCCGGATCGAGGAGGAAACGCGACGTCGCCTCGGTGACGTGGGGTTCACCGAGGCGACGCGGGAAGGGACACAGGCGAGCTGGCCGGAGCTGGCGGAGGTCACGCTCGCTTCGTGAACGTGGAGTTCGCCCACAGGTAGCCGACCAGCGCGATGCCGACGCACCAGGCGAGGGCGGGGATCACGTCACCGGCAGCCGTGGCGCCGTTCAACAGCCCGCGCAGGGTCTCGATGATCGGCGTGAAGGGCTGGTACTCGGCGAACTGCCGGACACCCGGACCCATCTTGTCCGTCGGTGAGATCGCGCTGCTGAAGAACGGCAGCATCACCAGCGGCAGCGAGGCCAGACCCGCCGTCTCCGGCGACTTCGCAGACAGCCCCATGGCGATCGTGAGCCAACCGGCCGCGAAGCTGAGCAGTACGACGAGACCGATCACGCCCAGCCAGTCGAGGAAGCTCGCCGACGGGCTGAATCCGAGCAGGAAGGCGACTCCGATCAGGGCCGCGACGGCAAGCAGGTTGGTCAGCACGCTGGCGACCACGTGGCCGGTCAGCACCGCGCTGCGCGGGACGTCCATCACCTTGAACCGGTTGATGATGCCCTTGGTCGCGTCGGAGTTCACCGACACCGCCACGGACCCGAGCCCGTAGCAAACGGCCAGCAGGAGCAGGCCCGGTGTCGCGTAGTCGACGTAGTCGACCCCGACGCTGAACGCGTCACCGAACACGTACACGAACATCAGCATGACCACGATCGGCATCAGGACCGCGTTGAACACCGTGGTCGGGTTCCGGGCGATGTGCTTGAGGTTGCGGCGCAACATCACCGTCGACTTGGACTTCATTTCGCTACCACCTCCGTGGTGTGGCCCGTCAGGGCGAGGAAGACGTCATCGAGATCAGGAGTGTGGACGGAGAACTCTTCGGCGCTGAGCGCGTACTCGTCGAGCCGGTCGAGCAGCCCGCGCACCGACTTCGTGCCGCCGTCGCTGGGCACCCGCAGGGTCAGCGCGTCGTCGTCGCGGGTGGAGTCGGCGAAGATCACCGCGGCCTTGTCGAGCTCCTCGAGCGTGGTGAACCGGAACCGGACGTGCGTCCCGGGGATCTGCCGCTTGAGCTCGTCAGGGGTGCCCTGGGCAACAATCCGGCCCTGGTCGAGCACCGCGACCTTGTCGGCGAGCTGATCGGCCTCGTCCAGGTACTGCGTGGTGAGGAAAATGGTGACGCCGTCGGCCACGAGCTCGCGGATGATCGTCCACATCGTGCGCCGGCTGCGCGGGTCCAGACCGGTCGTCGGCTCGTCCAGGAAGATGATCCGGGGGTTGCCGACCAGGGTCATCGCCAGGTCGAGCTTGCGGCGCATACCGCCGGAGTACGTCGACGCGGGCTTCTGGGCCGACTCGACCAGGTCGAAGCGCTCCAGCAGCTCGGCGACGATCCGCTTGCCGTCCTTGGTCGGCACCGGGCTCAGGTCGACCATCAACTGCAGGTTCTCCTGGCCGGTCAGCAGCTCGTCCACTGCCGCGAACTGACCGGTGACGCCGATCGCCGCGCGGACCGCCTTGGCGTCGGTCGCGACGTCGTACCCGGCGACCTTGACCGCCCCGCCGTCGGCCTTCAGCAGCGTGGTCAGCACGTTCACGGTCGTGGTCTTGCCGGCGCCGTTCGGGCCGAGGAGCGAGAAGATCGTCCCCGCGGGGACCTCCAGGTCGATGCCGTCGAGCACGACTTTGTCTTGGTAAGCCTTCCGGAGACCGGAGGCCGTGATCGCTGAACTTGTCATGTGAGTACTGTCAGCGGCCGCCCAGACACCCCGCTGACACCGTCCTGACACGGGGTCTGACACGCGCTGGGCCGCGTCAGGGCAGTGGCTGGGCGGTGTCAGTACGGCGGGCGACCGTAGGTGCCGTGGACGACATCCACCCGACGCCTCAGGAAGGTACTGCCATGGCTACGTTCGAGACTCCCGCACCGATCTCCGCGACCGTCGACATCATCTTCGGCAACATCCGGTTCACCGCCGGCGACCGCGCCGACACCGTGGTCGAGGTCCGCCCGGTCGACCCGACCTGGGAGCTGGACGTCAAGGCCGCCGAGCAGGCCGTCATCGAGTACGCCGACGGGAAGCTCGTGGTCAAGCACCCGAAGCTGCGGACGGTGCTGGCCAAGAGGTACGGCTCCGTGGAGGTCGTGGTGGAACTGCCGGCCGGGTCCGACGTACAAGGTGACACCGCGAAGGGCGACTATGTCGTCGAGGGCGTGGTCGGCTCGTGCCGGCTGAAGACGCCGACCGGCGACATCCGGGTCGAGCAGGCCGGCAGCGTGGAGCTCAAGACCAGCGGTGGCCGGGTCGTCGTGGACCACGTGCGCGGCCGGGCCGAAGTCCGGGGGAACCGGGAGATCCGGATCCGCAGGGTCGACGGTGGCGCCGTACTCAAGAACATCGGCGGTGACAGCTGGGTCGGCGAGGTGGCCGGCGAACTGCGAGTGAGCTCGGCCAACGGCCACATCACCGTCGACGTGGCGCGGGCCGCGGTCGACGCCCGGACCGCCATCGGCGACGTCCGGGTCCGCGAGGTCGGCAGCGGGGTCGTCGACCTGTACACCGCCACCGGCGAGGTCGAGGTGACCGTCCCGCAGGGCACCGCCGTCCAGCTGGACGCGCGGACCACCGCCGGCCGGGTGTTCGACTATGTGGAGGCCCCTGCGGAGTCGCGCCGTACTGTCAAGCTCCGCGCCCGCAGCCACGGCGGCGACATCATCGTCCGCAGCGCCTGACCTGATGTCGGATTGGGGTACTCGGGTTCGTAGCAGAGTTGACAAGCTCAACTCGAAGGGAACTACGACCATGAGACTGACGACCGTCACCAACGTCTCCGTCGATGGCGTGATCCAGGGCCTCGGCGGGCCGAACGAGGACCGCCGCGGTGGATTCGAGCGCGGCGGCTGGGCGCTGCCGCTGTTCGAAGGCGAGGCCGAGGAGTACCTCGGCGAGGTCTACCAGCGCGCCGACGCGTTCCTGTTCGGCCGCCGCACCTACGAGATCTTCGCCGGGTCCTGGGGCGTGATGGACGACCCGAGCACCAGCCCGATCGGCTCGGCGCTGAACTCCCGCCCCAAGTACGTCGCCTCGACCACCCTCACCGACCCGCAGTGGGCCGGTACGACCGTCCTCTCCGGAGACCTCGCCACCGCGATTCGCGACCTGAGCGGCGAGGTCCAGGTCCACGGCAGCGGCAACCTCGTCCGCTGGCTGCTCGCCAACAACCTGGTCGACGAACTGACCCTCCTCACCTACCCCGTCGTCGTAGGCCAAGGCACCCGCCTCTTCCCCACCACCGGCCCCGACACAGCCCTGACCCTCGTCAACACCCACCCCACCCCCCAGGGCATCACCATCCACACCTACCACCCCGCCGGTCGCCCCCACTACGCCCCGGCTTGACCGCTGGCCGGCGCCCATTCCCTTCCTGGCAAGGGAATGGGCGCCACTCGCATCAGGACTCCGGGTTGTCCAAGAACTTGCGGACGTCTTGGGCGCAGCGGCAGGCGGCTCCGATCTTCGCGGCCCAGGCCAAGGCCTCATCGCGGGTGGGTACGTCGACGATCATGACGCCGCCGATGAGCTCCTTGCTCTCCGGGTACGGACCGTCGGTGACCATCCCGTCGACGGCAACCACGGCCGGGTCCGCGTCGCCGTCGTCGTACCGGAACCCGCCGGCGAAGACGTACACGCCGGCGTCCTTGGCCGCCCGAACCACCGCATGCGAGTCGTCCCACACCTGCTGGAAGTCCTCCTCGGCGATGTGATCCATCGCCCCCTTCTCAAACGAGATCAAGTACTTCGACATCGAATCACTCCTCATCCCGACGGTCTGCACCGACCGCCTCTCACCCCCGCAACGAACCCCATCCCCCGATTCCGACACCCCACCGCCAGAATTCTCCAGATCCGTCAGTCCAGGGCGGCTGCCTTGCGTAGGAGGACTGAGCGTTCGCGTTGGTTGGCGCATAGGCGGGCGGCCAGTTCCAGCTCGGCGCGGGCCTCGGGTCGGCGACCGAGGCGGGCGAGCAGCTCTCCGCGTACGGTCGGGACCAAGTGCGAACCGGGAAGCCGGTCCAAGGCGATCAGCTCGTCGACAATCGCCAGGGCCTGTGCAGGTCCCGAGGCCATGGCGACGGCGACGGCGCGGTTGAGCTCGACCACCGGCGAGGGCGCGACCCGGCCGAGCGCCTCGTAGAGCACCACGATCCGGTCCCAGTTCGTAGCATCCACCGACGGCGCCGTTGCATGTACGGCGGCGATCGCAGCCTGCAGACCGTACGGGCCGAGCCCGCGAGCCGATGCCTTGGTCAGGGCGGCCAGCCCACGGTGGACCGCCGAGTAGTCCCACCGCTGCCGGTCCTGGTCCTCCAGCAGGATCGGCGAACCGTCCGGGCCGGTCCGGGCCGGGAAGCGCGCAGCTGTCAGCTCGCACAGCGCAAGCAGACCGTGCACCTCCGGCTCGTCCGGCTGCAGCGCGGCCAGCGTGCGGGCCAGCCGGATCGCTTCGTACGCGACGCCGGTGCGCACCAGCAGGTCGCCCGACGTGGCCGTCGACCCCTCGGTGAAGATCACGTAGATGACGCTGAGCACGCCGCCCAGCCGTTGCCGGCGCTCGTCGGCCGGCGGCAGCTCGAACGGCACCCCGGCCGCCGCGATCGTCTTCTTCGCCCGGGTGATGCGGGCCTGCACGGTCGGTACGGGTACCAGGAACGCGCGGGCGATCTGTTCGCTGGACAGGCCGCCGACCACGCGCAGCGTCAGCGCCACCCGGGCCTCGGGCGACAGCACCGGGTGGCAGCTGACGAACATCAGCGCCAGAATGTCGTCGTCGATCCGGTCCGGGTCGACGTCCTCGTCGACCACCGGGTCGGCCGCCAGCAGGGCGTACCGGTCCCGCAGAGCGGTACGGCGGCGGATCGCGTCGATCGCCCGCCGCCGCGCCGTGGCCATCAGCCAGCCGGCCGGATCGTTCGGAGCAATGCGCGGCCACGACACCAGCGCCTCGGCCACCGCCTCCTGGGCGGCATCCTCGGCCAGCCCGAAATCGCCGGTGAACCGGGTCAACGTGGCGACGATCCGCGCCGACTCGATCCGCCAGACGGCTTCGACGTCGGCCGCATCCATCAGATCTGGCCGGTGCTCTCGCGCACGTCCCCTTCCTTGACGAACGTCCCGTCGACCTGCGGGACCTCGTCCTCCTCGGGCACCCGGCGGACCTCGATCTTGGACCCGGGGGCTGCCGGCACCCGCTTGGCCCACTCGACCGCCTCCTGCTTCGAGGCGACATCGATCAGGAAGTAGCCCCCGAACAGTTCCTTGGTCTCGCCGTACGGCCCGTCCGTGACGACCGGGACCTCGCCGCTGAAGTCGACCACGACGCTCTGGCTCGGATCGTCCAGTCCTTCGGCCGCGACGTAGACGCCGGCCTTGAACAGGTCCTCGATGTACTGGCGGGTCGTGGCCATCATCTCGTCGATCGAAGCCATCATGGCTGCGTTCGACTCGTCGGTGCCCCGCATGATCAGCATGTACTTCGACATCGCGCTCTCCTCGTCCGGCGGGACCGCCTCTCGGCCCGCGCACCCACAGGTCGAACGAGCGGCCCCCAGATCGACAACCCCCGGTAAGAATCTCCCACCGCCGCCCTCCCTGGCCAGGCCCGCCTCGCTAGCGGGTTACGTCACCACTGCCGGGTTACAGAGCCTGTTGCAGAATCACCGACCGATCGAGCTCAGTGGGGACAGTGCGCCGATCGACCCCGAATTCACTGTCTGAGTGGAGCGCGGACGGCCGATCGGCGAGAAAAGTCGCGGCGTGTTGGTGTGGACAGAGAGCCCCAAATCCATTTTGCAACAGGCTCTACAGCACGCCAGCGGCACAACAAGCCGCCAGTGAGAGCGGACCTCGTCACGCGCTGCCGCCGTCGAGGAAGGCGATCGCTTCCTGGATGCAGAGGTCGACCGGCCGTGAGGTGTCCAAGCGCAGGTAGCCGTTCTCCGGGCGCTTCGCCCGGTTCTTCCAGTCCCGGAAACCGACTGCGCCGTCGTCGCCGTGATCGGGAAAGTCGACTGGCGGCGTACCAATGGATGGCCGCTGGCTGCGCATGGGTCGCCGCTCTCGGAGCCGCCGATCCAGGAGCGGAAAGTCGTCGGCGAAGCATTCGACGTAGCGGTACGCGGCCTGGTGCCGTTCGGCCAGACGCTGACCGCTCTCGAGCAACTCGTCGTACTGGCAGGGACTGTCGATGATCACCGAGCGGGACATGCCGAGCAGCTCCCCGGCAAGAGCCAGGGTGGTCCGATAACTCGCCGGACCGATCTGGTCGAGGCTGATCCCGGTGTCCAGCAATGCGCTCTTGACCACGTCGACATCGAGAACCGAGAACTGCTTGCTACGCGCCATCGCCCGCGCAATCGTCGACTTCCCAGCACCAGGAACCCCAGACATCTGAACCAGCATCAAGGTGTGCACCAGAGCGCGTTCGCAATCTTCCAACCATCGCGGGTACGGACCAGGTGAAGGTACTCGTAGTACGGCTCAGAACGCACAACCACCGAAGCGATATCGCGCCTCACGTCGAGCACCTCGACCTCAATCGCCCGGTCAGCAAGCCCACTGGCGACCTGCACTCCCTCGCCCTCCCCCGTCCACCCAATCATCTGCTCAGCCGTCACAAACGAAAGCGCGGCCCCCCGATCCTCCCCAGCCGACCGCTTGACCAGATCCCGGTGCAACGCCCGCCCCATCCGCGCAACATCCCCGTCAAACCAGCCCTCAAAGTAGTCATGAACCACGGCGACGATAAGACCTGCGTCCTCGTCCACAACGATCCCCCTTCAGCAGCCAAGGCGACTGCCCCAACCCCCTAGTCTGGCCCTCTCAGTCTGAGTGGGCCGCAGCGTCACGGCCCGATTTGGCCGATGGTGCGGGACGAGTAGTGCCCGCCCGGGCCCCTACGTCCAGCCGAAGGTATCGGGTCCCCGAGGTCAGATTGGGGCGAACTGCTCAGGCGTCGATTGAGTGATCTCGACCGACGTCATCCGCAGTTCAAAGGTTCCCTGGAGTGACCGGCCACGGGCCGCCAGGATGATGCCTGTTTCACGGTCGCGGGTGATGGTTGTCGACCGTCCGTCTTGTGTGTGCAGCGTGAGTGAGTCCGAGGGGCGACCAAGATAGGGCGCTGTCGGAACCGGTGAATCCGACTGGCTGCGAGCGTCAAGCCAGGCACGGAGTGCACCGAGACTCGCGAGCGCTCTCGCCTCCGTGCCGGTATCACGAGGCACGAGGGTGGTTTCGCCCTCGTGCCGAACGACCATGACTTGGCCATCGGCGCCCGTGAACGCGGATAACCGATCAGTCTCCAGCCAAAGCAGACGGTCAAACTCGCGTACCGCAAGACCAGATTGACTCAGAAGCAGTCGAAGTGTCCTTGGCGCGTAGGCGATGGCGCCCGTCGAGGCGATCTCGGCGACGACCGTGCGGCCAGGCGGCACGGACAGCTCCGCGGAGGAGCTGTCCGTGCCCATGGTCCAGTTGTTGGGACTCATTCAGTACCCGATGCACATACGCACGCCTGAAGAGTAGCCAGTCCTGGTGTGCAGGACCCCGCAGGCCAAAGGGAACATCGTTCGAACAAGCAACCCGGGGAAGCTGTCGCAACATCTCGCAACACCCGTTGACGGCAACACCACGCAACCGGAGAGTGGAGGCCTGTCGTAACGTCGGCGCATGTTCTATGAAGTACGCATCGGAGTCGTCAACACCAGCCGAGACCCTGACGCGAGTCCCGGCACATCATCAACGCAAGCGAGGCACGATTCCACCCGCGAGACGTCGGCATGACGCCGCCTCACTTGCTCCTTGTCGACCTCGACGCCGATCTCGTCTCAGCCTGGCACGATGTCTTCGCCACGCAGATCGACGAGGGTGTCATCGAGGTGCAGCAAGGATCGTTGCTGGACGTGCTACCCGACGTCGACGCCGTACTGACGGCAGGAAACAGCTACGGACAGATGGACGGCGGGGTCGATCGAGCACTCGCCGGGTACTGGCCCGATGTTCAGAGGTCGGTCTGGGCAGCGGTGGCTGACGAATATCACGGCTACCAACCGGTCGGGGCAGCGAGTGTCGTCCCCACTGGCGATGAGCCCTGCCGTTGGCTCATCTATGCACCGACCATGCGCGTGCCGATGCCGCTGTCAGGCGGGATGGACATCGCCGTGCACGACGCTTTCTGGGCCGCCCTCTTGGCCATCGGCCGTCATCCGGCGACCAACACAGTCACGAGGCTCGCCGCGCCGGGCTTCGGTACGGGATACGGCCGCGTGCTACCCAGCCGGGCCGCACAGCTCATGGCCGCCGCCTACACCATGTGGCGTCTGCCGGCCGCCACACGCATCTCACAACGCGAGGAACTGCTTCACCGAGCTGAGTCGAGGAATGCCAGCTGAACGCCGCTTGGGCGGTCATGCGACGGCCGCGGGTCGGGGTCGGTTGACATGATCGGCCCAGAACCGACTCGGCCCGATAGACGAATTGCCGCCCGAATCGATAGACACTCAGGTAGTGCAACAGGCCGGTCTCCCGAGGGGAAACCGGCCTCTGACCTGCGGTGGAGCTTAGGGGATTCGAACCCCTGACCTCTTCCATGCCATGGAAGCGCGCTACCAACTGCGCCAAAGCCCCGCGGTGTCTTGCGACTCCGGAAGTTTAGCGGATGAGTGCCTCCAAAGAAAAATCGGATAAGCCCCTGCGCGCGCAGGCTCCGGAGGCGGCCGCCGAAGCATCAATGTTGCCTTCAGTCACCGTTCCCCAGCACGCCTCGCAAGCCCTGCTGGGGTACGGCGGACGCCAGTCTGCGTCAGCCACTCAACGGCAGCGAGGCACACCGCCGCGACGTGTCCTTGACCACACCCGCCCCACCATCCACAGACCTCTCCGGCGAGCAGCCACCTCCCGCGTCCCCGTCCCGGCCACGGCGCCATCCGACCGGAGGTCAGTTCGCCGAGTCGTCGATCTTGGTTGCAGATCCACTCGCCAGCGAACCGAATTCGACGACTCGGCGACGCCGCAAGCCGCGCATCGGGCCCTCGCCGATTGCGCTGGTCCGGGTCACCAGTTCGCGCACGCCGGCGGAGCCGGCCAAAGGAACAGCCGCCGCGGAGCGGTGTCCTTTGGGCGTCTGCAGGTCGTTCAGCGTTGGGGGTCGTCGCTCATTACTGGTTCGGGGAGGGAGCCGGCGTTCCATTCTTCGATGCGCCAGCGCTGGTTGCGGCTCGGGAGCAGGGAGACCCAGTTGCAGTTGGCGAGGCCGCCGAAGGCGGGCCAGTGGGCGGGTGGGATGCCGAGGAAGACGCAGATGCCGACGCGGGCGGCGAGGCCGTGGGTGGCGACGACGACGGTGTCTTCGGAGAAGCCCTGCGCGGCGATCCGACCCAGGGCCTCGGAGAAGCGCAGCGCGACTTCTTCGACGGTTTCGCCGGCGGTGCCGCGGCGCTGGGGTTCGCCAGCGCGGATGCGGGCGGCGGCTTCGGGGTGGATGGCGGCGAGCTCGGCCATCGTCATGCCGGCCCAGTCGTCGACGTCGATCTCGCGGAGGGCCTCGTCGTACTCGATTTTGAGGCCGGTCAGCGCGGCGAGTTCGCCGGCGGTTTCGGCGGCGCGCTGGAGGTCGCTGGCGAAGAGCCGGGTCGGGGCGAGCGAGGCCAGGCGGGCGGCGGCGGAGCGGGCCTGGGAGATGCCGACCTCGTCGAGGGGGATGTCGGCCTGGCCCTGGATCTTGTCCTGCAGGTTCCACTCGGTCCGGCCGTGGCGCCAGACGATCAGTCGACCGGCGGTCATTCGGCGGCGGGTCCCGGAACGGGCGCGGGCAGCGGGATCGTGGGGCAGTCGCGCCAGAGTCGCTCGAGGGAGTAGAAGCTGCGCTCCTCGGAGTGCTGGACGTGGATGACGATCTCGAGGTAGTCGAGCAGCACCCAGCGGCCTTCGCGGGCGCCCTCGCGGCGGACCGGCTTGGCGTCGAAGTCGACCCGGAGCTTCTCCTCGACGGCGTCGACGATGGCGCGGACCTGGCGGTCGTTGGAGGCGGACGCGACCAGGAAGGCGTCAGTGATGGCGAGCTGTTCGGAGACGTCGAAGGCGAGCACGTTCTCGGCCTTCTTGTCGTGGGCCGCCTCGGCGGCTGCGGTGAGCAGCTCGATGGCACGTTCGCTGGCTGGCATCTGGTTCCTTCTAACGGTTGGTGTAGAGCTCACGCTTGGCGATGTACTGCACGATCCCGTCCGGCACCAGGTACCAGGTCGGGTTCCCCTTCGCGACCCGTTGCCGGCACTCGGTCGACGAGATCGCCAGCGCCGGCACTTCGAGCAGCGTGATCCGGTCCATCGGCAGCTTGTCCAGCGGCAGCTCGAGGCTCTCGGTCCCGGGCCGGGTGCAGCCGACGAACTGGGCCAGCTTGAACGTCTCGTCCACGTCGCGCCAGGTGAGGATCTGGGCGAGCGCGTCGGCGCCGGTGATGAAGAACAGCTCGGCGTCCGGGTACAGCTTGGACAGGTCGCGCAGGGTGTCGATCGTGTACGTCGGTCCCGGCCGGTCGATGTCGACCCGGCTGACCGAGAACCGTGGGTTCGAGGCGGTGGCGATCACCGTCATCAGGTAGCGGTCCTCGGCGGGCGAGACCTTCCGCTCGGACTTCTGCCACGGCTGGCCGGTCGGGACGAAGATCACCTCGTCCAGGTCGAAGTACGACTGCACCTCGCTGGCCGCGACCAGGTGCCCGTGGTGGATCGGGTCGAACGTGCCGCCCATCACCCCGAGGCGCCGTACCCGCTCCGCAGAAGCCACGTCAGCCCTTCGTCCAGCCGCTCAGCTGTGCGGCCGGCCCTTGCCCATGATGACCGTGATCGCGAGCAGCAGGAGCAGGACGAACAGCGAGAACCCGCCGTACCACCACGGCGAGATGTGCGAAGCCTCGGGAGCGGCCTCTTCGACGGCCGCCAGCAGCGGCAGGAGGTGCGTTTGCATGACGCAGAGCCTATCTCGTGATCGCACAGACGAGCGCGACCGGGCACCCGGGCGGGGCACCGGTCGCGCGGAGGGAGGGTCAGCTGTGGCGGATGTAACGGGTCAGTCGCCGGCGCCAGGCAGACGGTACGGCGGCGGCGCGCCGGCGCTGCGCGGCGACGCGGTGCAGCTCGTCGATGTGGGCACGAGCAACTTCGGGGGTGATCATGATTCCTTCACTGGGTAGGTAGGACGGTAGCGGGACGAACGAATCCCGATACCACACATTCTATGCCGTTAACCCAGGGCGTACAAACGAATTAAAGGTAGGCTAGGCCGCAGACCTACGAATCTGTGGCAAAGGGGGAGGTTGACGCCGATGGACGCAATCGACCGGCAGCTGCTCGAGGCACTCCGGGCGAACGGCCGCTCCAGCTGGGCCGAGCTCGGTCGCGTGGTCGGTCTGTCCGGCCCGAGCGTCCAGGAACGGGTCCGCCGGCTCGAGGAACGCGGCGTGCTGCTCGGCTACCGCGCCATGGTCGCGCCGGAGCAGGTCGGGCTCGGCACCAGCGCGCTGATCGGCCTGTTCCAGCGCGACGACGTGGAGACCGACGACATCGTCGACCAGGTCCGCGAGATCGCCGCGGTCGAGGACTGCTGGTTCGTCGCCGGCGATCAGGAGCTCGTCGTGAAGGTCCGGGTGCCCGACGTCACCCACCTGGAGGCGGTGGTCGGCTCACTGCGCCGCGTCAACGGCGTGGTCCGCACCCGCACGACGGTCGTCCTCTCGACCCGCTGGGAGGGCCGCCCCGCGCCGCTCCCCGAGCAGGACTAGTACGGCGCCCGCCGCGAGCGCCAGCGCGGCTGCGACCGGGAAGAGCAGCCCCGGTGCATGCTCGTACGCCGACCCACCGAGCGCCGGCGCGAGAAACATCCCACTGATCGACGCGGCGGCGTACAGACTCGAATACCGCCCGACCATCCCGTCCGGCGCGGCGTCGGCGACATGCGCGGTGGCAGTCGGCTTGTAGAGCATCTCCCCCGCCGTTATCACCACGATCGCGACAGTCGCCCCGCCCAGCGCCGGCCACACCCCGAGCACCGCCAGACCGACTCCCACCAACCCGAACCCGACCGCGATCACACGCAGCGCCCGATGACCGCGCAGCCGTACGGCGAGCGGCGCCTCACAGCACACGATCACGACCGAACTCAGGCCGATCAGCACGCCGTAAGCGACCGCAGGCGAACCGGCGTCCCGCAACAGCAGCGGCATGGTGGCGAACACTTGCCGATACACCGTGTCGACCACCACGATCGTTGCCAACAGCACCAACACCGCGCGATCCCGCAGCAGCACCCGCCACATCCCGGACGACGTGACCCCCGCCGTACGCCGACCACCCGGGACGAACCGCCAGACGACCGCGGCCAGCACCAGACTCGACACCGCATCGAGCACGAAGACCAGCGAGAAGTCGTACGCCGCCAGCAGCCCGCCCAACGGCGGTCCGATGGTGAAGCCCGCGTTGCTCGCCGTACGCGAGAGAGCGATGCCCTCCCGCCGTCGATCGTCAGGCAGCGCGGTCGCGACCAGCGCACTGAGGTTGGGCCGGCTCGCTCCGCCGAACAGCCCGGCCAACACAGCGACCAGAGCGAGCGCCGCAGTCGGGACGAGGGGCATCGCCGCACAACTGACGGCCCACAGGAGTTGACTGGCCACGGCTGCGCTTCGCAATCCGAAGCGGTCGCCGAACCAGCCGCCGCCCAGGTTCCCACCGAGCAGACCGACCCCGTACGCCGCCGCCGCGAAGCCGGCCTCCTGCGCGGACATCCCGCGATCCTCGACCAGGTAGAGCGTCAGGTAGATCCAGGCCAGCGCCCCCGCCGAGCTCACCAACTGCCCGACCATCACCGCCTTGAGCCAGCCCGGCAGGTCCGCGATCCGTCGCCAGTACATGACACCCCCAGGTACGAACACAGGTAGAGTGAGTTCCCGACAGGAACTTACTCTAACCTGGAGCTCGTGGTGCGTCGAAGCAGTTTCGAACCCGAGGCGGACTGTGCGATCGCGCAGTCCCTCCGCGTGATCGGCGACGGCTGGGAGCTGCTGATCGTCCGCGACCTGGCCCGCGGTGTCGATCGCTTCGACCAGCTCGCGGAGTCGCTGCACATCTCCCGCAAGGTGCTGACCGAGCGACTGACCGGCCTGCTCGACAGCGGGATCGTCGAGCGGTCGCCGTACCAGGACCGCCCCACCCGCTACGCCTACCGGCTCACCCCACGCGGCCGCGCCCTGCTCCCGGTGCTGGTCGCGCTCCAGGACTGGGGAGACCGCTGGCTGCTCGGCGACGGCTCACTCACCGGCACCAACCAGGACGACGAGCCGCCCGCGCACCGGATCCATCAACTCGAGGGCCAACGCATCCCCAAGATCGAGTTGCCCTCCACATCCGGTACGACGCTCGACGTGGTCGACGCAGACACCCACGCAACCGTGCTCTTCGGCTACCCCGCGACCGGCCGCCCGACCCC
The DNA here is from genome assembly GCF_044460355.1 of Kribbella sp. NPDC050124. Taxonomy (NCBI): domain Bacteria; kingdom Bacillati; phylum Actinomycetota; class Actinomycetes; order Propionibacteriales; family Kribbellaceae; genus Kribbella; species Kribbella sp. NPDC050124. The sequence goes on from NZ_JBITJU010000006.1 coordinate 186,438, forward strand.
GTTGCCGGACGGCTGGAGCGAGATCGCCGGCGCCAGCGGCTGCACCCTGGAGAACCGCCTCTTCGGAGCCCGGTACGACGACTTCGCCGCACAACGGATCGCGATCCGCGGCGTCAGCACCCAGCGCCCGGACGAACAGCGCGCGTTCGCGGCATCGGAGGAGATCCCGCACGCACTGCTGTCCGACCAGGACCTGGAGTTGGCCGCCGCGCTCCGGTTGCCGACCTTCCGCGCCGGCGGGTACGAGCGGTTGAAGCGTGTCGTCCTCGTAGTCGGGCCGGATCGCGTCGTACAGGCAGTGAAGTACCCGGTCACCGACATCGCCGGAGCCGTCGAGTGGGCCTTCACGACTGCTCGAAGAACGCCTTGACCTCGGCCGCAATCCTGCCGACCGCCTGAGCACTTCCGCGCGGATTGACCCCGCCGGGATCGCTGGACGAACCGTGGTCGAGGCCGTCGAACTCGAGCCGCCGGCAGTGCGGCAGCACCTTCTCCAGCGTGTCTCGACCCGGCCTGAGTATCGGCAGTCCCTTGCTGCCACCCATCAGCAGGACGTCCGCGTCGACCGCCCGCATCTTGTCGAAGCTGCCGGCCAGCTCGGCGATGATCACGCCTTCCTGGTGGATCGTCGGAGCCAGCTGGCGCATGGTGACCGTGTCGGCAGCGGCGCCTCGCTCCTCCTTGAGCAGCATCTTCTCGGTCATCCGCACCAGCATCCGCCGCGGGAACACCTTCAGGAACGCCGGCGCCATCTGCAGCCCGAACATGCTCGTCACCATCGCGCCCGGGAGGTCGCCGCGGGCGATCTCCTCATCGAAGCGAGCCAGCCAGACCCGATGCGCAGCGCCGTCCGCGACCAGCGCAGGCTCGTAGACCGCCACCTTGTGCAGCGCCGGCGAGGTCCGCGCCGCCTCCATCACCACCGCTCCCCCGGCGCTCACACCGAACGCCATCGTGGCGTCGGCCTCGGCCAGCACCGCATCGAGGTCTTCCACCTCGGTACGCGCGGAGTGGTCAGCCCGGTGTGGACCGGACAACCCGCGCCCACGCCGGTCCGGCAGGTACACGGTGAAGTCGTCGGCCAGCGCCTCAGCCAGCAGCGTGTGGCTGCGTCCGGACTCCATGCTGCCGTGCACCAGCACGACCGCGGGACCGCGGCCGGTCTTCCAGTACCCGATCCGGGTGCCGTCGCGGGATTCCACCGCGCCCTGTGTCAGCTCAGTTGTCATCATGGCTCGATAGTCACACAGGATCTAGTTACATTGCAACTAGTATCTGGAACACGTAGGCTGAGTCCATGACCCACCGCCGTTCCCCGCTCGCGCTCGCGATCCTCGGTCTGCTCGAGAACGGCCCGCTGCACCCGTACGGAATGCAGCGGCTGATCAAGCAGTGGGGCAAGGACCAGGTCGTGAACGTCGGCCAGCGGACCAGCCTGTACCGGATGATCGACCGACTCGAGGACGGCGGACTGATCGCGGTCGGCGCGACCGAGCGGGACGAGCGCTATCCGGAGCGGACGACGTACCACCTGACCGAGGAAGGGCGGACTGTCTGCCGGCAGTGGCTGACCGAGATCATCACCACGCCACGCAACGAGTTCCCCGAGTTCCCGGCGGCCCTGTCGTTCGTGATGCTGCTGCCGCCGGAGACAGCCGGCGAATTGCTCGCCGAACGCCGGGAGCGGCTGCAGCAACGGATCCGGGACTACGACGCGGATCTGGGCGCCGAGAACGACGGGGAGCCGGTGCCGCGCTGGGCGTTGCTGGAAACCGAGTACCTGAAGGCGATCGCCGAGGCCGAGGTGCGCTGGATCGTGTCGATCGTCGACGATCTGCACAACGGCGCCCTGACGTGGAAACCCGGGCCGGTATGACGGAGGTCGAGGTCTGGTGGGGGCGGATCGGGCAGGTGCGAGCGGAGTTCATCGGCGATCTGGATCCGGTCGAACGTCAACGCCACCAGGCTTACGTGCAGCCACAGGACAAGGCGCGGTTCCTGCTCGGGTGCACGATCGTACGGCGGGTGCTCGCGCGCCGGCTCGCGTTGCCGGCAGCAAGCATCTCCCTCGACCGGACCTGCCCGGACTGCGGGAAGCCGCATGGCAAGGTGCGGGCCGACGGCGTCGAGTTGTCCGTGACGCACTCCGGCGACCTGGTCGGGGTCGCGGTGAGCGATCGCCCGGTCGGCCTCGATGTGGAGAAGATCGACCCGGCGCTCGACGTCGACGGGGTCGCGAGGCTGAGCCTCGCGGAGGAGGAGCTCGAGGCGCTGTCGCGCCACGACGACCGCGCCCGGGCGTTCACCACGTACTGGACGCGGAAGGAGGCGGTCGTGAAGGCGACCGGCGCCGGGCTCCGCGAGGATCTACGAACGATCACCGGTGTCCCGACGGGGATGCAGGTGATCGAGCTGACCGTGGATCCTGGCTACTCGGCGGCTCTGGCGATCGTCTCGCCCGAGCCGCCCGTCATCCGCAGCCGGTCGGTTCAGGTCCTGATCTGACCCTCGCCGATGACGACGTACTTGGTCGACGTCATCTCCGGGAGACCCATCGGGCCGCGGGCGTGCAGTTTCTGGGTGGAGATGCCGATCTCGGCGCCGAACCCGAACTCCCCGCCGTCGGTGAAGCGGGTGCTGGCGTTGACCACCACCGCCGCCGAGTCGACCGCGGCGACGAACCGGCGGGCCGCGGCCTGCGAGCGGGTGATGATGGCGTCGGTGTGGCCGGAGCTGTACCGGCGGATGTGCTGCACCGCCGCCTCCAGCGAGTCGACCACGGCGGCCGACAGGTCGAGCGAGTTGTACTCGACTCCGAAGTCCTCCTCGGTCGCCGCGACCACATCCTTGCCAGCAGCAACCACCGCCGGATCACCGTGCACGGTCACGCCCGCCTCGGCCAGCGCCGGCAGCGCCCGCGCCAAGAACTCAGGGGCCACCGAAGAGTGCACCAGCAACGACTCAGCCGCGTTGCACACACTCGGCCGCTGGGTCTTGGCGTTCAGCAGGATCGTCAACGCGAGATCGAGATCTGCCTCGGAATCCACGTAGACATGGCAGTTGCCGACCCCGGTCTCGATCACCGGCACGGTCGACTCGGACACCACGGTCTGGATCAGGCCGGCGCCGCCACGAGGGATCAGTACGTCGACCAGTCCGCGCGCCTGCATGAGCTCCTTCACCGCTGCCCGGTCCGTCGGCACGCCCTGCACCACATCGGCCGGCAGACCGGCTTCCGAGGCAGCCTCCCGCAGTACGGCGACGATCGCCTCGTTGGACGCGGCGGCCGACGACGAACCGCGCAGCAGCACCGCGTTGCCCGACTTCAGACAGATGCCGGCCGCGTCGGCGGTCACGTTCGGGCGGGCCTCGTAGATGATCCCGACCACGCCGAACGGCACCCGAACCTGACGGAGCTCGAGCCCGTTCGGCAGCATGTAGCCGCGGACGACCTCACCGACCGGGTCGGTCAGCCCGGCGAGCTGCTCGAGCCCGGCGGCCATCCCGTCCACGCGTGCCGGGTTCAGCGCCAGGCGGTCGACCGTGGACTCCGGCGTACCGGCCTCGCGGGCGGCCGCCACGTCCTTCGCGTTCGCCGCGACGATCGTGTCCGTATTCGCGCGCAACGCCGCCGCCATCGCGTGCAGCGCCGCGTCCTTGGTCGCCCGGGAGGCCTCCGCCAGCGCGTACGACGCCTCGCGCGCCCGGCGGGCCAGCTCGATGATCTCGCTCACCCTTCCTATCGTAGGGTGCCCGCGAGCGGGCCCGCCTCCCCGTCTCAAGCCACCCAGTACGTGCGGGTGTTGGTGAACTCGCGAAGGCCGACCGCGGCCAGTTCACGCCCGTACCCGCTCCGCTTGGTCCCGCCGAACGGCACCCGCGGGTCGGAGGCCACGACCGCGTTGACGAAGGCGGCGCCAGAGGTGATCCGCTTCGCAAGCCAGACGCCGCGCTCGGGGTCGCCCGTCCAGATGCTCAACCCCAGCCCGTACTGCGTCGCCCCGGCCAACTCGGCCGCATGATCGGCGTCGCGAGCCACTGTCACCGCGGCGACCGGACCGAACGTCTCCTCGTCGAACGCCGGCATGCCCGGCGCAGTCCCCGTCAGCACCGTCGGCTCGAAGAAGTACCCAGGCCCGACAACGCTCCGGCCACCCGCAACCAGCACTGCCCCAGCCGCGACCGACGCCTCCACCTGCCGCTGCAACGCGGCCCGCAGATCGTCGCGCGCCAACGGCCCGACTGCGACCGAGCGATCCGTCGGATCCCCGACCGCGAGCCCTTTCACCCCGACCACGAACCGCTCGATGAACTCGTCCGCCACCGCCGCCTCGACGATGAACCGCTTCGCGCACACGCAGCTCTGGCCAGAGTTCGTGAACCGAGCCCGCACGGCCGCGGCGGCGGCTGCTCCGATATCCGCATCAGCCAGTACGACGAACGCGTCCGAGCCACCCAACTCGAGCACGGACTTTTTCGACACCCGCCCGGCGGCCGCACCCACCGCGGCTCCCGCCCGGTTGCTGCCCGTCAACGTGACCGCCGCGATCCGGTCGTCCGCGATCAGCCGCTCGATCGTCTCCGGTACGTCGGCCTCCTCCACCACCAACGTGCGGACCAAGTGCTCCGGGAACCCGGCCGCGCGGAAGACCGCCTCGATCGCCAGCGCGGACCCGGTCACGTTCGGCGAGTGCTTCAGCAGCACACCGTTGCCAGCGGCAAGCGTCGGTACGGCGAACCGCAGCACCTGCCAGACCGGGAAGTTCCACGGCATCACCGCGAGCACCAGCCCGATCGGCTCGTACGACACCCACGCCCGCACGCCGTCGATCGACACCGGTTCGTCGGCGAGGATCGCCGTACCGTGCGCCGCGTAGTACTCCGCGGTGACGGCCGACTTCTCGATCTCCCCCTCAGCCTCGCGGATCGGCTTGCCCATCTCGGCGGTGATCAGGTCCGCCAAGCCGTCAGCCGCCCGAAGCTCGGCAGCAAGCCGCGTCAACACTGCCAAGCGATCAGAGACCGGCACAGCTCCCCACTCGGCAGCAGCCGCGGCGGCCTGTACGACGACCTGCTCGAGCTCGGTCGGCGTCATCGCGCCGTACGTCGCCAGTGTCTTCCCGTTGGCGGGATTGATCGTCGTGATCATCGGGCGCTCAACCCACCGCGGTCGTTCTCCGACAGGTGCTCGAACGTCTCGCCGGTCGCGGTCATCGTCCGGGTCACTTCGCGGCCGCCGTACACCCAGTAGATCCGCATCGGGGTGGTGCTGCGGTTGTAGAACCGGTGCGGGACGCCAGCTGGGACCCAGGTCGCGTCACCGGCGACCAGGTCGAACTCCTCGCCGTCGATCACCGCGACCGCGTCCCCTTCGAGGATGAGCACCGACTCCTCGACGTTGTGGCTGTGCAGCGGCAGCCCGGTGCCCGGCGCGAACACGGTCTGCCCGGTGGTGATCCGGTTGGTCTCGGAGTTCCAGCGGCCGACGTAGGGCAGCGTGACGACCCCGTTGCCACGGTCGAACGGCTCGACCTCGCCCGGACGGATCAGCAAGCTCATCCACGTCCTCGCTTCGCTCCGGGCGCGGATGAGGCGCGAACGGTGCTGTGCTTGATGATGAATTCGCTTCGCTCATTCATTGTGGTTGTCCTCAGAAGAGTGGTGAATGAGGCGGTTGGCCAGGGTGTTGGCCTGGCTGCCCGGTACGACGTGCGCGGCGACGGCCTCCCGCCAGACCTTGAAGTGCGGGGCCGCGCGATGTGCCTCGACGGCGGCGTCGTCGACGTACACCTCGTACAGCGTGAAGTGGTGGTCGTCGGCCTGGTCCTGGCTGACGTCGAAGTACAGACAACCCGGCTCGTCGCTGAACGAGCGCTCGGCCTGGGTCCGGATCGCGTCGACGAACTTGTCGAGATGTCCAGGAACCACCTGGAGGGAGACGGTGAGGCTGATCATGCTGCGAGTTCCTCCGTGGGTGGCAGGTCGACCTGGGTCTCGGCGGCGAGGGTGACCAGGCTGGTCCAGGTGGTGGCGGTCAAGGCGATGCCGGCGACGGCGTTGGCGGCCAGGTTCTGGTCTTCGAGCTCGCCCGGGACCAGGATCCGGTCCGCCCAAGCGGCGGTCTCGGCCGATCGGGTCGCGTCGACCAGGGCCTCGACCCGTTCGGCGTACGCCGCCGGATCACCCATTGCGGCGACGTCGATCGTGAGCAGCAGGTGCCCGACTCCGCTGGGTGCATCCGGCTGATACGGCCCGGCGACGTCGCCGCCGAAGGCGCTGCCGGTCAGGACGCCCGCGAGTACGTCGAACATGAACGAGATCACGTAGCCCTTCGGCCCGGCCATCGGCAGGATCAGGCCCTCGATCGCGCTCCGTGGGTCGGTGGTCGGGTTGCCGTCCGAGTCGGCCGCCCAGCCCTCGGGGATCTCGGTCCCGCGCTCGGCGGCGAGATAGACCTTGCCGCGGGCAACCGCGGTGTTGGCCAGGTCCATCACGACCGTCCCGTGCCGTCCGGCGGGCGCTGCGATCGACCACGGATTGGTGCCCACGCTCTTCTGCCGGCCGCCCCACGGCGCCATCGCCGGGCTGGCGTTCGTGCAGAGGAAGGCGACACAGCCCTCGTGGGCGGCCTTGCGGGTGAAGTACGCCGCGGTGCCGAAGTGGCCCGAATTCCGGATGCCGATCGCGCTCACGCCGTACTCGCGGGCCCGTTGGATGCCGAGGTCCACAGCCTGGTCGGTGATCACCTGGCCGATGCCGTTGCCGCCGTCGAGCACCGCCAGCGCGCCGGTGTCACGGACGCGCTCGGTCCGGGTGACTCGCTCCATCGCGCCGCTGCGGAGGCGGGCGACGTACCAGGGCAGTCGGAGCATGCCGTGGGACGCGTGCCCCCACAGCTCGGCCATGACCAGGGTGTCCGCCAGGAGGTGCGCGTCGGGCCCGGGCACACCTTCCGCGCGCAACACGGCCTCGGTGAACGACAGCAGCGCCTCCGGGCGCGTCCGCTGGGCTGACGCCATCCGTTGCTCCGATCTGGCGGTTACGATGACTGAGACTACGGAAGCATACTTGTATACAAGTGTGCAAAGGGAGAGACCAGATGACGGACAAACTGCGGCGCGCCTCCGGCGGCCAGGTCGTGTACGCCGAGCTGAAGCGGCAGATCCTCTCGCTCGAGCTGCCGCCCGGTCGGCGGCTGTTCGAGCCAGAGCTCTCCCAGCAGCTGCAGGTGAGCCGTACGCCGCTACGCGAAGCCCTCCGGTTGTTGCTGGCCGAGGACCTGGTCGACCAGCTGCCGACCGGCGGGATGGTCGTGCGGTCGCTGTCGGCCCAAGAAATCGACGAGCTCTACACAGTCCGAGCCGCGCTGGAGGGGCTGATGGCGGCGGAGGCGGCCGAGCGGATGACCGACGAGGGGGCCGAGGCGCTCACCCGCCTGGTGGCGCGGAACGAGCGGCTGGTCGAGTTCGCCGAGGACGCGATGAACGCCGGTCACGACTTCCACCTGGAGATCGCCGAGATCGCCGCGCACGGCTGGGCGGCCCGGCTGCACCAGCAGGTCGACGGTCAGATGGCGCGGTACCGGGCGTTCACGAACCAGTCGCAGCTCCGCCGGACCGCCGCGCTGGAGGAGCACCGCGGCATCCTCGACGCGTTGGTGACTCGCGACGCCGCCCGAGCCCGTCAGCTCGCTGAGCAGCACGTCCTGACCGCCCGCGACACCGCCTTGTCTGCAATCGGCGAGCGCCTACCCAGCGCCTGAGCGCTTGAGTAGCCGGTATCGACGTTCCGGCCGACCGGCGACGCCGTACCGCGGCCGCATCTCTGCGCGCCCGATCGTCACCAGATGCTCGAGATACCGCCGCGTGCTGCTACGGGACAGCCCGGTCACCGACGCACAGTCGCTGGCCGACATACCGTCGTCCGCAGCGTCCCCGAGCGCCTGGATCACCAGATCCGTGGTCTCCGGGCTGATCCCCTTCGGCGCCACCGGACGACTCCCCTGCGCGCGGAACACCCGATCGACCTCCGCCTGATCGACGTCGGTCAACCGCTGGAGCTCCTCCCGGTGCTCGGCGTACTCCGTCAGTTTCCCGCGCAGCGACTCGATCTCGAACGGCTTCACCAGGTACTGGAACACGCCGCCGCGCAACGCCGTACGCACGCTCTCCAGATCACGCGCCGCACTGATCACGATGACGTCGACCGGGTAGTCGCCCGACGACTCGCGAAACCGCCGCAGCACCTCGAGACCGCTCATGTCCGGCAGATGGATGTCGAGCAGGACGAGGTCCGGACGCAGCGAGCGTACGGCGGCCAGCGCCTCATGACCGTTGCGCGCGGCACCGATCACCTCGAACCCGGGCTGCCGGGACACCACGCTGGAGTGCAGCCGCGCCACCATGAAGTCGTCGTCGACGACGAGCACCTGGATCATGTCCGCACCACCGGGGCCAGCATCGGCAGGGTCGCCACGAACACGGCACCCGCATCGTTGTGCACGGTCACGTCGCCACCCCGCTTGCGGCAGATCACCCGGACCAGCGCCAGCCCGATCCCGTGGTCGCCGGGCTCGCTGTTCTTCGTGCTGTACCCATGCGCGAAGACCCGATGCTGCATCGCACTGTCGACCCCCGGCCCAGAGTCCCGCACTTGGATCCGTACGGCGCCATCGCGCTCGAGCACCTCGACGGACACGAAGGGATCCGGTGCTCCGGCGGCGGCTTCGAGCGCGTTGTCGACCAGGTTGCCGAGCACCGTCGAGACGTCGGTCGCGAGCCGCTCGTCCAGCCGTGGCAGCAGGCTGCTCGGCTCGATCACGAAGGTCACTCCACGCTCGCCGGCCTGCGATGACTTGGCGATCAGGAGGGCAGCAACTGCCGCGTCCGCGACCCGGGCGGTGACACCGGCCGTCAGCTCGGTCTGATCGGCGGCGACCTGCTGGATGTAGCGCAGTACCTCGTCGTACTCGCCGAGCTCGACGAGACCGCTGACGATGTGCATCCGGTTGCTGAACTCGTGAGCCTGGGCACGCAGTGTGTCGGTGGTGTTGCGGGTCAGGTCGAGCTCACGCTGCAACTCGAGCAGCTCCGTCCGGTCCCGGAACGTCGCGACCCAGCCGATCTGCCGGCCGTGACTGCGGACCGGCATCCGGCTCGAGGTGAGCACCCGCCCGTGCAGCGGCAGGATCCGGTCGGTCACGGGTTGCGGCCCGTCGAAGATCTCCACCAGCCGGCCGGTGTCGTCGACGTCGCCGAGCGCCTGCCCGGCGGAGGCCACCGGGATGCCGAGCAGGTGGGCGGCCTGGTCGTTCACCATCGTGATCCGCCACTGCAGGTCGACCGCGAGCACGCCCTCCTTGATGCCGTGCAGGAGGGCCTCCCGCTGCTCGACCAGCCCGGTGATCTCCCGCGGCTCCAGGCCCAGCGTCTGCCGTTTGACGGTTCTTGCCAGCAGCAACGAGCCCACTACGCCGAGCAGGCTCGCGATGCCCAGATACGTCAGCAGATTGGGAATTGCCTCACGCAGGTTGTCCAGCAGGGACGGATACTGCCGGCCGACCACCACCACACCATCAGTTGCTCCGCTCGGGTCGTTGAGGATCGGCGCCATCGCGAGCGCGGCACCGGTCGTCTCGTCCTGCCCCACCCAGCCGCGGCCGAGGAACGCGTCGGTCGCCTGCACCCGAACCACCGAATTCTTTGGCAACGGATCGGTGGAGGCGATGACGCGCCGGTCGCGCAGCGCGACCATGACGTACGTCGAACCGGAGTACGTCCGGACGGAATCGACCTGGGCCTGCGCCTGGCCGACGGATTCGGTGCCGTTCGAAGCAGCTGCCTTCCGCACGCCCGACGTCACGGCCAGATAGTCGGCGACGGCGAGCGCGCGTCGGCCCTCGGTGTCGCGGAACCGCGCGTTGGACTGGGCCACCGAGGCCGCGGCGACGCCGAACAGCACGACCAGCACGATCAGCAGCTGCATGGCCAGCATCCGCCCGGCCAGCGTCCAGCGACGCCGGCCAAGGAGTGCTCGCCACCTCGGTTTCACGGCTCGATTGTGCTCGGGAGCGCCGGATCGCGCCATCTTTGGCGTGAGCACAATGAACACAACGCACATTGCGTTCACAACGGTGACACCCTCAGCAGGTGCGCGGGACGCTGACGGCGACCGGACCCCCTGCAACCAAGGAGACCGCCGTGAAAGCACGGACCTGGTTCACCAGCATCGCCACCGTGGTGGCGCTCGCCGTCGCGGCCACCGGCTGTGGCGTCAGCGCCGACGACAACGCCTCCGGCGGCACCGACAGCGGCCCGGTGAAGGGCCTGCGCGTCCTGGTGCCGAACTCCGCCGGCAGCGGCTACGACACCACCGCCCGCGCCGCCGGGAAGGCGATGCAGGACGCCAAGCTGACCGACACCGTCGAGGTGTTCAACACCGCCGGCGCCGGTGGCACCGTCGGCCTGCAGCGGCTGGTGAACGAGAAAGGCAAGGAAGACATCCTGATGCAGATGGGTCTCGGCGTGGTCGGGGCCGTCTACACCAACAAGTCGAAGGCCACCCTGCAGGACACCGTCCCGATCGCCAAGCTGATCGAGGAGGCCGAGGCGATCGTGGTGCCGAAGGGATCGCCGTACACCAGCCTGGACCAGTTGGTCGCGGCCTGGAAGGCCGATCCGGGCAAGGTGCCGGTGGGCGGCGCGTCGAACCAGGGCGGCCCGGACCACCTGACCCCGATGCTGCTGGCCAAGGCGGTCGGCGTGCAGCCGAAGGACGTGAACTACGTGCCGTACGACGGCGGCGGCGAGCTGCTGACCGCGGTGCTCGGCAAGAAGGTCGCGTTCGCGGCGACCGGGATCGGCGAGGTCGCCGAGCAGGCCAAGACCGGTGACGTGAAGATCCTCGCGGTCACCACCGAGACCCCGGTGGAGGGCGTCGACGCCCCGACGCTGAAGAGCCTGGGCGTCGACCTGGTCTTCACCAACTGGCGCGGGATCGTCGCGCCACCGGAGCTGTCGGACGCGAAGAAGCAGCAGTACGTCGACCTGCTGACCAAGATGCACGCCTCCGAGCAGTGGAAGAAGACGCTGGCCGACCAGGGTTGGACCGACGCGTTCCAGACCGGTGACGAGTTCAAGACCTTCCTGACCGCGGAGAACGACCGGGTCGCCGGCGTCCTGCGGGAACTGGGTCTCGTGGCCTGATGAGCACCCCGGCCACGAGCGCGCAGCAGGGCCGCTCCGAACTCGGAGTGGCCCTCCTGCTCCTGATCCTCGGCGCCTGGGCCGTGGTCGACGCGCTGCGGCTCCCCGAGCTGCAGGCGCGCGGACCGGTCGACGCCAAGACGATCCCGCTGGCAGTCGGCGGGTTGCTGATCCTGACTGCCGTACTGCTCGCGATCAACATCCTGCGCGGCGGGCGGGGTGAGCAGGAGGCCGGCGAGGACGTCGACCTCGGGCACGGCAGCGACTGGAAGACGCTCGGCCTGCTGGCCGCGGCGTTCCTGGCCAACATCCTGCTGATCGAGCGCCTCGGCTGGCCGGTCTCGGGCGCGGTGCTGTTCTTCGGTACGACGTACGCGCTCGGCAGCCGGCACCTGATCCGCAACGCGATCATCTCGATCGCGCTGTCGGTCGGCACCTGGTACCTGTTCAACCTCGCGCTGGGCATCGCCCTGCCGGTCGGCATCCTCAAGGGAATCCTGTGATGGACGCATTCTCCGAACTGCTGAACGGATTCGCCACCGCGGCCCAACCGACCAACCTGCTGTACGCCTTCGTCGGCGTCCTGCTCGGCACCGCGATCGGCGTCCTCCCCGGCATCGGCCCGGCGATGACGATCGCGCTGCTGCTGCCGCTGACCTACGCGCTCGAGCCGACTCAGGCCTTCATCATGTTCGCGGGCATCTACTACGGCGGCATGTACGGCGGCTCGACCACCTCGATCCTGCTGAACACACCAGGTGAGAGTGCCTCGGTCATCACCGCGATCGAAGGCAACAAGATGGCCCGAAGAGGCCGCGCGGCCGCCGCCCTGGCAACCGCGGCGATCGGGTCGTTCGTGGCCGGCACCATCGGCACGCTCTGCCTCGCGTTGCTGGCCCCGACGGTGGTCAAGCTGGCCATCAAGATGGGTGCGCCGGACTACCTCGCTGTGATGGTGTTGGCGTTCGTCGCCGTCACCACGGTGCTCGGCTCGTCGAAGATCCGCGGCCTGGCTTCGCTGGCGATCGGACTGCTGATCGGCCTGATCGGGATCGACCCGACCTCGGGGCAGCAGCGGCTCACGCTGGGCATCCCGGAACTTGCCGACGGCATCGATGTCGTGGTGGTCGCGGTCGGCCTGTTCGCGGTCGGCGAAGCGTTGTGGATCGCCGCGCACCTACGTCGTGCCCCGGCCGAGATCATCCCGGTCGGCGCCGCCCGGATGGACCGGGACGACTGGCGCCGATCCTGGAAGCCCTGGCTGCGCGGGACCGCGATCGGCTTCCCGTTCGGCGCCGTACCGGCCGGTGGCGCGGAGATCCCGACCTTCCTGTCCTACGTGACCGAGAAGAAGCTGACCAAGCACCCCGAGGAGTTCGGCAAGGGTGCGATCGAGGGCGTCGCCGGTCCCGAGGCGACGAACAACGCGTCGGCCGCGGGCGGTCTGGTTCCGCTGCTCACGCTGGGGATCCCCACCACCGCGACCGCCGCGGTGATGCTCGGCGCCTTCGGGGTGTACGGCATCCAGCCCGGCCCCCGGTTGCTGGACACGCAGCCGGAGCTGGTCTGGGGCCTGGTCGCCAGCCTGTTCATCGGCAACGCGATCCTGCTCGCGCTGAACCTGCCGCTGGCGCCAGTGTGGGCCAAGCTGCTCCGGATCCCCCGGCCGTATCTGTACGCCGGCATCCTGTTCTTCGCCAGCATCGGCGCCTACGCCGCGAACCTGTCCACCTTCGACCTGTGGCTGCTGTTCGTACTCGGCGCGCTCGGCTTCGGGATGCGCCGCTACGGGCTGCCGGTGGTGCCGGCGATCATCGGCATCATCCTGGGCCCGACCGCGGAGGAGCAGATGCGGCGCGCGCTGCAGATCAGCGACGGCGCCGTCAGCGGTCTCTACAACACCTGGTTCTCCAAGACCGTGTACGTCGTCATCCTGCTGGTGCTCGTGGTTCCGCCGCTGGTCGGCCGGCTGCGGCCCCGCAAGGAAGCCGCCGTACCCCAGCCTGCCGAGAAGGGAGAGTAGCCGTGGCGATCATCGTCGGATACGTGCCGACCCAGGAGGGCGTGGCCGCTCTCGACAGCGCCATTGAGGAGGCCAGGCTGCGCGACCAGCGGCTCGTCGTGGTGAACTCCAGCCGCGGCGAGGCCCTGGTCGACAAACGGTACGCGAGTCACGACCAGTGGGACTCGGTCGAGCATCGGCTCGCCGATTCCGGCGTCGAGCACGAGCTCAAGCAACTCGTCGACGGCAAGGACGCCGCCGAGCAGATCCTCAGCCTGGCGCACGAACTGAACGCCGAACTCATCGTCATCGGCCTGCGCCGCCGCTCCCCCGTCGGCAAACTCCTGATGGGCAGCCAGGCCCAAACCATCCTGCTGCAGTCCGACTGCCCAGTCCTGGCGGTCAAGCCCTAAAGCAGGACGAGATCGTCGCGGTGGACTACCTCGCGCTCGTACGCCGCTCCGAGTTCCCTGGCCAGGTCGCGGGTCGATCGGCCCAGCAGGTCAGGGAGCTCGGTGGCGTCGTAGTTGACCAGACCGCGGGCGACGACGACTCCCGCGGGTGAGACCAGGTCGACGGGATCCCCCGCGGAGAAGGTCCCTTCGACTCCGGAGATTCCGGCGGGCAGGAGCGACGTACGCCGTTCCGTCACCGCGCGGACCGCGCCTTCGTCGAGGCGGAGGCGGCCTTGGCCCGAGGTAGCGTGCGCCAGCCAGAGCAGGCGGGTCTTGCGGCGGCGGCCGGTCGGGTGGAAGAGCGTGCCGACCGGCAGGCCCTTCAAGGCGTCGCCGACCCGCGCGGCCGACGTCAGGACGACCGGAATCCCTGCCTCCGTGGCGATTGCGGCCGCTTCCACCTTCGTCTGCATGCCGCCGGTGCCGACCCCCGACGCACCGGAGCGGCCGATCTTCAGCCTCTCGAGATCCGCCGGTCCGCGGACGTCGGCGACCATCGACGTACCAGGTTTGCGCGGATCTCCGTCGTACAGGCCGTCGACGTCGGACAGCAGGAGCAGCAAGTCGGCGTGCACCAGGTGACTGGTCAGCGCAGCGAGCCGGTCGTTGTCACCGAACCGGATCTCGGTCGTCGCCACCGTGTCGTTCTCGTTCACGATCGGTACGACGCCCAGCTCGAGCAACCGCGCGAACGTCCGGTACGCGTTGCGGTAGTGGCTTCGCCGGGTCACGTCGTCGACGGTCAGCAACACCTGACCGACCTTCAGCCCGTGCGCCGCGAACGCATCGCTGTAGCGAGCCATCAACAGGCCCTGCCCGACCGACGCCGCCGCCTGCTGCGTGGCCAGGTCACGCGGTCGCGTGCGCAGGCCCATCGGATCCAGCCCGGCCGCGATCGCGCCGGAGGAGACGAGCACGACCTCGGTCCCCTCGACCCGGCGCGCGGCTATGGCATCGACCAGCAGCCGCAGGCGTGCCACATCGATCTTGCCGCGCTGGGTCAGGGACGACGAGCCGATCTTCACCACGATCCGCGTGGCCTTCACGGCCTCCGCGCGATGTTTCATCAGGTTCAACCGTCTTCTGTGCTTTTGGCTTCGAGCTCCCGCGCCTCTTTGCGCGCCAGCTTCTCCGCCTTCTCTGCCGCTCGCTTGGCCTCGGCCGGGGACATGTCGACCTCGTCCTCGACCCAGCCCTGCCCGTACTCGGACCGGTCCGTCACGACCTCGCCGGACCGGTGGGCGTGGTAGTCGGTGTCCTTCTGCCGGCGCCGTTGCGCGGCCGGGCGGACCTCCTCGAGCCGGTGGTCCTCACCGCGCCGGGCCAGGATCTCGGCGCCGGCCTGGACGTCTGGCGCGAAGTCGAACACGATCGCGTTCGGCCCGTCGCCGATCATCACCGCGTCACCCGCGTTCGCGCCCAGCTTGAGCAGCTCCTCCTCGACCCCGAGCCGGTTCAGCCGGTCGGCCAGGTAGCCGGTCGCCTCCGCGTTCGCGAAGTCGGTCTGCTTCACCCAGCGCTCGGGCTTGTCGCCCTGCACCAGCCAGCCGCCGTCCTCCGGCAGCTTCTTCACCTTGAACTCGGGACCACCCTGCGCCTGCGGCCGGATCACGATCCGCGTGGTGTCGGGCTTCTCCGCCGCGGCCCGCCGCTGGCCGACGATCTCGGCCATGGCGTACTTCAGCGCTTCCAGACCTTCGTGGCTCGCGGTCGAGATCGGGAACACCCGCAGCCCGCGCTGCTCCAGCTCGGCCTGCACCATCTCCGCGATCTCTCGCGCGTCCGGTACGTCGATCTTGTTCAGGGCAACGAGTCGCGGCCGGTCCTCCAGCCCACCGTGCGCCTCCAGCTCGGCCTCGATCGTGTCGAGGTCGCTCAACGGGTCACGGCCCGGCTCGTACGTCGCACAGTCGATCACGTGGACCAGCGCCGCGCACCGCTCGACGTGCCGCAGGAAGTCGTGCCCGAGCCCGCGCCCTTCGCTCGCACCCTCGATCAGCCCGGGTACGTCGGCCACGGTGAAGGTGATGTCACCGGCAACGACCACCCCGAGGTTCGGGATCAGCGTGGTGAACGGGTAGTCGGCGATCTTCGGCCGGGCCCGGCTGATCGACGCGACCAGCGAGGACTTCCCGGCGCTCGGGAACCCGACCAGGCCGACGTCGGCGACGACCTTGAGCTCGAGGACCAGGGTGCGCTCGTCGCCGTCCTCACCGAGCAGCGCGAAGCCTGGCGCCTTGCGGCTGCTGCTGGCGAGTGCGGCGTTCCCGAGGCCGCCCTTGCCGCCTTGGGCCGCGACGAACTCCGCGCCGGTTCCGACGAGGTCGGCGAGGACTTCGCCGCTCGCCGTACTGATGACGGTGCCGTCCGGGACGGGGAGGACGACGTCGGCGCCGTTGCTGCCGGCCTGGTGGTCACCCTTGCCCTGGGCACCGTTCGTGGCGGTGCGGTGGCTGGAGCGGTGGTAGTCGACCAGCGTGGTCACGTCCGGGTCGACGCGCAGGATCACGCTGCCGCCGTCACCGCCGTTGCCGCCGTCCGGGCCGCCGAGCGGCTTGAACTTCTCCCGGTGCACCGAGGCGCACCCGTTTCCGCCGCGGCCCGCGGCAACCTGCACCGTGACCCGATCGACAAAGCTGGGAATCGCCATCGGTGGTTCTCTACTTCCTGCAGGAGTTGCTGTCCGGCACAGCAGACCTGTGCCTCTTACACAGCCGAAGGGCGGGTCCGCGGTATTCCGCGACCCGCCCTTCGACAGAGCTTGAAATACGTCCGGGTGGCGGTGTTACTCCGCCGGGGCCGGGACGATGTTGACGACGCGGCGACCGCGCCGGGTGCCGAACTCGACCTTGCCCTCGGCGAGCGCGAACAGGGTGTCGTCGCCGCCACGGCCGACCAGGTTGCCCGGGTGGAAGTGGGTGCCGCGCTGCCGGACGATGATCTCGCCGGCGTTGACCAGCTGGCCGCCGTACCGCTTCACGCCGAGTCGCTGCGCGTTGGAGTCGCGACCGTTACGGGTCGACGCAGCTCCCTTTTTGTGTGCCATCTCAGATCAGCTCCCACTCTTCTCAGAGGAAGACAGTTTCTTAGCGTCGATCGCGGTGACCTTGACCTGGGTGTAGTGCTGACGGTGCCCCTGGCGCTTGCGGTAACCGGTCTTGTTCTTGTACTTGAGGATGTTGATCTTGGGGCCCTTGGTGCGGCCCAGGACCTCGGCCGACACGGCCACCTTGGCGAGCGCCTCGGCGTCGGTCGTCACGGTGTCGCCATCGACGACCAGGACCGCCGGCAGGGACACGGTGTCGCCCACCTTGTCCGTCAGGCTGTCGATCTCGATGACATCGCCGACGGCGACCTTCTGCTGGGTGCCGCCACTGCGCACGATCGCGTACACCGTGGATCTCACTCTCTGCTGGTTCGGGAAACTAACGGGGGCCTGCACAGACCTGGCGGCCCACACAAACATGGCACGCGGAACGCGCGCCGACGCTCAAGTTTACGGGTCCCCTCACAGACGGGTCAAACCGGGTCATCTGCTCGGGGACACGCCACTCAACTGCCGGTTGTGACGAGCTCTGCGGCCTCGGTTTCGCCCTTGGCCGCATCACCCTCGGTAGCTGTCTTGCTCCGGCTCCGGCTGCTACGCCGGCGCCGGGTGGTCTTCGCTGCGCCGTTCGGCGTCGCCTCGTCCTGCGCCGCGTCCGATGCATCGACCGCGGTCGTCGCCGCAGCGGTCTCGGCCGGCTCCGGGAAGCCGGTGGCCTCCGGGCTGACCTGCTCGGCGGCCTCGGCGGAGACCGGGTAGCCGGTCGGCTCCGGCGTACCGGACGTGTCCGCGGTCACCTCAGCGCCGTCGTCGCCGTGCTCCTTCTTCGACGAAGCCGCAGCAATCTGGGCCAGGCGCTGGGCGGCGTCGCCGTTGTGCTGCGACGCCTCCGGCTCGGCCTGCTCCTCTTCGGCGCGGCCCTTGCCGCGGCGACGACGGGAGCTCTTGCGCCCGCCTTCGTCGGCCTGGGCGGCCGGCTTCTGCTCCTGGCCGCCACCGCCACCGCCGCGGCTGTCGCGCCGGCGGGACTCCTTCGGCTCGTCATGCAGGATCAGGCCGCGGCCGCCGCAGTGGTCGCAGTTCTCGCTGAAGGCCTCGAGCAGCCCGGTGCCGATCCGCTTCCGGGTCATCTGGACCAGGCCGAGCGAGGTGACCTCGGCCACCTGGTGCTTGGTCCGGTCCCGGCCCAGGCACTCGACCAGCCGGCGCAGCACCAGGTCGCGGTTCGACTCCAGCACCATGTCGATGAAGTCGATCACGATGATGCCGCCGATGTCGCGGAGCCGGAGCTGCCGGACGATCTCCTCGGCCGCCTCCAGGTTGTTCTTGGTGACGGTCTCCTCGAGGTTGCCGCCGGAGCCGGTGAACTTGCCGGTGTTCACGTCGACGACGGTCATCGCCTCGGTCCGGTCGATGATCAGCGAGCCGCCGGACGGCAGCCAGACCTTGCGGTCGAGCGCCTTCTTGATCTGCTCGTCGATCCGGTAGTTGGCGAACACGTCGCCCTCGCCGGACCACTTCTCGACCCGGTCGGCCAGGTGCGGCGCGACGCTGCTCACGTAGTCGCGAACCTGGTCGTAGGCCCGGTCGCCGGAGATCACCAGCTTGGCGAAGTCCTCGGTGAACAGGTCCCGGACGACGCGGATCAGCAGGTCCGGCTCGCCGTACAGCAGGTTCGGGGCCTGGCCGTTCTTGGACTTCTTGTCGATGTCGTCCCAGAACGACTGCAGGCGGCTGACGTCGGCGGTCAGCTCCTCCTCCGAGGCGCCCTCGGCCGCGGTCCGGACGATCACGCCGGCCTCGTCCGGGACGATGTCCTTGAGGATCGTCTTGAGCCGGTTCCGCTCGGTGTCGGGCAGCTTGCGGCTGATTCCGCCGTTGCCGCCGCGTGGGACGTAGACGACGTACCGGCCGGGCAGGCTGATCTGGTTGGTCAGCCGGGCGCCCTTGTGGCCGATCGGGTCCTTGGTCACCTGGACCAGCACCGACTGGCCGGACTTCAGCACCTGCTCGATCTTGCGCGGCCCGTTGGCCCCGCCGAGCGTGGCCCAGTCGACCTCACCGGCGTACAGGACGGCGTTGCGGCCCTTGCCGATGTCGATGAACGCGGCCTCCATGCTGGGCAGCACGTTCTGCACCCGGCCGAGGTACACGTTGCCGATCAGCGAGGTCTGCTCGGCCTGGGCGACGTAGTGCTCGACCAGGACGTTGTCCTCGGACACGGCGATCTGGGTCAGGTCCTCGCGGGACCGGATCACCATGGTCCGCTCGACCGACTCGCGCCGGGCCAGGAACTCGGCCTCGGTGACGATCGGCGCCCGGCGGCGACCGGCGGCGCGGCCCTCGCGGCGGCGCTGCTTCTTCGCCTCCAGCCGGGTCGAGCCCTCGACCGCGGTGATCTCGTTGGCGGTGTTCTTGCTGCGCGGCTCGCGGACGCGGACGACGGTCTCGTCCGGGTCGTCGGGCGAGGCGCCGCTGTCCTCGCCACGGCGGCGGCGACGCCGGCGCCGACGGCGGGAGGAGCTGCCCGAGCCCTCGTCGTCGTCACCGTCCGCGGCGTCCTGCTCGTCGTCCGAGCCGGCCGCGCTGTCCTGCTCGTCGTGCTCGTCGTCGTCGGACTGCTCGTCCGAGCTGTCCTCGGCGCCGTCGGCGTCACCGGACTTGCGGCGGCGACGGCCACCACGGCGCCGGCGACGGCGGCGCGTGCCCTCACCGCTGTCGTCGCCGTCCTCGGACTCGGCGTCGGCCTCGGCAGCCTTGGCATCCTCGGTGGTCTCGGCGACGGCCGCGGCCGCCTCCTTGACCGGCTCGGCGCGGTCGGCAGCGACCTCCTCGGCGTCGCGCGCCTCGGGCTCGCGGGCCTCGGTGTCGCGGCCGCGACGGCTGCGGCGGCGCCGCGTGGTGGTCGGCTGCTCGTCGGCACCCGGCTCAGTGGTCTCAGTGGTCTCCGGCGTCGCCTCGACCGGGCTGGTCGCCGCGGCCTGCGCAGGCGCCTGCTTCGGTACGTCGGTCGGCGCCTGGAACAGCACCGCGGCCGCAGCCGGAGCCCGTCGCCGGGTCCGCCGCTGCGGAGCCTCCTCCTGTACGGCGACCTCGGCCGGAGCACCGGCGTCAGCCTCGTCGGTCTCCACCTCGGCGTCGACGACCGGGCCGTCGGTGACCGGGGACTGCTCGGCGACCAGGTCGTCCACCGGAGGGGTGGCCGCCTTCTTCGCCGTACGCTTCCGCGTGGTCTTCTTGGCGGGCGCCGGGGCGTTCTCGACGACCGGACCGGCGTCAGCGGTGGAGGTCTCCGCCTCGCTCAGCTCCGGGAACGCGTCCTGGGCGGCGGCCTTCTTCGCGGGCCGCTTGGTGGCGGTCTTCTTGGCCGCTGCCTTCTTCGCCGGGGCGGCCTTCTTGGCCGTCGTCTTCTTGGCGGCGGCTGCCTTCTTGGCGGCCGCCTTCTTCACCGGAGCCGGGTCGGCGGTCTCGCCGTCCGACTGGGTGGGGACCTCCTCGGCGGCAACCTTCTTGGCCGTCCGCTTGCGGGTGGTCGTGGTCTTCTTCGCAGCAGGCGCCTTCTTCGCTGTCTTGCGAGCGGGTGGCTGCTGGGCTGGTGCAGCCGTGTCGGCTGCCTCGGTGGTCGGCTCGTTGTCGAGCATGTGGTGCGGGTCTCCTCAAGCCCTCTGGCGCATCCTGCGACCCCTGTCACGGGTCCGGACGCAGCCACAAGGCGGTCACGGTTCGCCACGCGCCGGCGTCGGTGCCGGCACGGGCGGAAGCCTGCTGGATCCGCTCCGCCCGTGCTCAGGGCTCGGAGGGAGCGGCGGCGTCGCCCTCCGCTGTGTGCGTCTGGTGGTCGTCCGCCTGGCCGGTCGCGGTCGCCTGGGTGGCGTCGCGGTCACGAGCGAGCGGGTCGTCCACCGTGCCTGCGGCCGCGATGAGCGGGCCCTGGGCGAGCCTGGTCAAAAGAGCCGGGCCCGTCACCGGGAGCGTCGCTACTTCGAGCACGCCGGCGAGAACGTCGTCGGGTCTCACGGCCGGGGTTCCGTGCCGTAACACCACTTGCAGTATCGCACACGTCGCAACCTGGGCCGGTTCACTCGCGACGGTGAGTCGGAGAACGGCGTCCCGACAGTCGAACGAGCGAACTCCCCGTTTGGTCATGCGCTCGACCAAGATTTCGTCCCGGGCCAGGAACGCCGCCACCGCGACCTCCGCGGCGGCCGCATCCGCGCCAGGCAGGGCGATCTGCCACTCGCTGGCCTCCAGCCGCTCGGCCAGCGACCCAGGACCGGCGACGACTACTTCGAGGACGTCCAGGCCGGGCGGCAGCGCCTCGTCCAGGGCGGCGCGGACCTGCTCGGCGTCCCGCTCGTGTGTGAGCGAAATCTCCAGATACTCCGCTTCGGAAGCGGCTCCGGTCGGCGCGGCACCGGCGTACGAGATCTTCGGGTGCGGGCTGAAGCCGTGCGAGAACGCCACCGGCAACTCGGCCCGCCGGACGGCGCGCTCGAAGGCCCGCTGGAAGTCGCGGTGTGAGGTGAATCGCAGCCGCCCGCGCTTGGCGAACCGGACCCGCAACTTCTGGATCGCGGGCAACTGCTGCGACGGCGGAGCTTGAACTGGTGCCACCCGCCCATCCTCTCAGGCACCCCCGCCCGGTAGCACACGGTGCGACGGGAAGCGGTTTCCGGTCGATCGGCGGCTCCGCTGGGGTTGCGCCGGGGCGTGTCAGGGTTGGGCGGCTGATTTGCCGGTCAGGTAGAGGGACCAGGCGAGGAGACCGAAGGCGACGGTGCTGAGGACGACGCGGACCAGGTTGAAGGCTCGCCACTTGGTCTCGTCGAAGGCGGCTCGGGCGGCGGCGACGTCGATCGTGTTCGGGTCGCCGGCTGCCTTGAGCGCGTCGTTCAGCGGCACGTTCACCGCCATCGTGAGGATGATCGTGACCAGGTACAGCACGAACGCCACCGCGATCCAGGGCAGCGCGTCCTCGCGCAGGCTGAGCAGACCGGCGACCGCCGTGAACACCGCCGCGCCGAGGAACCCGACCAGCAGGAACAGCGGGTTCGTGATGGCTCGATCGGTCGCCTGGAACGCGCCGACGAACGTCTTGTCGTCGGTCTTCGCCAGCCCGGGCATGAAGGCGTTCGAGTAGATCCCGTACACGCCCGCCATCAGCCCGGTCGTCATCGTCGCCGCCAGCAACGACGCCACCCGCAGTCCGTTCATTTCATCCCTCCGATACGGCGGGACCATCCCGCACCGAAAAGCTAGGGCACCGGACAGGCCACGGACATGTCGCCGAAACTCATCTCCATGTCTGCGGGACTCACAACCGCGCACACTGGCCGGACCGCGGCCCGGCGACCTGGTTGAGGGCCTCCAGGTTGACCGGAGCCGGTGTGTTGCCCGAGCAGCTCAGCGGTCCGTCGACCGTGTTCCCAGCCAGTACGGCGGCCTCCGTCGTACGCGATCCGGTCACGGACACCGGCCCGTCGACCGTGGTCCCGACCGCGACCAGGCTCCTGGTCACTCCGTCAGCGCTCACTGGCCCGTCGATCCGGCTACGCAGCAGGTGTACATCGGCCGCGCCGTCCGCACGGACCGGACCGAGCACCCGGCTGTCAGTGGCGACCACGGACGCGCCAGCGGTGACCACGACCGGGCCGTTGATGGTGGCGCCGGTCAGGCAGGTCACGCCGGACCGCAGGTACAGCGGCCCGTGCACTCCGGTCACCGTGGTCGTACACGCCGGGGCCGGCCGCAGCAGCGTGACAGCGAACCGGCGCGGGGTCCCGATGTTGCCGGAGGCATCGATGGCGCGGAACTCGACCTGATGGCGCCCATACCCGCTCGGCACATCGTCCCACGGCACCACCCGGGGCACTCCGAGCTTGCCGTAGACCAGCTGGTCGATCGCGGTCCCCTCGGCGGTGAACCGGAACGGCGCGGACGCATCGGTCGGCCAGCCGTAGTAGTTGTACCAACCGTCCCCGTTCACCCGGAACTCCGGTACGACGTACCCGTCGCTGTCGTCCGTCGCCGCCAACTGCATGGTGAACGCGTCGTTGAAGACGTACTCCGGCCCAGTCGGCTTCTGCACCGTCAGCAAGGGCTTCGACAGCGTCGACGTCACCACCGGCTCGGTCCCGTCGACCGACCAGGTCAGCGTCTGGCCGGCTGCCGTCGCCGTCAGCGTGTGCCGTCCGGTCAGCTTCAGCGGCTCGAGGTCGAAGTCCAGGTCGTTGCCCGGGTTCGCGACCGGTTTGCCGTCCACCTTCCACTCGATCGCCGGCTGCACCGTGTCCGACTGAGTCGTCTCGGCGTACACGACCTCGTCCGCGCTCACCGGATGCTCGGTCGACGTCGACCCGGTGAACTCGACCGGCTCCGCCGATGCCTGAGCCGTCAGCGACGTGTTGATCGTCCACGTGCGAGAAGCAGTCGGCCGTACGGCGGGATCGCGGATGAACGTGGTCGGATCGACGATCTTCGCGGTCAGCGTGTGCAGACCAGGTGTCAGGTCGAGCGTGGAGAGGTCGACGGCACGGCGGTTGCCGGTCGAGAGCGCCGTACCGTCCACGGTCCAAGTCACGTCAAGCTCGTGGCTGACCGGGTGCAGCGTCTGCAGCCAGACCACCTGGTCCGCGGCGACCTGGCCGACCGGAGTGCTGCCCTGGAACAGCGATGCCCGGGACGAGATGCGTTGCGTCATCCGCTCCCGTGACACCTGGTCGAAGTAGTAGCCGAGCGTCTTCATCATCGAGTGCCTGCTCGGCCGCCAAACCCCGGAACCGGCGTACATCCCGGCCTCGTAGCGGCCGATGGTGCCGCCGGACTCGGACGGCTCACCCAGCCAGCGGAACCACTTCTGCTGCTGGTCCCGCATTTGCTGCTCGGTCAGCAACGTGTGGTGGATCGACGACGGTTCACCGCCCTGGTACGGCGCTCCACGCTCGCCGCGGGCGTAGTAGTCGTACTCGTCCTGCAGGCCGCCGAGCGAGTGACCGAGCTCGTGCGGGGTGATCAGGGCGGACAGGGCGTTCCCGCCGGAGGCCGTCGCGTACGTCCCGCCGGCGCCGCCGTACGTGTCGCTGTTGCCGATAGCAAGAATCTGGCGGTTGGCCGTCGTGGTCCCGGCGACCAGGTCGGCGTACTGGATCGCCGCGGTCGAGCTGACGGTCAGCAGGCGCTGGACGCTGTTCGGGTTGCAGCCGCCCCAGAAGCCCATCTGCAACGGGGTGTCGACCTTCGGCGAGCTGAGGTCCGGATCACAGTCGACGCCACTCTGCGGTGACGGGATCTCGACCGCGTAGACGTTGAGGTAGTTCCGGTACGACTTGAACGGCTCGATGCTCCAGAGCACGTTCAGGTGCTTGTCGACCTGCTCCCGGAACTTCGGCAGCTCGGCGGCGGTGTAGCCGTCGCCCATCACCACCAGGTTGAACCTCGACGCCGCCGGTCCGGTGACCTGGAGCGGGACCACCTTGGCCTCGACGGCGGTCGTCGTACTGGCTCCGGCGACCGCTGGAAGGCCGGCGAACACCGCCGCGACCACGCCGAGCACTGCCGTCAGTCCTCTTGTCCTCACAAGACCTCCCCCAGCCGGGCGACACTGGCGTGAGCAGCTTACGGAGCGACGGCGACTCGTGTCAGGAGTTCACGCGTGCCGCGGTACACGCCAATCGGGGCGCTCGTGCGGCATCATGAGCACTCGGGGAACTGTGAGGAAAGGACATCGATGACGGAACCGGCGCAGCCACCGCGGCCCGAGGAGGACCGGGTGCCACCGGCGGACCGTGGTGTGGACGGGGCCGGGGACGGCGATGGCAAGGGCATCTACTGGGTGCTGAAGAACGTGCTGATCGGCCCGCCGGTCAAGCGCATCTTCCGGCCGAACGTGGTCGGCGCGGAGAACATCCCCGCCGAGGGCCCGGCGATCATCGCCAGCAACCATCTGTCCTACGCGGACTGGATCTTCATGCCGCTGGTGCTGCGCCGGCGGGTCACCTTCGTGGCGAAGTCCGACTACTTCACCGGCGCCGGGATCAAGGGCCGGTTCCAGCGCGGGTTCTTCAAGGGCACCGGCCAGGTGCCGATCGACCGGTCCGGCGGCTCGGCGTCCGAGGGCGCGATGCGGGCCGGGATGAAGGTGCTGGAGCGCGGCGAACTGTTCGGCATCTACCCCGAGGGCACCCGCTCCCACGACGGCCGGCTGTACAAGGGCCGGACCGGGGTCGCCCGGCTGGCGCTGGAGGCCAAGGTCCCGGTCATCCCGTGCGGCGTGATCGGCACCGACAGGGTCGCGCCACCCGGCAAGATCGTCGCCTCGATGGCGCCGCCGACGATCAAGTTCGGCGCGCCGCTGGACTTCTCGCGGTACGAGGGGATGGAGGGCGACCGGCTGATCCTGCGCGCGGTCACCGACGAGATCATGTACAAGATCATGGAGCTGTCCGGCCAGGAGTACATCGACATGTACGCCACGAAGGCCAAGGCGCTGGAGGGTCGCGCGGTCACCGGGGCACCGAAGAAGGTCCGCAAGTCGGACACCTGATCCGGTTGCCGAGACGGCCGGGGTCTACCCTGGGAGATCGTGGACGGACCGATCGCTTACCAGGGTGAGCCAGGCGCCAACTCGGCGATGGCGTGCACCGACATGTACCCGGACCGCGAGCAGCTGCCCTGTACGACGTTCGAGGACGCGCTCGAGGCGGTCAGCAGCGGCCGGGCCGGGCTGGCGATGATCCCGGTGGACAACTCGATCGCCGGCCGGGTGGCCGACATCCACCACCTGCTGCCGGAGTCCGGGCTGCACATCGTCGGCGAGTACTTCCTGCCGATCCACTTCCAACTGCTGGCCGTTCCGGGTACGTCGATCGACCAGATCCGGACCGTCCGCAGCCATGTCCACGCGCTCGGACAGTGCCGCAAGATCATCCGCGAGCACGGCTGGGCGACCGTGGTCGCCGACGACACGGCCGGGTCGGCCCGCGAGGTGGCCGAGCTCGGCGACCCGACCGTCGCGTCGCTGTCGCCGCGGGCCGCTGCCGACCTGTACGGCCTGGAGACGCTGGCCAGCGACGTCGAGGACGAGCACCACAACACCACCCGCTTCCTGGTGCTGTCCCGGGAGCCCGACGTACCTCCGGTCGGCTCGGGCCCGATCATCACCAGCTTCGTGTACCGCGTGCGCAACGTGTCGGCCGCGCTCTACAAGGCGCTCGGCGGGTTCGCGACCAATGGCGTGAACATGACGAAGCTGGAGTCGTACCAGCTGGGCGGCATGTTCTTCGCCACCCAGTTCTACGCCGACATCGAAGGCCACCCGGACGAGCCGAACGTCGCTTTGGCCCTGGAAGAACTCGCCTTCTTCTCGGTCGAGGTCCGCCTCCTCGGCGTCTACCCGGCCCACCCCTTCCGCGCCCAAATAGCCGAACCAGCCGCCAACCGAGCCCTCCGCCCCCACCACTGACCTACAGCAGCACCAGGGCGGTTAGGTGCCAGTGTTGGTTGGGGAGGCTGGTGAACTCGAGGTCGGTCTCGCCGGCGGCGAGGGGGAGCTTGAGCCAGGTGTACTGGCCGCCGAGTAGGAACTGGCTCTGGGCGAGGAGCTTGCCTGCGAGTGGATGAAGGTGGGCCAGCTGTCTACGTTGGCGTCGCCGATCAACAGGTAGGCGTCGGCGCCGCCGGGTGGGACCTGGAGGCGGAGGGTGCGGGCGCGGGTGTCGTTGTCAAAGTCGCGGCGTAGGACGTCGAGCCGGGCGCGATCGCGGGACTGAGGCCCAGTGCCGACCCAGCCGAAGCCCTTCGCCGGATCCCAGCGGTCCGAAGGCGACAGTCGTCGGTAGCCGGCGAGGACCGGACTTGTGGGAGAGCCGGCGTCCAGCGCGAGTCTGCACTGCGCGCCATCCGGCGTGACGATGACCGGGGTCCGCGTGCCGAGCACCGGCAGACCTCCCGCAGCGGCAGCGATGTCGATGCTGGTGATCTGCGGCGTGCGGCGGAGTCACCGGTACGTCGAGGGACACGAACTCCCGCGACGGTATAGACACCGTGGTCGCTTCGCTGGTCCAACCGGCCACTCGCGCAGTCATCTCCACCGGCTGTGGAGACGCGTTGCCGGCGGTGAGCCGCAGCAGATTCGACGTCCCACCCAGCAACAGTCCATCACCGGCTTGCCTGACCTGAGCCCAGGACCGTGACTGATCCAGGACGCGGCGCGCCTCGAAGTAGTAGCTGACGATCGAGTCTCGCCACAGGGTTGCCTGGATCGCCTGCTGGTCGAAGCGTTCCAGGGTGGTCGCGTAGCGGCTGCGGTCGACTCGGGACTGCAGCAACCGCCACAGCTCCCGCAGACGCTACGCGTTGTCGCGACCTTGCCAGTGCGTGTCGTAGATGTGCTGAATCACCGTCTTGCCGGAGTGCAGGCGATGGCCGTACGGATCCGGGGCAGCGCCGGCCCACGCCCCGGCTGGAGGCTGTTGATGCCCGACTGGCTGCTGTACAGTGCACCGGCCGGTCGAGGGGGCCGGCGCACTGGGGAGGACATCGAAATGAACATCGTGGTTCCGGTCGAGCTGACGTTCGAACGACGGCTGCGGAACACCCGCGTGCAGCTCCGGTGGTTCGCCTGGCTGCTCCGGGCGGCCGGCCTGGTCTTCCTGGCAATGGCCGTCGCAGACTCGCCGATCGACCTCGGGTCCGTCATCTTGGCGATGTTCTACCTGTTCATGCCGGAGCTGCTGGGCATCATCCGGCACCTGCTCGGCAGAAGGTACGGGTCCACCTACACGTACACCTTCACCGAGGAACAGATCGCGATCCGGACCGCGATCACCAATCTCGAGCTCCCCTGGTCGGCGGTGAAGTCGGTCCGGCAGCGCGGGCACGTCTGGACGATCCGGCTGCCCGGCGCCGGTGGTTTCGCGATCCTGAAGGACGACCTCACGCCGGAACAGGCCGAGGAGTGGCAGGCGTTCCTGGCCAGGCGCGCGCCAGCGCGAGCCTGAATTCGGAGGCGGTGGCAGGTCGGGCGGCGTAGGGTCGCCCGATGCGCATTGTCACGGTTGACGGGCAGGATCCCGACGTCTTCAAGCAGTTCTTCGAGGTGCGGGAAGCCGTGCGGCGGGAGGAGCTCGAGTTCCCGGTCGGGATGGGGCTGGAGGAGGCCCGGGTGCTGATGGCCGGGCAGCATTCCGACGTACGCGCCGACGGCCTCGGGCTGGTCGACGGCGACACCTGGCTCGGGATCGCCTGGCTCGACTGGTGGTTGCTCAGCAACACCGAGACGGTCGACGTCGAGATCGCCATCGACCGGGCGCACCGGCGTCGTGGCGTCGCGACCCGGCTGCTGGAGGCGGTGATCGATCGCGCCCGGGCTGACGGGCGGCGCGTCCTGTCCGGCTTCGACCTGACCGGCGACCCGGTCACCGGAGAGAGCGCGGGTACGGCGTTCGCCGCCGCGCGCGGGTTCGTCCGCAAGCACGCGGAGCTGCACCAGGTGCTGGAGCTGCCGGTGCCGGACGACCAACTCGCCATCTCCATCCCATCCGGCTACGAGCTTGTCGTGTGGCGTGAGCACACACCGGAGGAATGGATCGAGCAGTTTGCCGGACTGCTCAGCGGGATGGCCGAGGACGTCCCGACCGGCGACCGCACGGTCGAAGCGATCCGGTGGACGCCTGAGCTCGTGCGGGAGGCCGACGAGCGCCAGATCACCCAAGGCCGCTTCACCTACACGACCGCCGCCATCCACACCGGCTCCGGCGAGCTCGCAGCGTACACGCAGATGGGCGGGACGCCGGCGACACCGGGCCGCTTGAACCAGCACGACACCTACGTCCGCCGCTCGCACCGCGGCCGCAGCCTCGGCATGGCGGTCAAGGCACCCAACCTCCGCGCCATCCAGGCGGACCTGGCCGAGCCCGCCGTGCTGCACACCTGGAACGCTCCGGAGAACGCCCCGATGATCGCAATCAACGACAAACTCGGCTTCCGCCCAGTCGCCCAGCGCACCTTGTGGGAACTGCCCCTCTAGCGCTTGGACCCGGCGCGAGTTCGCCCCGAGTGGTTTCGCTGTACTCGACCGGCGACAATGGGTGACCAGTCGCCCGACGATGGTGGAGGAAGCGGCTCGCCTCGCGGCGGGACGCCCTCTCCCGGGCCCAGGCCCTGCTCCTGCACCTCAAGGTGGACAAAGTACCCGCGCACCTGATCGGCCACCTGGATGCGGAGATCGCCCTCTACACCAGCGGCGCGACCACCGAGGAGGAGCTGGACAGCGCGATCGTGGCCGTCCTGGCCGAGTACCGCGAGTGGAGCCGCGGCGAACGCAGCGATGCGGGGATATCGGCAGGCGAGCGTTAGTCTGGTAGGCGCTCTGATCCCGACCGGAAGTGCCCGATGACTGTCGAATCGCTGTTCCCGCGCCTGGAGGCGTTGCTGCCGCAGGTGCAGAAGCCGATCCAGTACGTCGGCGGTGAGCTGAACTCGGTGAGCAAGGACTGGGACTCGGTGAGCGTCCGGTGGGCGCTGATGTACCCGGACGCGTACGAGGTCGGGCTGCCCAACCAGGGCGTGCAGATCCTCTACGAGGTGCTGAACGAGCGCGACCACATCCTGGCCGAGCGCACCTACTCGGTGTGGCCGGACATGGAGAAGGTGATGCGCGACAACGGCATCCCGCAGTTCACCCTGGACGGCCACCGGCCGGTCCGGGCGTTCGACGTGTTCGGGCTGTCGTTCTCCACCGAGCTCGGCTACACCAACATGCTGACCGCGCTCGACCTGGCCGGGATCCCGCTGTACGCCGCCGACCGGACCGACGAGGACCCGATCGTGCTGGCCGGCGGGCACGCCGCGTTCAACCCGGAGCCGATCGCCGACTTCATCGACGCCGCCGTCCTCGGTGACGGCGAGGAGATCGTGCTGGCCATCTCGGAGGTGATCCGGGAGTGGAAGGACGAGGGCAGCCCGGGCGGGCGGGACGAGGTGCTGATGCGGCTGGCCGCGTCCGGCGGCGTCTACATCCCGAAGTTCTTCACGGTCGAGTACCTGGCCGACGGCCGGATCAAGCGGGTCGCGCCGAACCGTGCCGGTGTCCCGTGGCGGACCGCCAAGCACACGGTGATGGACCTCGACGCCTGGCCGTACCCGAAGAAGCCGCTGGTCCCGCTCGCCGAGACGGTGCATGAGCGGTACTCGGTGGAGATCTTCCGCGGCTGCACCCGCGGCTGCCGGTTCTGCCAGGCGGGCATGATCACCCGGCCGGTGCGGGAGCGCAGCATCACCACGATCGGCGACATGGTCGAGAACGGGCTGAAGCAGTCCGGGTTCGAGGAGGTCGGGCTGCTCAGCCTGTCCTCCGCCGACCACAGCGAGATCGCCGACGTGGCCAAAGGCCTCGGCGACCGGTACGAGGGCAGCAACGTCTCACTGTCGTTGCCCTCGACAAGGGTCGACGCGTTCAACATCACGCTGGCCAACGAGTTCTCCCGCAACGGCCGGCGCAGCGGCCTGACCTTCGCCCCGGAGGGCGGGTCGGACCGGATGCGCAAGGTGATCAACAAGATGGTCACCGAGGAAGACCTGATCCGGACCGTCGCGGCGGCCTACAGCCACGGCTGGCGGCAGGTGAAGCTGTACTTCATGTGCGGCCTGCCGACCGAGACCGACGAGGACGTGCTGGCGATCGCGGACCTGGCCAAGAAGGTGATCGCGACCGGTCGCGAGGCAGCCGGCCGGCGCGACATCCGCTGCACCGTGTCGATCGGCGGATTCGTGCCGAAGCCGCACACGCCGTTCCAGTGGGCGTCCCAGCTCGGCGCCGAGGAGACCGACGCGCGGTTGTCGAAGCTCGCCGCCGCGATCCGCTCGGACAAGAACTACGCCAAGGCGATCGGATTCCGGTACCACGACGGCAAGCCCGGCATCATCGAGGGCCTGCTGTCCCGCGGCGACCGCCGGGTCGGCCGGGTGATCGAGGCGGTCTGGCGCGACGGCGGCCGGTTCGACGGGTGGAGCGAGCATTTCTCCTACGACCGCTGGGTCGAGGCGACCGAGAAGGCGCTGGCCGACGAGCCCGTGGACCTGGCCTGGTACACGACGCGCGAGCGCGAGTACGCCGAAGTGCTGCCGTGGGACCACCTCGACTCCGGTCTGGACCGCGACTGGCTGTGGGAGGACTGGCAGGACTCGCTCGAGGAGGACGGCGCCATCGAGGTCGAGGACTGCCGCTGGACGCCCTGCTTCGACTGCGGCGTCTGCCCCCAGATGGGCACCGAAATCCAAATCGGCCCCACTGGCAAGAAACTCCTCCCGCTGTCAGTGGTCTGACGTCCGGAGAAGTAGCTCGCTGAGGGAGAGTTGCTCGGCGCTGCCCAGGACCAGGTCGGCGGATTCGACTGCGGCGGGGGTGACGTAGGGGTTCGGGATGGCGACCGCGAACATGCCGGTCGCCTGGGCGGCCGCGACGCCGTGGGCGGTGTCCTCGAGCGCGATCGCCGCCGAACCAGGTACGCCGAGACGCCGCAACGCCAACTCGTAGATCGCCGGATCCGGCTTGTGCGCCGCCACCTCGTCGCCGGTGACGACCTCGTCGAACCACCCGAGAGCACCCACCCGCTCCAGGTGACCCTGCACCCACGGCCGCGGCGAGCTGCTCGCGATCGCCACCTGCACCCCGAGCTCCCGCGCCGCCGAGAGCCACGCCCGGATCCCGGGCCGGAAGTCCAGCTCCCGGTGCATCTCATCCCGGTGAGCAGTCCGCCGCGCATGGCTCGCCGCCCGGTCGAAGCCGGCCCCGACCGCCGCGGCCAGCAACTCGTACCGCGTCTCGGTGATGTCGCCACCATGACCGGGCCAGAAGTCCGAGAGATCCAGCTCGAGCCCGTGATGGGCCCACTCCGCCCGCCAGCTCTCCACCATCGTCGTCTCGGTGTCCATCAACAACCCATCGAAGTCGAACACCACTGCCCGCACGTCGACCGGCACGAGCCGAAACGCCAGCCGATGGATCTCCACCTCCGTCAGCCCGCATGCCGCCAGGTAGGACCCGACGCCGCCGTAGGTTCGGTCGACGTGGTCGAGCGAGTCGAGGATCGTCGACGGCAGTGTCCGCCAGAGGATCTCGGCGCTCGGCCGCTCGTCGTCGGACAGGTCGGCGAGCCGGGCCACCAGGCCGAGCCGTTCCTCGCTCGCCGCGTAGTCGGCCGCGATCACGTCCCGAGGTACGCCGACCAGGTCGAGCCACAGCGCGATCAGCAGCCCGGTCCGGTCCTTGCCCGACTTGCAGTGCACCACCACCGGCGCATCCGCCGGTGCGTCGATCAGCGCGCGAAACGCCTTGGCGACCTGCGCCTTGTTGCGGTCCAGACTGCCGCGGTAGATGTCGGCGAGCACACGCTCGGCCGAGGCATCCCGGGCCTCGTCGGCCACCGGGTCGATCCACGGAATCCGCTGGTACGACGCCGAGCCGTCGAGCAGATGTGGTTGCGTCAGCTCCCAGTCCGAGCGCAGGTCGAGCACCAGCCCGGCGCCGGTCTCCACAAACGCGGTTCGGCCCTCGGTGTCCAGGTTGTCCGGTGAGTCCGTCCGGAACACGGTCCGGTGGCGGGTAGGTACGCCGTACCTGGTCGGAAGTCCGCCGATGTCACGCGCATTCAGGCATCCGCTCCACACAGGGCGTCAGGTTAGTACAACACCTCCGAGTGACTCATAGTCGTGCCAGGTTCCGTCGTACGCCTTGTGGTGCATGGCCGAGTCGACGCCGACCACGAAGACGTCGAGGCGACCCGGTCCCCAGGCGACCACGGAGCCGGCGGGGCGCGGCCGGGTACGGATGGTGACGGTCGGCTCGAGCCAGCCGGCCAGGGCGGCGACGTTCATCCGCAGGATCTCGGCGGCCAGCGCCCAGTCGAGGAAGTTCAGCGTGTCGGTCGCGGTGTGGATGTGCCCGTTCGCGCTGTCCGCGCCCTCGATCGTCAGCAGCGCCGGGATCCCGGCGTTGATGAACGGCACGTGGTCGCTCGCGAACGGGTTCAGCGAGGTCTCCACCTTCAGCCCGGTGTACGTCGCGGCCGCGGTCGCCAGGTCGGCCATCTGACTCGACGACACCTGCGCACCTTCGAGCAGCACCGTCGGCGCCGCCGAGTTCTTGCTCGCGATCATGTCCATGTTCAGTACGGCGCGAATCCGGGCCCGCTCCGCCTGCGGCAGCGAAGCGACGTACTGCTTGCTGCCGAACAGTCCCTGCTCCTCGCCACCGAACAGGATCAGCCGGATGTCGTGCCGCCAGGACCGCGTCGACAACAACCGGCCCAGCTCGAGTACGCCGGCCGAACCGCTCCCGTTGTCGTCCGCCCCGGGCGCGTTCGCGGCCGGTCCACCCGAGAGGTT
This sequence comes from Kribbella sp. NPDC050124, assembly GCF_044460355.1. Taxonomy (NCBI): domain Bacteria; kingdom Bacillati; phylum Actinomycetota; class Actinomycetes; order Propionibacteriales; family Kribbellaceae; genus Kribbella; species Kribbella sp. NPDC050124. The sequence continues at coordinate 219,528 of NZ_JBITJU010000006.1, forward strand.
CACGGAATCGAGGTGGGCGGTGATGAGCACGACTCCCCCACCTCCGGTCCCCGGCCGGTCGCCGATCAGGCTCTGCGACTGGCCCGCCCCGACCGTGACCGACGTCCGGGTGACTCCGTAGCCGAGGGCAATCATCCGGGCGGCGGCAAAGTCCAGCGCCGTAGTGAACCCCGTACTCAGCGAGTGCCGCGTCGGCAGGCTCGCGAACCAGGTCAGATCGGCCTGGTACGACGTCGGCGACAGCTCGGCCACCAGCGCCGCGACCGCGGGATCCACTCGGGCCGCGGACGGCGCCGCCACGTCGACGACCGTCGTACCGGCGCGGAGTGTCTCGACCCGCCAGCAGTTGTTGGACCTACGGCGCGGCCGGTCGGCGGACGAGATCACGAGATGCCGGCCGTGGTCGAGCAGCGGTTTCACGTCCGGGTAGTCGTGCTGGAAGCTGCCGCCCACCTGCGTCACCAGCAACAGCCCGGGCGCGGTCCGCGATGCGCGACCGAGGTGCTCTTCCTGTGGGCCCCACAGGATCGTGCGATCGCCGAAGCGCGCGGACTGCGTGGCGTCAGCCGCATCCGCGGTCGGCACCACGAGATAGCGGACTGGGGTCGTCGTCTTAGTCATGAGTGCCTGCCAGAAGAGTCAGTCGGACCAGATGATCTCGAGCCGTCCGGGCTCGGCCGTCACGATGCGGCCGGCGCCCTGCAAGCCGCCGGTGATCCGGCCGCTGGCGTCCCAGCGGCCGTCCGGGCGGGCCTCGGGTGCGTCCCCGCGGCCGATCGCCCACTCCACCAGCGTGCCGTCCGGGCGGAACTCCACCCCCCGCCGGCCTCGGGCCGGCGGGAAGGCGAAGTCGTCGGGACGGTAGACGCTGATCCCGTCATGGTCCTCCTCGAAGGAATGCGTCCACCGCCCTTTCACGTGACCGGTCAGCTCAGCACCACCTGTTCGATCGAGGCCGGGGTCTCAGGCACAGTCACCTTGAAGTCGCTGATGACGCCGCCGAGCGGCTCGTAGCCGGTGACCGACGGTCCCCACGCCGCGCCGTCCCACCACTTGTGGTACAGCTGCTTGTCGGTGCCGGTGACGAACACGTCGAGCCGGTTCGGGCCCCACGAGACGACCCTCGGCTCGTCGGTGCAGATGCCGCCCAGGTACTCGTACCCGGTGACCGACGGTCCCCAGGCGGACCCGTCCCACCACTTGTGGTACAGCGCGGAATCCGTGCCGAGCAGGAACACGTCGAGCCGGTCGGAGTCCCACGAGACGACCGTCGGGGCCGTCGTACAGACACCGCCCATGTACTCCCAGCCCGACCAGGCCGAGCCGTCCCACCACTTGTGGTACAGCGCGGAGTCGGTGCCGATGACGAACATGTCCAGCCGGTTCTCGCCCCAGGCAACGACCCGCGGCGGCGAAGCGCAGACGCCGCCGAGGTACTCGTACCCGGTGAGCGACGGTCCCCAGTTCGAGCCGTCCCACCACTTGTGATAGACCGCGTTGTCGGTGCCGAGCACGAACACGTCGAGCCGGTTCTCGCCCCAGGCAACGACTTCCGGCGGGCTCATGCAGATTCCGCCCATGTACTCGTACCCGGTCAGCGACGGTCCCCAGTTCGAGCCGTCCCACCACTTGTGGTACAGCGCACGGTCGGTGCCGAGCACGAACGCGTCCAGCCGGCCAGGTCCCCAGGTGGCCAGCCGCGGCGGGCTCATGCAGACACCGCCCATGTACTCGTACCCGGTGACCGACGGCCCCCAGTTCGAGCCGTCCCACCACTTGTGGTAGAGCGCGTGATCGGTGCCGAGGACGAACGCGTCCAGCCGGTCCGGCCCCCAGGACGCGACTTCAGGAGCACTCATGCAGATACCACCCATGTATTCGTAGCCGCCGACGGACGGTCCCCAGGACGACCCGTCCCACCACTTGTGATACATCGCCAGATCGGTGCCGAGCACGAACGCGTCCAGCCGGTTCGCGCCCCAGGCCACCACCGAGCCGGCCGGTTCCGGTGTCGCTCCGGCACCGACCGCGCCGGCGATCAGGCTCGATCGCACGGTGTCCAGGCAGGCCTCCATCCGGGCCACCTGGTCGTCGGTGAACATCACCATGCCGCGGTCGTCGGTGTAGTCCATGTAGTCGTAGAACAGGTCGCCGTTCGGCCCGTTGTTGCAGGTCACGTGCGGGAACGTCGGTACGCCGAAGTTCGGGCCGGCCTGGTTCGGTGTGTCGGCGACTTCATCACTGCCGCTGCAGCCGGTGCCGTCGTCGCCCCAGATGTGGAACAGGTTCAGGTAGTGCCCGACCTCGTGGGTCGTGGTGCGACCCAGGTCGAAGGGCGCGGCCGCCGTACCGTTGGTGCCGAACCCGCTGTGCAGGATGACGACGCCGTCGGTGTCGGCCGGGCCGCCGGGGAACTGCGCGTACCCGAGCAGGCCGCCGCTGAGCTGGCAGACCCAGATGTTCAGGTACCGGTCGGTCGGCCACGGGTCGTGCCCGCCGGTCGCCGACGACTTGACCTTGTCGTCGGAGCCGAAGCCGTTGACAGTCGTCTGGGTCCGGGTGACGCCGGTGGTCGCGTTGCCGTCCGGGTCCTTGGTGGCCAGGGAGAACTCGATCCGCGCGTCCGCGATCAGCCCGGTGAACGCCGCCGGCACGATGTTGAGGTCGCCGTTGGTGGCCCGGAAGTCGTGGTTCAGCACGTCGATCTGGCTGTCGATCTGGGCCTGCGAGATGTTCTGCGCGGCGGTCTTCCAGATCACGTGCACGACACAGGGAATCCGCGCTATACCGGCAAAACGTTCCTGGCGGGCCACGTACTGCGTCGTCGCGTTCTCGAGTGCCGATCGGGCGGCCGCGTACTCGGGTGAGGTGGACAGCAGCCTGCGGTGCACGTCCATCACGCCGCACTGCCGCCGGTTCGGAGTCTCGGTTCGCCCGTCCGTGCCGCTCATACCTGCACCACCGGCTCCGGCTCCGCCACCCATCCCGGCACCGCCCGCTTGACCACCACCGCTCATCCCGGCGCCACCGGCCTGGCCGCCGCCAGTCATCCCGGCCGCGCCACCACCTGCCCCTGCACCTGCTCCCCCGCCCATCCCCGCCGGCATGTCACCGGCGCCACCGGACCCACCCGTCGACATCCGGTCGCCACCCGGCATGCCGTTGGCCTGCGGCATCCCGTTCGCTCCCGAACCGGCCGCCGGCGCCTCGCCGGGCATCCGAAAGTCGTCGTCGCGGTGCTTGTCCGCCCGCCCGTTCGCCTTTCTCGGCATCTCTCCCCCTTCCCAACGGGGGCTACGAGCAGGTCGGGATCAGCGCGATCCCGGACCGAAAAGGTCTCCCCAGACCAGCCCTTCGATCGAAGGCGGTCCCGCCCGCCTTCCCCCACCGAACAGCCTGCCCCCAAGTCACTGCTCTGCGTTCACCTTCCACCCATCACCCCACCCACACAAGCCTTCACCCCGAGGCAGTCAACTTTCCCACCATCCCCAACCCCCGTTGGAGAATTGCTTGAACAATCAAGAGGAGACGCGCATGCGCCGAGAACTATCCGTCCCGTTCGAAGCCCGCGACCACCGCGGCCTGATCGCGATCCGCGTCGTCCCGAACGACGACCCGTGGGCTTCCGGACACCAACTCGTCGTCCCGGACCTCGACGCCGAGGCGTTCCGGGGATTCCCCGTCTGTACGGCGACGCTGCGGTAGCACGGCTACGGCATCAACGCGATCATGGGCTGGATCCAGGTGCTCACCCGCGAGTTCGACGGCGACGTCTCGGTCGACGTACTCCCGTACTTCGCCGGGACACCGCTCTACAGCTACGGCCACCTGCCGACCTTCTTCGACGCACCCGCCAACCCTGGCCATCCTGACGGCACTTGGCGTGCCGACACCTTCCTCGTGATCGCGCCCGACGTCATCCGGACGCGATCCGTCCGGCCCGTCGCCGCGTTCACCTGGGGCTACCGCCTCGTCGGCGGCCATCCCGACGTCCTCGACCCGGCCCGCCTCGACCACAGCAACTGGTCCGGCCATCACGCCGTACTCCACAAAACCTGCCCCGACTGGTCCTTCGAGTAAGTCAGCGCGCGCCCTGTCGCTGATCGGGTCGAGTGGACTTGCGGAGCCAGGCGCGGTAGGCGTCGAGCAACTTCCCCCAACTCGTCGATCACCGAAGCGCCTTCCGCCGGCGGCGTTCGGCTGTGCTTTCCGGAGCTTTGCTGCCACTGGGAGGCACCAAATATCCGCAAACCGGCTCGGCTGGCCTCGGCCTCTGTGGATGCTTACTAGCTCAGGTGGGCCAGCAACAACGGGTTGATCGTGTCGGGGTGGGAGTAGGTGACGAGGTGAGCGGCGTGCTCGATGATTTCGAGGTGGGCGCCGGGGATGGCCGAGGCCAACGGGATGACGGTCTCGGGTGGGATCGAGGTGTCCTGCTCCGCGGTGATCAGTAGGACGGGTGCGGTGATGTCGCCGAGCTTGGCGCGCAGGTCCGTCGTACCGAGAGCCTCGCAGCAGGCGGCGTACCCCTCGTCGGGTGTATCGAGCACTTGCTGCCGCACGTCGTCGGTGTCGTTGAAGTCCGGGAGGAACCAGCGGCTCAACGTGGCGTCGGCGATCGCCTGGGTTCCTTCGGCGCGCACGGTGGCGGCTCGCTCGGTCCACATCTGCGCGTTGTCGGCCGGGCTGCACGGCGGGCAGAGGAGCGCGAAACGGTGGAAGCGGTCGGGCGCGTTCTCGGCCAGCCACAGACCGACCGCGCCGCCGAGCGAGATCCCGACGTACGACGCCTGCTCGACGCCGAGGGTGTCGAGCAGTTCGAGTACGTCGCCGCCCAGGTCGTCGATCGTGTACGGCCCGGCCGGCACCTCGGACTCGCCGTGCCCACGGTGGTCGAAGGCGATCACCCGGAACCGCTCGGACAGTACGCCGACCTGCGGCGCCCACATCGCGTGCGTCGTCCCGAGCGACGAGCCCAGCAGAACCACGGGCGCGTCGGCGGGACCGGTCTCCGCATAGTTGAGTCGCATACCCCCACCCTACGGACGCTGCTACTCTCCGCGGCATGACCAACGGTGGTGTGCCGGGCATCAATTCTGTGGGCGAGCTGGCGACGGTGGTACGTGGTGGCTTCGTCGAGAGCCGGCACTTCGGGATCGCGGTCGCGATCGATCCCGCCGGTACGCCGATCGTCGCCGTCGGGGACGTGGATGCGGTGGTGCTGCCCCGGTCCACCACGAAGCCGCTGCAGGCCGTCGGGTGCATCGTGGCCGGCGCACCCCTCGAAGGTGAGGAGGCCGCGATCACCTCCGGCAGCCACACCGGCGAGGACCGGCACGTCGCCGTGGTCGACCGGATGCTGGCGCGCGCCGGCCTCGACCGCGGTGCGCTGGGCTGCCCGCCGGACCTGCCCGAGGACCCGGACACCCGGAACCGGTTGGTTGCCGCAGGCATCGGTCCGTCCCGGGTCCTGATGAACTGCTCGGGCAAGCACGCCGCGATGCTCACCGCCGCCGACGAGCCGGCCGGCTACCTGGATCCGTCGAGCCGGGTGCAGAAGACGATCACCGCCGAGATCGAACGGTTGACCGGGGCAACGACCGGAGTCGTCACCGTGGACGGCTGCGGCGCACCGCTGGTCGGTGTACCCCTTCGCGGCCTAGCACTCAGCTTCAGCCGCCTGGCCACAGCCGCCCCCGGTACGCCGGAACACGTCGTGGCAACGGCGATGCGCCAGTACCCGGAGTTCGTCGGCGGGCGCGGTCACCAGAACACGCTCGTGATGCAGCAGCTCCCCGGCGTCATCGCGAAGGGTGGTGCGGAAGGGGTGATCGCGATGGCCACCCCGGACGGTCACGCGGTGGCGGTCAAGGTGATCGACGGCAATCCCCGGGCCACGACAGCGCTCGGCCTGATCCTCCTGAGCAAATGCGGCGTGGACGTGTCCGCCGCGGCTGACCTGCTCGAGGTCCCCGTCCTCGGCGGCGGCCAACCGGTCGGCCGCATCGAACTGCAGCTCTAGCTAGCGGTACAGAGCGAGCGCGCCGGTGAGCGAGTCGACGGCGGCGCGCGGGCCGAACAGGCCGAGGCCCAGGTACTCCACGTCTTCGGCCTTGGTGCCGCTCAGCGTCGCGGACATCTGCTCGTAGGTGCGGGCCCGCTGGGCGATCTGGTTCATGTCGTGCACCGTTACGCCGTCCCGAGCCGCGGCCTGGGCCCGGAGCTCGTGCAGTTGCTCGGCGGAGGCCCGCAGTACTGGAATCGGGTGCGCGCACATGCCGGTGTGCGCGTTTCCCGAGGCATCCTTGGTGTCCGGGCCAACCACGCCTTCGTGGTGGTGGCCGAGGGCGACACCGAGCAACGCGGCGGTGTTCAGGGCGACGCCGATCGGCGCTTCGGCCGCGATGACCACGACCAGCTTGTTCGTCAGCACGGGCTCGAAGCTAGCCGGTCGGCCAGCATTGCGAGTGGCTGACCGAACATCGTTCGGTGGATCTGCCAAACTTCCTGTCATGGACGAACTTGATACGGCGCTGCTGCGGATGCTGCAGAACGACGCGCGCCGGACCAACCGCGACATGGCCGCCGAGCTCGGCATCGCGCCGTCCACCTGTCTGGAGCGCATCCGCGGCCTCCGCGACCGCGGGGTGATCAGCGGCTACCACGCCGAGGTCGACCTGAAGGCGATCGACCGTTCCACCCAGGCGATCATCTCGATCAAGCTCCGCCCGCAGGCGATGGCGGTGGCGACCGCGTTCCAGGACTACGTCAACCAGCTCCCCGAGACGCTCGCGATGTTCATGGTCTCCGGCGCGTCCGACTTCCTGGCCCATGTGGCGGTCAAGGACACCCAAGCCCTCCGCGACCTGGTTCTGGCGCTGGCCAAGCGGCAGGAGATCGCCGACATCCGTAGCTCGGTCGTCTTCGAGCACCATCGCCGTACGACGGTCATGCCGCTACCCGAGCGCTGACAGCTTCGCGGGGTTCGCCTGAATCCGGGCGGCGGCGACCTGGAGACCGTCGAACTCCAGGTGCAGGACGTGCCGGAGCCCCGGGACCCGAACGTCCAGCGCCGGCCCGGTCACCAGGTCGAGCGGTACGACGCTGACCTCGTCGCGGGCGTAGATCCGGGCGAAGAACTGCGCGACCTGCTCGCGTCCGACCACCGGCTTCCGGGCGATCCGGGGCCTGCCACCGCCGTCGCTCCACTCGGTCACCGACTCCTTGAGCATGGCCTCGAGCCGGGGCAGGTCACCGTCCCGGGCAGCCGCGACGAAGTCGAGCAACAGTCGCTGCTGCTCGACCCGCGTCGGCTCGAACTTCGGTCGCTCACGATCCAGCGCCTTGATCGCCCGATTGTGCAGTTGTCGACAATCCTCAACCGATCGCTCGAGGTTCTCCGCGATCTCGTCGTACGGGAGCAGAAACGCGGTCCGCAGTACGTAGACCGCGCGCTGCGGTGGAGTGAGCCGCTCCATCAGGTGGAGGACCGCGATCGACAAGTCGGAGGTGTCGACCGAGGTGAACGGGTCCGTTGGCACCGGCTCCGGCAGCCACTCCCCGACGTAGCTCTCCCGCCGCGCCTGCCGGGTCCGCAGTACGTCGACGCCGAGCCGGGTCACCACCCTCGTGAGGTAGCGACGCGGCTCGTGCACGGTGGCCCGGTCGACACCGGACCAGCGCAGGTACGCCTCCTGCAGCACGTCCTCGGCGTCCTGCCAGCTCCCGAGCAGCCGGTAGGCGAGGCTCGCGAGCATCCCGCGGGCCGCCTGGAACTCGTCCAGAGCGCCCGTCAAGCGGCGAGCACCGGCTGCTTCCTGCTCGTGATCGTCAGACGGTTCCACAGGTTGATGGTGCCAACCGCGAGGAGCACGTTCGCGGCACCCTCCTCCCCGAACTGCTCGACCACGCCGTCCCACACCTCATCGGGTACGCCGCCCTGTCCGAGCCGAGTCACCGCATCCGTCAGCGCCAGGGCGGCGCGCTCGCGTTTGTCGTAGAAGGACGACTCGCGCCACGCCGCCAGACCGAACAGGCGTTGCGAACTCTCGCCGTCCTTGAGGGCGTCCGTGGTGTGCATGTCCACGCAGAACGCGCACTCGTTGACCATCGAGGCGCGCACCTTGATCAGCGCGAGCACCGAGTGGTCGAGCGCGCCCTGCACATACTTCTCCAGGCCGAACACGGCCCGGAAGCCGGCCGGCACGACCTTGCTGAGATCCATTCGTTGTTCCATGCCGCCACGACGGTCTCGCACCGGCCTGACGTGACAGTGGCAGGTGTGACGCCGCTCACTAGCCCTTCTTGAGGACCTGCTGGGCCTTGGAGACTGCGGCCTCGGTCGCGCCCTCGAGCTCGCCCTCCTGGCCGGCGAGCAGGGTCACGGAGACGACGACGTCCTCGACACCCGTGGTGGCCGCGGTGAACTCCAGGCCGCGCCGCGAGCCCGAGGTCACGGTGAGGCGGAAGGCGAACGGGTCGGTGCCGAACTGCGGCGCCTCGATCTCCTCGACCTCCATCGAGTAGCTGCCCTGGCCGATCTTCATCGTCACCTTCGGGCAGGAGGTGACCGCCTTCTTGTACGCGTGCTGCAGGTAGGCGACCTCGGCACTGTTGCCCATCGCATCGAGACCGAAGTCGATGAAGGTGCCTTCCTGGCCGGCCGAGAACGACCGGTGGGTGGTGGCCTTCGCGCCCGGCGCCTCGCTGGCGTTGAGGAACTTGACCAGCGTCTTGCACTTGCTGCTCGCCGACGAGAACGGCTTCTCGGCGTCACCGGCCGGGTCGTCCTTCTCCGGCTGGTAACCGTCGGGAAGGTCCGCCTGCTCGAGCAGCGCCTTGGCAAGCTCGGCCGAGGTCCGCTTCACCGTGCCGGTCGCCGTAGGCGTCTCCGGTGCGGCTGTCGTGGCCGGCGTACTCGGCTCAGGCGAGGACTGGGCGGCCGCGTCACTCGTGTCATCGCCACCGCATGCGGCGAGCGACAGACTGAGAGCGGTGACGAGCACGAACGGAAGCAATACGGAGCCGCCGCGCCGGGGGCGCGCAGTCAGCAGAGTCATGGGGGGCCTTCCAGAACCTCGAGGGCCGGGCGGGCCCACCGGTGGCCGAGCAGGCAGCAGCGTACCTGACACGTCAGGTCGTTCCGCCGGACCCTGGCCGCGGGCGTGGCGCGGGGTTCTGGCTAGAAGCGGTGGGAGCGGAGATGGATGTTCTGGAGTAGACCGATGGCGAGCAAACAGGCGAACATCGACGAGCCGCCGTAGGAGACGAACGGCAGCGGCAGGCCGGTCACGGGCATGATGCCGAGCGTCATCCCGATGTTCTCGAAGGTCTGGAAGGCGAACCAGCAGACGATCCCGGTCGCGACCAGCCGGCCGAAGGCGTCCCGCGCGTTGATCGCGATCCGCAGCCCCCGGAACAGCACGATCGCGAACAGTACGATGATCGCGCCAGCGCCGATCAGGCCGAGCTCCTCCCCCGCGACAGTGAAGACGAAGTCGGTGTGCTGCTCGGGCACGAACGCGTTCTGCGTCTGACCGCCGTGGAACAAGCCTTGGCCGAATACGCCCCCGTTGCCGATCGCGATCCGCGCCTGGTTCACGTTGTACCCGATGCCCTGCGGGTCCTGCGACGGATCCGCGAACGCGATGAACCGTGCCAGCTGGTACTCCTTCAACACCTGCAGCTTGATCGCCAGCGCCGCGACCAGCACGCCGGCGGTCACCAGCCCGAGCATCCAGCGTTTCGGCACACCGGACACCGCGATGATGCCGAACACGATCGACCCGAGCACCATCACCGTGCCCAGGTCGGGCTGCAGCATCACCAGCACCACCGGCACAGCGGCGACCGCGATCGCCTGCGCGACGTCGATCGTCCGGGCGGTCTCGCGGTGGTCGGTCTCACCCTTCTCGGCGATCAGCAACGCCATCCCGACGATCACCGCGAGCTTGGCGAACTCACTCGGCTGGATCGACATCCAGGGCAGCTGGATCCAGGACCGCGAGCCGTTGATCACGGCACCGACTCCGGGCACCAGGACCAGGATCAGGCCGACTACCGAGGCGGCGTACAGGACCGGGGCGAGGATGCGGACCCGGCGATGGTCGGTGACGGCGGCAAGGATCGCGAGCACCGAGCCGATGGCGAAGTTCAGCGCGTGCCGGAGCAGGAAGGCGTACTGGTTCCCCTCGGTCAGTGAGGTCCGGCCGTGGGTCGCGGACCAGATCAGCATCGCGCCGATCGTGGACAACGCGACCACGCCCAGCACGAGCACCCAGTCCACGTGCCACACCGTCGACCGCCGGTCCATCCGCGGCCGGGTCCGGATCGGAGTCAGCAGCGCCATGACCGCGACCTCCCCGCGGCCCGGCCGGACCCAGTGCTGGACTCTGCGCTAAATCCTGGGCTACTCATTGCTCGGCTTCTGCTGCTCGGCCGGCGGGGTCGGCTTGATGTTGTACAGCGTCTCGTAGATCTTGCGGACCGCGTCACCACCGGCGCCCGACCCCGTGCCGGCCTGGCTGATCATCATCACCACGGCGTAGCGGTCGGTGTACGACGCCAACCACGAGGTGGTCTGCTTGCCGTAGACCTCCGCCGTACCGGTCTTGGCCCGGATCTGCACCTGGTCGACCGGGAACCCGTTGAACTTCCAGGCCGCCGTACCGGTCTTGACCGTCTCCTTCAGAGACTTGTCGATGTAGCGCAGGTTGGAGGCGGACACCGGCAGCTTCGCCTTCACCGTCGGCTGGATCTCGTGCGGCTTGCCGTTCGCGCCGATCCAGGACTGCACGACACGCGGCTCGTACAGCGTGCCGCCGTTGGACAGCGCCGAGTACACCGTTGCCAACTGCAACGGAGTGACTGTGGTGTCGCCCTGGCCGATGGCGAAGTTCACCGCGTCACCGGCGCGGTACCGGTACCCGTCGGCGCAGAACTCGCGGGAGAACTGCTTCAGGAACGCCGATGTCCCGGCCGGCGGGTTGTCCGCGAGCTTGCAGTAGTAGTCCTTCTGCGAGTCGTAGTACTCCTTCTTCCACTTGCGGTCCGCGATCCGGCCGCTGACCTCGCCGGGCAGGTCGACGCCGGTCGGCTTGCCGAGACCGAACTTCTGCGCCATCTCGACCAGCGGGTCCCGGGTGTTCACGTCGCTGGAGTTGCCGCCCTCCTTCAGCCAGAGCGCGTACGCGATCCGGTAGAAGAACGTGTCGCACGACAGCGACAGCGCCTGGTCGAACCCGATCGACCCGTACGACGCGGACTCGTAGTTCTTGAACCGGCGGTTCCCGACCTCGAAGTACGACGAGCAGTCCAGTCGGGTCTTGGTGCTGTAGCCGGCGCTCAGCGCAGCCGCGGTGGTGATCGGCTTGAACGTCGACCCCGGAGCCAGCTGCCCTTGCAGCGCCCGGGAGACCAGCGGGGTTCCGGACTTCGACGAGTACAGCGCGTCCAGCTCGCGCTGCGTGATACCGCCGACCCAGACGCCCGGGTCGTACGTCGGGTAGCTCGCCATCGCCACGATCCGGCCGGTCTTGGTGTCCATCACGACCGCTGCGCCGGAGTCGGCGACGTACTTGCGTTTGGTGATCTTGTCGTACTGCTTCCGCGCGGTCAGGATCGCGTTGCGCAGTTGGGCTTCGACCGAGGCCTGGATCCGCGCGTCGATCGTGGTCACGAGCGTGGCGCCGGGGACCGGCGCGGTCTGCTTCCGGACGCCGGTGGTGTACCCGACCGCGTCGACGATGACATCCTTCACGCCCGGCGCACCGCGCAGGAGCTTGTCGTACGTGCGTTCCACACCGGCACGTCCGACCAGGTCGGAGCGGTGCGGGACCGAGTCGCCGCCGGACTTCTCGATGTCGTCGAGCTCCTCGGTCGTGATCGGTGACAGGTAGCCGAGGATGTGCGCCGCATTCACCTTGTACGGCGCCGGATACGCGCGCAGCGCCTGGGATTCGGCGGCGACGCCCGGGAAGTCCTCGCGGCGTTCCATCACCTCGATCGCGATCTGCTCGCTGACGTCCTTCGCGACCGGGATCGGCTGGTACGGCGTACCGTTCCAGCAGGCCGGCGGCTTCGACGCGCCCGGCTCGCCGCACAGCATCGTCCGCGCTTTGAGGTCCTTGGGCTTCTGGCCGAGCACCTTCGCCAGCCGGGCCATCACGACGTTCTGCTGGCTCTCGGGCAGTTTCGCCAGCACCGACCGGTCGACCGTGATGACCAGTGACACCCGGTTGCCGACCAGCGTGCGGCCCTGCGAGTCCACGATCGTCCCGCGCGGCGCCGGCACCAGCACCTGCCGCGTGTGCTGCTGCGTCGCGGCCTGGGTGTAGTCCTCGTTGGACATCACCTGCATGTACCAGAGCCGCGCGAACAACGTGCAGAACAAGGAGAAGACCAGCACCCCGATCACAAACAACCGGAGTCGGGCTTTGAGAGGGGCTTCGAAGCCGTCGAAACTCATGACAGCACCCGGCGGCGTTCTCTCGGCGGGACGAGGCGGCCCATGACCCACATGACCAGGGGGATCACCACGATCGCGCCGACCACGTCGTACCCGGCGGCGATCCCGAGCCGGACGCCGAACTCACCCCAGTCGACGGACGGATCGTGCAACAGCGACCCGGTGGCGCAGTAGATGAACAACGACAACGTGGCCCCGAGCACGACGGTCGCCGCGACGATCAACGGCCCGACCGGCCCGACCGGCCCGGTCGAAGTCTCCCGCCGGATCAGCCCCGCCACGTACCCCGCGATCGCCAGCGCCAGCGCCCACCGACCCGCCGTGTGATCGGCCGGCGGTACGACGTCCAGCAGCAGACCGCCCGTGAACCCGGCGATCGCACCCCACTCCGGCCCGCGGGACAACGCCAGCGCGATCACCACGATCAGCACGAGGTCACACGTGACCCCGGCGACCGCGACGTTCGACAGCACGGACGTCTGCACGGTGACGGCAACCATCAGGAACAGGGCTGCCAACCCGATGCGTAAGGCAATCACGTCAGTTCCCCCCTCCTTTGGATGCACTGCCTTGGGTCGTCGTCGGTTTCAGTGGTGTCCGCGGCGTGCGGGCCGGCGGACCGGTCACCACGCCCACGGTGTCGATCCGGGTCGGATCGACGTACGGCTTTATGGTCGCCGTGGACCCGAGCGCTCCCTGATTCGGCGTCACCGAGGTGACCACGCCGATCGGCACACCGGGCACGTACGGCGCGTTGCCGCTCGAGCCCCAGGTGACGATCCGGTCCCCGACCGTCGGCCTGGCCTTGAGGTCGACCAGCTTGTAGTCGAGGGTGCCGCCCGCCTCACCTCGACCGGAGACGAAGCCGAGCGCCATCGAGGCGTTCAGCCGGCCGCCGACGGTCGAGTTGCGGTCGCCGATCAGCAGCACGGTCGCGGTCGCCTGGGTGGTGCGCACCACGCGGCCGACCAGGCCGTCCCCGTTCAGCACGGTCATGTCGACGTGCACGCCGTCCGCCGTACCGGCGTCGATCGTGACCGTGTGGTTGAAGCTCTGCGCACTGCCGATCCCGATCACCCGGGCAGGGGTCATCGTGTACGCCGGCGCGAGCTTGAGCAGCCGGTCCAGCTCGGCGGCCCGGTTGCGGGCGTAGTCGGTGGTGTTCAGGTCCTGGTGGAGCTTCTCGTTCTCACTCTTCAGTTTTTCGTTCTCGGCCTTCAACCTATCCATTTCCGCGAATCGGTCGCGGAGGTTGTCCACAGGCTGCCGGGCCGAGCTCGCGGTCGACTCCAGCGGGCCGAACACACTCGCCGCGGCCTCCCGCAGCGGGTCCACCGGCGAGCCGGCCGAACGCCGCGCGTCGAGCACGATCAACGTGAAGCAGGCCAGGATCACCAGCACCAGCACGGTCCGTCGCCGGCGGACCGAGTTGGGGGTGCCGGCCGAGCGCAGCGGCGCCTCGCCCGCCGAGCGGAAGGCGCTCCTGGCCGTCGGGGTCCCGAGGTCTTTGAGCATCGGTGGAACCTCAGCGCCGGTTGTCGGTGACCAGGATGCGGTTGAGGGTCTCGATGTTGTCGACGCACTTGCCGGCGCCGAGCACGACCGCGTCCAGCGGGTTCTCCGCGACGTGGATCGGGATACCGGTCTCGTGCCGCAACCGCTCGTCCATGCCCTTCAGCAGCGCGCCGCCACCGGTCAGCACGATGCCGCGGTCGACGATGTCACCGGCCAACTCGGGCGGGGTCTTGTCCAGGGTGGCCTTGACCGCGTCGATGATCGCGGTGATCGGCTCCTCGATCGCCTGCCGCATGCTCGCCGACGACACCTTCACGGTCCGCGGCAGCCCGGAGACCATGTCCCGGCCGCGGATCTCGCTGTCCGGCCCGTCGGTGGTCGGGAACGCCGACCCGATGGTCATCTTGATCTGCTCGGAGGTGGCCTCGCCGAGGAGCAGCGAGTACTCCTTCTTGCAGTAGTTCACGACCGCCTTGTCGATCGCGTCGCCGGCCACCCGGATCGACTGGCTGGTGACGATGCCGCCGAACGAGATGACCGCGACCTCCGTCGTACCGCCGCCGATGTCGACGACCATGTTGCCGGTGGCGTCGCGGACCTCGAGGTTCGAGCCGAGCGCGGCGGCCATCGGCTCCTCGATGATGTAGACCTTCCGGGCGCCGGCCATGTACCCGGCGTCGCGGACCGCGCGCTGCTCGACCGCGGTGATCCCGGACGGCACGCAGACCACGATCCGCGGCTTGGCGAAGTACCGGCGCCGGTGCACCCGCTGGATGAAGTAGCGCAGCATCTGCTCGGCGGCGTCGAAGTCCGCGATCACGCCGTCCTTGAGCGGCCGGATCGCGGTGATGTTGCCCGGCGTCCGGCCGATCATCTTCTTCGCCTCGTGACCGAACGCGACCGCCTCACGCGGCTCGTCGGTCCGGGTCGCGACCACCGACGGCTCGTTCAGGACCACTCCACGGCCGCGCACGTAGACGAGGGTGTTCGCCGTACCGAGGTCGACCGCCATGTCGCGGCCGAGCATGCTGTTCGCCATCGAGGCGCCTCCCGCTCGATCCGGTTTTCAGGCTAAACGCGCGACCACCGTCGCCGACGCATCGACACGGGCCCGGCTCCGGATCACCAGGTCGCCCACGCATCGTATCCGACCGAGCACCTGTGGAGACTGCCGGGGTGAGCGGCCGGAGCCTTGAAATCAGGGCAGGTCGGGGAACCAGATCTTGATTTCGCGGGCGGCTGACTCTTCGGAGTCGGAGCCGTGGACGAGGTTCTCGCGGTTGGACAGCGAGAGGTCGCCGCGGATGGTGCCGGGGGCGGCCTTGCGGCCGTCGGTGGCGCCGTTCAGGGCCCGGACCACCTCGACCGCCTCGTCCCCCTCGAGCACCAGGGCGACCAGCGGGCCGCTGGTGACGAAGGCGCGCAGCGGCGGGTAGAAGTCCCGCTCGACGTGCTCCGCGTAGTGCTGGTCGGCCAGGTCGCCGTCGATCGTGCGCAGGTCCATCGCGACGATCCGGAGTCCCTTGGCCTCGAACCGGCCGAGCACCTCCCCGACCAGGCCACGGCGTACCGTGTCGGGCTTCAGCAGGACCAGGGTGCGCTGCGACATCAGTCAGACTCTCTCTCGAAGTAGGTCGGGCGCGCTGAGCCTAACCCGTGTGCGCCTGCTTCGCTTCCTCGATGCGGCGGCCGAGGACGATGGCTGCGACCCAGAAGCCGGCGAAGGCCAGGCCGAGCACGAACATCACCGGTACGACGAACCCGAGCCCGACCGCACCGACCTGGACCACCCAGCCGAGCGCGTAGCCGACCCGGTTGCGCAGCAGACCGGTCGCCAGCAGGGCCAGTACTGCGAGCCCGAGGCAGACCGGCAGCGCGATCGCGGGCCGGATACCGGCGATCGAGATCATCACCGGCGTCACCAGCGCGAGCACCAGCGACTCGAACCCGAGCACGATCGACGCGAGTGACCTCATTCGTCACCCTGCTTGGGTTTGCGGACCAGCAGCGCGCGGGCCTCACCGGCAGTGATCACGGAACCGGTGATCAGTACGCCGCCGGTACCGAGAGCGACCGCGTTCTCCTCGGCCAGCCGGATCGCGTCGTCGATCGCGTCGATCAGGTGCGGCCGGACCAGCACCCGGTCCTCCCCGAACACCTCGGCCGCGAGCTCACCCAGCTCCTCGGCCGGCATCGACCGCTCGAGGAAGCTGTTCCGGGTGCAGACGACCGTCTCCATGATCGGCTCGTACGCCTCCAGGAGGCCGTACACGTCCTTGTCCTTCATGCAGCCCAGGACACCGATCAGCGGCTGGAAGGCGAAGGCCTCGGAGACCGTGGCCGCGGTCGCCTCGGCGCCGTGCGGGTTGTGCGCGGCGTCCACGACGATCGTCGGGCTGGTCCGGACGACCTCCATCCGGCCCGGGCTGGTCACCTCGGCGAACGCGGCTTGCAACAGCTCGGTGGTGACCCGGCCCTCGGCCTGCGGGCCGGCGCCGAACAGCGCCTCCACCGCCGCGACCGCGGTACCGGCGTTGTGCGCCTGATACTCACCGTGCAGCGGCAAGAAGATGTCGTCGTACTCGCCACCCAGGCCCTTGAGCGAGATGAGCTGCCCGCCGACCGCGAGCGAGCGGCTGACGACACCGAACTCGATCCCCTCCCGGGCGACCTGCGAACCGACCTCGGCGGCCTTGCGAATCAGCACCTCGAACACGTCCAGGCTCTGCTGCGCCATCACCGTCGTACCGCCCGGCTTGATGATGCCGGACTTCTCCTGGGCGATGGTGACCGGATCCGCGCCCAGGATGTGCGCGTGGTCGACCGCGACCGGGGTGATCACGGAGACGGTGCCGTCGGCGACGTTGGTGGCGTCCCAGGCGCCGCCCAGGCCGACCTCGACGATCGCCACGTCCACCGGCGCGTCCGCGAAGACGGCGAACGCCATCGCGGTCATCACCTCGAAGAACGACAGCGGGTGCTCCTGCTCGGCGTCGACCACGTCCAGGTACGGCTCGAGCTCGGCGTACGCCTCGACGAAGCGGTCCTCGCTGATCGGCTCGCCGTCCAGCGTGATCCGCTCCCGGACCGACTCCAGGTGCGGGCTGGTGAACCGGCCGGTCCGCAGCCCGGCCTCGCGGACCAGGGCGTCCACCATCCGTGCGGTGGAGGTCTTTCCGTTCGTCCCGGTCAGGTGCACCACGGGGTACGCCTTCTGCGGATCGCCGAGCAGCTCGACGAGCCGCCGGACCCGGTCCAGCGTGGGTTCCATCTTGTGCTCCGGCCATCTTTGCTGGAGCCGCGCCGATACTTCGGCATAGGAGAGGTCGCTCATCAGGAGACCGAGTCTAGTAAGGGCTGTGGATAACCGGTCGGAAGCACCCCTTGACAACCACTACGATTGTGCGCATGAGCCAGACGTCCCGTGTTCCAGACAAGCCCACCCTCGAAGGCCTCGAGGAGAAGTGGGCTGCGGTATGGAGGGAGCAGCAGACCTACGCCTTCGATCGGACGGCCGAGCGGGCCGAGGTCTTCTCCATCGACACGCCGCCGCCGACCGTCTCCGGATCCCTGCACGTCGGGCACATCTTCAGCTACACCCACACCGACCTGGTCGCGCGCTACCAGCGGATGCGCGGGAAGAAGGTCTTCTACCCGATCGGCTGGGACGACAACGGCCTGCCCACCGAGCGCCGCGTCCAGAACTACTACGGCGTCAAGTGCGACCCGTCGCTGCCCTACGACCCGGACTTCACCCCGCCGGCCAAGCCGGACCCGAAGAAGCAGGTCCCGATCGCCCGGCAGAACTTCGTCGACCTGTGCGGTGAGCTGACCCACATCGACGAGCAGGCGTTCGAAGCGATGTGGCGCCGGGTCGGCCTGAGCGTCGACTGGTCGCACCTCTACACCACGATCTCCGAGGACTCGCGCCGTACGTCGCAGCGCGCCTTCCTGCGCAACTTCGCCCGCGGCGAGGCCTACCTGGCCGAGGCGCCGACGATGTGGGACGTCACGTTCCAGACCGCGGTCGCGCAGGCCGAGCTCGAGGCGCGGAACTACCCGGGCGCCTTCCACCGGATCGCGTTCCACGCTCCGCACGGGCCGGTGTACATCGAGACCACCCGGCCGGAGCTGATCCCGGCCTGCGTCGCGCTCATCGCCCACCCGGACGACGAACGATACCAGGGGCTGTTCGGCAAGACGGTCAAGTCCCCGCTGTTCGGCGTCGAGCTACCGGTTCTGGCCCACGAGGCGGCCGAGCCGGACAAGGGCGCCGGCATCGCGATGTGCTGCACGTTCGGTGACCTGACCGACGTCCAGTGGTGGCGCGAGCTGCAGCTCCCGGTCCGCACCGTCATCGGCCGCGACGGCCGGCTGCTGCGCGAGACCCCAGCCTGGCTGGAGGGCTCGGAGCTGTACGGCGAGCTCGCCGGCAAGACCGTGTTCAGCGCGCGGGAGCTGATCGTCGACAAGCTGCGCGAGAGCGGCGACCTGGACGGCGAGCCGAAGCCGACCCAGCGGATGGCGAACTTCTTCGAGAAGGGCGACAAGCCGCTGGAGATCGTCTCGACCAGGCAGTGGTACATCACCAACGGCGGCCGGGACGCAGGGCTCAAGCAGGAGTTCCTCGAGCGCGGCAACGAGCTGGCCTGGGTCCCGGAGCACATGCGGCACCGGTACCTGAACTGGGTCGAGGGGCTGAACGGCGACTGGCTGATCTCCCGCCAGCGCTTCTTCGGCGTCCCGTTCCCGGTCTGGTACCCGATCGACGCCGAGGGCGAGCCGGACTACGACCACCCGCTGATGCCGAGCGAGGCCGAGCTGCCGATCGACCCGACTTCGCAGGCCCCGCGGGGGTACGACGAGTCCCAGCGCGGCAAGCCGGGCGGTTTCGAGGCCGACCCCGATGTGATGGACACCTGGGCGACCTCGTCGCTGAGCCCGCACATCGTCTGCGGCTGGGAGCGGGACGACGACCTGTTCCGCCGTACCTTCCCGATGGACCTGAACACGCACGCGCACGAGATCATCCGGACCTGGCTGTTCTCCCGCGTCGTCCGGGCCCACTTCGAGAACGGCACGCTGCCGTGGGAGCGGTCGATGATCTCCGGGTTCGTCGTCGACCCGGACCGCAAGAAGCTGAGCAAGTCCAAGGGCAACGCGATCATCCCGGACGAGATCCTGAACAAATTCGGCTCGGACGCGGTGCGGTGGCGGGCGGCGATGGCGCGACCGGGGCTGGACTCGCCGTTCGACGAGTCGCAGATGAAGGTCGGCCGGCGGCTGGCGATCAAGGTCCTGAACGCGTCGAAGTTCGTCCTCGGGTTCGGGGCGACGACGGTCGACGCCGCGGCGGTCACCGAGCCGGTCGACCTGGCGATGCTGCAGCGGCTGCGGTCCGTGGTCACGGACGCCACGGCGGCCTTCGACCGGTACGACTACACCGGTGCGCTCGAGGTCAGCGAGCGGTTCTTCTGGACGTTCTGCGACGACTATGTCGAGCTGGTCAAGGAGCGTGCGTACGGCGGCCAGGGTGAGGCGGCAGCGTCGTCGGCGAAGGCTGCGCTGGCCGTTGCGCTGTCGGTCCAGCTCCGGCTGCTGGCGCCGTACCTGCCGTTCGCGACCGAAGAGGTCTGGTCGTGGTGGCAGGAGGGTTCGATCCACGTCACGCGGTGGCCCGAGGCGGATGTCGACCTCGCGGTCGCGGCGCAGGAGCCCGAGGTGCTGGACGCGGTCTCGGAGGTCCTGGCCGGGATCCGCGGGGCGAAGTCGGAGGCTCAGGTCTCGATGAAGACCGAGGTCAGCAAGGTCGAGGTCAGCGGTCCGGCGGCCCGGCTGGCGCTGGCCGAGCGGGCCGAGCCCGACCTGCGCGCGGCCGGCCGGATCACCGGCGAGATCGTCTGGAGCCCGGACGACTCCGACGCGGTCAAGGTCGTCGCGACCCTGTGACGTTCGTTTCGCGCCGGCGCCCGTCTCCTTCCGGGGAGGCGGGCGCTACCGTTTTCCACTCGAACGACTACGCTGCGGAACCGCGTTTGTGCCGATGTGGAACCATCAGGTCGAACCGCGCGACCACAGTCTCGAGGAGCCCTGCATGAGCGACCCCACCACCCCGGACCGCCCCACCCCGGAGGCTCCCACCACTCCCGCTTCCACGAAGCCCGCGGCTGAGAAGACGGCTGCTGGAGGCATGCCTGCTGCTGGTGGGTCGAGCAGCAGTGTCGAGGACACCCTTGAGATCGGGAAGGTCGAGGACGGCGGCAAGGACCAAGCGGCCACCGGGACGCCCGAGGGGAAGGCAGCGGCTGGCGGCAAGTTGGTGGTTGAGACGAAGAAGTCGCGGTTGCGGGGGTTGAAGCGGGGGCCCTGGCTGACTGTCGGCGGGGCCGTGGTGGTGCTGGTCGTGCTGGCGGCGCTGGGGTACGTGTGGGGGCTCGGGCCGATGAATCGGCTGAACACCGCGCGCGGGATCACGCCGCCGGGACAGCTCGCGGGGCTGGACCGGATCACCGACCAGGAGATCCGCAACCAGCTGCAGCTCGACCAGACGCGCGAGGCGCTGAGCCGGATCAACGACGGCAAGCAGGCGACGGTCGAGGCGTACGGAAACCTCGACGGGAACCGGATGTTCGTGGTGATCGCCCTGCGCGGCAAGGTCGACATCGACAAGACCGTCGCGGACTCCGGCGCGACCCCCGACAAGGTCAAGAAGGTCGGCCGCGCCACCTGCGTGGAGTCGTCCGGCAACCTGCCGACCCAGTGCTACCGCGGCTCCAACACCCTCACCGTGATCGCCCAGTCCGCCAACGAAGGCGTCACCGTCGACGCAGTCTCCCCAGTAGCCGAAGAAGCCTTCAACGCGATGAAGTAGTGATCGTCGGCTTGGTCGTGAGACGGTCTGCTGCGAGAGTGAGGCATGCCCAAGAGCCGCGGCCGGAAGAAGGCGAGCAAGAAGGTCCACAGCGATCGGTCCCGCGGACGCCGCTCGGCAGTGTCCAGACTGGACGCGACCTATCGCGAGGTCTTGGCCGGCCTCGACCAGATCGCTCGCGGTGGGGATCCGCTCGACGCGGAAGTGCTGATCTCGATGCTCGCCGGCGATGGCTGGCAGTCCGACGAGACAAGTGCGGAGCACACGCCCCTCGAAGCTCTCCTCGACGCCGCGGAACGCCGTACCGCACGTCCTGGAGCGGTGGCCTTGGCTCGCGCGGCTTCCTCGATGGCTCCGACAGCAGACCTCGCCGCGCGCGCCCGGGACGTGGCCGACGACCTGGTTGCCCGTGGCGCTCCTGAGCCGTCCTGGTCGACCATGCTCGATCAGGTCGCCGCCGGAGATTGCTGGGCGCTGCGTGACGTGTACGGCGATGGAGCCAGCGTGCTGTGCTCCTTCGAGCGCGCCGGACGTCGCCACGGGCTCTCGGTACTGGTCGACTTCAACCATCTCGGTGGATGGGCGAAAGACATCCTGCTCGCCGAGGATGTCGACGCCATGCTCGAGCTGATGCACGAGGGCGCGTCCGATGCCAGTCAGACCATGTACCTGGAGCAGATCGGTCCGGGCGAGGCGCGACATCTGCTGGAAAGCGCCTTCGCCGCCACCGACAGCACCTGGCAGCCGGAGGTCTCCGACGAGTTCGTTGAGCTGCGGGCGCTCGCGCTGTCTCGCCTGAAGGTGCTGCCCGAATCGCCGGATCCGACGATTCGGGCCGAGCCCGGCGATGGCGAACGAGCTGGGATCGTTCAGGAGTTTCTGGCCTCACCGGAAGCCGCTGACCTCCCCTCGGTCGGCGACCCGGAGTACTGCGCTCGGCTGATCGTCGACTACGGGGCGGACTACGACGACGGCAAGCTACTGCGCGTCAGCCCGGCCAAGACCGAGATCTTCATGCTCGGCTGGGTGCCGCGGAAGGTCCTCCTCGACCCAGGCGACCGCGCTCTGCTGCCAGAGCTGATGAGGGCCTGGGTCCGCTGGTCCGCACGTCGCCAAGGACTACCTCCCGCCGCCGTCGACGAGTTGCACGAGGCGGCGCGGATCTGCGCGGAGGAGTTCGACAGCGCATACGACGATGCCGATGACTCATCGCAAGCCAGTGCACTGCTCAGCGGCCTGCCGGAGACGGAGAGCGTCGCGGAACTGCAGGACGCACTCGACCGGCGAAGATTCGCGATGCCGTACTTCGGCACGAGGATCGGTGAGGAAGACTTCCCGCGACTGGATCCCAACGACCCGGACGAGCGGTCGATCCTGATCCAAGGCGAGCACCCCGAGTACCACGAGGCTCTCGCCGATCCGGCGTTCGAGGGCGAGATCGACGGCGTGAATCCCCGCCTGCACCTGGCGATCCACGAGATCGTCGCCAACCAGTTGTGGGACAACGATCCGCCGGAGGTTTGGGCGGCCGCCCATCGCCTCCTCGCTGCGGGCTACGACCGCCACGACATCCTGCACACCATCGGCCACGCGGTCATGACCCACTTGCACACCGCTCTCACCGACCACGAACCGGTCGATGTCACCGCTTACCGGGCAGAACTCGACAACCTCGGCCGCTGATGCCGCGTCGAGCAACGTTGTGTGCATTTCGACAGGAGGTGTGCGGTGCTCGAGCGCAATCCCTCAGTCGGTTCACGCAGGGAACAGCCCGCAGTGGTCGTATACGTCCTGTCGAGCTGCACGGAAGAGGTCAGCCAAGTAGGCCGGTGATGAGGGTCATCAGGGGGATAGACAGGAGCGTGCTCAGGAGGACTGCGCTGCGGGCCAGGGTTCGGCTGCTGCGGTAGTGGACGGCGTAGACGTAGACGTTCTGGGCGGTCGGCAAGGCGGCCAACAAGGTCGGCGCCAACAGCGCGGCGCCCCGTAGATCGAGCACCCACCGGGCAACGGCGTACGCGGCCAACGGAGTCGCCACCGTCTTCAGCAGCACAGCGAGTACGACGTCCCGCCGCAACGTGATCGAGTCCCGCGTACCGCCACTCAGACTGAGTCCGTAAGCAATCAGCCCGACCGGAACGGCAGCCGCAGCAAGCAGATCGATCGGCCGCATCAAGACCGTCGGCAACTCCACATTCACCGAAGCGACCGCCAGGCCAAGCAATGACGCCACCGTCAGCGGATTGCGCAACGGCCGCGTCAGCACGGTCTTCAGCGACACCCGCCGCCCCGACCCTTGCCTGTCTCCGTCGAGTACGGCGAACGCGATCGGCGCCATCACCAAGAGCTGGAACAACACGATCGGCGCCACCAAGGCACCATCACCAAGCACGTACGCCGCCACCGGCACACCCAGGTTGCCGGCGTTCACGTACGACGACGCCAGTACGCCGATCGTCGCCTCGGATCGCGTCCGTCGCCAGATCACCACGGCCACCAGCAGGAAGATCAGCTGCACCACGAACAGACTGATCACGTTCGTGACGAGCACCGCCGAGAAAATCGAGTGCAGATCCGCCCGCGCGACGGTGGTGAACAGCAGCGCCGGCGTCGCCACGAAGAAGGCCAACCGCGACAGCACCAACTCGTCCTGGGCGCGCAGTACGCCGAGCAGTCCGACGACGTACCCGAGGACGGCGACGGAGACCAGTGCGACGAAGGCGCCAACGACCGCTGACACAGCGGGTCAGGCATTCGGCAACGTCGGCACGGCCGCGATCGTATATGAAACGGCGCCTGAACTCCGCTGACAACTCAGCCTGTGAGATCTCCCCCGCACCGGCACGAACCCTTAACCTGTCAGATGCTGACGAGTTAGCGACTTGATCGGAAAGATTCCACCAGCGACGAACAGGATGGCCGGCATGACTACCTTCGCGCGACTCCCCCGCGCCGCGGTGACCGCAGCTTCCGTGCTCGCGACCGTGGCAACGTTGAGCGCCGTCCCCACGGCGTACGCCGACAGCAGTGCATCCGAGCAACTCACCGAGGCGCTGCCCCTCGGCGACCAGGACCTGGCCGAGACCCGGACCAGCCAGGAGCTGGCCCAGGGCGTCACGCTGACCAAGATCGTCCGCGGCACCGAGCCCGCGGCACCCGACCAGATCAACACCACGACCCGTGGCCCGTGGGTCGTCAACGTCCTCACCATCGACCCGGCCAAGTCCAAGGGCCGGCTGAAGGCGACGTACGGACCGGACCTGGCGAAGGTCGAGAAGACCTCTGACCTGGTCCGCACCGCCGGCGCCGTGGCCGGTGTGAACGCGTCGTTCTTCACCTTCACCGCCAGCCAGCTGTACCCGGGCGAGCAGGTCGGCCTCGGCGTCTTCGACGGCAAGCTGCTGAGCGAGCCGCTGACCGACCCGGCCGAGGCCAACCTGGTGATCGATGCCAACAGCAACAAAGTGGTCGCCGGTCACCTGCGCTGGTCCGGCAGCGTCGTGAACCGCACCACCGACGTGCGGTTGCCGCTGGAGTTCGTCAACCACCCGCCGGTGATTCCGGCCGCGTGCGCGACGCTGCCCGATCAGACGGCGTGCACCCAGCCGGGTGACGTCGTCCTGTTCACCAAGGAGTTCGCGGCCGCGACGCCGGCCGGAGCGGGTGTCGAGGTGGTGCTCGACCGGTACGGCTGCGTCGTCCGGACCGCCACGACGCGCGGCACGGCCCTCGCCCCCGGCCAGACCTCGCTGCAGGCGACGGGCAAGGACACCGTCGCGCTCCTCGCCGCCGTGGCGAACGGATGCCTCAACCGCGACATCAAGCTGACGAACCAGAACGGCGACGACGTGCCGTTGCGCAGCGGCCTGTACGGCGTGACCGGCCGCTACCAGCTGACCTCCGGCGGCGAGATCGTCGTACCGGACGGCACCGGCAGCTTCTTCGACCGCAACCCGCGGACGATCGCCGGTACGACGCAGGACGGCAAGATCCTGCTGGCCACGATCGACGGCCGGCAGACCACCAGCGTCGGGACCACGATGGACGAGACGGCCGCGGTCGCGGACGCGCTGGGCATGCACGACGCGATCAACCTGGACGGCGGCGGCTCGACCGCGATGGCGCTCGGCGACGGGACGCTGGTCAGCCACCCGAGTGGCGCCGGTGGCGCCGAGCGGGCGGTCGGCGACGCGATCGTCTTCGTCCCGGGCCGCTAACGGTTGCCGGGGGCGGCAACCACCAGGTCGTGCGACTCTGAAGGTGTGCGACTGCGGTTGCTGCCCCTACTCCTCACCGGCCTGGTGATGGCCGGCTGCGGCGGCACGCAGCCGGAGTCCGGGAAGGAGCCGGCCATGACCGCACCCAGCAGCATCACGGTGACGAGCAGAGCGTTCCAGGACGGCGGGAGCATCCCGAGGAAATTCACCTGCGACGGGGACGACGTGTCCCCGCCGCTGGCCTGGGAAGGCCTTCCGCCGACCGCGGGTTCACTGGCCCTCGTGGTCGACGACCCGGACGCACCCCGCGGGACCTTCACCCACTGGGTGCTGCTCGACCTCGAGCCGAACACCACCACCATCAACGAAGGACAGGTGCCCCAAGGCGCCAAGCAGGCGAACAACTCGGCGGGCAGACCGACGTACTTCGGCCCCTGCCCGCCGAGCGGCACCCATCACTACCGCTTCACCGTCTACGCCCTCTCCGAGGCGACCGGCCTCCCCGACGGCACCAAGCTCGACGAAGCCCTCGCCGCCATCGACGCCAGAACCCTGGCCCGCGGCCGTCTCACCGGTCTGTACCAGCGGTAGATGTCCCCTGCATGTCACAGTCCCGTAACTGGGGATTGACGTTTCTGACTACGTAGACACATTCTGACTACGCAGTCAGAACGACTGTCCCCCATAAGGTGAGGGCCCATGAGCGAGGCGAAACCGGCACCGAACGGCGGTCGCGGCCGCCGTCCCGGCAGCACGGATGTCGCCCGGCTGGCGGGTGTCTCGCAGAAGACCGTCTCCCGGGTGCTGAACGGCGAGCCGTACGTGAAGGAAGAGGTCCGCCTCCGCGTCCAGGCCGCCATGCGTGAGCTCGGCTACCGCCGCAACAACGCCGCCCGGGCGCTCAACTCCGGCCGCACCCGGCGGATCGGAGTGGTCTGCCTCGGTACGGCGCTCTTCGGCCCGTCGACCCAGTTGGTCGCGATCGAACGGACCCTGCGCAGTACCGGCTATTCGTTGAGCATCGTCAACACGCTGGAGGGCGACACCGGCGGGGTCGCGGGCGCCGTCGAGCACCTGCTCGAGCAGGGCGTCGACGGCATCATCTTGTCGGAACCGATCGACGAGGGTGACGACCAGCCGATCAACGTCGACCTCCCGGTGCTGAGTTTCGGGCAGTTCCCCGGACTCACCGCCCGCTCCGCGCTCTACACCGGCGGCGACAACACCGGCGCCGGCCGGCTGGCGACCGAGCACCTGCTCGGCCTCGGACACCGAACCGTCTGGCACGTTGCCGGGCCGCAGCGCTGGTGGGCGGCCCGGGAACGGCTCGAAGGCTGGCGGCAGGCGCTCGCCGCCGCGGGTGTTCCGGAACCGCCGGTGCTCGAAGGCGACTGGCTGCCGGCCTCGGGATACGAGGCCGGCCGGCAACTCGCCCGCAACGACGAGGTCACCGCGATCTTCGTCGCCAACGACGACATGGCCATCGGGGTGCTGCGCGCGCTCGCCGAGGCCGGTCGTTCCGTCCCCGGCGAGGTCAGCATCGTCGGCTTCGACGACATCCCGTCGGCCGCCTACCTGAGCCCGCCGCTCACCACCGTCCCGCAGGACTTCGACGCGCACGTCGCCCGCGGGATCGCGAACCTGGTCACGGAGATCGAGTCGCCCACCGGCGACCGCTCCCCCGCACCGGAGCCACCACCGCTCCGGCTGGTCATCCGTCACTCCACCGCTCCCGCGTCCTGACCGACGTACCCAGCAGGTAGGGCGCTCGTCCGCCCCTACCTGGGCGCCGCCTTGCCAACTTCCGAGGAGTTGTTCCCCGTGTTCTCGTTCCCGAAAGGCCGGCGACGCGCCGGCATCGCACTCGCACTCACCGCCGCGCTCGCTCTCGCCGCTTGCGGCGGAGGCGGCGACGACTCGTCGTCCGACGGCGCCGCGCCGGCCCAGGCCGTCAGCCAGGCCGAGATCGACAAGGCGATGACCACCCCGACCGAGCTCACCTTCTGGACCTGGGTCCCGAACATTCAGAAGGAGGTCGCCCTGTTCCAGCAGAAGTACCCGGCGATCAAGGTGAAGGTGGTCAACGCCGGCCAGGGCGAACCGCAGTACACCAAGCTGCGCACGGCGCTGAAGGCCGGCAGCGGCTTCCCCGACGCGGTCCAGATCGAGTTCCAGTACATCCCGACGTTCTCGCTCACCAAGAGCCTGATGGACCTGCGGCCGTACGGCGCCGAGTCCCTGAAGGACCAGTTCGTGCCCTGGACCTGGCAACAGGTGGTCGGTTCCGGCGGGGAGGTCTGGGCGGTTCCGCAGGACAGCGGGCCGATGGGGATGCTGTACCGCAAGGACATCTTCGACAAGCACGGCATCGCCGTACCGAAGACCTGGGACGAGTTCGCGGCGGCGTCCCGCAAGCTGCATGCCGCGGACCCGAACGTCTACATGACGAACCTGGCGCAGAACCAGGCCGGCGTCTGGTTCGGCCTGCTGTGGCAGGCCGGCATCAAGCCGTTCGAGAACCCCAGCGCGGACTCGGTGAAGGTCGACCTGAACGGCGAGGGTTCCAAGAAGCTCGGCGACTACTGGGGCGGCCTGATCAAGGAAGGCGTGGTCTCCGCCGACGCCGACTTCAACGACGCCTGGTACCAGGCGCTGAACCGCGGCAAGTACGCCACCTGGCTGACCGCCGCCTGGGGTCCGGTCTTCCTCGAGGGCAGCGCGAAGGCGACTGCCGGCAAGTGGCGGGCGGCGCCGCTGCCGCAGTGGGAAGCCGGTAAGAACGTTTCCGGAAACTGGGGCGGCTCGACGACGGCCGTCGTCCAGGGCACCAAGAACCCGATCGCCGCGGCGAAGCTGGCCGAGTTCATCAACACCGATCCCGCCTCGACCAAGATGTTCGCGACCGAGCAGTTCCTGTTCCCGGTCACCAAGGCGCTGCTGGCCGACCCGGCCTTCGTCGACCGGCCGCTGCCCTTCTACGGCGGCCAGCCGGTGAACAAGCTGTTCGCGGAGATCAGCGACACGGTCGACACGAAGTTCCAGTGGCCGCCGTTCCTGGACCAGGCCGTCAACGACTGGGACGAGACCGTCGGCAAGTCGTTCGCGAACAAGAGTGACACCGGCGCCGCGCTCGACCAGTGGCAGCAGCGAACCACGACGTACGCGGAGAACCAGGGCTTCAAGGTCGAGCAATGAGTGTCAACGTCACCGAAAGGCTCGAGTCGGCGACACCGAGCCGCAGTGAGGCTCGCCGGCGGAGGCGTGGCGTCAGCCACGCCTCGACCGGCTACCTCTTCGTCGCGCCGTTCATGCTGGTGTTCCTGGCCATGCTGGTGCTGCCGCTCGCCTATGCGGCGTACCTCAGCCTGTTCCGGGAGCGGCTGATCGGCGGCACGGTGTTCGCCGGACTCGAGAACTACAGCCGGGCGGTCACCGATCCGCGGCTGCTGGAAGGGATCGGTCGGGTCGGGCTGTTCTTCCTGATCCAGGTGCCGCTCATGCTCGTCATCGCGCTGGTGGCAGCGCTCGCGATCGACAGCGGCCTGCTCCGGATGGCGAAGGTCTTCCGGCTCGGGATTTTCCTGCCGTACGCCGTGCCGAGCGTGGTCGCCGCGCTGATGTGGGGATACCTCTACGGCCGCGACTTCGGACCGTTCACCCAGCTCACGGACGCGCTCGGCCTGCCGGCGCCCGAGTTCCTCACCAGTAGCTGGATGCTGGGCTCGCTGGCGAACGTCGTCACCTGGGAGTTCACCGGCTACAACATGATCATCCTGTACGCCGCTCTGCGGGCCGTGCCGCACGAGCTCTACGAAGCCGCGGCAGTCGACGGCGCCGGAGCGATCCGTACGGCGTGGAGCATCAAGATCCCCGCACTCCGGCCGGCACTGCTGGTGTGCCTGATCTTCTCGGTGATCGGCAGCTTCCAGTTGTTCAACGAGCCGCAACTGATGCAGCGACTGGCGCCGAGCGTCATCGACAGCGCCTACACGCCGAACCTCTACGCCTACACGCTGGCCTTCACCGGCCAGGAGGTGAACTACGCCGCGGCGGTCTCGTTCCTCCTCGGCGCGGTCATCGTCGTCGCGTCGTACGCGGTCCTGTTCGTCACCGCACGGAGGAGCCGGTCATGACCGAACGCCGCAGCAACGTGCTCACCCTGGCCATGCTGGCGTTGCTGATCTACTTCCTGCTGCCGTTGTTCTGGCTGTTCGTGGCCTCGACCAAGACGATCGCCGACCTGTTCTCGAGCTTCGGGCTGTGGTTCGCCGGCGACTTCTCACTGTTCACCAACATCCGGGACACGGTGACGACCGACGGCGGGGTGTTCGCGCGCTGGATGGGCAACACCATCTTCTACTCGGTGGCCAGTGCCGGCGGCGCCGCGTTGCTCTGCGCCCTCGGCGGGTACGGGTTCGCCAAGTACCGGTTCCGCGGGAACGTGCCGATGTTCGCGCTGGTGCTCGGCGCGATCATGGTGCCGACCACGGCCCTCGCGATCCCGACGTACCTGCTGTTCAGCAAGGCCGGGATGGTCAACACGCCGTGGGCGATCATCCTGCCGTCACTGGTCAGCCCGTTCGGCCTGTACCTGATGCGGATCTACGCGCAGGACGCGGTGCCGGACGGGATCATCGAGGCGGCCCGGATCGACGGGGCCGGCGAGTTCCGGATCTTCTTCCAGGTCGCGCTCCGGATGCTTGCCCCAGGCATCGTCACCGTCGTGCTCTTCACCCTGGTCGCGACCTGGAACAACTACTTCCTGCCGCTGATCATGCTCAACAACCCCGACCTGTACCCGGTCACCGTCGGCCTGGCCGCGTGGTCGTCGCAGGCCAGCGCGGGTGGCGGGACGACCGGAGCGGTGCTGTCACTGGTGATCACCGGGTCCTTCCTGTCCATCATCCCGCTGGTCGCGGCCTTCCTGCTGCTGCAGCGCTACTGGCAGTCCGGCCTGTCGACCGGCGGCGTCAAAGGCTGATTCCCTTTCTATCCTTGGAGAAACTGTGCAAGAGCGTGTGCTCTTCGGGGCTGCGTACTATCACGAATACCAACCGCACGACCGGCTCGAGCAGGACCTCGACCTGATGGCCGCGGCCCGGTTCTCGGTCATCCGGGTCGGCGAGTCCGTGTGGTCGACCTGGGAGCCCGAGAACGGCCGCTTCGACGTCGACTGGCTTCAGCCCGTCCTCGACGGCGCGCACGCCCGGGGCATCGCCGTACTGCTGGGGACTCCGACGTACGCCGTACCACCGTGGCTGGTCCGGCTTTACCCGGAGATAGCGGGTGAGCGCAGGACGGGTCAGCGGATCCCGTGGGGCGCACGGCAGGAGGTGGACTTCACCCACCCCGGCTTCCGGTTCCACGCCGAGCGGGTGATCCGCAAGATCGCCGACCGGTACGCCGGCCATCCGGCGGTGATCGGGTTCCAGGTCGACAACGAGCCGGGGAACGAGCTCTTCCACAACCACGGGGTGTTCCAGCGGTTCGTGGACAGCCTGCGGCACAAGTACGGCGAGGTGCAGACGCTCAACGACGAGTGGGGGCTCGTCTACTGGTCGCACCGGTTGTCGGACTGGGCCGACCTGTGGACACCGGACGGTAACTACCAGCCGCAGTACGACGTCGCGTGGCGGCAGTTCCAGGCCGACCAGACCACCGAGTTCATCGGCTGGCAGGCCGACATCGTCCGCGAGTACACCCGTCCCGACCAATTCGTCACCACCTGCATCTCCTACGAGCGCCCTGCCATGGCCGACGACGAGCTGGTACGGCGGCTGGACGTCACGGCAGGCAATCCGTACTACGCGATGCAGGACGGACTGCTGCACCCGCAGACCGGGTCAGCGCAGCAGAACTGGACCACCCGGGGCACGTGGGCGCTCTACCTCAGCGCGGACCGCATGTACTCGTCACAGCAGCGACCGTTCCTGGTGACCGAGACGAACGCGCAGTCGATCGGCTACCCGTGGGACAACCGGCCCGCGTACGACGGCCAGTGGCGGCAGGCAGCCTGGGCACTCGTCTCGCGTGGCGCGAAGATGATCGAGTACTGGCACTGGCACACGCTGCACTTCGGTGCGGAGACCTACTGGGGCGGCGTACTCCCCCACAACGGCAAGCCTGGCCGGACCTATCGGGAGATCGCTCAGCTAGGCGCCGAACTGGAAGCCGCCGGTGAGCTGGTGACCGAGCTGACCCCGGACAGCGACGTCACCATGCTGTACTCGCTGCCGAGCAAGTGGCTGATGCAGAAGTACCCGGCCCTCTCCCATGAGGACGGCAGTCCGGACGACCGCTCGTACCACGGCCTCTTCGATCCCTTCTACCGTGGCGCTTTCGACGCCGGACTGCAGGTGCGCATCCTGCATGCCAGCCAGTTCACCGGCACAGCGGACCCGGTGCTGGTCGTCCCGGGTCTCTACCTGGCCGACGATGCACTACTGCAGCAACTACTCGCCTATGCCGCGGCGGGCGGCCACCTGGTCGTCGGACCGCGCACCGGGTACGCCGACCTCGAGGCACGGGCTCGCACCGCCACCATGCCTGCCGGACTCGCTGCAGCAGCCGGAGTCTCGTACGACGAGTACAGCAACCTCAGCGTGGACCTGCCGGTCCGTGCCGCGGCCGACTCACCATTGCAGCTCGGCGACGACGCGGCAGCGACACGCTGGGCCGACGGACTGCAGGTCGACGGCGCCGACGTACTGGCCAGCTACGAGCACCCGCACTTCGGGCGGTGGCCGGCAATCACCACGCGGGCGCACGGAGACGGCCGGATCACCTATGTGGGCACCGTTCCGAACGGCCCGCTCGCGGTCGCGCTGTTCCACTGGATCAGCCCCTCACCATGGACCGATCTGCCTTCGAGTGTGACCATTACGTCGGCCACCGCCCCCGACGGGCGCCGGCTGCGCTTCGTGCACAACTGGTCGTGGGACAGCCTGAGCATCGACCTGCCGTCGATGCTGCACGACGTACTCGCGGATACCACGGTCAGCGACAAGCTCGACCTCGGTCCGTGGGACGTGCGGGTGCTGGTGGAACCGAGTCAGTAGTCGTAGCCCGGGTTCGACGGAGCTTCGGTCGGGGCGGCACCGGTTGTCGCGGCGTGCCAGGTGAACGTGGTGTTGCCGAAGGCATCCTCGAGGTTGTGTCCCTGGTGCTGCCCCGACCCGGTGTCCAGCTTGAACGTGTACAGGGGCTTGCCCTGGAACGTGAGCTGGCTCGCGCCGTTGTCGGGACGTTTGACGACCGCCAGTCCGTCGACGGACTTCGCCGTACTGTCGGATCCTTCGACCGGGAACCAGAAGGACAGGCAGCTCTCGGTGCACTTGATCGTGCCGTCGGCTTCCTGGTCGGCGAAGTACAGGGTCTTGCCGGAGGAGTCGACGAGGGTCTGGCCGAGGCCGTCGACCTCCTGGACCGAGACGGTGCCGTCGGCCGGCTGATCGCCGGCCGCTTCCCGTGCGCTGCCACCACAGGCTGTGAGCAAGGCCAGCGCCGCCGTTGCTCCAAGCAACAAATTGAAGTTCTTCACCTGAGCAAGTACGCACGGCGGGCCGTCCGGGTTCAGTTGAACCTTTGACGGCTCTGCTGCGTATTTCTTGAGTGTGGATGACGAGACCGTGATCCGCGCGCTGTACGACAGGTACCGGCGACCGTTGTTCGGCTACGTCCTGCGTTCGGTAGGCGGTGACCACCAGTACGCCGAGGACATCGTCCAGGAGACGATGACGCGCGCCTGGGCGCACTCGGCCGAGCTCGACCCGGACCGGGCCGGGCGCTGGTTGTTCACGGTCGCGCGGAACCTGGTGATCTCCGGGCAGCGCCGGCGCGCCGCCCGGGTGACGGAGGTGGCGATCGAGGGGCGCGAGTTCGCGGCGCTCGGCGACGACATCGACCGGGTGCTACAGGCGTGGCAGGTCGCCGAGGTCCTGCGCGGGCTGAGTCACGACCACCGGCAGGTCATCGTCGAGCTGTTCTACCGGCGCCACACCGTCGCGGAAGCGGCTGCCGTCCTGGGCATCCCGCCCGGGACGGTCAAGTCGCGAAGCTACTACGCCCTGCATGCATTACGCGCCGCCCTGGAGGAGAAGGGAGTGACGGGCTCATGACGTGTCCGGAGACCATCGCGATCGGCGCGTACGTGCTCGGCGCCCTCGACGTCGAGGAACGCCGAGCGACCGAACGGCACCTAGTCACCTGTGACTCGTGCCGCGAGGCGCTCCTCCAGTTCGCCCACCTGCCTGGGCTGCTCCACGCCGTACCTATCGAAGACATCGAGGCCGACGAGCCGGCGCCACCTCTCCAACTGCCGGTACGGCGTAGGCCGCGCCGACGCAGCCTGATCCTGGCGGCGGCCGCAGTGGTGATCGCCGCAGTCATCGGAGGCATCCTCGGCTGGCAAGCACCGAGCGATGAAGTCACCTGGACAGCCACCGACGGCGTCGACGTGACCGCCCAGCTCACCAGCCACGCGTGGGGCACCGACATCAAGCTGCAGATGGCCGGACTACCACCGGCCGAGCACTGCAAGCTCATCGTGCACGGCCGTGACGGCACCACGGAGATCGCCGGCTGGTGGGCGACAACCAGCACCTACCGGGCCGACGTCCCGGCCAGCACGTCGATCCCGCTGGACGACATCGACCGCCTCGAGGTGGTCACCTCCGGAAACACCGTGATCAGCACGGTCACATCGACGACGCGGTAGCCTCTTGCAATGATTGCAATAGTGGTCGTGGCGGTGTTCTTCGCCGGCATGGGACTGTATGGGCTCGCCGCTCCGGCCGCGCTCGTCCGGCCGTTCGGGATCCAGGCGGCCGGACCGCACGCCCGCACCGAGGTCCGAGCCGTGTACGGCGGCTTCGGGCTGGCCGTCGCCGGGATGCTCGTCGTCGCGGCGATCGACGCGGACATCCGCCGCGGCGCCGTGATCGCGGTCGCGGTTGCGCTGGGTGGGATGGCAGCCGGCCGGTTGGTTGGGCGGGTGGTCGACCGGCCGGCCGCCTTCTATCCGATCTGGTTCTACTTCTGGGTCGAGGTCGTGCTGGCCGCGGTGTTGTGGTTCGCGGTCAACTGACTCACCAACTGTTGTTGGAGAAGTCCTGGCCCAGGTAGATCTGGTCGTAGGTGTTGCCGTCGTTGTCGTCGGTGTAGGCCACGGCGACTTGGGCATACGGCGAGACGGCGACCGTCATCTGCTCCTGCCGCCCGTCGGGCAGGGAGTTGAGCTGCTGTGCAGACAGCCGGCCGGTGTCGGTGCCGTCGGTCCCGAAGCCACGGACCCAGACGTTGAGATCGGTGGCCTGAACAGTCCAGCCGACGACGGTCTGGGACACGTCGTCGATGCCGATCGACGGCGCCTTGCCGCCGGCCGCCACCTGCACATCCGCGAACCGCGCGGCCCCGGTGGCGGTGAAGCTCCGCGTCCACGCTCCCGCCGTACCGGTGTGGTCGGACTCCCACGCGACCGCGAAGTCGCCGTTGAAGTTGGCCGCTACGGCCGGATGCCTCTGCTGGCCCGTGGTGTTGGAGTTCGCGACCCGGCGGGACAACGTGGCCGCACCGTTGGTCCGGCCCAGCCGGATCAGCCCGACCTCGTACGACGCGTTGGCGTCACCGTCGTCGTCCCACACCACGACCGCGTCACCCGAGGCGGACACGGCCACGTCCGGGTTGTGGTGCTGCCCGGTCGTCGTCGATGCGGTGACTTCCCAGGCTCGCGTGGTCGGACCGGTGTACCCGGCCGCCTTCACGGTCGCCGGCGCGGTGCCCTGAATGTCTTCCCACACGACGGTGAACGCGACCGCACCACTCGTCGGCGCACCGTCCGGGTCCACCGAGACACGCGGGTTGATCTGCTGACCGTCCGCGCTGCTGTTGGCGGAGCCTGAGGCGGTGACCGTGCCGGCCGTGTTCACTACCCGGTACGGGATGTTGTAGTAGCCGTTGCCGTCCGGGTCGTCCTGCCAGACGACGACCGCGTTGCCCTTGTCGTCCAGCCCAACGTCCGGGTGCAGGTGCCGCCAGTTGGTGACGCCACTACTTCCCGCGGCGGACAGTTTCACCTCGTAGAGCGCCGTACCGTTGCGGAAGGTTCGTAGGTAGATCTCGCTGTGCACGTTGGTCGTCGCGTCGTCGGTGTCGCGGTCGTCCTCCCACACCACAGCGGTGTAGCCGTTGCGGTTGGTCGCGATCGCCGGGTTGTCCTGGTCCCCCGTCGACACGCTGTTGGCCGTCGACCAGGTCGGGGTGGCGATGTGAGCCTGCGCCGGCAGGGCGGTGAACACGAGCGACGATGCCGCCAGCGCGGTGATGGCGAGTGTCTTCTTCATCGTTCCCCTCACACAGCCTGCAGGCCGGGCTGGCCCTCTTGGATGACGAACGACTTCACCGTCGACGCGGCGGCACCGTGCTCGGACACCTTCGCGACCGCGCGGAAGTCGGCCTGCAGCTGGGTCGGGCTGATCGTCGTACGGACGTAGCCGCGCCGGTTGTTGTAGAACTTCAGCCACGGGTTGGTCCCAACGTCGGGGATCGTGGTCGCGCCGTCGCCGTCGCCACTCGAGGTGACCGAGCTGGTGACGAGCTCCGAGCCGATCGTGGCCGAGCTCGCGTTGTTGTAGTCGGCCTTCAGGTCGCTCGCCCAGGCCCGGTGGACGTCTCCGGTGAGGACGACCGGGTTGCGAGTGCCGCGGGACACCCAGCCCTGCTGGATGCGGGCCCGGGACGCGCGGTAGCCGTCCCACGAATCCATGCTCGCGCCGCTCGCGTTGAACCGCCGGGCGAAGAACACTTGCTGACCGATGATGTCCCAGGTGCCGTAGTGCTGCGCCAGTCCATCGAGCAGCCAGGTCTCCTGGGCGTTGCCGGGCAGGCTGCGCGACGCCAGGTCCGCATCGGAGCACACCTTCCAGCCGTCACCACATGCCTGGTCGTTGCGGTACTGCCGGGTGTCGAGCATGTGGAAGGTCGCGAGGTTCCCCCACCGCAGCCGGCGGTACAACGGGATGCTGTTGCCGCTGTTGGCCTGCGCGGGCCGCAGCGGCATGTTCTCGTAGTACGCCTGGTACGCCGACGTCCGCCGAGACGTCCACTGCGCAGTGGTGAGCGACGGAGTGCTGTCCGCCCGCACCATGTTCGCGTAGTTGTTCTCCACCTCATGGTCGTCCGGTACGACGATCCACGGCGCGGCAGCGTGGGCGGCCTGCAGGTCCGGGTCGGACTTGTACTGCGCGTACCGCCGACGGTAGTCCGCCAACGTCACGATCTCGGTCGTGCCCGCGTGGGTCCGGGTGCGTCCGGCGACAGCGCCGTACTCGTAGATGTAGTCGCCGAGGTGCAGGATGAGGCCCGGGTTCTCCTCGGCCATCCGGCGGTAGACGGTGTAGTAGCCCTCCTCGTAGTGCGCACACGAGGAGAACGCCATGACCAGGTCACGCCCGTTGGTGCCGACGGCGGGCGCCGTACGGGTCCGGCCGACCGGCGAGATGTGGCCCTGGGCACGGAATCGGTAGAAGTAGTCCGAGTCGGGATTGAGGCCACCGGCAACCACATGCACCGAGTGGGCGGCGGCGTACGCCGCAGTGACGGTGCCGGAGGCGACGAGGGTGCTGAAG
Organism: Kribbella sp. NPDC050124; assembly: GCF_044460355.1. Taxonomy (NCBI): domain Bacteria; kingdom Bacillati; phylum Actinomycetota; class Actinomycetes; order Propionibacteriales; family Kribbellaceae; genus Kribbella; species Kribbella sp. NPDC050124. The sequence continues at coordinate 256,221 of NZ_JBITJU010000006.1, forward strand.
GTGTCCGTGGTGGACACCTGCCAGTCGACGGTGACGTTGGCGTTCGCCATGCCGCCTTGGCCGTCGGCATTGAGGGGCGATGGCGCCAGCCGGGTCCACAGCACGACGCTGCTGGCGTCCGGCTCACCGGACGCGACCCCCAGCTGGAACGGGTACGGGACTGCCGCTGTCGCCGCGATCACGGTGGAGCGGACCGGAAGAGCGCTGACTCCGGCGGCGGCAATCCCGCCGAAGACCAGGGTTCTGCGACTGATTGGGCTCATGGGCCTCACCTTCACTACTACTCAGGGCGGTGGGCTCCCCGGACGGTGAAGCGAACGGAGCCATCCGGGGAACCTTGAGAGTGCGTGGTGCTTGATACCCATAGTGGGACAATTTGTGTAACTTTCCTACCGTTCATAGCTGCCTAGTTGAGGGCAAGGACGAGCAGAATCGCGGCAGGAACCCCCTCCAGCAGCGCGTTCAGCCAGAGCTTGGGCTGCGAGATCACCAGGACGACCGCCATGAAGGTGTGCTGCGCGGCGGTGAAGACGATCAGCGCCTCCCCCTGCGGCAGGTGATCGGTCTGCACGAGCACGACGCCCGCCACCAGCGCAACCGCGGTCGTGAGGTTGTACCAGCCCATGTTGACCGTCCACAACCGGACCGCGTCCAGGTCACCGGGCCTGGTCAGGAACATCGGGTACAGCCGCGGGTTCCGGTAAAGGATCGCCTCCATCACGAACACGACCGTGAGCATCACCGCGATCGCGATGGCCAGCACCTGCGCCGCCGTACTCATGTCGGGACTCCGGCGAGCGTGACCCCGTGCCGGCTCGACACCTCGCCCAGCGCCGCGTAGTCGGTCGGGTCGACGGTCGCGAGGTCCGCGAAGAAGTCGCCCATCTTTCCGGTCTGGCTGACGGCCAGGAACTTCGCCGACGGGGTCAGCACCGAGAACGTGTTCACCGTCCCGGCCGGGATGCTGATCGACGCGCCGGGACCCAGGTCGTAGCCTTCGTCGCCGGCCTGCACCAGGATGCGGCCCTGCAGCACGTAGAACGCCTTGCTCCAGGTCTCGCTGTGCGGCGGCGCGGCCGGTCCGCGGGGCGCGTCGATCTCGAAGATCTCGTACTGCGCTCCAGTGTGCTCTCCACCGACCTTCACCGTGACGGTCGCGTCCGGAGCGACGTACTCCGCGCCTGTGCCCGCTGTGCTCAGGTGCACCGATTCAGTCATGATGTCCTCCCCTGCTCGGTTGTTGTGCCGACCGTAGGAAGGCTTTGTAGCGCGATCCATCCCGTCCGGCTGGGCTCGTCGCGGGACCCGAATCCCCACATTTCGGGGATGGCCGGGCTGTCGGTGGCGGCGCATACTGAGCGCATGTGGGAGGGCCGGGCGCGGACGGCGCGGCGCGACATCGCGGCACTGGCGACGTCAGGACTGGGCGTCGCGCAACTGCACGCCGCGGCGATCGAGGTGCTGGAGCAGGTCATCGGGGACGACCTGACCTGCTGGGCGTCGATGGACCCCGGCACGCTGGTGATCAGTTCGATGACCAGTGGCAGCGTGAAGATTCCAGCGGAGTACGAACCGACGCTGGCCGAGACCGAGTACGCCGCGGACAACCCGAACTCGTTCGCCGAATTGGCCAAACTGCCGTACCCGGTGGCGCGACTGTCCGATCTGCCGTACCGCGAGGTCGTCCGGCACCGGCGGCTCAACGAGGTCTGGCGACCGCTCGGGATCGAGCACGAGCTGCGAGCGGCGTTCATCGTCGACGGGGACTGCTGGGGTGCGGCCGGGTTCGTCCGGGGTGGGACGGAGTTCACCGATCGCGAGGTGGAGTTCCTCGGCTCGGTGGCGCCGGCGATCGGCGCGGCGACGAGAGTGGCGGTGCGCACCGATGCCCACGGGTATCGAGGAGGGGTCGGACCGTCCATTGTGGTGACCGGGCCGGGCGGCGAGCCCCGCGCGGTCACGCCGGCCGCGCGGACCTGGCAGGACGCGCTGGACGACATCGCGCCCGGCCGGTTCAACACGTTGCTGCGGGCAGTGGTGACCGGGACGCTGGCCGCCGCGTCCGGGTCGTTCCAGGCCCGGGTGCAGACCGCGGCCGGCGGCTGGGTGGTCCTGCAAGGCAGCCGGTTGATCAGCGACGACGACCAGTCCGAGGTCGTGGTGACGATCGAGCCGGCGTCCGGCCGTCACCTGGTCGGCATGCTGCTGGCGGCGTACGGACTGACCACCCGGGAGCGCGAGATCTGCCTCGAGGTGATCTCCGGTCACACGACCCCGGAGATCGCCGACCGGCTGTCGATCTCGCCGCACACCGTGCAGGACCACCTGAAGGCGGCGTTCGCCAAGGTCGGAGTCCGCAGCCGGGGCGAGCTGGTGGCGACGCTACGACCGGACGACCTCACGTACCACTGAGCGCCGGCTGCTTGCGGTAGGCACCAGGCGCGATCCCGAAGTCGCGCTTGAACGCCTTCGCGAACGCGAACTCCGAGGTGTACCCGATCTCCTTGGCCACCGCGGCGAGGGGACGATCGTGGTCCCGCAGCAGCCGCGCGGCCGTCGTCATCCGCCAGCGGGACAGGTAGGTCAGCGGCGGTTCGCCGACGGCTTCGGTGAAGCGCCGGGCGAAGGCCGCACGAGACAGACCCACATCGGCGGCGAGGTCGGCAACAGTCCAGTTGGCGCCTGGCTTCGAGTGAATCAACTCCAGCGACTGCGCGACCGCGGTGTCGGTGAGGGCACGCGACCAACCGCCCTCGGTCGGACACCGCCGATCCTCGAGCCAGGCGCGAAGAATCAGCACGAGGAGCGCGTCCACCAGCGCCGGTACGACGGCCGCCGCCCCCGGCCGGTTCGCGTCGAGCTCCTCGCCGAGGATCTCGATCGCGGTGTGCAGGGTTCGGTGCCGGCCCGGATCGGCCGGGACGTGCACGACCTCGGGCAGGTTGGTGAGAACCGGGTGCGGACGCTGCCGATCGAGCCGGTACGCACCACACAGCAGGAGCGACCTGGCTCCGTCACCGCCCGCCGGTATGTCCTCGGGATCGAAGTCGACCACCGGCGAGTCCGGCTGATCCGCCAACGTGTGTTCGAGTCCGCGTGGCAGCAGGACGGCATCTCCTGGTCCGAGCGCGAGCGGCGACTCGTCCGGCGCCAGCAGCCACGACGTCCCCTGGTGCACGACATGGAACGCCGCGGTCGGCGCCTCGCGGAACCGCAGCCCCCACGGCCCGCGCACCTCGGTCCGCCCGGAGGTGGCCGGGCCGGACCGCATCGCGGCCAGCACGTCAGCTAGAACATCCATGATTCTCATCATACGCGTCCTTAGCAAGACGATCAGACATAAATCAGCGCTGGGTAGACATAGAACCGCTTCCGCTTGACTCCTAAGCTGTGGGTAATACAACGATCAACCAAAAGGAGAACGGATGAGCATCGTCGTCACCGCCGCCACCGGCCAGCTCGGCCACCTCGTCATCGACGAACTGCTGCAGCGCGTCCCGGCCGACCAGGTCGTCGCCGCGGTGCGGAACGCCGAGAAGGCCGCCGGAATCGCGGCCCGTGGCGTCGAGATCCGGATCGCCGACTACAACGACCCCGCCAGTCTGGCGACCGCATTCAAGGAAGGCGACACCGTGCTGCTCATCTCGAGCAGTGAGGTCGGCAACCGGGTCGCTCAGCACATGGCGGTCATCGACGCCGCAAAGGAAGCCGGTGTCGCCCGGATCGCCTACACCGGTGTGCTCGGCGGACCCGAGGCCGACTTCGACCTGGCCGCCGACCACAAGGCGACTGAGCAGGCGATCCTCGACTCCGGCCTGAGCTACACCTTCCTGCGCAACGGCTGGTACAGCGAGATCTACACCCAGCAGCTGTCCGTCCAGCTCGAGCACGGTGTCGTCGGCGCCGCGGGTGAGGGCCGGATCGGATCCGCGTCCCGGCGCGACTACGCTGCCGCGGCGGCCGCCGTACTGACCGGCTCGGGGCACGAGAAGAAGGCCTACGAGCTGAACGGCGACACCGCGTGGTCGCTGGCCGAGTACGCGGCCGAGCTGGCTCGGCAGACCGGGAAGGATGTTGCCCACAACAACGTTCCGGGCGACGTGCTGCTCGGCATCCTGACCGGCGCCGGCGTGCCGGAGCCGATGGCGCACATCCTGGTCGATGTCGACGCCGCCATCGAGCGCGGCCTGCTGGCCGGCCGTGGCAGTGACCTGAGCCGCCTGATCGGCCGCCCGACCACGCCGATCGCCGACACGATCGCCACTGCTCTGAAGCAGTGAAAGCTGGTACGACGTACGGGCGCCTGTCCACCGTACGCCGTACCAGCGTCGAAGACCGGGCCCGAGCCGACGGGACGGCCCACTCGGGCCCGGTCAGCCCTCAGGGAGTGCTGTCGCCGAGGATCAGCGACTTCGCCAGATACGGATCGAAGCTGCCGGCCGGGATCCCGGCCCCGATACCGCAGTCGCCGTCGGAGTCACCAGGGACCTTGATCCAGAGCAGCATCTCGGCACCGCCACCGACCCGCGAGGTCACACCGAGCTTGCGATCCGCCGGGTTGCACCACTCACCGTTGTGCCCATTGCCGTTGCGGCTGGTGTCGATCACGAACGGCTTCGACGCCCCGAGCCGGCCGTTGAGCTCGTTCGCATAGGCGACGCTGTCGGCGGTGGTGTAGTAGTTCGACACGTTCACCGCGACGCCATGGGCGCTCGCGACCCCGATCAGGTTCAGTCGCCGGGCCACCTCCGGCACGGTGATCTCCACGGCCCAGCCCTTGTTCGTGCCGTCCGCGTAGGTCCAGGTGTTCGGAGCAAGGTCCTTGAACGCCCGCAGCGCGAAACTCAGCATCTCGACGCGATCGGTCCGGTCCTGCTCGGTCTTCATGCACTGGAAGTCGCCGATCGAGTCCGGCTCCAGGATGACCAGTGCCGGCCGGTTGCCGATCGACGCTGCGAACGTCTCGATCCAGTCCTTGTAGGCCGCCACCGCCTGCGCTCCCCCGCTGGAGTGCCCGCCGCAGGCGTCTCGGCCTGGGATGTTGTACGCCACCAGCGTCGGCAGCTTGTCCGCCGCGTCCGCGTCGCGGACGAACCGGTGGACCGCGTCGGCGATGTCGCCGCTCCAGCCACCGAACCAGCGCGCCATCGGCTTGGTCGCGAGGTTGTCGATGATCAACTGCCGATCCGGATGACCGGCATTCGCCGGCTTGTCCGCCCACACCTTGGCGTTGTTGTCCGGGTCGACGTAGAACCCACTGGTCATCGACACCGGATCGCCGGCCACGTTGCCGTAGTTGTCGACCAGCGACACGTTGTCCAGCCAGAGCGTGTATCCGGCCACGCCGCCGAGCTGGAACGTCAGCTCCGAGTTGGTGATCTCTTGGGTGGCCGTGAAGGCGAACGCGTAGCGCTTGGTCGTGGTGCCGACGGTGAAGGTCTTGTCGAGGTTGGCCGTGTAGGGGGCGACGTTGAGCTGCACGGTGGTCCGGACCTCACGAGCGGCGCTCGCGCGGGCGTCGAAGGACAGGACGTAGCGGTGGTCCTTGTGGACCGGGAACGCGGGGACCTTCTGGCCGAGCATGGCGTCCCACTTGTTGGCGGTGCCGCTCGGGACGACCGCCTTGAGCTGACCGGCGTCGATGGTGATCGGCGTGTTGCCGGAGCTCCACCAGTTCGTCGTACCGCTGCTGAAGGAGCCGTTCTTGATGAGCTCGGTGGCCGCGCCGGCGCCGGGTGTCGTGGCCGGGACGACCACACCCAGGGCGAGCGCGGCCGCTAGCAGGCCGCGGGTGATCCATCTCATGAGTGCTGCTCTCCTGTCTGATGATGTGGGCGGAAGACAGTCCGGGAGCGCTTTCAATCTGACCGCGTTGATGGCGGTGTCACCAGGCATGGTGCCGACGTCGTCGCTGCACGTCAAGGCCGCGCTCTCGGTTGCTCACTTCGGTTTTGAGGGTGTGCGGTGCACCTCTCGCTGACTACACTTCGGCTGGAAGCGCTCCCAGATTCTGCTTGCGGCGCTCGGATGAGAGGACCCCCGATGCTCCATCGCAGGCTCGGCCGCAGCGGCCTGAGGATCAGCGAGATCGCCTACGGCAACTGGATCACCCACGGCGCACAGATCGACCAGGAGCAGGCCCTGGCCTGCACCCGGGCAGCGCTCGACGCCGGGATCACCACGTTCGACACCGCGGACGCATACGCCGACTCCCGCGCGGAGGAGGTGCTCGGCCTCGCGCTGGCCGGCGTACGGCGGGAGTCGGTCGAGATCCTCACCAAGCTCTACTGGCCGACCGGCCCTGGTGCGAACGAGCGTGGGCTGTCGCGCAAGCACGTGATGGAGGCGGCACACGCATCGCTCCGACGGCTCGGCACCGACTACATCGACGTGTACCAGGCACATCGGTACGACGACGACACGCCTTTGGAGGAGACGCTGCGAGCGTTCGACGACCTGATCCGGCAGGGCAAGGTGCTGTACGTCGGGGTGTCCGAGTGGTCGGCCGACCAGATCAGGCGGGCACTGTCGATCGCGGACAGCATGTGCTTGGACCGAATCGTGTCGAACCAGCCGCAGTACAACCTGCTGCGTCGCACGATCGAGGCCGACGTCGTACCGCTGTGCTCATCCGAGGGCATCGGGCAGATCGTCTACCAGCCGCTGGCGCAAGGCGTGCTGGCCGGCAAGTACCTGCCCGGACAGCCGCCGCCCGCCGGTTCGCGAGCAACCGACGAGACCGGATCCGAGTTCATCGGACGGCTCCTCTACGACGACCTGCTCGAGCGGATCCAGCGACTCAAACCACTCGCGGCTGACGCCGGGCTGTCGCTCGCCCAGCTCTCGATTGCGTGGGTGCTGCAGCAGCCCGGGATCTCGTCCGCGATCGTCGGCGGCTCGCGTCCTTCACAGCTGGCCGACTCCGCGGCCGCATCCGGCATCAAGCTCGACCCGGAGCTGCTCGACGCCATCGACACGATCCTCGGCGACACCATTGAGCGGACGGCCTGAATCAGCTGAAGTCCAGCGTGCCGTCCTTCCACCGGAACGTGACCACACTCGACATCGGCGTCCCCGGTCTCAGCTGACCTGTCATGCCGCCGACGATCCGGCCAGGGTTCGTCGTCGCCATGGTAAGTGCCTCCGGCAACGAGAACGCAGCGGCTGCCCAGCCGACCCCGTCCTTCAGCGGGGCGGCTGCTCCGGCCAGGTACGGCGTACCTCGGACGAGCAATCGTCCGTCGTCAGTGAGCTCCACGTCGCCACCGACAGCGGTCTCGTAGCACCCGGGCGACTGACCTCCGACTGCCACCGAGTCGGACACCAGGAAGGACCGCTCGACTCCCTTCGCCCGAACCATCGCCACGAACGTCTCGACCGGAAGGTGATGGCCGTCGGCAATGAATCCCGCGCTCAGCCTGTCGTCGGCGAGCTGCGCCCAGAGGTAGTTGGGGTGCCGTGGAAGCTGCGCGTGCGCACCATTCCCGAGGTGCGTGGACAGCCGCGCCCCGGCATCCACCGCGGCACGAATCTGCGCGGTGGTGGCATGCGTATGCCCGATCGCCACCCTGGTCCCGGTGGCTCGCACAGCGGCAATGAACTCCACACTTTCCACCCAATGCGGCGACACGGTCATCATCCCGACCAGCCCGCCGGCCGCCCGCTGAACCTCCTCGAACTCCTTGAAATCCGGCGCCCGCACAAACCTCACGTCATGGCACCCCCGCGGACCGTCCTGCGCCGAAATATGCGGCCCTTCCAAATGCACGAACGGAACCGCCCCAGCCACCTCCGGATACTGCCGCCGCGCCTCAGCCAAAACCCCGACAGCCCACCGCGTCCGCTCCGCACCAGCGGTCACAAGCGTCGGCACAAACGTAGTCACCCCGACCCCCCGCAACACCTCCCACAACCCAACAACCACCTCCACCGACAACTCATCCCCATTGACATCAAACCCCCCAAACCCATTCACCTGAAGATCAACCAGTCCCGGACTAACCCAGGGCAAGTCCTCCTCATCCCCCGACAGGAACTCAACTGCCGTGACACGACCACCCGCTTGCTCAACGCGCAGCAGCTGGCCGGTCCACGGGTCTCGGCCGGTCAGAGCCATCGGACTCGGTCTCGGAAGCGGTGGATGAACTCCGCGTTCGCCTCGTCGCCGCCCGGCGCGTTGCCGCTGCGCCACACCGGCGGCACGACCCCGAGCTCGATCAGCCGCTCGATCGTCTGCAAGACCATGAGATTCAAGGTGAACGCGTTGGCGAACGTCGAGACCGCGGCGACCCGCTCAGGCATCCCGGCCAACTGGATCACCGCGTCCCCGATCGGCACCTTGGTGTCCACGGCAACCTCGACGAGGTCGTGCAGGTTTGCGCCACTCGGGTGCCGCGCGGGATGGGTCGACGCGGTCTGCTCAGCGTGCTGCCGCGAGCTCACTCCGATCGTCAGCACACCACGCTCCTGCGCCGTCAGCGCAGCGTCGATCAAGGCCGCGTTGATCCCATACGCATTGACGAGGATCAGCAGATCGTCCCCGCCGAGCCCCGCGTTCTCGACCACGATGCGACCGTAGCCCGGCGTACGCTCCACCGCCATCGAGCGCAGCGCACCGTTGGACAGCAACGTCCCTTCGTCGAGCAGCGCCGACATGTGCATCAGACCGCCTGCCCGAAAGAAGATCTCCTGCGCGGCAAGGTTCGAGTGACCACCGGGACCGTACACCTGGATCAGCCGATCGGCCGCGACCTGATCAGCCATCAGCCGAGCCGCCGCGGCGATCGAGTCCTTCTCCTCGACCTCGATCCGGCCGAGGAGCTCCGTGATCACGGTCAGGTACTCACTCATCGGGATTCGCCTCCAGGTCGAGGAACAGCCGCGTCCGCGGATGCGTGTGCAACGCGGTCGCCGGTACGGCGGGATCCACCGGCCCGGCCAGGGTCCGCCGTACCGCCTCCCGCTTCGCCGGCCCCGACACCATGCAAAAGATCTCCCGAGCCGACAACAGGAACGGAACAGTCAACGTCCACGCATGTGTCGGTACGTCGTCCAGCGCGCCGAACAACCCTTCGTCGACCTGCTGCCGCCGACTGGTGTTGTCCAAGGCAACCACCTGCACGACGTCGGTGGTACTGAAGTCAGCCGGCGGATCGTTGAACGCGAGATGCCCGTTGACCCCGATCCCGGCCAGCACAATGTCAATCGGCGCAGCCGACACCAGCCTCGCGTACCGCGCCGCCTCCGCCCCCGGCTCCGCCCCACCCTCCGGATCAATCACCGCCAACCTCACCCGATCGCCCGACCCCACCTGGTCACCCGACCCCACCCGGCCACCCGACCCCACCTGATCGGCCCGTCCCACCCGCTCGCTCGACAGCACCCGGTCGGTCGACCGCAGCTGGTCGGTCGGTGGCACCTGGTTGACGAAGTGCCGGCGCAACCACTGGCCGAACCGCTGCTCTGCGTCCGGCGGCAGGCCGACGTACTCGTCCATGTGAAAGACCTCGACCCGTCGCCAGTCGATGCCCTCAGCAACGGCGAGCGCGGCGAGCGTGTGGAGCTGACTCGGCGCAGCCGCCAGCACGAGCCGGGCCGTGCCCCGCTCGTCGATGGTCCGCCGCAAGGACTCCGCCGCCGCGGCTGCCGCGGCCGTCCCGAGGGCGGCTGGATCGGGCCAAGTCTCGACGTTCATGCAGAGATCAGCCGGGTGTGCTGTTCGCCGAGCCCGTCGGCCCAGACCCGGAGCACGTCGCCCCCCTTCAAATAGCGAGGTGGCTTCTGGCCGGCGCCAACCCCGGCCGGCGTGCCGGTGCTGATCACGTCGCCTGGATACAGCGTCATGAACTGCGAGATGTAGCGAACCAGGTAGGCGACGCCGAAGATCATCTCCGCGGTCGAACTGTCCTGCAACACTTCACCGTTCACGTCGAGGCCAAGCTTGATCGCCTGCGGATCGGCAACCTCGTCGGCAGTCAGCAGCCACGGTCCGAGTGGGCAGAACGTCGGCGCATTCTTCCCCTTGTCCCATTGCCCGCCGCGTTCGAGCTGGAAATGCCGCTCGGAGACATCGTTCACCAGCACGTACCCAGCGACGTGCTCGAGCGCTTCCGCATCGGTCTCGAGGTACGACGCCGTACGCCCGATCACCACCCCGAGCTCGACCTCCCAGTCGGTCTTCTCGCTACCGCGCGGGATGACCACGTCGTCGTGCGCACCGACCACGGTGTCGGGCGCCTTCATGAACAGAATCGGCTCGGGCGGCGCCGCCTGACCGCCCTCAGCCGCGTGGTCGGCGTAGTTCAACCCGACACACACGACCTTGCCGGGACTGAGTGGCGCGGCAAGGCGCACGTCCTCGAACGGCACACCATCGCCAGCCGCTGCGCCACGTTCGCGCAGACGATCCGGATCGAACGCCTCGGCTTCCCCCGGCAGCGTCGCCACCCGGCCGTCCTCGGTCAGCACAGCGTCCCGCAGACCCTCGTCGGTATGGACACGCAGAAACTTCACTGCTTCCTCCAAGCTCCTTGTTTGGCCCAGTTCAAGTACGCGATCCCGAGTGCGTGCGACCCCTGCGACGGCACGAGTTGTACGGCGTCGTACACCCGCAGGGACTGCCGGTAGACGAGTGGATCGTGTTCAGCGTAAGCACCCCAGCGCGCACATTGGACCGCATTGGCCGGTACGGCGTCCGTCGTACCGTCGACGCGGAGCCACACCTCGGTCGCCGACCGGATCACCTTCTTCGTGAACGTCGCAGTGAACCGATGCACATCCGCCGCCAGACCGTCATCGATGCCCGCCTCGTACGCCGCCTGGACGAACTCGAGACTGATCGCCGCGTGGCTGATGTCCTCGATCTGCCGGGAGGCCGGGTACGACGGGGTGTACTCCGAAACGCCCGCGGTCTTGGGGTAACCGGAATACAACTCGCTGTACGGCGGCCAGTAGGGCCAGACGTAGGCGCCGTCGGCACCGAGGGCGAGAGCGACCCGGTAGGCCTTGAGCATCTGCTCGACCTTGGCGCGGTAGCGCTGTTCTCCGGTCGCGCGATACAGCTCCGCCAGCGCCTGGCCGAGGCCATGACTCTGGTTGTACGGCTGGATCGTGCCGTCGAAGGGAATCGGCGCACCCTTCGGCCAGACGTAGTCGCCTGATCCGTCCGCGCGCGCGACGTACTCGGAGTCGTGGAAGGCGACGGCCTCGCGGACCGCGCTGAGCAGCTGGAGAGCCGTCCGCATCCGCGCGCCTCGCTTCAGCCTCGGCGACTCGAACACCATCCGCACATAGCGGGCGAGCGGGAACGCGACCATCCCGGTGTGCACGGCGAACACGTAGTACTGAGGTTGGAAGATGATCGTCCGCGGGCTCGGCGGGCTGGCCGCCGCGGGCGACGTCCTCACGTCGACGGCCGTCCAGCGCAGCCCTGCTGTGTAGGCGTTGTTGACCGCGGTCACGACGTACGACGCACCTGAAGGGTCGAGCGAGACGCCGCGCAGGGTCACAACGGCGGTGGTGCCAGGGTTGCGGAGGATCAGGTCGAAGGTGTTGCCGGCGACGTTGGCTACCTCCGCTGTGGACTCGGCCGACCGCGCGCCGGCCCAGCGGAGTTGGATTGCCGCGCCTCCACTGCTGTCGGGGAGCTCGGCATGCCCGGCCGTGTAGTTGCCGGCGGTGCGCCAGACCTTGCCTGAGCGGCCGAGGTAGTCGGTGACTCCGCGGCCCTGGTCGGTGGTCGCCAGCACGTGGGCGGCCCGTTGCTCGAAGGTCTGCAGATACCGCAGGTCGCCGTACGCCTCGTACATCCTGAGCAGCCCGAGCAGGAAGTAGGACTCACCCCAGGCGTAGAGGCCGGCTTCGTTGTGTTGGGCATCGGTCGCGAGATAGGCAGCTTGGGCGGCGTCGAAAGCCTCGGGTGAGTCGTAGACGAGGGCGTCGGCGAAGGCGGGGACGGCGGACGTGCCTGTGCAGGCGAGGACTCCGGTGGCAGCGGAGCCCAGCAGCAGTGTGCGTCTGGTGATGTGCGGGGTCATCTGATGGCCTCACTTGCTGGCAGGGGGTGGGCGGGGAGAGGGGTTGGGCGGAGGTACAGCGGTCAGCCTTTGACGGCGCCGCCCATGCTGTCGAGGATGCGTTTCTGGAGCAGGAGAAAGACCGCGATGACCGGGATCAGCGAGATCACCGTGCCGGCCGCGAGCCCGCGCACGTCGGTGCCGGCCACGCCGCTCAGGTAGGCGATCCCGAGTGCGATCGGGAACTTGGACTGGCTGGTGAGCACGACCATCGGCCAGATGAAGCTGTTCCAGACCGAGACGAACCCGAGGATCGCGAGCACCGCCAGCGTCGGCGTGACGATCGGGACGGCGATCCGCCAGAAGATGGCGAACTCGTTGGCACCGTCCACTCGGGCCGCCTCGACGATCTCGTCCGGGATCTGCGAGAACGCCTGGCGGAGCAGGAAGATGCCCAATGAGGACAGGATCGCGGGCAGGATCACCGACGCGAAGGTGTCGGTCAGCTCCAGCTGGCTCATCACCAGGAAGCGCGGGATCAGCATGAGCTCGCCCGGCAGGAACATGATCGACAGGAACAGCATGAAGAACAGCCCGCGGCCGCGGAACGCGATCCGGGCCAGCGGGTACGCCGTCAGCGCCGACACGACCAGGTAGACCGGGACCGTGATCCCGACGTAGATCAGGGAGTTCACCAGGAAGCGGGCGTACGGGATCGTCGTCCACGCCTCCCGGAACCAGTCCAGCACCGGGGGCCGCGGAATGAGGTCCGGCGGGAACCCGAAGACGTCCTGGGTGGCCGGCTTGATCGCCGAGCTGAGCAGGATCAGGAACGGGCCGATGAACAGCGCGGCCACCGCGATGAGCAGGAGGTAGAAGGCGATCCGTCGTACCGTCGGCCGGCTCGGTCGCGCCGTCCACCGAGACTGGCGGTACAGCCGCCGGGTCGCCATCAGACGTCCTTCCGGCGGGTGACCACCAGGTTGACCGCCGCGAGGACGATCATGATCGCCCACAGCACCAGGCCGACCGCGCTGGCGTAGCCCATGTCGTAGTCCTCGAAGGCCTTCGACCAGATGTAGTAGCCGAGGGTGAGAGTGGAGTCGAGCGGACCGCCGCGGGTCAGCACGTAGACGGACTCGAAGGCACGCATCGCCTCGAGCATGCTGAGAATCAAGGTGACCGCGAACGTCGGCCGCAACGACGGCACGATCACGTGCCAGAGCCGTTGCCGCCCGTTCGCGCCGTCGATCGTCGCCGCTTCGAGCTGTTCGGACGGCACCGCCTGCAGGCCGGCCAGGTAGATCATCATGAACAGGCCCGCGTTCTTCCACGCCTCCAGCAGGACAACGGTCGGCAGCGCCCAGTGCCGGTCGAGCAGGAAGTCGATCGGCCCCAGTCCGACCACCTGCAGCAGCCAGTTGACCACGCCCTCACGGTTGAACACGTACTTCCAGGCGACCGCGACGGCCACCATCGACGTGATCACCGGCAGGTAGTAGAGCATCCGGAACGTCTGGATCGCGCGGAGCCTGACGTTCACCAGCATGGCCAGGAAGAGCGGTGCGACCACGGTCAGCGGCAGGAACATCACCACGAACAGCAGCGAGTTCCGCAGCGCGATCCAGACCCGCGGGTCGTCCACAAGCCGGGCGAAGTTGTCCAGCCCCGACCACTGGATCGGGTGGACGATGTCGTAGTCGGAGAACGCGAGCTGGATCGCGATCACCGCCGGCCAGGCGAACATCGCGACGTACAGCAGCAGCCCGGGCAGCATGAAGACGTACGGCGTGTACCAGCGCTGGCCGACCACTCGGCCGCTGAGACCCGACATAGGCATCCCGCCCTTCGCGTCTGAAACCCAGCTTACGGATTTGCGATGGAGAAGACCGTAGCTCAGATGCCCTGCTGGTCGCCACCCGTAACTTCAAGGAATTTTCCACACCCTTCAGTTGACGATCGCGGCCGGACTCGGCGAACATGATGTCTGGAAACGCCGTTTGGGACATTCCATCTTTCAGAGGAGCGCGCCATGGCGCGAAGCACACGATCCTTGCTGCGGGGCCGGCTGGTTCCCACGCTCGCCATGGCCCTGGGGCTGTCGCTGACCCTGGGCGCCTGTGTGTCCGGCAACCCGGCCACCGGAGATGCGCCCGAGCAGTCGGGCGACGCGTACTCCGGTGAGGTCGAGTGGTGGACGATCAACCTGCAGAAGAACTACGGGCCGGACATCCAGAAGTGGATCGACGCCTACGAGAAGCAGCACCCCGACGTCACCATCAAGTGGGTCGACGTGCCGGGCCAGGACATCACGACCAAGCTGCTGGCCGCGCTGGCCAGCGGCAAGGTCCCGGACGCGGTCAACATCACCTCCGCGACGACCGGGCTGTTCGCCGGCTCGCTCTCCGACCTGAACTCCCTGTTCAGCAAGGAAGAACTCGCGGACTACGCGACCAACCTCTCCGACCCGCTCGTTGTCGACGGCAAGCGAGTCGCCATCCCCTGGTACAACGGCGGCACGTCGCTGGCCTTCTACAACAAGGACCTGCTGGCCACGGCCGGCTTCGACCCGGCCAAACCACCGAAGACGTACGACGACGCGCTCGCGCTGGCCACGGCGTACAAGAACGCCACCGGGAAGTCGGCGACCAACTTCATGGCCTACTCCGCCGTCGTCCAGGCCAACGGGATCCCACTGCTGTCACCGGACAAGAAGAAGGCCGCGTTCAACACTCCAGAGACGCTCGCGCTGGTGGAGAAGTTCAAGCCGCTCTTCGACGCCGGTGCGATCGCCCCGGGAAGCCTGGGCGCCAACCCGCGTGAGCTCCCCCAGTCGCTGGAGAACAAGCAGATCGCGTTCAACCCCGCGGCCGTGTCCAGCAGCCTGCTGAACATCGAGAAGAACTCGCCGGCCGTCTACGGCTCGATCGTCGTCGGCCCACCGGTCACCGGGGCGGACGGGAAGTACTACATGTCCGGCCAGCAGATCGTCACGATCCCGGCGAAGTCGGACAACCAGGCCGCCGCGGCCGCGTGGCTGAAGTTCGTCACCGCCCCCGAGCAGCAGCTCGCACTGTGCAAACTGGTGCCGATCTACCCGTCGTCACTGAAGGCGCTGGCCGATCCGTTCTTCACCGACATCAGCGGCACTACCCCGGCCGACCAGGCCCGCAAGATCCTGCTGGGCACGTTCAAGAACAGCGTGGACGCCTCCCTCGGCTCCGGGAACGACGAGCAGTTGCGCAAGTTGTTCGACGACCAGATCCGGGCGTACATGTCGGGCACCAAGCCGGCCAAGTCCGCGCTGGACGAGGCAGAGAAGGCCTGGAACGAAACGCTCGCGAAGGGCAGCAAATGAGCAGCACCATCCGGATCGGCATCGTCGGCGCGGGGATCATGGGACGCGGCAATGCGTTGTCCCTGTCCGGGCTGCCCGAGGTCGAGGTCACCGCCGTCACCAGCCGCTCGGCGGACAGCGCCGAACGGCTGGCCGGCGAGATCCAGGGCCGCGGCGCCCCGCGGCCCGCGATCCATTCGGACCTCGACACCCTGCTGCAGGACGACGGCGTCGACGCTGTCGTCCTGACCACCCCGGACCATCTGCACGGCGAAATGATGGTCCGGGCCGCCGAGGCCGGGAAGCACATCCTGGTGGAGAAGCCGCTGACCACCTCGGTCGCCGAGGCGGACGCCGCAGTCAAGGCGATCCGCGAGCACGGTGTCGTGGCGATGTGTTTGTTCAACCACCGTTGGGTTCCGGCCTACGCCCAGGCGCACGAGTTGCTGGCGGATCTCGGCGAGGCCGCGGTCGCGTACGCCCGCAAGGACGACACCATCTTCGTGCCGACCGAGATGTTGTCCTGGGCCGACCGGACGACCTGCGCGTGGTTCCTGTCCAGCCATGACATCGACCTGGTGTCCTGGCTGCTCCGCGACCAGGTGCAACGGGTCTACGCGACCGCCCGCTGGGGGAAGCTGCGCTCGCTCGGCATCGAGACACCGGACGCCATCCAGATCCAGGCCGAGTACTCCCGCGGCGCGGTGGCCACGTTCGAATCCGCGTGGATCTACCCGAACACGTTCCCGACCACGGTCGACTCCTACGTCGCGGTCGTCACCGACAACGGCGTAGTGCAACTGGACCGGCAGAAGGAGAGCGTCGTACTGGCGACCCCGGATCGCTACACCTATCCCAGGAACATGCTGCAACGAGTGATGCACGGCATTCCGGCCGGTGCGTACGCGGACGCGATCGCACATTGGATCACCTGCTGCCGCACCGGTGCGCAACCGCTCATCACGATCGAGAGCAGCCGGAACGTGACCGCCGTGCTCGAAGCCGCTCACACCTCGATCGAGACTCGGCAACCCGTCGACGTCTCCATGCTGGCCGACCCGGGGAACGGATGACAACCATCAAGAGTCCAGAGAAGCCGCGGCACATCGATGGCCGGATCAACCGGATCGGCACCGACGACCTGATCAAGGCGTTCGGGGCCCCCGCCGGCGTCGACGACCTCGGCACCCTCCGCGCGTTCGTGGCCAGGCGGATGCGGAGGCCCGCCTGGCCGTTGCCGGAATGGATCGAGGCGATCCGCTCCACGGCGGACGCTGACGGGACAGATACCTCGTCGCGTCGCACCGGCGAGACCGGCTCATCGGCGGCGGTGGATGCGGTGCTTGCGGCTGCGGAGCCGTTGCTTACCGGTGTGGAGGTGACGGGGCGCGAGCACGGAAGGTCCCGGCGGTACGGGTTTCACTACCTGGGCTGGTTGTCTCCCGGGGTCCACGCGTGGTTGCTGACGAGCGACGAGCGGTACCTCGCCGCCTTCGAGCAGCACTTCGACGATTGGTACTCGCAGCGTGACTCGGTGACCGGCGAGTGGCCAGGGCTCGACGTCATCTGGTACTCACTCGGCACGTGGGCCCGTTGCCGGAATCTCCTGCCTGCGTTGGAGGTTCTGACCGAGTCGGCTCTCTCGGATCGAGTCTGGGGCCGGCTGGTGGCGACCCTGGTCGGCGGTGCCCGATGGGCGTACGACGAGCACGACGTTTTCCGGCACGGGAACTGGCAGCTCGTGTGCGCGACCGAGTTGCTGCACCTCAGCGCCGTACTGCCTGATCTGGTCGAGGCGGAGGGTTGGGCGTCGCGGGCGCGGGAGCGAATCCACGAGCACCTGCTGCTGGATGTGTACGGCGACGGTGGGCACTATGAGCGCTCCCCCGGCTATCACAAGATGTGCCTGACCGCGTTGCAGACGGCGGCGTTGGTCGATCGGCAGTTCGCTGAGCATCCGAAGCTGAGTGCGATGCACGAGTGGCTGGCCGAGCTGGCGTCTGCCGAGGGCTGGATTCCGCATCTGCAGGACAGCCACATCGAGTGGCCGGCGCTGAGCCTGCTTCGCGGCAGCTACGTGCTCGACAACCCAGCCTTGGCGAGGGTCGCGGCGCAGTGGCTGACGCCTGCGCAGTTCGCCACCGAGGCTGCGATGTTGCCGGCGTGGGACGATGCGGCCAGGCAGCAGCGGTGGATGGAGACGCTGGCCACTGCCCGCGAAATTCCGGTGCCGCAGCCGGCGGGTGCCACTGTGATGGCCGATTCCGGCTACGTGATCCTTCGTGGCGACGAGCTGCGTGCGGTGATCAACTTCGGGCCGCACATCGAGCATGAGCTGGAGTCGCATTCGCATCGCGCCGTGCTCGATCTGGTGTTGGAGGGCTGGGGACAGCCGCTGCTGTGGGAGGCAGGTGGTCCGCCGAGCTA
This sequence comes from Kribbella sp. NPDC050124, assembly GCF_044460355.1. Classification (NCBI taxonomy): domain Bacteria; kingdom Bacillati; phylum Actinomycetota; class Actinomycetes; order Propionibacteriales; family Kribbellaceae; genus Kribbella; species Kribbella sp. NPDC050124. Next base: position 273,999 of record NZ_JBITJU010000006.1, read on the forward strand.
TGACGATCCGGAGTACCTGACCTGGTACCAGTCGGGTCGGGGCCACAACTCGGTGCTGGTGGACGACCGCGAGCTGGGTACCGATCGCGGTGTGACCATCGACCCGCTAGTCGACACCAGCCACGTCGCTGTCTTCACCGGGCAGCACCACGGCAGCGGCCTACCCCAGTCACGCACAATCGCAATGGTCCGCGAGCAGCCCGCCTTCGCGGTCATCTCCGACCGCGCGCCGGCCCCCGGACACGTCTTCCGCGCACACTGGCAGTCACTACATCCCTGGCAACAAGTCGGACCACTCACCTACGACGCCTCACCACCAAACGGCCCAGGCCTACTCCTAATCGAAGCGGGCGACCACGGTGCGGCCGGAGCCGACTCGAACGGTGTCGCCGGCGTCGACTCATCCGGCCTAGCCGGCGGCGACCCAGCTGTGATCGGCGTCGACGCCACCGGCGGCAGCTCGGTCGGGGTGGGTGGGGTTGAGTTGGTCGAGGGGGTTGCTCGGCGCCCGGTTGGTGATGGGGTGGCGGAGTATGGGGCGTTGTATTCGCTGGTGTTGACGCGGGACAGCGGGGACTTCACTACTGTGCTTGTTCCGCATGAGGGGGCGCGGGCGGCTGATGTTCGGGTGGCCATTGATGGGGCGACGCTCGTAGTCGATCACGGGTGCACGGTTGACCGGGTCGGCGCGTCCAGCTGGGTGCGGACCGTCGACGGGAAGTTGTCGTGGGCAACCGGCTGGCGGCTTCGTGAGTTGCGGGACCGGGATCAGGTGTTGTTGCGGAGTGCGGCGGAGGTGGATGTCGAGGCGACGATTGTCGACGGTGGACTGCGATTCGAGGTGACCTGTTCTGGGCGGTGCGCGCTGTGGATCCGGCCAGGTGACGTGTTGCGGCTGGACGGAGTACCGATTGCCGCCGAGAGCGACGACGAGGGGTGGGCACAGCTGACGTTGCCGTACGCCGGTCGCTGGACGATTGACGGGGTGCATCATGTGTGACGACGTGACCAGCGGGTGGTTCGACGCTCGCATCGTGACGGGTGCGCATCCCGCGTCACTCCTGCCGGCCAGCGACCGGGACGCGATCGCGGCTCACCTGGACAAGTACTCGATGTCGGGTGCTCTCGTCAGCTCAATGGCCTCGTGGCTGCACGATCCGATCGGCGGGAACGCGGAGGCCAGCGCAGTGGCGCACAGCCTGGCAGACCGCGGCGTGCTGGCTTGCTGGACCGCAGTGCCGCCAACGCCTGGTGAGCTGCACTCCTTGGGCGGTCTGGTCGACCAAGCGGTGGCCGACGGGGTAGCGGCGTTCCGCTTGTACCCGCGGTCTCATGGCTACTCGCCGGTGCACACCGCGATGCACGGCCTCTACTCGGGCCTGGCCGCCAACGGTTTGCCCTTATGCATCGACCTCACCGAGATCGACTGGCATCACCTCGACCACATCGCCACGCGGTTCCCCGCCCTGCCGATCGTGATCTCCAGCCTCGGGTATCGCCAACTGCGCAATCTATGGGCGGCGATCCGGGACCACCGGAACCTGTACGTCGATCAGGTCGACTTCGCCAGTCACCAGGCGATCGAGTGGCTGGCGAGCCACGGTGCCGCGGATCGGCTGCTGTTCGCGACCGGGCTCGGGCTGCGCGATCCCGGTGAGAGCATCGTCCGCCTCGCCTGGTCGGGTCTCGACAACGACACCGTGGCGCAGATCGGTGCCGGTACAGCGCTGCGGTTGTTCGGCGGCCGTCGTACTGCGCTGGTGGACTCCGGAGGGCCGTCATGATCGGCCGGCAGCCGCAGCGCAGGGTGGTCGACGTCCACGCCCACCTCGGACCGTACTCGCTGTTCTACATCCCCGAGCCGGACGCCGCCGCGATGGTCGGGGTGATGGACCGGACCGGGACCGAGGTCACCGTGATCGCGGCGAACCGCGCCATCCAGCAGGACGCCCACCTCGGCAACACCCAAGCTCTCGCCGCGGTCGACGCCTACCCGAACCGCATCGCGGCCTACGCGGTGATCAACCCTTGGCAGGACCCCGAGCGGGAGCTGAAACGGCTCGCGGACGACGACCGGTTCGTCGGAATCAAGGTGCACCCGACACTCCACCGGTACCCGGTGACCGGCTCGCGGTACACCGCGGTGTGGGAGTTCGCCGAGGCGACCGGCTGCCCCGTGCTCAGCCACTCCGAGCACCAGTCGGCGTACGACGCCCCGCCGATGTTCGAGGCCGTCGCGACGAGGTACCCGGGCGCTGCCGTAATCCTCGGGCACGCCGGGATCACGCCGGCTGGGGTGGACGAGTCGATCGAGGCCGCCGTACGGCACGAGTCGCTGTGGCTGGAGGTGTGTGGCTCGCAGATGACCGGGCCGCTGATCATGGAGATGGTCGAACAGGTCGGCAGCCGGCGGGTGCTGTTCGGCTCCGATTTCCCGTTCATCGACCAACGCATGTCGCTCGGCCGAGTGGTGTGCGCGCCTCTGACGGATGGTCAACGTCAAGATGTTCTCAGCGGGAACGCCCGCAGACTGTTCCGATGGCGACCACTTCCGGGGGATCCAGATGAGTGAAGAAGCGTTTTCCACGGCGGGCGAGCGGCTGCCACCGGTCACGGTCGGGCTGTTCGGGCCGCGCAAGCTGGTGAAGACGATGGCGGAGGTCGGGCAGCAGCTCGCCGACCGCTCTCCGCACGGCGTGAAGTTCGTGACGGGCGGGTACGACGACCAGACCGAAGCCGAGGAGCGGTACCTGAAGCTGCGGGACCGGATCGACGCTGCCGTATTCCCTGGCCCGTGGGTGTTCGACCTCGCCACAGCCGGCCATTGGCTCACGGTCCCGTCGACCCACCTACCACTCACCGGCGCCGCGCTGTACGCCGCCTTGCTCCGCGCATCGCTGACCGTCGAGGACGTCGACCTGAGCCGGGTCAGCATCGACTCGCTCTCCGCAGCCGATGTCGAGGAGGCGTACGGCGAGATCGGCCTCGACACCGCCGACGTCTACGACATTCCGTACGAGGGACCCGAGTCGGTGCCGCGATTCGCCGCCTTCCACCGAGAGAAGTGGGAGCAGGACGGCACCACGCTGGCGCTGACCACGATCCTCTCGGTGGAACGTGAGCTCCGGGCGCAGGGCGTTCCGGTGTTGCGGATCGCGCCGACGCGGTCGAGTGTGCGCGATGCGCTCGAGACCGCGGTGCTACTCGGCCAGGGCACGCGAATGGGTGCCCATCAGCTCGCGATGATCGCGGTACAGCTGATTCCGACCGGGTCGTCGCGGGCCGAGTCCGGCGACTACTGGCAGCAGGAGCTCGCCGTACTGACCCATCAGAAGCTGTTGGCGGAAGCGCGTCAGGTGGGAGCGACGGTTGCGCGTCGCTCCGACACGTTGTTCCTCGTCACCACGACGCACGGTTCGCTCGTCCGGTTGACCGAGCAGTTCACCGTCGCGCCGTTCCTCGGTGCGCTGACCGCGCAGCTCGGCGTGCCAGTGGCAGTCGGCGCCGGGGCGGGACAGACGGCGCGTGCAGCCGAGGCCAACGCACTGATGGCTGTCGAGGACTCGGTCGGTCGCGAGGGCAAGGTCGCGGTCTACCTGGACGGCACGACCGTCCGGACCGAGCTGCCGGCCGCCACACCAGCTGCTCCGGCGGCCGCGCTCGATCTCATCTCGCCGGTCGACCAACGCGCGTACGAGATCGTCAGCTCGATCGCGGCCGCGACCCCGTCGGAAGCCGGTCAGCAGGTCGTCGTGGACGTCGAGAGCGTCGCCGACATCATGCAGGTCACCCCGCGAACGGGCCGCCGGATGCTGAAGGAACTCGTCGAGGCGGGCCTGGCCTGGCCGGTGCCACCGGCCCGCTCGACCGGTGGCGGCCGGCCCCGCCAGCAGTTCCGGCTGCTCACCGAGAAGCTCGACTGACCCCGCCCCTAGGAGGAGCTGTGCAGACCGTTGCCCGAGGCCACGAACAGACGGATCGCCTGTACGACCGCGCCAAACAGGTGATCGCCGGCGGGGTGTCCAGCGACGCCCGTCGCGCGGACAAACCGCTGTTCGTCGACCACGCCCGCGGCGCCGAGCTCTGGGACGTGGATGGCAACCGGTACCTCGACTACGTCCTCGGCCAGGGACCGAACCTGCTCGGCCACGCCTCCCCGATCGTCGCCGAGGCAGTGTCCGCCCAGGTCAGCCGCGGGGTCGCGTACGCCGCGCAGCACGAGCTCGAAGCGATCGTTGCCGAGCGCCTGTGCCGGATGGTCCCGTCCGCCGAGCTCGTGCGGTTCAACAGCGTCGGGTCGGAAGCAGTGCATGGCGCGATCCGGCTGGCGCGTGGACACACCGGCCGCCCGAAGATCGTGAAGTTCGAGGGCAACTACCACGGCTGGCTCGACCCGGTCCTCTACAGCGTGCATCCCGACCTCGCGCTGGCCGGCGACGCCCGCCATCCGACAGCAGTCGGCGGTACGGCGGGCCAGCCACGCGGCGGCGCGGACGACCTGATCGTGTTGCCGTACAACGATCTCGAAGCAGTGTCAGCGGTGTTCGATCAGCACGGTGACGAGATCGCCGCGGTCATCCTCGAGCCCCTGCTCTGCAACACGGGCTGCATCACTCCAGCGCCGGGCTACCTCGAGGGCCTGAGGGAGCTGACACAACAGCATGACGCGTTGCTGATCTTCGACGAGATCATCTCCGGCTTCCGGGTGGCTCCCGGTGGTGCTCAGGAACTGCTGGGCGTCGTGCCGGATCTGTCGGCGTTCGGGAAGGCGATGGCCGGTGGGATGCAGGTGTCCGCGCTCGTCGGTTCGCGTGAGGTGATGGGGTCGATCGCGAACGGGGCCGTGGCCCACGCCGGGACCTTCAACTCACATCCGGTAGCGATGGCGGCAGCGGACGCCGTACTCCAGTACCTCGATGTGGACCGCGACTCGGTCTATCCCCCGCTGAACGCCACGGGCCGACGATTGATGGATGGGCTGCGCGAGGCCGCCGGGCGACATGGTGTGCCGCTGCTGGTCGACGGTCCGGGGCCGGTGTTCCAGACGTACATCACCGACCAGCCGGCGGTGACCGACTACCGGGACTTCGCGGCCTGCGACAGGCCCGCGATGGCGAAGTTCCACGCGGGCTTGTTCGCGGCCGGGATCAACATCGTCCCGAGGGGGTTGTGGTTCCTGTCCACCGAGCACACGGACGCCCAGATCGCCGAAACGATCGCGGTCGCCGACTCAGTGTTTGCGTCCCTCTAGTACAGGCCCAGGCCCTGTAACAACTTGGCCGAAGCCGGGGCCGGGTCGAACGGCTTGCGGTCCTGCGTGCAGGTCGAGCCGTCGGCCGGTGACGTCAGGGTGGTGAGATAGGTGGTGATCAGGTTGTCGGCACAGGTGCTCCTGCCGAGAACCGTGTGGCCGTAGCCCTCGACCGTGACCATGCTGGCGTTGCAGAACAGGTCGGCGTACGGACGAGTCGCTTCGTACGGCGTCGCCGGGTCGTAGCGGGTGCCGATCACCATCACCGGCGTTTTCGTGCTGAGCTTCCACGGACCGAGGAAGGCGTCGTGGTCCCGCACACCCAGGAACTCACACGGCTGACCGACCCACAACCGCATCCGTCCGAAGTGCGGTGCCGACTGTCGGCCGCATCGGCGTACTGCGGATAGGCCAGCGGCCGACCCGACTGCCGAGCCTCGACACACGGCTGCAGCGCGGTGCCGATCGACGCGTACTCCTCCTCGCGCCGGTTCCACTCAACCAGCAACTCGGACGCCCGCCCGGCGGCAGACTTCGCCCGTGTCATCTCCGAAGCAGTCGCGAGCTGGGCCAGCGACTCCGCCAGCGCCGGCCAGTCGGACGGGCTGTACATCGAGAAGAAGCTCGCCTGGACCGCCAGCTGGTAGGTCACCGTGACGGTCGAGCCGTCCGGCAGAGCTTCGTGTACGCGCGCTCTTCGTCGGTCGTCACCGGGTACGCCGGCTGCCCCTCGAACGCGGCCGCCTCCTCGGCAGCCGTCGGGAAGCAGGTCACCGGATCGGACTTGCCGACACCACGCGGGTCGAACCCGAGGATGTCGAACCGCGCCCGTACCTCGGGCTGGTACGCGGCCTGACCCATGTGCTGGATGAAGTCCACCCCGGACCCACGGGACCACCCGGGTTGGTGAACAGCGTCCCGATCTTGCGCGCCGGGTCCGTCGCCGGCAACCGGGTGTGGCCGGCGCGAGCAGCGCACCGACGGCGGCAGCAACGGACGGTCTTCGAAGGAGTCTTGTCGGCTTCACGCAATCGACCGTATGCGGAGCGCCACTACCGTTACGTCCACCAACAGAAGGAGGCCGGGACTCCGCCGTACAGCGGACCCGGCCTCCTTCAGAAGAGACTTAGGCAGTCTTCTCGCGACGCTCGCGTTTGCGCTCGATCTGGTCGCGCGGGATCAGCGTGGGATTCACGTTCTCCAACACGACCTCGCCGGTGACGACGACCTTGGCCACGTCCTCACGGCTGGGCACCTCGTACATCACGTTGAGGAGAACCTCTTCCATGATGGCCCGCAGACCGCGGGCGCCGGTGCCGCGCAGCAGCGCCTGGTCGGCGATCGCCTCGACCGCGTCGTCGGTGAACTCGAGCTCGACGCTGTCGATCTCGAACAGCCGCCGGTACTGCTTGACCAGCGCGTTCTTCGGCTCCGACAGGATCTTGATCAGGGCGTCGCGGTCCAGCGGCGACACGGTGGTGATGACCGGGAGCCGGCCGATGAACTCCGGGATCAAACCGAACTTGAGCAGGTCCTCCGGCATCACGTCGGCGTACCCGCCGAGCTCCTTCGGCTTCTCCGGCTCGCGCGAGGTGTTGAAACCGAGGGTCTTCTTGCCGACCCGCTGCTCGACCATATGGTCCAGGCCGGCGAACGCGCCGCCGACGATGAACAGCACGTTGGTGGTGTCGATCTGGATGAACTCCTGGTGCGGGTGCTTGCGGCCACCCTGCGGCGGCACCGAGGCCGTCGTCCCCTCCAGGATCTTCAGCAGCGCCTGCTGCACACCCTCGCCGGACACGTCCCGGGTGATCGACGGGTTCTCGCTCTTGCGGGCGATCTTGTCGACCTCGTCGATGTAGATGATCCCGGTCTCGGCCTTCTTGACGTCGTAGTCGGCCGCCTGGATCAGCTTCAGCAGGATGTTCTCGACGTCCTCACCGACGTACCCCGCCTCGGTCAGGGCGGTGGCGTCGGCGATCGCGAACGGCACGTTCAGCATCCGGGCCAGCGTCTGCGCCAGGTAGGTCTTGCCGCAGCCGGTCGGGCCGATCAGCAAGATGTTCGACTTGGCCAGCTCGACGGCCTCGTCCTTCGCGTGCCGGCCGGCGCTCGAGCTGCCCTGACCGTCGCGGACCCGCTTGTAGTGGTTGTACACCGCCACCGCGAGCGCCTTCTTGGCCACGTCCTGTCCGACGACGTAGGCGTTGAGGAAGTCGTAGATCTCGCGCGGCTTGGGCAGCTCGGTGAGACCGACCTCGGAGCCCTCGTTCAGCTCCTCCTCGATGATCTCGTTGCAGAGATCGATGCATTCGTCGCAGATGTAGACGCCGGGACCGGCGATGAGCTTCTTGACCTGCTTCTGGCTCTTACCGCAGAACGAGCATTTCAGCAGGTCGCCGCCGTCACCTATGCGTGCCACCGGGACAAATCCCTTCTCTGAGCAGTCGAACCGTGGGCCAAGGGGGCGTAGGCCGCTCGGGCCGGGTGCCGTACGGCGGCCCCGGATCCCGATTCGACGGTACCGCGCCAGAGGCCGAAACGCCGCGCCCGACGCCGCGTTGTGACTACGCCGGTGGCGAACGCGCCTCGCCCTTGACAAGGCGGCGTTCCGCTCCGGTTGCCTCTGGTCAGCCCTTGTGACAGCACCGTCGAACCGGGTCAGACCTGTCAGACGCCGGCCGGAACCGGGGTCTTCAGGGTCTGCAGGACGTCGTCGATCAGGCCGTACTCGATCGCCTGGTCGGCAGTGAGGAACTTGTCCCGCTCGATGTCGCGGGAGACCGCTTCCAGCGACTTGCCGCTGGCCTCGGAGATCATCTTCTCCAGCAGCGCGCGCAGCCGGAGGATCTCGTTCGCCTGGATCTCGATGTCACTCGACTGGCCGTAGGTGCCCTCGGTGGCCGGCTGGTGAATGATGATCCGGCTGTTCGGCAGCGCCAGCCGCTTGCCCGGCGTACCGGCGGCGAGCAGCACGGCGGCGGCCGACGCGGCCTGGCCGAGGCAGACCGTCTGGACGTCCGGCTTGATGTAGCGGACGGTGTCGTAGATCGCGGTCAGCGCCGTGAACGAACCACCCGGCGAGTTGATGTAGATGCTGATGTCGCGGTCGGAGTCCATCGACTGCAGGCACAGCAGCTGCGCCATCACCGCGTTCGCGATCTCGTCGGTGATCGGCGTGCCGAGGAAGATGATCCGGTCCTCGAACAGCTTGGTGTAGGGGTCGATCCGGCGCATGCCGTACGACGTGCGCTCCTCCCACTGCGGGATGAAGTAGTTCATGGGTGCGTCCTTTGACTGACGGAGTGGGAGATCAGGAGTTCGGGCTGCCGGTACTGAGCTGGGCGGCGCTGGCGACCACGTGGTCGATGAAGCCGTACTCCTTGGCCTGCTCGGCGGTGAACCAGCGGTCGCGGTCGGCGTCGTTCTCGACCTGCTCGAGCGGCTGGCTGGTGTGCTCCGCGATCAGCCGGAACAGCTGCGCCTTGATGTGCAGCGACTGCTCGGCCTGGATCTTGATGTCACTGGCCGTACCACCCATACCGCCGGAGGGCTGGTGCATCATGATGCGCGCGTGCGGCAGCGCGAACCGCTTGTCCTTCGCACCGGCGCAGAGCAGGAACTGACCCATCGAGGCGGCCAGGCCCATCCCGACGGTCGCGACGTCGTTGGAGATCCACTGCATGGTGTCGTAGATCGCCATGCCGGAGTCCACGGAACCACCCGGCGAGTTGATGTACAGCCAGATGTCCTTGTTGGGGTCCTCGGCGTTGAGGAGCAGCATCTGCGCGCAGATCGCGTTCGCGTTGTCGTCGCGAACCTCGGACCCCAGGAAGATGATCCGGTTCTGCAGCAGGCGCTGGTAGATGTGGTCGTCTAGTCCGCCGGATCCGTTGCCGCCCGCGGCGGTGGGGCTGGCTGCAAATGTCTCGTTCACGAAGCCGACATTACTGGGCGGCGGCGACAGACCTAAGGCTGGGCCGGGGGTGTTCGCTCACGGCGCACCGTGTCTGCCCTGAGCGAATTCCTCCGGCGGCTTTCGGTGGGCGCCCCGCGGCGGGCCGGCTCCTCACCAGCCGCAGAGCGCCACCGCGTCCCGCTCGCCGCAGCCGGGCCGCTCACCAGGCGCTTGAGCGGTCGGCGGCTCGATGACGGGTACGGCGTACTGCTCGTCGGGCCGTGGTCCGGCCGGTTTGCGCTGCCAATGCATCCGGACCCGGAGCCGGGGCGGGCGGCGCGTGTCCAGCAGGTGATAACCGGACGGTCCCGGCAGCCACAGGCACGGCTTGTCGGACGGCAGGCTCGGTGTCATCAGGCGGTCCCCCAGAGCGGTTCGACAGTGCACCGGGTTTGACAGTGCACCGCCACGCTAGGGAACGCCGCTTTCAGATCACTTTCAGCGGCCTGACAACCGCTGTGGCGCAGACATGACGGCGGCCCGGATCCACGCGGGATCCGGGCCGTCGCGCCGTACTGCTGGTCAGGCCTTCGCCGGCTCCTCGGCCGCTTCCTCCGCAGCCTCGTCGGCCTGCTCGGCCGCTGGCTCGGCGTAGGAGCCGTCCGGCTGCAGGGTCTTCAGCTCGACCGCGTTGCCGGAGGCGTCGGTGACCTTCGCGTTCTCGACCAGGTGCGCGAGCGCCTTGCCGCGGACGACCTCGGACACCAGGCTCGGCACCAGGTTGTTCTCGACCGCGTGCTGGGCGAACTGGTCCGGGCTGACGCCGGAACGCTGCGCGTGCCGCACGATGTGCTCGGTCAGCTCCTGGTCGTTGACGCTCAGCTCCTGCTGCTCGGCGACCAGGTCCAGCACGAACTGGGCCTTGATCGCGTCCTCGGAGCGCTTCTTCAGGTCCTCGTCGAACTCGTCCTGGGACTGCTCCTCGCTCTCCAGGAACTGCTCGAACGACATCCCGGAGTACCCGAGCTGCTGCTCCAGGTTCTCCTTCCGGGCGGCCAGCTCGTCGACCAGCAGGCCCTCAGGCACCGGCACCTCGACCAGGGTCAGGATCTTCTCGAGTACGGCGTCGCGCGCCTCGCCGGCCTGCTCGAGCCGCTTGCCGCGCTCCAGCCGGCCACGGACGTCGGCCGTCAACTCGTCGGCGGTGTCGAACTCCGACGCGGTCTGCGCGAACTCGTCGTCGAACTCCGGCAGCTCCTGCTCCTTGACCGCGGTCACAGTCACCGCGACGTCGACGTCCTCGCCCTTCAGCGCGCCGCCGACCAGCTGGGTGACGAAGGTCTTGCTCTCGCCCGCGTTCAGCCCGGTGACCGCCTCGTCCAGGCCGTCCAGCAGCTGGCCGCTGCCGACCTGGTACGACAGGCCGGTCGCCTGCGCCTCCTCGACCTTCTCGCCGTCCTTGCTGGCGGACAGGTCGATGGTGATGAAGTCCTTGTCCTGGACCGCCCGCTCGACCGGGTTCAGCGAGCCGAACCGCTGCCGCAGCGCCTCGATCTGCTCGTTCACCTCGTCGTCGGAGATCGCGATGTCCTCGACCTCGGCCTCCAGGCCGTCCAGGTCCGGCAGCGTGATCTCGGGGCGCACCTCGACCTCGGCGGAGAACTGCAGGCTCTCCTGGTCGTTGAACTCGGTCACGTCGACCTCGGGCCGGCCGATCGCCTTGACCTTGTTCTCCTGCACCGCCTGCGAGTACAGCTTCGGCAGCGCGTCGTTGATCGCCTCCTCGAGCACCGGCCCGCGGCCGACCCGCTGGTCGATCACCTGCGGCGGCACCTTGCCCTTGCGGAAGCCCGGCACGGTGATCTGCTTCGCGATGCTCTGGTACGCCGCGTCGAGGCTCGGCTTGAGCTCCTCGAACGGCACCTCGACGATGAGCCGGACCTTCGTCGGGCTCATGGACTCGACGGTGCTCTTCACGGTGGCGGTTCTCCTTGATCGATGACTTCACAGCACGGGGACAGCCCGCGCTGCAGGGGTGCTGCAGGGGGTTTGTCGGGGCGACAGGACTCGAACCTGCGGTCTCCTGCTCCCAAAGCAGGCGCGCTAGCCACTACGCTACGCCCCGCAGTGACCGCCCGAGTCTAGTCGACCCAACCCGGTGCACGCGAAATCGCCCTCCCATACCGGCCCCCAGAGCCCACCATCCGCGCCGTGAGCCAGCACGCCTCGCTGACCGGGCTGCGCTCCAGGGCCCCGACGTCGCCGGCCGTCACACCGAGTACGGAGAACGCAATCCGTCGTTACCGGACCGACCAGCCCCGCTCGCGCTGCCTCCGCCGACCCTGGCTCAGCCGTACCTGGCGCCCTATCCCCGACTGAATCCACCGGAGCTCACGAGCATCCCGCCGTACGGCGCTGCAAACCTCCACCCGTCCGCGCTGCCCGACCCCTCAGCGGCTGACCCAAACGGGTAACCGGACCGTGGGGTTCTGCACCGTGCGCCGGCGTCGTTCGACGCCGGCGCGATCCGCCTGGGAAGCCGACGAGGTAGTCGTTGTCCAGTCAGGAACCGACCCCATCCGGCTGCGCAGCTGCTAACCGGTTTGCCAACCCCCGACCCCGATGTGGAATCATGTCCGAGCACCGCGGGTGTAGCTCAATGGTAGAGCCCCAGTCTTCCAAACTGGCTACGCGAGTTCGATTCTCGTCACCCGCTCTGGCAGGAGAAGGCCCCCTAGCCACAGGGATCTGAGGCTAGGGGCCTTCTCACGTCTAGGCCAGGTCGGGCCGCGTGCGATCAGCCAGCGATTAGGTGGTCGGTGCCAGGACCCCGGCCGCCCCGTTCGTGTCAGGCGGTTTCCGCGAGCCAGCGGCGCCAGCTCGCGAGGGTTACCGGCATCTCGACGTCGTCCAGGACGGTGAGCACGTACTCCGCCCTGAGGCGCACTCCTTCACCGGCTGACTTCCGGCACCCGTCGAGGGCTGCTCTTAGCTCCGGACCGTCAAGACGTCGCGCTACAGCTGCGTACCAGCGGTCCTCGCATCGGTGTTCCCTCGACACGGCCTGCGCAACGAGCTCTACGAGGTGCGGGCGATTCGACGGCGGCACGCCGCACGGGTGAAGCTTCGAAGAATCTGCTGCTTGGCACCCCAGGGAGACGAGGAAGAAGCCTCCCGCCACTCCACGGGATAGGCGGCTTCCCACCGCAGGAACAGCACGGCATACGGCGCGAACAGCTCGAATGTCGCCGATTCGTCTGCACGCCACGAAGCGTCTTCGAACCTCCCCATCACGCCATAGAGGGTGTTGTCGCGTGCGGCGCATTGCGCAGCGAGGTGGCGGTCGAATTCCGCTCCAAGAGCAGGAGCCGCGGAGAAGTCGTAGCTTTGACCGTTGGACCACCACAGGGAGTTCTGGCGTTGGACCGCTTCCCACTCCTCGGCGATGTACCGGTCGTGCCTCAGCCTTGCGGCCCTCCGCCGAGCCGGATCCGGATCGATGAAGTCGAAGAGCCACCGCAGCCGCCGCTCATGGATCCAGTGCACACCAAACCCTAATCGAACAAGTCGGCTCGTGGGTGCTGGTGGTGCTGCTCGCGCTGGGAACGGTGGCGAACTTCTTGTCCCAGAGTCCGTGGGAGCGGTTCCTGCTCGGCCCGGTCACGTTCGTGCTGGCGGGACTGTGCTTCGTCGTTGCCCGCAGCGCCGCGGACACCGACGCCGCCGGGTCCGAGCGGTCCGAGCACCAGCAGACCAGTCGCTGAGGCCGACTGCATCGCGGACTGCCCACTCCGAAGGGGCTGCGTGGAACGATGGGGTGATGGGTGAGGGGATTGTGGTTGTTGCGTATGACTCCGCGTGGGTGGGGTTGTTTGGGGAGGTGGGGCGGAGGCTTCGGGGGGAGTTGGGCGAGGTCGGGGTGCGGATTGATCATGTGGGGTCTACGGCGGTAGTGGGGCTGGATGCGAAGCCGGTGGTGGATGTTCAGGTTTCGGTGGCTTCGTTCGAGCCGTTGGAGGCCTATCGGGGCCCGATCGAGCGGGCTGGGTTTGTTTATCGGGCGGGGAATCCGGAGCAGACCAAGCGGTATTTCCGGGAGCTTCCGGGTGAGCGCCGTACTCATGTTCATGTCAGGCGGGCGGGGTCGTTCTCCGAGCAGTTCACGTTGTTGTTCCGGGACTTTCTCCGGACGCATCCCGAGCGGGCGCGGGCCTACGCAGATCTGAAGCATCAACTGGTCAAGCGGTTCTCGGCGCCGGAGCGGCGACAGGACTACGTGGACGCGAAGACGCCGTTCATCTGGCAGACGATCCAGCTTGCCGATGAATGGGCTCAGTCCACCGGCTGGGAGCCGCCGCCGTCCGACTGCTGACCGGCTAGGGTCTGCCGGGTGCCGAAGGTCGGGGATGAGTCATCGCGGTTGGTCGTGGTCCGGGGGAACTCGGCGTCGGGGAAGAGCACTACGGCGCAGGAGGTACGGCGACGAGTCGGCCGCGGGGTCGCCTGGGTCGAGCAGGACTACCTGCGGCGGATCCTGCTGCGCGAGCACGACCGCCCACACGCGCCCAACATCGGCCTGATCGACCAGACGGTCCGGTACGCGCTCGACAACGGGTACCACGTGATCCTGGAGGGCATCCTCTACAGCCCCACCTACGGCGATATTGTCCGCCAGCTGATCGCCGACCACATCGGCCGCACTGGCGTGTACTACTTCCAGCTCCCCTTCGAGGAGACCGTACGGCGACATCACACCAAGCCCCCGTACGGCGTCACCGCCGACAAGCTCCGCGACTGGTACCAACCGTGCGACCTCCTCGGCGTACCGGGCGAGCAGATCATCGACTCCACCAGCACCCTCGAAGACACCACCACCCGCATCATCACCGACCTCTCCTGGTCATCGGGCGGCCGGATCGCCCACCCGATCGAGGACTAGATGGACGCGGACCTGCGGCGATCGGGTTTCGTCGACTGGGACCACACGTCGGGGACCGGCCAGGACCTGGAGCTGCTTCTGATTCCGCTCCTCTGGATCGTCAACTGGTTGACGAACCTGGTCGTGTTCCAGGGCGGCTGGACGCTCCGGATCTACCGCGTCGAAGGCGACGATCGCGTGCTCGTGCAGAAGACGCGGTATCGCCGCAAGGCCGCGGCGCTAGTTGCCATGGCCCGCATCCACCAGGCCGGGAAGTCCGTGCAGGGTCCGTAGCGGGGAGAGGGTCGCAATGAGGGTGGCCGCGAGCGTGGTGGTGGTGGAGAGGAGGAGGGTGGGGCGGAGGCCGATGGTGGTGGCTAGTAGGCCTGAGGTCAGGGCGCCTAGGGATTGGCCGCCGATGACCAGGGTGCGCCAGGTGGCGGTGCCTTGAGCCAGTGCGGTCGGTGGGACCAGAGACTGGCGCAGGGTGCGCTGCGGTACGGCGAAGAGCGACATGCCCAGGCCGGACAGCGCCTGGCCCAGTAGGACGAATGGGGCGAGGCCAACTGCCAGTGCGGCGCCAGTAAGAGACGCTATGAGCTGGCCGGTGATGTAGCCGCGGCCGATGCCGAGCAGGCGGATCCATGCAGGCGCGAGCAGCGAGCCGACGATGGCGGCCGCTCCGAAGACCGTGATCGCCACCCCGACCAGCGCCGGCGTCCAGTGGAGCTCGCGGACCAAGTAGAGAACGATCAGCGGCCCCTGCAACGAGCCGGCGATCGCACCGACGGTCGCCGACACCGCCAGCGGCGCCAGCACCGGACTGCCGAAGATCGTCCGCAGCCCGTCCGTCAGCCGCACCTCCGACCGCTCAGCCAACTCACGTCGAGGCTCACGGATCAAGTACGACGCAACACCAGACACCACGTACGACGCGGCATCGAAGAGGATCGCAAACGGCGCAGTCATCAGTTGCACCAGCAACCCCGCCAGAGAAGGTCCCGCGGTCGACGCGACGTTCAGATTGAGCAGGTGCGCGCTGTTGGCTCGGATAAGGTCGTCGCGCGGCGCCAACGCCGGCATCAACGTCATCGCCGCGGTCTCCGAGAGCAGCGTCAACACACCGGTCAGCACGGCCACGACGTACAGCTGCCACATCCGCAGCGCCCCAGCAGCCGCAGCCACCGGGATAGACCCGAGCAGTACGGCGCGCCCGACGTCCGTCAGCACCAGCACCCGCCGCAGTGACCACCGGTCCACCCCCACCCCAGCCGGCAAACCGAAGACGAGATGCGGGACCGCAGTCAGCGCCGCAAGCACACCCATCTCCACAGCCGACGCATGCAGCGTCAGTACGGCGACCAGCGGCAGGGCGACTGTGGTGATCGCACTCCCCGACGCCGACACCAACTGCCCGACCCACAGCTTCCGGAACTCACCTCTGACGACCCAAGCCATGCCCGGCAACCTGTCACCGAGCACACTCGCCCGACTACAACTGTTCACCACCAGCGGAGCCTGTTCACCATCTGCGAAACACGGCCACAGATCGGTCCAGGCCGGTAAGCGCTTCCGTTACCGGTGGTTACTGACTAGGGTGCCGCCCTGTGTCGACGGGCCCGCTGGGGAGCGGCGCCGAGGGGGTTCTTGTGGTCAGGTTGCGGGTCAAGGCGGCTGCCGTCGCCTGTGCGGTCGTACTGGTACCGGTGCTGGCGAGTCAGGTGATGGCAGCCGATCCACCGGAGCACCTGGGCACCGGCGTACTGGTCACACCCCGAACCGCAACGGCCCAGGTCGGCGACGTCGGCCAGTCCGGCGCACGGGTCGTGACAACGGACCGCACCGACCAGACGCTCTGGGAGACGAGCAACAACGGCACCACGTGGACCGCAACAGGCGGCACGAACGACACCAAGCCCTTCCAGCTCGAGGGCTCGTCCCTGCTCACCTTCCAGGCGGGTACGGCGAAAGTCGGCGGCCTCACCTTCCCCGCAGCGGACGAGGTGATCATCGGCAAGGGCGGCAAGCTCGTCTCCCACCGCACACCGAACGCGGCGACCGCCGAGGTGTACGACGTCGCGACCAAGACCAAGCTGGCCGACTATGCCCCGCCGTTCGCCATGTCCGACAGCACGGTCTGGAAGGTCACCGACCCCGGACAGCTGACCGGCAAGGACCTCATCACCGGCACCGTCAAGACAGTCCTGGTCGCGAGCAACTGCGCAGTCGGTCCGGACCGTGTGAATGGTCGCTGGGCCCTGCTGAACGGCTGCGGCCAGGTGGTGGACGTGAAGGGCCCACAGGCCCCGCGCAACCTCACTGTCGCGGCCGACTCCCAGCTCGGCAACGGCTTCACCGTCCAGACCACCACCGACCAGAACCTCCTGATCACTGACCTGAACGACCCCGACCTAGGCCAGCGCACCTACGGACCGGTCCGGCAGCCCGCCACCTTCCGTACTGACGGCTCTGGCCTGGCCAAGATCGTGTACGCCGACCCGGACTCCAAGGCCCGCGTCATCACCCTGAGCTGGCTCACCGCGGACCCGCAGCAGCGCCCGGACACAGTCGCACCGGTGCTGACCAGCGCGTCGGCAGGCGACCGTATCCGCGACAACACGAGTCTGTCGTTCGAGTGGGCCTACACTGACCCACAGGACCCCAACTCCCCCGCGACCGGCGTCGACTCGTACGACCTGCGCATCCAGCAGCGCCCCAACCGCACCTCGCCGTACGGCGCCTGGAACCAGATCCCCTCGTGGCAGGGGCTCAAGACGACCGGCGCCAGCTACACCGCACCGATCGGCACCGACACGTGCTGGCAGGTCAGGGCACGTGACTACGCGGGCAACGTCAGCGCCTGGAGTACGTCGTACTGCAGCGAGGTCGACGGTACGGCGCCGTCGCTGGTGACCCTGCGGATCGGCGACCGGGTCGCGGTCACGGCACCGGTGACATTCCGCTGGGCCTACACGGACGACATCGGCGTCGAGTCGTACGACGTCGTCTACAAGATCGCCGCGCCGGGCGTTGCCCTGGGCAAGTGGATCTACCCGCCGACCTGGCAGAACACCAAGATCACGTCGATCACCTGGACGCCGCGGCTGGGCTGGGACGAGTGCTTCCTGGTCCGCTCCCGCGACCACCTGGGCAACCTGTCCGCCTGGTCGCCGCAGATCTGCGCCGTCGCTCCCCAGGACGACCGGGCCCTCACCTCGGCCGGGTCGGTGACGCGGTCGACCAGCACGCTCGCGTTCCAGGGCACGACGTCGATCCTGAACGCGAACGGCGCCTACCTGACGAAGACCGCGGAGGCCGGGGCCCGGATCGCCCTGGTCGCGATCCACGGGCCCGGGCAGGGGCGCGTCGACATCTACCACGCGAACATCAAGATCGGCACAGTCTCACTGGCATCGACCACGACGGCCCGCAAGGTGACCTACCTCCCGATCACGCCGTTCCGCACCGGCGCGGTCAAGATCGTCTCGACCTCCACCGCGCCGGCCACGATCGACGGCATCGCGTTCCTGCGAGTCAATCCGTAGACCTATCGCGATTCGTAATCACTGTGACCCCCGTCACCGCGTGGTGGCGGGGGTCGCCTATTGCGACACGAGGTAATTCATCGCCAGGGAATGGAATTCGAGGGACAAGCGCTTACCCGTAGGCGATACTGGAAAGTGCGCCGTTTTCCGGTAGCCAACCCCAAGTCACGAGCATGATGGGAAGTGCGCCCGTCCAGATGCCCTCAGAGAGACCTGCCCAAGCGCCGTCGATCGCAGCCCCTACCACCAGAGCACCCGAACGCAGCCGCAACCTCTGGCGGCTCCGCCCCTATCTCCGACCACACCGCTGGCGCTTGGCGACGATGTTCTCCACCGCCATGCTGGGCGTCGGCGTCAGCCTTACCGTCCCCCTCGTCACCAGGGCCATCATCGACGGCCCGGTCACCCGCCGCGAGCTCGACCTGCTGGTCCCGCTGGCACTGCTCGCCCTCGGCCTCAGCATCTCCGAAGTGATCCTGGTCTGGGTTCGCCGCTGGGCCCAGTCCCGGACGGTCAGCGACCTCGAGGCCACCCTCCGGCATGACCTGTACGTCCGGTTGCAGTCACTCCCGATGGAGTTCCACACCCGCTGGCAGAGCGGCCAACTGCTCTCCCGGGTCACCACCGACCTGTCCACCATCCGCCGGTTCATGGGCTTCGGCCTGCTGTTCCTGGTGATGAACATCCTCCAGCTCGTGGTCGTCACCACCCTGCTGCTGCGGCTGTACTGGCCGCTCGGTGTCGTCGTCCTGGCGGCGGCGGTGCCGATCATCGTGGTGTCGCTGAAGTTCGAGCGCAAGTACCTGGTGATCTCCCGCAAGGTCCAGGACCAGCAGGGCGATCTCGCCACCCAGATCGAGGAGTCCGCGCTCGGTTTCCGGGTGATCAAGGCGTTCGGCCGGCGCCAGCACGTCCAGCGGCAGTTCGACGACGGCGCCGTCACGCTCTTCAACACCTCGGTCGACAAGGTCCGGCTGGCGTCGCGGTTCTGGAGCTTCCTCGGCGTGATCCCCAACCTGACTCTGGTGGTCGTGCTGCTGCTCGGCGCGCTCGCCGTCGGCCGGGAGGCGATCACCCTCGGCACGCTGGTCGCCTTCATCACGCTGATGCTGTCGCTGATCTGGCCGGTCACGTCGCTGGGCGCCATCCTGGCGATGGCCCAGGAGTCGATGACCGCGGCGGACCGGATCAGCGAGATCCTGGACACCTGGTCCACCATCCAGTCGGGCGACGAGGAGCTGACGAACCCACGCGGCCACCTGCGGTTCGAGAACGTCAGCTTCCGGTTCTCCCCCGACTCCCCCGAGGTTCTGCACGACGTCAACCTCGACCTCACCCCCGGTACGACGCTGGCCCTGGTCGGCGCCACCGGGTCCGGCAAGACCACCCTCACCGCACTGGTTCCACGCCTGTACGACGTGACCGGCGGGCGGATCACGCTCGACGGGCACGACGTCCGGGACCTGACCCTGCGGTCGCTGCGCGGCGCGGTCGCCTCCGCGTTCGACGACCCGACGCTGTTCTCGATGAGCGTCCGGGAGAACCTCACCCTCGGCCGGCCGGACGCGACCGAGGCGGACATCCAGCAAGCCCTCCAAGTTGCGCAGGCCGAGTTCGTCAACGACCTGCCGTGGGGCCTGGACACCCGGGTCGGCGAGCAGGGCATGTCGCTGTCCGGTGGCCAGCGGCAACGACTCGCACTGGCGCGGGCGGTGCTCGCCAAGCCCGCCGTCCTGGTGCTCGACGACACTCTGTCGGCGCTCGACGTCCACACCGAGGCCCTGGTCGAGGAGGCGCTGCGCAACGTGCTCGCCGACACCACCGGCATCGTGGTCGCGCACCGCGCGTCGACGGTGATGCTGGCGGACAAGGTCGCCCTGCTCCAGAACGGAACCATCACCCACGTCGGCACGCACCACGAGCTGCTCACCGACGTCCCGGCGTACCGGCTGCTGCTCGCGGCCGAGGAAGAGGAGGTGCACGCATGACGACCACTCAGCAGACACCTCCGCAGTCCGACGCCGAGGAGGAGAAGTCGGCGGAACAGTCCTGGCGGGGGTACTTCGAGGACGAGGGCGACCGGGAGTTGTCCAGGGCAACGACCATCCGGTTGAAGGAGGACTCGCGCAAGCTCCTCGGCGAGCTGCTCCGCCCGTACTCGAAGATGATCTGGCTACTGGTCGTGATCGTCGTGGTCGAGAACGGCGCCCGGCTCGCGGTGCCCTACCTGGTCCACCTCGGCATCGACAATGGCATCCCGCCGATCCTCGCCGGTGAGGGCCCGAAGACCCTGATCACGATCGTGGTCACAGTGTTCGTGATGGCCTTGCTGCAGGCCTTCGCCCGGCAACTGTTCCTGATGCGGTCCGGCAAGCTCGGCCAGACCATCCTGCTCGGTCTGCGCCGCCGGGTGTTCGACCACTTCCAGCGGCTCAGCCCGGCGTTCCACGACAAGTACACCTCCGGGCGGGTGATCTCCCGGCTGACTTCGGACGTCGGCGTCATCGACGAGATGCTGGCCAACGGGTTCGACAGCCTGGTCACGGCGCTGCTCACCCTGATCGGCACCGCGATCATCCTGCTGACGCTGGACTTCAAGCTCGGTCTGCTGGCGTTGCTGTCGTTCCCGGCGCTGATCCTGATCACCGCTTGGTTCCGACGCCGGTCAGCTGTCGTCTACCGCCGTACGCGCGAGGCCGTCGTGCTCGTCATCGTGCACTTCGTCGAGTCGATGACCGGCATCCGCGCGGTGCAGGCGTTCCGCCGCGAGCCGCGCAACGAGGAGATCTTCCACGGCGTCAACGACAAGTACCGCGAGGCCAACCTCGAGTCGTTCCGGCTGAACGCGATCTTCATGCCGTCGATCAAGGGCGTCGGCAACATCACCATCGTCGCGATCCTGGCGTACGGCGGGTACCAGGCGTACCACGGTCACGTGACGGTCGGCGTACTGACCGCGTTCCTGCTCTACCTGCGGCAGTTCTTCGAGCCGCTGCAGGACATCTCGCAGTTCTACAACACGTTCCTGTCCGCGAGCGCGGCCCTGGAGAAGCTGTCCGGGGTGCTCAACGAGAAGCCCGACGTACCGGAGCCGGTCAAGCCGGTGCGGCCTGGCAAGAGCCGGGGACATCTGGAGCTGCGCAACGTGCAGTTCCAGTACGTCGACGGCGTACAGGTGCTGCCCGGACTCGACCTCGACGTGCCGGCCGGGCAGACGCTGGCGCTCGTTGGCACGACTGGTGCGGGCAAGACCACGATCGCCAAGCTGGTGGCGCGGTTCTACGACCCGACCAGCGGTCACGTGCTGCTGGACGGGTCCGACCTGCGTGACCTCACCGAGGACGACCTGCGCGAGCGGGTGGTGATGGTGACGCAGGAGAACTTCCTCTTCACCGGGACGGTCGCGGACAACATCCGGTTCGGCAAGCCGGACGCCACGCTGGACGAGGTGGTCGAGGCGGCCGAGGTGATCGGCGCGCACGACTTCATCATGGCGCTGCCTGAGGGGTACGAGACTCAGGTGGAGAAGCGTGGTAGCCGGCTGTCGGCTGGTCAGCGGCAGTTGGTTGCCTTCGCCCGCGCGTTCCTTGCGGACCCCGCCGTACTGATCCTGGACGAGGCGACGTCGAGCCTCGACATCCCCAGCGAGCGGCTGATCCAGCGCGCGCTGCGGACCATCCTGGCCGACCGTACGGCGATCGTCATCGCGCACCGCTTGTCCACGGTGGAGACGGCGGACCGTGTCCTGGTCCTCGAATACGGCCAGATCATGGAAGACGGCTCCCCCGACAACCTCATCACCACCGGCGGCCGCTACGCCGGCCTCCACCAAGCCTGGGAAGACTCCCTAGCCTGATCCAAGGCAGTTGCGGGCGCGTGGGGTTCGTCCACCCGCGCGCCCGCTACGCCGGATCTGTCGGAGTGGCTAGGTAGCGTGAACCGCATGCTGACTACGTTGGCGGTGGAGAACTATCGGTCGCTGCGGCGGCTGGTGATGCCTCTGCGCGGGCTGAACGTGGTGACCGGGGCGAATGGGACCGGCAAGTCCAGTCTGTATCGCGCGCTTCGCCTGCTCGCGGATGCCTCGCGCAACGGCGCCGTCGCGGCTCTCGCCCGTGAGGGCGGACTGCAGTCGACGTTGTGGGCCGGCCCGGAGCACGTGCACAAGGACCGGCCCGTGCAAGGCACCGTGCGAACCAAGTCGGTCGGGTTGCGGATGGGGTTCGCGGGGGACGACTACGGCTATTTGATGGACCTCGGCCTGCCGCAGCCGAACGGGTCGGTGTTCGACCTCGATCCGGAGATCAAGCGGGAGGCGCTCTGGTCGGGACCGTTCTTGCGACCGGCGGCGCTCCTGGTGGAACGGGTCAACCGCGAGGTGCGGATCCGTTCCAACGATGGGGACTGGCAGCGCGGCGGCCATCTCCTGCAGACGTTCGACAGCATGCTGAGCGAGTACGCCGACCCCGAACGCGCACCGGAGCTCCTGACAGTCCGGGACCGCCTCCGCTCATGGCGTTTCTACGACCACTTCCGCACCGACGCCGACGCACCTGCGCGACGCGTCCAGGTAGGCACTCGCACACCGGTTCTCGGACCCGATGGCAGCGATGTCGCGGCCGCACTGCAGACCATCCGGGAGATCGGCGCGAAGGGCGCCCTCGACGAGGCGGTCGAACTCGCGTTCCCCGGCAGCCGTGTAGAGGTCGTCAACACCTCCGGTCGCTTCGAGATCGCCTTCCGCCAGCACGGTCTACTCCGTCCACTCTCCGGCGCCGAACTCTCCGACGGAACGCTGCGCTACCTCCTCTGGGTCGCCGCCCTGCTCACCCCGCGACCACCCGAGCTCCTGGTCCTCAACGAGCCCGAAACCAGCCTCCACCCCGACCTCCTACCAGCACTGGCCAACCTGGTCGTCACTGCCGCGAAAGACACCCAGGTCATCGTCGTCACCCACTCCCGCCCCTTCCTGGCCGCCCTCGACGCCCTCTCCGACGACCTCCACACCATCGAACTCGTCAAAGACCACGGCGCCACCACCATCGCCGACCAGCGCCCCCTGGACGAACCGCCCTGGAAGTGGCCGACGCGCTGATGGATCGAGATCTAGCCGGGGTCCGAGTTCTGGCATAGCCTCGGCTCAGGCCGGCACCGTGGGGGTGCCTGCCGCTACGCCGGTACCTGTGGGGGGTTCGGTCAAACGGGACTGAGGGGTCTGTTGCGTCGACCTGGCGTCAGCCTGACGTCCCATGTCTGTCTCCTGTGGTGTCGGCGTCTTTCCGCCTTCACAGGAGGCCGCGCATGAGGTCACCGATTCACCGACGAACAACCCGACGTACCACAATGGCCGGCCTGTCCGCCGGCCTGCTGCTCGCTGCCACGCTGCCTGCGCTGAGCGCGTCAGCCGCGGACCCGTCCCCCACCGCGCCGAACGGCCGGCCCTGGACGGCGACGCCCCTGACCGTCGCCAGCACGGTCAACGGGGCCAAGTCGCCCAGCGGTCAGCTCGCCAAGAGCGACCCGGATCTCGTCAACAGCACGTCGGCCAAGCAGGTCCGGGTCGTCGTCAAGCTCGACTACGACTCGCTCGCCGCGTACCGCGGCGGCCTCAAGGGCCTGCCCGGCACCAGCCCCTCGGTCACCGGCAAACGGCTCGACACCAAGAGCGCGAACTCGGCCAAGTACCTGCAACACGTGACCGCGATGGAGAACGACTTCCTCGCCGCCATGAGCGCGAAGGTCCCGAGCGCGAGGGCCGGCCAGAAGCTGCGCACCGTGTACGGCGGTGTCGCGGTCAGCCTGCCCGCGAACAAGGCCCGCGACCTGCTGAAGCTGCCCGGCGTCGCGGCGGTCCAGCCCGACAATCCGCAGCAACTGCTGACCGACTCCAGTGCGTCATTCATCGGCGCTCCGGCGATCTACAGCCAACTCGGCGGCTCGGCCAACTCCGGCAAGGGCATCATCGTCGGCATCCTCGACACCGGCGCCTGGCCGGAACACCCGTCCTTCGCCGATCCCGGCACACTGCCGGCGCCGCCGCCGAAGGCGGACGGCACACCGCGGACGTGCGACTTCGGCGACAACCCGCTGACACCGGCCGCGGACCCGTTCGTCTGCAACCGCAAGCTCATCGGCGGCCAGCCGTTCCTCGACACGTACAACGCGGTGATCGGCGGCGACGTCTACCCCGACAGCGCGCGTGACTCGAACGGTCACGGCACCCACACCGCCACCACGTCCGCGGGCGGACCGGTCGCGCAGGCGAACCCGCTCGGCATCAACCGCGGCCCGATCGCCGGGATCGCACCGGCCGCGGCCGTTTCGGTGTACAAGGTCTGCGGCGCCGAAGGCTGCTTCCCGTCCGACTCCGTGCAAGCCGTCGCACAGGCCATCCTCGACGGCGTCCGGGTGATCAACTTCTCGATCTCCGGCGGCAGCAACCCGTACAGCGACCCGGTCGAGCTCGCCTTCCTGGACGCGTACGCCGCCGGCGTGTTCGTCTCCGCCTCGGCCGGCAACTCCGGTCCGGGCGCGAACACGACCGACCACCGCAGCCCGTGGGTCACCACGGTCGCCGCGTCCACGCAGAGCCGTACCTTCCGCTCGACCGTCACACTGAACGATCCCGGTGGCGCCCTCGCGACAGCCACCATCACGGGTGCGTCGATCACGGCAGGCCTGGGCACCGCGGCACCGGTCGTCCTCGGCTCTGCGCCGCCGTACAACAACGCGCTCTGCAACACGCCCGCACCCGCGGGCCTGTTCACCGGCAAGATCGTCGCCTGTCAGTTCAGCCCCGGCCGCGTGATGAAGGGCTTCAACGTCAGCCAGGGCGGCGCCGTCGGGATGCTGATGTACAACGCCGCACCGGCCGATGTGTTCACCGACAACCACTGGTTGCCGGCCGTGCACCTCGAGAAGCCTGAGTCCGACACGCTGCTGGCGTTCCTCGCGGCGCACCCTGGCACCACTGCATCGTTCACCCAGGGCGCCACGACCACCTGGCAGGGCGACGTGATGACGTACTTCTCGTCCCGCGGCCCCGGTGGCGACTTCCTCAAGCCCGACGTCACCGCACCCGGCCTGCACATCATGGCCGGAGCGACTCCGACGCCGGAGTCCCCGGCCGAGGGACCGCCCGGGAACCTCTACCAGGTGATCGCCGGTACGTCGATGTCCTCGCCACACGTGGCCGGCTCCGCAGCCCTGGTCCTCGCGCTGAACCCGTCCTGGACGCCGGGACAGATCAAGTCCGCGCTGGAGACGACCGCCAAGACGTCGGTCACCAAGCCCGACCGCGTCACCCCGGCCGACCCGTTCGACTACGGCGGCGGCCGGATCGACCTGACCAAGGCCGGCAACCCCGGCCTGACGCTGGACGAGACGGCGGCCAACTACGCCGCGTCGGCCACCGACCCGCTGAACCGGATCGACCTGAACCTGCCGTCGGTCAACGCGCCGACCATGCCGGGCCTGATCACCGCCGAGCGGGTCGTCAAGAACGTCACCAACCAGACGCTCACCTTCAACGCTTCCGGCACGACCGTCAACGGTGCCAACATCACGGTGCTGCCGCCGGTGTTCCAGGTGAAGCCCGGTAAGACGCAGAAGCTGACGATCTCCATCACCGCACCCGACCTGCCCGACGGCCAGTACTTCGGCCAGGTCAACCTCAAGGAGGTCGGCGGCAGCCGCGCCCTGCACCTTCCGGTGGCGTTCTTCCGCCAGGAGGGCATCGTGCCGGTCGACCAGACCTGCACGCCGTCCAGCATCCCGCGCAACACCGGGGAGTCGACCTGCACGGTGACCGTGCAGAACAACAGCCTGCAGACCACGGACGTGACCGCGGTCAGCACGCTGAGCTCGCAGTTGCGGCTCAACAGCGTGACCGGTGCAACCAAGGTCGGCTCGCAGATCGCGACCAAGACGGCAACCCTGGCCGGCCGTCAACCCGACGCACCGGGGATCGCACCCGGCTCGTTGGCCGGATACATTCCGCTGGACGCGTTCGGGGTCACACCGACCCCGATCGGGGACGAGGCTGCGCTCAACTTCACCGTCCCGCCCTTCGTGTACGCCGAGCAGACGTACAACCGGATCGGGGTCACCTCCAACGGGTACTCGGTCGTGGGCGGCACGACGACCGGGGACGACGTACAGTTCCAGCCGCAGACCCTGCCGGACCCGGCCCGTCCGAACAACGTGCTCGCGTCGTACTGGACCGACCTCGACGGCACCGGCGCGCCGGGCATCTACGCCACGATCCTCACGGACGGGGTGAGCGACTGGATCGTGCTGGAGTGGCGCGTGAACCTGTTCGGAACGACCAGCCTGAAGGTGTTCCAGCAATGGATCGGTGTCAACGGCACCGAGGACATCACGTTCGCCTACGACCCGGGCAACCTTCCGGGCAGTCCGCCCGCCGGCTACGGCCTGACGGTCGGCGCCGAGAACTTCGAGGGCACGGCCGGCGGCCAGATCACCGGCCCGCCGGTCACGGACTACCGGGTGACGAGCACGCCTGGAGCACCGGGCAGTTCGATGACCTACTCGATGAACATCAAGGGCGTGCAGCGCGGCACCGGCACGGTCACCACCGGTACCTCGACCCCACTGGTGAAGGGCCTAACCATCGAGGTCGACAGAATCATCGTCAACTGACGCCCTGACCTCCCACCAACGCCCGGGCCGGCCCCCCTCAGGTCCGGCCCGGGCCCTGCTCAGAACCGCCCGGATCAGTCCTTGACGGATTCGAAGCGGACGAGGATCAGGGAGCCCAGGGCGGAGAGGAGGAAGCCGGTGATGGCTGCCGGCCACCAGCCGGGGCGGACGGCGTCGTCGAGGACGAAGACGCCGACGGCGGCGGGGGTGATGGTTTGGAGGGCGATCATGGGCGTGGTGGCCAGGGTTACCGAGCCTCGTTGGAGGGCCAGCGAGTAGAGAATGAAGGCCAGGGCACCGCTGATGGGCAAGGTGTAGGTGGTCGGGCTGCGGAGGAGTTCGCCGATCGAGCCGTCCTGGAGCAAGCGCGCTGAGATGGCGACTCCGGCGTACCCGAGGCCGGCGAGCAGCCCCAGCAACGCTGTGGAGACGCCGTGCTGGGAGCGGCTGGCGATGGCGCCGAGTACGGCGATGACCACGAGGCCGACGATGAGGCCGATGGTCAGGCCTTGATGGCGGGCGCTGTCACCAGCGTCCCCGGCGGCGACCGCGAGCAGACCGAGGCCGACGCAGACTGCGACGACGGCGGACCACTCGAGCGCACTCAACTGGTCCGACATCAGCCGGGTCGCGAGCAGTGCGGTGACGACCAGGCTGACCGCGATCCCCGCCTGCGCGAGGTAGAGCGGAAGGAGGCGCAGGGCAACGAAGTGCAGCCCGAAGCCGGCCAGGTTCAGCACCAGCGCCGCGAGGAACGCAGGCTGCTTGAGCAGCGCGAGTATGAACCCACCAAGCCGCCGCGGATCCAGCTCCGACTCGGTCGGCACCGCACGCGAACCGACAGCCTGCAGAATCGACGCGATACCGAAGAGCAAGGCGGCACCGAGTGCCGCGCCCAGGCCTAAGACCACTCAGACGGCCTTGCGCCTGGGGACCCAGAAGGTCAGGTACAGGCTGAGGACGGCGTAGTACAGCAGGTAGGCCAGCGAGATGGCGACCACGATGGCGTTCGGGTCCGGCATCTGGGCGAGGAGTACGGCGTACGACGCCAGCCAGATCGCCGTCGTGAGCAGGTTCATCGACCGGAACGCCTTGGTCCGGGACGGATAGACGTACTTGACCGGGATGAACACCAGCACCGAGCAGACCACCAGGATCACGCCGGTCGTGACCGGCGAGAGGCTCAGGATGACGACGTAGAAGGCGACCACGTTCCAGTAGCTCGGGAAGCCGAGGAAGAAGTGGTCGTCGGTCTTCGCGTCGACCCGGCAGAACTGGTAGCTGGAGGCAAGCAACGGCAGCGCGGCCAGGACCGCGCCCCAGGCGCCGTCCGGCAGGTAGCCGCCGGTCCAGAGCAGCACGATCGGCGCGAACGCGTAGGTGAGGTAGTCGACGATGTTGTCGAGCATCGCGCCGTCGAACCACGGGATGGTCTCCTTCACCCGCAGCCGGCGGGCCAGCATCCCGTCGGTTCCGTCGATCACCAGCGCAGCCAGGCCGAGCCAGAGCGCGCGGACGGCGTCCCCGTCGATGGCGGCGATGACGATCAGCAGCGCGAGCACCGTTCCGCTCGCGGTATAGGCATGCAGTGCCAGTCCGGCCAGACGCAACCGCGTCGACCCGACGAACGGTTCCCGCACCGCGTCGTGTGTGGTCAGGACGACTCCCAGAACTCGGTCGACGCAGCGCGTCGTGCCCAGTCAACGAAACCGGGCCGAGCCCAGCGTCTCACAACCCTCGGGCCGCTTCGGTCACCCTGCACCGTTCCGCTGTGGATCTGTGCACAGTCCTTACGGGATGGGGTGACCGACGGCATCCTGACGGTCGCCGCCGGTTCCACCACGGGTGTGGCCGAGCAACTAGCCGACCGGCTCCAGCACGAACTGCGGGATCTTCCGGGTCGTCTTGGTCTGGTACTCGGCGTACGGCGGGTAGGCCGCGACCGACCGCTCCCACCACTCGTCGTACTCGGCGCCCTCGATCTCACGGGCGACGTACTCCTTGGTGAGCTCACCGTCCTGCAGCGTGAGCTTCGGGTCGGCCTTCAGGTTGTAGTACCAGACCGGGTTCTTCGGCGCGCCGCCGAGCGAGGCGACGGCGGCGTACACACCGTTGTGCTCGACCCGCATCAGCGGGACCTTGCGGATCTTGCCCGACTTGGCGCCGCGCATGGTGAGCAGCACGACCCGCATCCCCATGATGTCGACCGCTTCGGTGGTGCCGGCCGCCTCGACCTTCTCCACCTGGGTGCGCACCCAGTCGGTCGGGCTCGGGGCGTACTCGTCGTTGTTCGATGTCATATCACCAATACTATTGGTGACGCGTCATCATCACCAATCACACCGGCGCGTCGTCAGCCCGCACCCGGCGAAGGTGGGCCTCGACCTCCGCAGTCTCGGCGATCTCGGCGATGATCCGCAGGCGGTTGTCCCATTGGGCAGCGACGTCCGCCATCCACGCCGCGGTCGCGGTCAGCGCAGCGGGACGAAGCTCGAAGCGCACCTCGCGCCCCTCGCGACGACTCTCCACCACGCCGGCATCCCGCAGTACGGCGAGATGTTGCACGACAGCCTGCCTCGTCACCGGCAACTCCCCGGCCAGCGACGTCGCTGTCCCACCGCCCGTGGCCGCCAGCAGCTCCACGACGACCCGCCGCGTCGGATCACCCAACGCCTCCAGCACCCCGTCGACACGTACGGCGGTCACAGCGTCGGCGCCAACTCCGTGAGAGCGGCGAGACCACCGTCCCAACCCTGCGCCGACTCCTCGGCTCGCTTCGCCTGCTCCGCCGCGGACACGTCCAGCCGGTCGAACCCACTCTCGACCACGTGCAACCTGGTCCCCTCACCTTCCGGCGTCAGGATGAACTCGACGAGGTTCGAGTTCCCCGGCGCCGCGTCCACCCCGGGATCCACGGCGTACCGATAGGCGAACCGCCGCCCCGGCTCCACCTTCTCCACGAACCCGCGATACTCCCCGTGCTCGTCCCACCGCATCACCATCCGCCCACCCGGCCGCAGGTCGATCTCCACCCCGCCGAACGCGTACCACCGGGCGAAGTTCTCCGGATGGGTCACCGCCGCCCACACCACCTCCGGCCGCGCATCGACGTACACCTCACGCTCCACCCTGCTGTCCATGCCTCAACCCTGCCATCAACCGTGTTGACGCGCAAGTCACCACTTGCGCATACTGTCCGCATGGCAGTTGAAACCGTGCGTCCCGAAAGCGGTAGGAACAGATTCCTACCGCTTGCTACCCTCGATGACATGGCAACGCGAAAGCTCTCGATCTCGGTGCCGCCCGAGGTCGAGGAGATGATCAAGGCGGCGGCTGCCGAGGAAGGCATTCCGGTGTCGACCTGGCTGGCCAAGGCAGCCCTGGAGAAGGCCGAGGCCGCGGCGAAGTATGCGGCCGGCCTGGCCGCGGCAGAGGAACTCGTCGCCGAGTCCGAGCGCGTGCACGGACCGATCTCGGAGGATGACCGGCAACGTGTCCGTGACTTCCTGCGAGAGGTCGGCATTCTCGACACCGACGAGTGGCGGACCGCAGGCTGATGCGCGCCATTGTTTATGACACCGGCGCACTGCTGGCGGCCGAACGTCTGGACAGACCGTTCCTCGCGCTGCATCGCGACAGGGTCAGCGCGCACATGCGACCGATCGTCCCCGTCGTGGTCCTTGCTCAGGCATGGCGTGGCGGACCGCAGCATGCCGTTTCCCAACTTCTGAAGGGCTGCGACGTCGTGCCCGACAGCCAGCAGATCGGCCAGGCCGCCGGCGTCCTGTGCGCTTCAGCAGGCACGTCGGATGTGGTCGACGCGATCGTGGTGGCGACGGCGGTGCGGCATCAGGCGTCCGTGGTCAGCAGCGATCCCGGGGACCTGAGTCGGCTCGCGGAGTCGATCGGGGTGAAGCTCCGGTTGTTCGCGGTCTGAGCCGTTACGGTGCGCAGGATTGGAGTTGGGTGGCGGTGGCGATGGTGGCCTCGATCCAGCGGCGGCGAAGGAAGTGCGCCTTGAGCAACCGGTGGGCGCCGTCCAGCACGACCAGGCGGCCGCGGTAGGCGACCAGGTTGACCGGATGGTCGAGATCGGCGTCCATCACCCGCTGGTAGTGCGCCCGGAAGTTCATCGGCGTGGCCGCGACCTGGTTCGGCGTGACCTTGAACCGCTCGCCGTCGAGCTGCCACAACGGCAGGTCGAACATCCAGGCCAGGTCGGCGACCTCGACCGGCTCGACCTTGAGATCGAGCTCCCACAGCTTCTCCAGCTGCCAGCGGTACGGCGGGAACACCTCGCGGACCGAGTCCGGCATCATCGCGAGCAGCTCTTCGAACGAGACGTCGGGCGCACTCAGGTCGGAGTTCGCATCGAAGGAGACATCCTTGTCCATCGTCACGACCGAGCAGGCTACGCCATCGCCGGACCGCACCAGCTAGTGCTGCATCAAGAAACCTTCGGGGTCGTGACGCCCGCCCACTGACAGCGCCCGACGCCCGAATCGCTGGTGGGGTTTTCGGTGTGATGGTGGAGGGATTTAGGCGGATGGGGCCGGAAAGCCTCCAGGTTCGGTGGCAGCTAGCCGTGCGTGGTTCTGTGGATGATCACGATCGCGGAGTCGTCGCCGGGACCGCCCGCCGCCGCGACGAGCTCGGCGGCGCCGCCCTCGAAGCCCTGTGCGACAAGGCGTTCCGCGTGGCCGGCCAGCCGGTCGGTCCCCCGGCCGATGTCGCGCCGCGGCGTCTCGACCATCCCGTCGCTGTAGAGGAACAGCGCGTCGCCCGGCTTCAGCTGCCCGTGGTTCACCTCGAACTCCGGCGCCTCCAGCAGCCCGAGCAACGGCCCGTCGGTGTCCTTCGTCAGCCACCGCCCGGACCACGCGTCGAACTGGATCGCCGGCGGATGACCGGCCGTCCGGACGTCGAAGTCCCCGCTCTTCAGATCGACCGCGACATGGACGACGGTGGCGAAGTCGTCGTCCCAGTCCTGACGGCGCATGTACTGGTTCGCCGACGGCAGGAACTCCACCACCGGTACGACGCCAAGCAGTGCACCGAACGCGCCGGACAGCAGCAGCGCCCGCGTCCCCGCGTCGATTCCCTTGCCCGAGACATCGACCAGCGCGACCTCGAGCAGGTCGTCACGGGTCGTCGACACGACGAAGTCGCCGGAGAACGTCGAACTACCCGCGGGCCGGATCGCGGCGTCGGCCCACCAGCCGGACGGCAGGTCCGGCAGCTCACCTTGCGCGGTGAGCGTGTCGCGCAACTCGGTCAGCATCGACTCGCTGCGCGTCCCCGGAACGCCGAGCCGGCTGCGGACCTTCGCCGTGGTGATGACGATCCAGCCGACGATCCCGAGCACCAGGACGAACCCGGTCTTCGGCAGCTCCGGCGGCCGCGACATCACGATGTACGAACCGGCGGCCAACGAGATCAGGGTGAGAGCCACGAGTTGCTTGAAGCGCAGCAGCAGGCCGCCGAGCAGTAGCGGGATGACCAGCAGCGACGCGGGCACGTGGCTCGGCCACGCAAGACTGCAGGCGCTGCCGACGAGTGCCGTCAGCAGGAGAACGACGAACGCCATCTGGTGCGAACGACGCGCGCGCCGTGCCAGCGCTTCAGCCCTGCGGCTGAGCCGTCGTACCTCAGCGAGACCGCGGCTCCTGTTCATGGTGTGAAGAAGATAACGGGACTGCCCGGTCCGCGCATCCGCTCGTAACACAACTGATGATTGTCAGCTCTTGCGAGTGAGACCGGTGCGCTGGCATTTGGGGCACCAGAACAAGTTGCGCCCGGCCAGTATCTCGGTCCGGATCACCGAGTGGCAGACGTGGCAGCGGTGCCCCTGCCGGCGGTACACGTACACCTCGCCGCCGTGGTCGTCCTGGCGTGGGTCACGGCCCATCGCCTCCGGAGTGTGGTCGTCGGCAACGGTGTCGATCCGCCCGGTCTCGACGCCGTACTTCATCAGCTCGAGTAGGTCGTCCCACATGCCCTGCCACTCGCGCTTCTTCACCAGATGGCCGCGGGTCATCGGGTGCAGCTTCGCCCGGAACAGCACCTCGGCACGGTAGACGTTGCCGACGCCGCTCAGCACCTCCTGGTCCATCAGCAACTGCCCGATCGGCAGCTTGCTGCGGTGGATCCGTTTCCACGCCAGCTCCGGATCGGCGTCGTCGCGCAGCGGGTCCGGACCGAGCCGGGCCATCAAGGTCTCGCGCTCCGGATCGGTCAGCACCTCGCACACGGTCGCTCCGCGCAGATCGGCGTACGACGTCTCGTTCTGCAACCGGAGGCGGACCTGGCCGACCGGTTCGGGGACCGGCGCCGGGCCGAAGTCGACCTTCCCGATCAGGCCGAGGTGGATGTGCAGCCAGCCGGCGCCCTCGAAATCGGCGAGGAAGTGCTTGCCGTGGGCTTCGGTCTGGCGCAGGACGTGCCCGTTCAGCAGCGCGGCGCCGTCGGCGAACCGGCCCTGTGGGCTGGACGCCTGGACCGGACGGCCGCCGAACGCGTCCCAGACGTCGTTCGCCAGCCGGTGCAGGGTGTGACCTTCAGGCATGATTCCTCTTATGGGGACGACAGGTGGTGCGAAAAGCGGCGGCCGCAGCGGTCCGCCCACTCCGGCGGTCGTCGGCACCGGCCGCTCGATGCGGGCCCGGGACGTCTCCCGCCCACGGCACCCGGTCAACCGCCGGCCGGTCCTGCCACCGGCGGAGACCGACGACAAGGATCAGGACAGCGGCGGCAACTCGCCGGTCGCCTCGTAGTCCGACAGCATCGCGATCCGGCGGGTGTGCCGGTCCTCGCCCGAGTAGTCGGTGGCCAGGAACGTCTCGACGAACGCGGTCGCCTCGTCCTCGGAGTGCATCCGCGCCCCGACGCTGATCACGTTCGCGTTGTTGTGCTCGCGCCCGAGCCGCGCGGTGTCGGTGCTCCAGGCCAGGATCGCCCGGACCCCCTTCACCTTGTTGGCCGCGATCTGCTCGCCGTTGCCGGAGCCACCGATCACGATGCCGAGGCTGCCGTCCTCCTTCGCCACCCCCTCACCGGCCCGCAGGCAGTACGGCGGGTAGTCGTCGACGGCGTCGTACACGGCCGGGCCGTGGTCGACGACGTCGTGTCCGGCAGCCGTGAGGTGCTGGACCAGGTGGTTCTTCAGTTCGAAGCCGGCATGGTCGGAGCCGATGTGCACTCGCATGGCCAGAAGTCTTGCACCTGCTACCGACGGTCCGGCACGCCGGGCACGCTCAGCGCCCCGGTCAGCCGCGTCACCTCGGCGTAGGCCTGCTCGTACGGCGTCCCCGCCGGATGCAACGTGTACACCGCGACGATGGTCCGGTCGTCCGGTCCGACCGTCCCGGTGGTGTGCAGCGCGTCACTGACCAGGTCCACCGGGCTGTCCACCGGCTTCGCCTTGTCGCTGCGGTAGCCACTCGACCCGAGGAACCCGGACCAGCCCTGCTTGATGCTGAAGTCCGGATTGAAGACCGACGCGATCCCGAAGTACTGGTCGAAGCCGTCGGTGCCGTACCGGGTCGCCCGGTGCAGCAGGTCCATCACGAACTCCCGGACCAGCGCCGGCGCCTGCTCCAGGATGTACCGATAGATCCGGACCGTGTCCGCCGCCGTGATAGCGACGTACCCCCAGAACCCCGGATGAGTCGCGGGCGGCCCGGACGTGTGGGTCAGGCCGAGCCGCTTCACCATCCGGTCGACGATCGAGCCGCCACCGAGCTCGTCCCAGTAGTGGCTCGCGGCGTCGTCGTCACTGCTGCGCAGCATCACCTCGAGCCGGGCCCGGTCGCCGTCCGGTACGGCGTACGCCGGAGCCCGGCCCCAGAGGTAGTCGAGCACGATGAGCAGCTTCACCACGGACGCCGACCGGAACCGGTGGTCGGCGTTGTGCTGCTCCACGAACAGGCCGGTCTCGCGGTCGTACACGGCGACACCGGCAGTCACGCCGGTCGGCACGGTCAACGTCATCTGAAACCTACTCACCATCGGACGAAGTCATCGGTGAGCAACCTTCGCCAACCGGCACGGCCGGAGACAAGCCCTGAACCACAGACCGAAATCAGTCGAAGATCGGGCCGCGGTCCCGGGTCCGCTTGATCTCGAAGAAGCCCTCGGTGCCGGCCACCAGCCGGACGCCGTCCCAGAGCTTGCCGGCCGCCTCGCCCTTCGGCGCCGGCGTCACGACCGGACCGAAGAAGGCGGTGCCCTCGACCGAGATGACCGGGGTGCCGACCTCCATCCCGACCAGGTCCATACCGGCGTGGTGCGACTTCTTCAGGGCGTCGTCGTACCGGTCGGTCTCGGCGGCCTCGATCAGCGCGGCCGGCAGGCCGACCTCGGCCAGGGCCTCCTGCACCACGTCGCCCTTGCCGTCGCCGACGCCACGGCCGTCGACATGGATTCGATTGCCGAGCGCGGTGTAGAGCGGCAGCAGCACCTCGTTGCCGTGCGCCTGCTCGGCCGCGATCAGGACCCGGACCGGGCCCCAGAGGTTGCGGAGGTTCGCCTTGTACTTCTCGTCGAGATGGTCACGGCCATCGTTCAGGACGGCCAGGCTCATCACGTGCCAGGTCGTCGTCACATCGCGGACCTGCTCGACCTCGAGCATCCAGCGAGATGTCATCCAGGCCCAGGGGCAGGCCGGGTCGAACCAGAAATCGGCGGAGGCAGTCATATTCACCATCATACAAAGTTGAAGGAACGGGATCCGGCGTCAGATACCGGCTTGGTATCCAATACCCAATGTCGCGGGGAAACCCTCAGCCATCTCGGCTGCCAGGTGCATAGGATGCCGACATGCCTGGAACCAACCTCACGCGCGACGAGGCGCGTACCCGTGCCGGGGTGGTCAGCGACGTCAGCTACGCGATCGAGCTCGACCTGACCAACGCCCCGAGCGGCGCTCCGGCCTTCCGGTCGGTGACCACCATCACGTTCGCCGCCGAGGCCGGCGCGGACACCTTCGCCGACCTGATCGCGGAGAAGGTGCGTGAGGTGACCCTGAACGGCCGCTCGCTCGACCCGGACACGGTGTACGACGGCGCCCGCGTCCAGCTGGACGGCCTGGCTGAACGCAACGAGCTGAGAGTGGTCGCGGACTGCGCCTACTCGCGCACCGGTGAAGGGCTGCACCGCTCGGTCGACCCGGCCGACAAGGAGACCTACCTCTACACCCAGTTCGAGGTGCCGGACGCCCGCCGGGTGTTCACCACCTTCGAGCAGCCGGACCTCAAGGCCCCTTTCACCTTCACCGTGTCCGCCCCGGCCCGCTGGGTGGTCATCTCGAACGCGCCGACGCCGGAGCCCGCGCCGTACCAGGGTGAGAACGGCGAGGAGCTGGCGCGGTGGGAGTTCCCGCCGACCGAGCGGATCTCGACGTACATCACCGCGGTCGTGGCCGGTCCGTACCACGTCGTCACCGACTCGTACGACGGTCCGCACGGCAGCTACCCGTTGTCGCTGCTGTGCCGTCCGTCGCTCAAGGGCGCGCTCGACATCGACGACCTGTTCGAGGTGACCAAGCAGGGCTTCGAGCTGTTCGAGCGGGCGTTCGGGACGCCGTACCCGTTCCACAAGTACGACCAGGCGTTCGTGCCGGAGTACAACATGGGCGCGATGGAGAACGCGGGCTGCGTGACGCTGCGGGACGAGTACCTGTTCCGCAGCCGGACCACGCACGCGGAGATGGAGGCCCGCGCCAACACCGTCCTGCACGAGCTCGCGCACATGTGGTTCG
Source organism: Kribbella sp. NPDC050124 (assembly GCF_044460355.1). Lineage (NCBI taxonomy): Bacteria > Bacillati > Actinomycetota > Actinomycetes > Propionibacteriales > Kribbellaceae > Kribbella > Kribbella sp. NPDC050124. Next base: position 310,029 of record NZ_JBITJU010000006.1, read on the forward strand.
GCGACCTGGTCACGATGACCTGGTGGGACGACCTGTGGCTGAACGAGTCGTTCGCCGAGTGGGCCAGCCACTGGGCGCAGGCGGTCGCGACGACCAAGTACGCCGGGGCCTGGACGACGTTCTGCAATGCGCGAAAGAACTGGGCCTACCGCCAGGACCAGTTGCCCTCGACGCACCCGATCGCCGCGGACATGGTCGACTTCCACGCGGTCGAGGTGAACTTCGACGGCATCACGTACGCCAAGGGCGCCTCGACGCTGCGGCAGCTGGTCGCGTTCGTCGGTGAGGACACCTTCGTCTCCGCGCTGAAGGAGTACTTCTCCGACCACGCGTTCGGCAACACCGAGCTGGCCGACCTCCTGAAGCCGCTGGAGAAGGCGTCCGGGCGGGACCTGGACGACTGGACCGAGCGCTGGCTGCGGACCGCCGGAGTGAACACGCTGCGAGCCGACTTCGCGGTCGACGCCGAAGGCGCCTTCACGTCGTTCGCGATCGAGCAGACCGCGGCCGAGAATTTCCCGGTCCTGCGACCGCACCGGCTGGCGGTCGGCCTCTACCGCCGTACCGAGGACGGGCTCGTGCGGACCGAGCGGTTCGAGGTGGACGTCGACGGGCCGCGCACCGAGCTGGCCGAGCTGGTCGGCGCGACCCAGCCGGACCTGGTGCTGCTGAACGACGACGACCTCACCTACGCCAAGATCCGGCTGGACGAGCGGTCCCGGGCCACGCTGGTCGAGTCGATCGACCAGCTGACCGAGTCGCTGCCGCGGGCCCTGGCCTGGGGTGCGGCCTGGGACATGACCCGCGACGCCGAGATGCCGGCCAGCCAGTACGTCGGCATCGTGCTGCGCGGGATCAAGGCCGAGACCGACCTGACCGGTGTCCGGTCGCTGCTCGCCCAGGCGACCAGCGCGATCAACCTCTACGCGGCCCCGGCGAACCGGCCTGTGTTGCGGGCGCAGTTCGAGCAGGCGCTCGCCGAGTTGCTGGCCGGTGCCGAGCCGGGCAGCGACCACCAGCTGGCGTTCGCTCGCGCGTACAGCTCCGCCGTGTTCTCCGATTCCGGTGCGAACCGGCTGGTCGCGTGGCTGAACGACCGGGAGCTGCCGGACGGTCTGGTGGTCGACACCGACCTGCGCTGGACGCTGATCGTCGCGCTGGCCCGGCTCGGCCGGATCGGCGCCGACGAGATCGAGGACGAGCTCACCCTCGACACCACGATCACCGGTCAGGAGCGGGCCGCGCAGGCACGGGCCGCCCGGCCGACCGCCGAGGCCAAGGAAGAGGCATGGCGGATCGCGGTCGAGTCCGGGGACACCCCGAACGAGACGCAGTTCCGGACGATCCTCGGCTTCCAGCAGCCCGGCCAGGAGGACCTGCTCCGGCCGTACGTCGAGAAGTACCTGAGCGCGGCCAGGGACGTGTACACCCGGCTCGGCTCGTCGATGGGCGAGAACGTGCTGGTGTACCTGTCGCCGCGCAACCTGCCGGAGCAGCCGACGCTCGACGCGCTGTCGTCCTGGCTGTCGACCGAGTCGGAGTCGGTGGACGCTCCGACCCTGCGCTACGTCAGCGAGGCCCAGGCCGACCTGACCCGGGCACTTGCCGCGCAGGCTCGCGACGCCGGCTGAGGCTTCGACGACAACACCGCCGGTCTGCATGAGACCGGCGGTGTTGTGTTGGACCGGCGACCGGTAAAACTGGGTCGGTGCCCGCTTCTGACCCCGCCCTGGCCGGCGCGGCAGCCGTTGCGCTGACCGGACTCGCCGGGGCCTACCGCCCTCGCCCTGTCACTCCGCTGATGCCCTGGCGCTACCCGCACCGGTTGGTGAAGCCGTACGTCGTCACCGCGCGCGGACGGCAGTGGGACGACCAGATGGTCGAGGTCGCGCGCGCCACGGCCACCCGGCAGCTCGAGTTCGACGACGCGATGGGGTCGGTCGGGCTGGGTGTCGTCGTACTGCACCTCGGTGACGACGGGATCTACCTGGTCGTGCAGAGCTGGGCGAAGGACTTCCAGTCCCGGCTGAGCATCTTCAGCGGGATGGAGGCCGACGACCTGCGGCCGGCCCCGATCGGCGCGGCACCGTGCGTTTGGGAGCTCGAGGTGCTCAGCCACGAACGCGCGTCGTACGTGAACCACATCCTGGGCGGCGACGTCGATGTGGACGCCTGGCTCGACGACGCCCTCGACACCCGCCCGCAGCCCAAGCACGACGGCATCCCGTCCGGCACCTAGGTCACAGATCGCGTGGTCGACGAGATCCTTCGCGGTCCGCTCCTGGCTGAACAGGGCCTCCATCGAGTCGTAAACCCCTCCAGTAGGTCAAGCATTTGCCTGGAGGTTTTCAGCGCCGGGGATCGTTCACCATCGCCAGCGGACCCGGACAGTGGTAGCGCGAACGCTACCCGTGAGGGTCAAACGATTGTTCTTCGGCGGACAGTGAGGACTCGATTGCAGGAGGCGATTCGCAGATGGGGAAGGAGATTCTCATCACGTGAGTAGCACTCACTTACTGTTCGGTTCGGTTTAAGCTGCACGCAATTGACCGCCACAGGGGAATCTGGGGAGGGACCCTTGCCGTGACACCCGTGGATCACCGGAGGCCGCCCGCCCGCGCCGCCCGGAGACAACAGAAGAGCCCTTCCCGGCAGCACACCGACCCCCAGCAAGGCCACACCGTCAAACCCCAGCGATCGCACAGCGCGGTCGGCGCGGCGATCGTGGCGGCCGCCGCGATGGTGGCCGTATTCGCGTTCATCCTGACCAGAGGATCGTCCGCACCGCCCCCCGACGACGCGCTCCGCAGCGGAATGGACGACGCCGGAGCCGGGCCACCGGTCGCGAGTGCGCCGGTGCAGGGCTCAGGCCCGTCTGCCGCAGGCAACACCACCAAGGCGGACCGCAAACCGCCGGCCTCGTCCGCACCGAAGGCCAAGGCGACTGTGCCTCCGAGCGCGACCCCCAACACGGGTCCCGCCTCGCCGGTCTTCAAGCGCGGCCAGTGGATCGCCGTCCTCGAGAAGTACGGGACGGACGGGCTGGACGCCGAGCCACTGGCCAAGGCCACCGCGATCAAGCTGATCAACGCCGGTGTCCCGGCCAAGGCGATGCTCGTCAACGGGCAGTACCCAGGGATCACGAACAGCTCGATGGAGTCGGTCACCGACACCTGGATGGTCTATCTGGGCCCGGGGACGTCGTCCGCGCAGATGCTGAACCTGTGCTCCGACCCGCGGACCCAGCGCGTCTACAGCAACTCCGCCTGCCCCACCTACGAACCGGCCGGCACGAGCTGATCGGTCGCCAACCGGGCGTGCAGGTGCGAGTCGTGCCGCTGACCGGTGGGCTCGACGAAGTAGTCCCGCATGGTGCCTTCCAACTGGAAGCCTGCGCGCGTCGCAACCCGGCATGAGCCCTCGTTGACCAGCGCGTGGTCCAGCGACAGCCGGTGCAGAGCAAGGCCGTCCTTGGCGAACGCCCACCGAGCGGCCGCGTCCAGGGCGCGAGCCGCGAGCCCGCGGCCGCGTGCGGCCGGGCTGACCCAGTACGCGACCAGAGCCTGGTCCGGGACCCGGTTGACGTCGCGGATCGACACTGTGCCGAGCACGTAGTCGCTGGCGGCGTCCGCGATCGCGAACACCGCGTTGCCCCGCGACCAGCCGTCGACGCGGGTCTCCAGCCACCGCTTCGCCCGCCGGTCCGCGGGTGTGCGGATCACCGCCGTACCCGCGGCCCAGCGAAGCACGTCCCGATCCCGCAGTGCTACGGCGACCGCCGGCTCGTCCGTCCACTCGAACGGGCGCAGCACCACGTCGTCGAGCTCGATGCGGTGCGGCTGGAGCACCGGGCTCACTGCTTGTGCGGCTCGTTCGCGTGCAGGAGCGGAGCCTGGTGAGCGTGCTCACCCAGCTGCTGTACGCCGGTCACCAGACCGCCGGTGAGGTCACCGGTGGCGAACGACGTCTGCATCGCCAGCGCGGCCAGGCCGGCCGACGAGTCGGACAGCTGCCGCTTCGCGAGGGAGCCGGTGACGATCTCCAGCCGGCGTCCGGCCGGGTCGACGTACACCAGGACGGTGCGGTCCGGGTCGTCCAGCTCGTTCAGCAGCTCCAGGGCGAACGGCCGGGTCTCGGAGTCGGCGCCGCCGACGTACACGGAGAACCGCAGTCCGGAGACCTCCTCGGCGTGCCGGACCGCCCGCTCGATGTCGTAGAGCTGGTCAGGGGTGAAAGCGTCACCAGCTGGCACTTGCGCCTCCGGTCGAACGGGCGACGCCGGCGCCGGCTGTCGCGGTGGTCCCCGGAGCGCCGGGCAACTCGGGCAGGTGGGCGGGGTCAGGCTTCGTCGCAGTCGGCCCGTTGATCCAGACCGGCGGCGCCCACCAGGACAGGCCTGGGCGATAACGCGGTCCGCTCGCGATCGACGACGCGAAGACCAGGAGCGTCACCACCGCGATGACCAGTGCGGGGATGCCGACGAACACCAGCAGGGTGTGGCCGGAAACTTCAGTGATCACACCCAGAGCCTAGTCCCCCGGCTCCCCGCACTGTGCCGGGGGATCTAGCAGCCGCCGCAGTTGTAGTAGGTCACATCCCAGTGGTTGCTCTCGAGGGCGTAGATGTTGCCGGCCGCACTCCGCCACTGGGCAGCACCGTCACCGCGGTCGGCGATCCGGGTGAAGGTGTTGCGGATGTAGTTGCCGACGCAGGTGTACAGCGAGAAGTCCACCTTGTAGCCATTGCGGTGGCTGTAGGTCCCGCTGGCGTGCCCGACCTCGGTGCCGCCGGTCAGGTTGATCGCGCACCCACTCGCCTGCTTCAGCGTGCGGACGCCGTACACGGTGGTGTCGTTGATGTTGGTGAACGACGTACAGGTCGGGTTGTTCCAGTCCGAGCAGTTGCCGCTGGACGACCAGGTGATCCCGGCGGCCCGGAAGATCGACGTCGCCTGCGCGTGCGTCATCTTGGTGATCGCGGCAGCCTGGTCGACCGCGACCACACCGGGCAGCAGTCCGGCCAGTACGGCGACCAGCGGAACGAGCACACGTCGGAGCACAGTCTTCATGGGGACACTCCTTGAAATACGGGGCGGATATTTCAAGGAGTGCACTTCCCACGAAAGATATTGACGAAACTTCCGGTTGAATCAGAAACGAACATCCGAACACTGGTAGAAGGCGTTCGTCGTGTCGTGGACCGTCCAGACCGCGAGGATCATGTGCCGTCCGGTCCGGCCGCCCGGCACGGTGCCGGGATGACTGACGTTGTTGGCGGGCCGGCCGCCGTTCATGGTGACGGTCAGGAACGGGTTCAGGTCGAGCGCCGAGCGGGTCAGCGGGACGTTCTGGTTCCAGCCCTGCTTGGTGATGTAGTACTTGAAGTCTGTGGTGGCGTGCGGTGCGGTCAGGTACCAGCGGAAGTTGTAGCTCTGGCCCGCCGTGAGTTGCTCCGCCGGCCAGGCGCCGTTGCGCTGTTCGTCGAGCTGGGCGAACTGAGCCAGCCCGGCCGAGCAGAGCTTGCCGTCAGCGGGACCGGCCGCCGGGAAGCCCTTCGGGCCCTCGACGCTCTGCGGCTCCCACTGGATCTGGCCGCAGTTCTGGACCGTGCCGTTCTGGCAGTGCTTGGCACGACTGGTCGGCCCGGTCGTGTAGCCGTGGCCGTACGCCAGCGGGACAGAGGTGCTGACCGTCAGCGCCAAGGCGCCGACGGCGATTCCGGCGAGACTGAGTTTGCGTAGTCGGAGCATGCGGACAACTCCTTCGACTGTGGGGCGGAAAGACAGTGAAGGAAGGCGCCTTCTCGATAGATAGAAAACAACCGTTCAAATCTATTGTCAACAGTTCGTGACTGAGCGGTGACTAAATGTTGAGGGCGCCGATCAGTCTGCGGAGGCGGTGGTTGTTCGGGAGGTCCTCGATCAGGATCGGGGAGCCGTCCGGACCGCTGAGGGGAACCCGCCAGTTCGGGTACTCGTCGGTGGTCCCAGGCTGGTTCTGCGTACGGCGCTCTCCCACGGCATCTGTCAGCGCCACACCGACCAGCTTCGCCGGTGTGTGAGCGACGTACCGGTGCAATGCCTCGACGATGCGCTCCACGTCGCCGTCCGTGTTGCTGAGCAGGTGTCGCTCGCGCAGTGCGTTGAGCCAGGAGTCCCGCTCGGCCTCGTCCACCTCGAGCTCCTCGGCGAACGGCCTGGTCAGCAGACCCAGCTGGTTGCGCAGCTCCACGTGGTCTCCGGCCAGGTAGCCGGCGGTTGGTGGCAGGTCGTGCGTGGTCACGGTCGCCAGGCACAGCTCACGCCAGCGCTCCGGGGCCAGCGGCTTCCCGTTGGCGTCCCGCTCGAACCACAGCACCGACGTACCCAGCACGCCGCGCTCGGTCAGGTAGTCGCGGACCCACGGCTCGACCGTGCCGAGGTCCTCCCCGATCACAGTGACGCCGGACCGCATCGCCTCCAGGACCAGGATGCCGACCAGCGCCTCGTGGTCGTACCGGACGTAGGTGCCCTCGGTCGGGCGCTCCGGCGAGGTAACCCACCAGAGCCGGAACATGCCGAGGATGTGGTCGATCCGCAGCCCACCGCCGTGCCGCATCACCGCGCGGACCAGGTCCCGCCAGGCGGCGTACCCGGTGTCGGCCAGGGCGTTCGGGCGCCACGGCGGCTGCGACCAGTCCTGTCCCTGCTGGTTGAACGCGTCCGGCGGCGCACCGACGTGGATCCCGGGCGCCAGGACACTCTGCAGCGCCCATGCGTCCGCACCGTCCGGGTGCACACCGACAGCCAGGTCGTGTACGACGCCCAGCGACATGCCGGCCGCCTTCGCCCGGGCCTGGGTGCGGGCAAGCTGGTCGTCCAGCTGCCACTGCAGCCAGCAGTGGAACTCCACCGCGTCCGGGTTCAGGTTGCGGAAGGCAACGACGGCCGGGGAGGTCGGGTCCCGCAGTTCCTCGGGCCACTTGCTCCACTCCGGCCCGTGCGCGTCGGCGATCGCGGCCCAGGTGGCGAAGTCGATCAGCCCCTGGCTCTCGCGGTCGCAGTAGGCGCCGTACTCCGCGATCCGCCCGATCGACGGCCGGACGCCGAACAGCAACTGCAGCGCCTCCCGCTTGGCCGCCCACACGGTGTCCCGGTCCAGTGCGGTCGGGTCCTCGCTGAGCGCCCGGGTCTGCAGGCTCAGGGCCCGGACCCGATCCCGCTCAGCCGGCGCGAGGTCGCCGTACTCGTCGATGTCCTCTATGCGGAGGTAGATCGGGTTGCCGAACCGCCGCGAGGCGGGCAGGTACGGCGAGGGCTCCATCCGGCCAGTGGTCTCCGCGGCGTGCAGCGGGTTCACCAGCACGAAGCCGGCGCTCAGGTCGGTCGCGGACCAGGCGGCGATGTCGGCGAGGTCGTGCAGGTCGCCGATGCCCCAGGACCGGCGGGAGCGGACGGAGTACAGCTGGAGCACCCAGCCCCACGTGCGGTGCAGCTTCTCCGGCTCCAGCTTGGGCGGGGTGACGATCAGTGTGCTGACCGAGATCTCCGGACTGCCGCCGACCCGCGCGCAGAGCCGGTGATACCCCAGCGGCAGGTCGCCCGGCAGTTGGAACGTCGCCTCACCGACCTGCACACCGTCGATCCACTCCGGCTCGACCCAGCGGTCCTGCTGCGTGACGTCCCGCCGCTGCCCGCCGTCCTCCAGGTCCACCCACACCTCGACCGAGGAGCCGTGCGGCAGATGTACGGCGAACCAGGGCGTCCAGCCCTCGCGCATCACCACAGTCGGCGGCAGCGTACGGCGCCAACGCGCCTCGCGGTGCTCCTCCAGCGCTTCAGCTGCCTTCTCCGGCGTAGACGCGTCCACACCGAGTGCCGCGAGTACGGCGGACACGACCTCGCTGGAGACGATCACATGCTCGCCCTGCCAGTTCCAGTACTCCGTGGCCACGCCATGGGCAACCGCTAGCTCGACAAGGGCCGGAGTAGGAGCTGTCACCTCAGCGAGTCTGCCGCATCACCCGCCCTTACGCGCAAGACACGCCCCTAGTTGGAGCGGCGGCGACTGAGGAGGAGTACGGCGATCAGCAACACAGCGCTCGCTACGACCAGGCCGATGGCGACGCCGGCCATGTTGTCGGTGAGCTGGTAGAGAGCTGTCGGCCAGATGACCAGCAGGATCGCGCAGCCGACCACTGCGTACGCCGACGCCTGCCGGCGACCGTACGCGACCAGTAGCGCGGCCGGACCCGCCGTGCCGACGGCGAGGGCCATGATCTCGCCACGCTCCTGGATCAGCCAGCAGATCGACGAGCTGAACATCGCGGCGCCGGCCAGCGACCAGGCGGTCACCTGATCCCGGACCAGTCCGAGCATCCCCAGCACGAACGCGACCAGGATGAACCCGGTCCCGGCGATCCCGGCGCTGTTCGTGGACGCCCCGGTGTCCGGAGTCAGGACATCTGCCGTGATCACCAGCACACCGACGGCCAGGATCCCAAACGTTGCCACCAGCAACGAAGATCCGGTCAGCCACCACAGCCCGGCCCCCGCGAGCACCAGCGCGACCGCAACCCCGGCGATCCGGCCGGTCTCCCCTTCGATCGCGACGTAGGTGGCGAAGCCGGCCACGCAGCACCCCAGCGAGGCGAGCGCCGAGCTGAGCTGCTCGCGACGGCGCAGGGCACCGAGGACGGCTGCGGCGCCGAGCAGGATCACGGCCGCGCTGGTCCCGGTGCTCACGCGGGCGGCGCGGCCCATCTCACCCCAGTTCGCCACCGTGAGCAGCGCGACCGCGCCGAGGAGCAAGACCCCGCCGATGTAGCCGAGCACCTCGATCAGCGCACTCGAGTGGGTCGCTGTCGGCGGCGTCCTGGGTTTCGCCGCCGGCTCGTCGTTGGGTGGTTGCGGCCGCGCCCGACCGGGGTCGGCCAGCGCCGCCGTGACCTCGGCGTCGGCTGCGTCCCGCAGCGCGTCGGCCTGGTACTGGCGCAGCACACCCGCGCTCACGAGCCTGAGCAGCTCGTCATCCAGCCGACTGGGCATGCGATCGCGTCTCCCTTGTCTTTCTCACTAAGATCGGGCGGCGAGATGCCTATTCTGACCAGCTACCTTGTGTCCTTGTTCAGTCACCCCCTGTTTTCGCTGCCCGAACAGTTCCCGACCTTCTTCCGGTACGGCAACGACGGCAAGCTGGAGGTGACCGACCAGATCGTCATGGTCCCGGCCCGGATCGCCGGGCTGATCATCGGCTTCCTCGTGCTGCGCTGGGTGCTGCACAAGGTGATCCGCCGGTTCGCCCGCCGGACCGGGAACGGCGCCGTCGCCGGCGTACTGTCGAAGTCCAAGATCGGCCAGGAGTTCGTCGAGAACACGCTGGCCAGCCAGCGCCGCTCACAGCGGGCCGAGACGATCGCCTCGCTGCTGTGCAGCGCGGTCACGATCGTGCTGACCGCCGTCCTGGTGGTGATGGTGCTGGCCGAGCTCGGCTTCAACATCCTGCCGGTGATCGCCTCGGCGAGCATCATCGGCGTCGCCCTCGGCTTCGGCGCCCAGACGCTGGTGAAGGACTTCCTGGCCGGCGTCTTCATGATCTTCGAGGACCAGTACGGCGTCGGCGACCTGATCGACATGGAGAAGGCGACCGGCGTGGTCGTCGCGGTCGGCCTGCGGATCACCACCCTGCGCGGTGAGGACGGCACCACCTGGTACGTCCGCAACGGCGAGGTGCTCCGGGTCGGCAACCTGACCACCCGCGACCCGGACAGCTCGGCGCCCTCCGGCGTCGGCAGCGCCACCGAGCGGGCCGAGGAGGCTAGGCCGGAAGACGAAAGTGCGGCGACCGAAAGACCGGACGAAAGCCGAGCCTCAGGTACAGCCGCTCAGCTGCGGAGCCCTCGACCACCTGCAAAGTGAGCCGCCCGCCGGCCGCTTCCCGCCGCGCCTGGCCGAGCAACTCCGAGGCCAGGCCACGACCCCGGTACGCCGGTTTCGTGGCGACGGCGTAGATGCCGAAGACGTCGGCCGTGCGGAACACCAGCGTGATCGAGGCCGGGACGCCGTCGACTCGCAGCAGGTAGAGGGACTGATCCGGCGCGCGGTAGTTGCGCAGCGCCATCTTGCGCAGCTCCTGCCGCCACCACTCGACGTCCGGGTCGTCCTCGCCGAGGAAGGCCGCGGTCTGCACCTCGGCGAAGGCCTCGGCGTCCTCGTCCGTGGCGATCGGCTCGAGCGGCACGCCGGCCGCGTCACCGGCCGGTGCTTCCATGTGGACGAGCACCTCTGCCGGCTCGAACCCGGCCGCGGTCAGCCGCGCCTCCCACCCTTCACCGCTCCACGGCACCAATCGGACCGCCGCCGTACCGTCCGGGACGTCGACGTCCGCGGTCAACGGGATCCAGCAGGAGAAGAAGTCGTCCGCGCCGACCACGTCGATCCCGGCGCCAGTACGTCGTACCACTCCCCTGTGGGCGGCCAGGAACGCCAGATGGTTGTCGAGCAGCACCGCATCGTCCAGCACAGCCGCAGTATCCCGCCGGCCCCGGCCGTGTGTCTGGCGGTTAAACGACGACCGCCCGCGCAACGCAGGTTGCGCGGGCGGTCCGGTGGTCCTGCTCAGGCGGTGAAGCTGACCTCGAGGGTGATCGGGGTCGCGGCCAGAGCCTGGGAGACCGGGCAGTTCTTCTTCGCGCCCTCGGCGAACTCGGCGAACTGGTCGGCGGTGATGCCCGGCACGCTGCCGACCACCGTCAGCTTGATCCCGGTGATGCCCTCACCCGGCTGGAAGGTCACGTCGGCCTGGGTGTCCAGCGACGCCGGCGGGTTGCCGGCCTGCGCCAGCGCGTGCGACAGCGCCATCGAGAAGCATGCCGCGTGCGCGGCGCCGAGCAGCTCCTCCGGGCTGGTCCTGCCGCTGGCCTCCGGCTCGGTCCGGGCGGCCCAGGTCACATCGAACGTGCCCAGCCCGGACGACTGGAGGCTGGTCTGACCGGCCCCCTCCAGCAGCGAACCTTCCCAGTGGGCCTTGGCGGTACGGGTAGCGGCCATGCTCGTGTTGTCTCCTTCGAAAGAGATTCAGCGGCCGGACACGTCGATCGCGCCCGGGTACTGCGGTTCGTCGGTGTTCACCATGCTGTGCGCGGCCATCACCATGTAGGTCCAGATCTCCTCGTCCCGATCCGGTGGCAGCGCGATCTCGTCCAGCGCGGCACGCATGTGGCCGAGCCAGCGGTCCCGGGCGCTCGGGGTGACGGCGAACGGGGCATGCCGCATCCGCAGCCGGGGGTGCCCGCGCTGCTCGGAGTACGTCCGTGGGCCGCCCCAGTACTGCTCCAGGAACATCCGGAAGCGCTCCTCGGCCGGGCCGAGGTCCTCCTCCGGGTACAGCGGGCGAAGCTCCGGGTCGGCGGCGACACCGCGGTAGAAGGCCGCCACCAGCCGGTGGAACGTCTCGGCCCCGCCGACAGCGTCGTAGAAGCTCAGTTGCTCAGTCATAACCGTCCCAGTGTCTCAAGTGGTCACAACGTGTTCGAGCAGGGCATCCCGTTCTGTGGTCGCGATGAGCCGCTTGGCGTGGGTCTCGCCGTCCACGGTGACCAGCACCGAGACCGCCTTGGCGTACACGTCCTCCCCACCGCCGCTGCGGTCGACGATGCGGGACCCCAGCGTGTACGACGACGTGCCGACCGACTCGACCCAGACGTCGACGTCGTACGGCGGGTGCCTGAGCAGGATCGGGCGCAGGTAGTCGACGGTCTGGCTGACCAGGACGACCGGGTGCTCGGCGAAGAAGTCGCCGGTCGTGCGCATGATCTCGGACAGGAACGCGATCCGGGCTTCCTGCAGGTAGTCGAAGTACCGGACGTTGTTGACGTGGTCGTAGGAGTCGATGTCGGACCAGCGGACCAGGACCGGGTGCGTGAAGGTCACGAGCCCACCAGCTTGGACAAGGCCTCGCGCTCGACCGGGCTGATCCGGCGGAGGCGGTTGGCGGCGAAGTCGAACGGGACCAGTTTGGTGCGGGCCTCGACGTACGTCCGGCGCTCCGGCTCGGCGTCCAGGATCTCGTAGTCGACCGTGAACGAGGCGGCCCTGATCTCGCTGATCCACAGCTCGATCCGGACCGGTTCGGGCCGGAAGTGCAGCGGGGCGCGGTACTGCACCTCGTGCCGGGCCACCAGCAGGCCGGTCTCCAGGTCGTCGGCGCCGAGTTCCTTCGCGGTCCGGAACAGGAAGTCGACCCGGGCGTCCTGCAGGTAGTCGACGTACCGGCCGTTGTTCACGTGGCCGAGGGCGTCCTGGTCACCCCACCGCAGCGGGCAGTGATAGACGTGGCGGTTGTGATGATCCACACGGCGATCATTGCATCCGGGGTACTTCCGGCGTGACACAGCGTGGGTAATGTCATCCCCGGCACGACCCATGGACCGTAAGGAGCACGCGGATGACCGACCAGCGGGTGGCGATTGTGACCGGGGCGGCCCGGGGAATCGGCGCGGCCGTGGCACAGCGGCTCGCCGCGGACGGGAACGCGGTGGCCGTCCTCGATCTGGACGAGGGCGCCTGCTCCGGGACCGTGAAGACGATCACCGAGGCCGGTGGCAAGGCGATCGCGGTCGGCTGCGACGTCAGCAAGTCCGACCAGGTGACCGCGGCGGTCGAGCGGGTGGTCGCCGAACTGGGCAAGCCGACGATCCTGGTGAACAACGCCGGCGTGCTGCGCGACAACCTGCTGTTCAAGATGTCCGACGACGACTGGGACACGGTCATGTCGGTACACCTCAAGGGCAGCTTCCTGATGTCCCGCGCGGTCCAGGCGCACATGGTCGAGGCCGGGTACGGCCGGCTGGTCTTCCTCTCGTCGACCTCGGCGCTGGGCAACCGCGGCCAGGCGAACTACGCCTCCGCCAAGGCCGGCCTGCAGGGGCTGGCGAAGACGCTCGCGATCGAGCTGGGCAAGTTCGGCGTCACCGCGAACGCGATCGCGCCCGGGTTCATCGAGACCGACATGACCGCGGCCACCGCGGCCCGGGTCGGGGTCGACTTCGAGGAGTTCAAGAAGGCCACCGCCGCGACCATCCCGGTGAACCGGACCGGCAAGCCCGAGGACATCGCCGCGGCCGCGTCGTTCTTCTGCAGCGAGGAGGCCGGCTTCGTCTCCGGCCAGGTGCTGTACGTCGCCGGCGGACCTCGTAACTGACACCGAACTGAGAGGGCCCAGGAGATGGCACAGTCCTTCGCCGGCATCGACGACGTCGTGCACGCGGTCGGCACCCAGCTGGGGGAGACCGCGTGGCTGGAGATCACCCAGGAGCAGGTGAACCAGTTCGCCGAGGCGACCGGTGACCACCAGTGGATCCACGTCGACGTCGAGCGCGCGAAGAAGGGGCCGTACGGCGGGACGATCGCGCACGGCTACCTGACGCTCAGCCTGATCGCGCGATTCGGTGACGAGCTGTTCTCGGTCAGCGGTGTGACCGCCAAGCTCAACTACGGCGTGAACAAGGTCCGGTTCCCGGCCCCGGTCCCGGTCGGCTCCCGGGTCCGGGCGAGCGCCTCGATCTCGAACACCTCCCAGACCCCGGCCGGCATCCAGGTCTCGCTGAACTGGGTGATCGAGCTGGAGAACTCGACGAAGCCCGCCTGCGTCGCGGAAACCGTCGTACTGCTGGTGCCCTAGCGGAACAGGCGCATGTCGCGGCAGGTGGACAGGTAGACTCGGTCTATGGCTCAGACGCTTACGGCTGCGGTTCACCAGGAAGAGGACTGGTACGTCGCTCAATGCCTCGAGATCGACGTGGCGAGCCAAGGACAAAGTATCCAGGAAGCGCTTGAAAACCTGCGAGAAGCTGTCGAGCTGTACCTCCAGGAGGTAGGAGACGCGCACCCGACGGCTACTCCGCTCGTGACTTCGTTTCAGGTCTCCGGCGCCGCATGAGCCCGGCTCTCGCTGACCTTCCGGTCAAGAGAGTTCTCCGTGCCTTGGAGGCAGCGGGTTTTCAGCACAGTCGGACCAAGGGCAGCCATGCGATATATCGTCACAAGGATGGCCGGACCGCGGTCATTCCGCTGCATGGCGTCGTGAAGCGCGGGACGCTGGCTTCGATCATCCGGCAGGCTGGCCTGACGCCCGCCGAGTTCACGGATCTCCTGAACTGAACCGGTCGGTGCCCTGGCGTCTGTGGGCAGGCTAGAGCGGGCAGATCAGGACGGCGTGGGTGGCGACTCGGTAGTAGCCGAGCCACTCGTTGACCGCGATCATCGGGGTGTTGCCGTCGTAGTTGGCGGTGTAGGCGGCTGGTACGCCCGCGTCGGCGGCTCGATGCAGGGCGGAGCACTTGACCAGCTTGGCCAGCCCGCGGCCGCGGTACTCGGGCATCGTCGCGGTCATCCGCGACCAGATCTTGGTGTGATCGCCGATGCCCAGGGTGAACGCGATCACCTGGCCGTCGTACACGGCCGCCACACTCAGGTCGAGCACCGTGGCCGGTGACTTCCACACTCCGTCGAGCCAGTCGTCGTACGGCCGGGAGGTGATCTTCGCGTCGCCCGGCTTGGTTCGCTGCGCGACCAGGTCCGCCTCGTAGAGGCTGCGGGGATCGACCTCGTTCAGCGGCACCAACTCCACCCCGGACGGTACGCCGGGCAGGTCCGGCGCCTTCCGTGGGTCGATCCCGGCGTAGTGCACCTGCCGAGTCTGCCGATAGCCCCAACGGGCCGCCCACTCGGCCGTCGACGGCTCCGCGAACACCCGTGCACTCGTCGCCTTGGCCGAGCGCAGTTCCTCGTGCGTTGCCGTCAGCAACGTCGTCCCGATCCCCCGGCCGCGGTGGTCCGGCCGGACCAAGATGCGCAACTCCCCCGCCAGCGGGTCCGATCCGGCGATCAGCCCGGTCGACGCCCACCCGACCACCTCGCCTGCGTCCACCGCGGCAAACGTGCCCCGACCGGGAGCAGGAGCGGCGGAGAGCCCGCGCCGGAGCGCCGAGGCCGTGACCACCAGGTACGGCGCGTGCGCGTCGTGTAACGCGATTGCGCCTTCGACGTCCCCCGGTTCGGCAGGCCTGATCTCCATGCGAACTCCTTCGGCGAAGTTCCCCGGAACATAACCCGATCCCGGTACATACCGAATCCGGAAAGCCGTTACAGCTCTGTTTCAGCGCCCATTCTTAACGCGTTGATCACCTAGGTCGTGAGCGGACGCAGGAGTCCCATTTCGGTTTGCACGCGGCGGTAGCCGAGCCAGTTGTTGATGGCAAGCATCGGGCCGTTCTCGTCGTCGTTCGACGTGTACGCAGCGGTGATCCCGGCCGCGGCGCAGCGACGGAGCGCGACCGACTTCACCAGCTTGGCCAGCCCGCGACCCCGGTACGCCGGGACGCTTCCGGTCATGCCCGACCAGGCGCGATCGCTGTCGGTCTCGACCGCGGTGAAGCAGGCGACCTCATCACCAGAGACCGCCGCGACGCTGAGCGCCTTGTCCAGCGCCGGGCTGTTCCAGACCTCTTCCAGCCAGCGGTCGTAGTCGATCGCGTCGAGCGGCGAGTCGCTCGGCTCGTCCAGCGAGGCGATCGAGTCGGCGACGTAGGCCTGTCGCGGATCCAGCTGGTCCATCGACACCAGCTCGATGCCGTCCGGGGTTGGCGGCTGCTCCGGCAGCACCCGTGGATCGACGCCGGAGTAGTGCATCTGACGGGTCCCGTCGTACCCGCGGTTGCGGGCGAACTCGAGGCCGTCGGGGTGTACGAAGGCTCGCGTGCGGACCGCGCCGACCTCACCGAGGTGCTGGTGCAGGCGCTCGGCCAACGCGCTTCCGATGCCTTGATTGCGGTGCTTCGGGTGCACGTAGATCGAGGTGTGGCTCTGACCCGGTTCGCTGGTCCAGATGTTCAGCGCGGCCGATCCCCAGGCGACGAGCTCGCCGTCGACCTCCGCGACCAGGGCGAGGAAGCGCTCCGCCGGCGCGGACACCGTGATCATGTGCCGGGTCGCCGCCGGTGACATCACCTTGTACTCGTAGACCGCGCGCCGTACCGCCGTCACGCCGTCGGCGTCGTCGCCCACGGCCGGCCTGATCCTCACCGGGTTCGCCATGCCCGGACCCTAACCAGCACACCGGTCACCCGCCACGCATTAACAACAGCAACGTGATCGCAACAAGCGCGCGCTCGCTGTGATTCTGCCGTGTACCCGACGGGCACTAGAGTGGCCGGTGCTGTCGGACTGATCGCCCCGACCGCCGGAGGTGCCATCGTGCTGGGACACGACGTGGTCACCGGCGGCGGGCGGTCCGCGGACCTCTTGACTGATCGTTGCTTGTCAGGGGTAAATAGCCACTATGCGCGTGACAGATGGTGCGACCGCGGCTGAGGTCTTCGCCGGGCTGATGGTGTCCGACGGGCCGCGAGCCGAGTACGAGAAGGCGTTTCGGCCGTTCGCGCCGTTGATCGGCAGCTGGGACCTCGACGTCAGCTGGTACGACGACGACGGCAACGTCACCCGGCAGACCAAGGGTGAGTGGCACTTCGCCTGGGTCCTCGACGGGCGTGCGGTCGCCGACATCTGGATCACCCCGAGCCGCGCCGCCCGCGCCACCGACGGCGACGGCGAGTGGGGCTTGTCGATCCGCATCCACGACCCCGAGCTGGACGCGTTCCGCTCCACTTGGATGGGCCCGAAGGCCGCGTTCGTGATGACGTTCATCGCCCGCGCGGAGGCCGACTCGATCCGGCTCGAGTCCCGCGAACCGCTCGCCACCAAGACCCGCTGGATCTTCACCGGGATCACCGAGACCGGCTTCCAGTGGCGCAACGAGGACGAGGATGCCGACGGCAACATCACCGTCCGGCAGCGCTTCGTCGCGACCCGCCCGGCTCAGCCGTAGGTCCGCACCGCCGCGGTGGCGAGCTCGAGCATCCGCGCGCGAATCTCCTGCGGTTCCAGCACCTCGACATC
This sequence comes from Kribbella sp. NPDC050124, assembly GCF_044460355.1. Taxonomy (NCBI): domain Bacteria; kingdom Bacillati; phylum Actinomycetota; class Actinomycetes; order Propionibacteriales; family Kribbellaceae; genus Kribbella; species Kribbella sp. NPDC050124. The sequence goes on from NZ_JBITJU010000006.1 coordinate 326,962, forward strand.
GTTGGCGAACCCGAGCAGCACCCCACACGCCGCCTCACGCACCCGGAAGTGCATCGCCAGCCGCGGCCAGACGTCGTCCGACGGCACATCTCGCGCCTGCTCCCCCTTCACGAGCATCGGCGAAGCAATCCGCCGTACCTGGTCGACCACCTCGGGCCGCACCCGCACGACCACCTCGACCCCGACCGGCATGTTCTGCTCCAGCCCGGACCGCAGCCGCTCCCACTCCGCCCGCACGTCCAACTCGGCCGGCCGGTCAGCGACCTCCTCCAGTACGTCGACCTCCTGCACGCGCGACACCCGGTACATCCGTGCCACGCCGCGATGCGCCGCCACGAGATACCACCGCCCCGCCTGCTCCACCAGCCCCCACGGGTCGACCGTACGGCGCTCTGGCTGACCAGCACTCGCAGACGCATACAGCAGCCGCACCCGCCGACGGGTCGCCACCGCCTGACGCAGCACCGGCAAGGCGCCGGTGTCCTCAGCCTCGGCGAACCACCGCCGCCGGTCGACCACGATCGACCTCGACAAAGCCTCCGCATCGCCCTGCAACTCCAGCGGCAACGTCGACGACAGCTTGCCCATCGCGGACTGCAGCGCGTCCCGCAGTCCTAGCTCCTCCGACAGGGCGGCCCGCCCTGACCACGCGAACAACGCCTGCGCCTCCCGCGGCGTCAGACCGCTCACGTCAGCGCGGTACCCGGGCAGCAGTACGCAGCCACCGTTCCGCCCGCGCTCCGTGTACACAGGTACGCCGGCCGCCGACAACGCCTCCATGTCACGCATCACCGTCCGCGTGGAGACTTCCAGCCGCTCGGCCAACTCACGCGCACTTAGCCGCGCATGCCGCTGCAGCAACAGGATGATCTGCAACAACCGGTCAGCTCGCACAAGTTCAGAATATGCGACAGAAGATGTCCTATATCTACCGCGAGGCTGTCTGCATGACGAACCTCGTGAACGACCCACGCCCGATGCTCGCTCTTGCCCTGGACCAGACCCAGCGCATGATCGAGACCGTCGAGCCCAACGAGCTGGACCTGCCCACTCCCTGCCCGGAGTTCGAAGTCCGGACCCTGCTCGGCCACCTGCTCACTGTGGTCGCCCGGATCGACCGTGCGCTGACCGGTGGAAACCCGCTCGACCTCCCACACATCACCACCGGAGTCGACGACGTCCCGATGGCCTGGAAGGAACGCCGCACGACACTCGACGCCACCTTGACCGACGACAGCGTCCTCGAACGGATCTGCAAGCTCCCGTGGGGCACGCTTCCCGGCGCCGGCGCCATCGCCGCCTACACCGGCGAACTGACGATGCACTCATGGGACCTGGCCAAGGCGACGGACCGCGTCGAACTCCTGGACGACACGCTGGCCCTGTACTGCCTGCCGCTCGTCCAGCAGTTCATCCCGGCGGACACGCGTGGCGGGCATATCCCGTTCGGTCCCGTCGTACCGGTCGCCGACGACGCGTCGCCGTACGACCGTTTGGCCGGCTGGGAGGGTCGTCAGCCCTAGCGTCTAGCCGACGATCCCGCCGTTGAGGGTGAGGCCGCCGTCGATCGTGATGGTCTGGCCGGTGATCCACGACGCCTCGTCCGACAGCAGGAACCACACCAGCGAGGCGACGTCCTCCGGCGTGCCCAACCGCTTCAGCGGGTACGTCGACGCGACCTTGTCCTCACGGCCTTCGTAGAGGGCTCCGGCGAACTTGGTCTTCACCACCGCCGGAGCCACTGCGTTGACCCGGATCTCCGGAGCCAACTCGACCGCCAGCTCGGCCGTCACCCGGGACAGCATGGCCTTGGTCGCGCCGTACCAGCCGATCCCCGGCGACGGCGCCAGACCGGCCACCGAGGACAGGTTGACCACCGCGCCGCCGTGGGCGCGCATCCACGCGTCCCGGCAGGCCTTCACCCAGGCGATCGTGGCCAGCACGTTCGTGTCGACCATCTTCGCGGCGACGGCCTGGTCGACGTCGAGCAGCTTGCCGTAGATCGGGTTGATGCCGGTGTTGTTCACCAGCAGGTCGACCGAACCGTACGTCGCCACCGCGGCGGCGACCACCGTGGCACGGTGCTCCGGATCGGCCGCCTTGCCGGCGACCGCGATCGCGTGCTCCCGGCCGCCCAGGGACTCGACGGCCGCGTCGAGCGTCTCCTGGGTACGGCCGGTGATGACGACGCGAGCGCCATCGGCGACCAGGCGCTGCGCGATCGCCAGCCCGATTCCGCGGGACGCTCCGGTGATGATCGCCGTACGGTCCTGCAACGACATCAGCTGAGGCGCTCCAGGATCACGGCCATGCCCTGGCCACCGCCGACGCACATGGTCTCGAGACCGAACTGCTTGTCCTCGAACTGCAGCCCGTTCACCAGCGTGGTCATGATCCGCGCACCGGTCGACCCGAACGGGTGGCCGAGCGCGATCGCGCCGCCGTGCACGTTCAGCTTGTCCTCGTCGATGCCGAGCTCGCGCGCCGAGCCGATCACCTGGACCGCGAAGGCCTCGTTGATCTCGACCAGGTCGATGTCGTTGATGCTCATCCCGGCCCGGGCCAGTGCCTGCTTCGACGCCTCGATCGGACCGAGGCCCATGATCTCCGGCGACAGGCCGCTGACGCCGGTCGAGACGATCCGCGCCAGCGGGGTGAGGCCGAGCTCGCGCGCCTTGGTGTCGCTCATGATCACGACCGCGGCCGCGCCGTCGTTCAGCGGGCAGCAGTTGCCGGCCGTGACCGTGCCGTCGGGGCGGAAGACCGGCTTGAGTCCGCTGACGCCTTCGAGGGTCGTGCCCGCGCGCGGGCCGTCGTCCTTGCTCACCACGGTGCCGTCCGGCAACGTCACCGGCACGATCTCGCGCTCGAAGAAGCCGTTGCCGATCGCCTTCTCGGCCAGGTTCTGCGAGCGGACCCCGAACGCGTCCTGGTCGGCCCGGGGGATGCCCTTCAGCGTCGCCACGTTCTCCGCGGTCTGGCCCATCGCGATGTAGATGTCCGGGATCAGCCCGTCCTCGCGGGGGTCGTGCCAGGTGTCGTTGGTCTCGGCGTACTTCTCGGTCCGCGCCACCGCGTCGGTGAAGACCGGGTTGAACGAGCTCGGGTCGCCCACCCCGGCCGAGCCGAAGTTCTTGTACCGCGACACGCACTCCACCCCGGCGCTGACGAAGATGTCGCCCTCACCGGACTTGATCGCGTGGAAGGCCATCCGCGCGGTCTGCGTCGACGACGCGCAGAACCGGTTGACCGTCGTGGCCGGCGTGTTGTCCCAGCCGAGCTGCACGGCGATCCGGCGGGCCATGTTGCCGCCGTGCTCGTCGTGCGGCTCCGCGCACCCGACCGCGAGATCCTCGATCTGGTCCCCGGTCAGCCCGGCCTTGCCGACCGCCGCCTTGATCATCTGTACGGCGAGATCGTCCGGCCGGATGCTGGTCAGCGACCCCTTGTACGCGCGGCCGATCGGCGAACGCGCGGTGGACACGATGACTGCTTCAGGCATGGCAGGTCCTTCCTAGAGGCCGAGGTCGCGGCCGATGAGTTCTTTCATGATCTCGTTCGAGCCGGCCCAGATCTTGGTGACCCGGGCGTCGCGCCAGGCGCGTGCCACCCGGTACTCGTTCATGTAGCCGTAGCCACCGTGCAGCTGGACGCACGCGTCCAGGATCTCGTTCTGCACCTGGGCGCTCCACCACTTCGCCTTCGCCGCGTCCACCGCGGACAGCCGGTCCTCGTCGTGCGCGACGATCGCGTTGTCGACGTACGCCTGGGTGACCTCGGCCTTGGTGACCAGCTCGGCGATCAGGAACTTGTTGTACTGGAACGAGCCGACCGACTGGCCGAACGCTTTGCGCTGCTTCACGTAGTCGATCGTCTCGGCCAGGATCTGGGTGGCCTGCGCGATGTTCGACACCGCGGCACCGACCCGCTCCTGGGCCAGCCGCTCCATCATGTGGATGAAGCCGCGGTCCACCTCGCCGAGCACGTTCGTGTCCGGAACGAACACGTCCTCGAAGAACAGTTCCGACGTCCCGGACTCGGTCTGCCCGACCTTGTCCAGCTTGCGGCCGCGGGCGAAGCCGTCCATGCCTTCCTCGATCACGAACAGGCTGATGCCCTTCGCTCCCTTGGCCGGGTCGGTCCGGGCGGCGGTGATCACCAGGTCGGCCATGTCGCCGTTGGTGATGAAGGTCTTCGAACCGTTCACCACCCAGCCGCCGTCCACCCGCTTGGCCGTCGTCTTCAGCGCGGCCAGGTCGGAGCCGCCGGACGGCTCGGTCATCCCGATCGCGGCGATCGACTCACCGGCGCAGAACTTCGGCAGCCAGCGCTGCTTCTGCTCCTCGGTGCCCAGATCCACCAGGTACGGCGCCGCGCAGTCGTAGTGGATGCCGAAGCAACTGGACAGCGACGCGGAGACCTTGGACACCTCCTCGGCGAACACGGCGTTGAACCGGTAGTCGCCGACGCTCGAGCCGCCGTACTCCTCCGGCACGTCGAGACCGAGGAAGCCCTGCTTGCCGGCCTCCAGCCACGCGGACCGGTCGATCGTCTTCTCCTCGAGGAACTGCTCCATCCGCGGCACCAGGGAGCGGTCGCAGTACTCCTTCGCGCTGGCCCGGAAGGCGTGGTGGTCCTCGTTGAAGATGACGCGTTCCATGGGCCCTCCCGTGGATTGAGACGAACGGCGCTGTGCTGCATTTATCGCTTCGCTAAGCGCTTGCTTAGCTTCGCCAATCTGGGGCAGGGTGTCAACGTGTCCGCAGTCACCAGCCCCCTCGTGTGGGAACACGTCCAGCCGGCCGCCGCACGCCGGCTGCTGACCGGTGCCATCGACGCGTTCGCCGAGCGCGGGTTCCAGGCCACCACGACCCGCGACATCGCGTCCCGCGCGGGGATGAGTCCGGCAGCGCTCTACGTGCACTACCCGTCCAAGGAGCGACTGCTCTTCGAGATCAGCCGCTACGGCCACCAAGCGGCTCTCGACGTACTGCGCTCTGCCGACACCGACTCGACTCCGGCCGACCGGTTGCGCTCTCTCGTGTCCGCCTTCACGGCATGGCACGCGCAGCACCACACGATCGCGCGAGTCGTTCAGTACGAGCTGGCAGCCCTCACCCCCGAGCACCTCGGCGAGGTTGCCGCCATCCGGCGCGCGATCTCCGCACAGCTCGAGGAGGTCCTGCACGCCGGCGTCGCCGACGGGTCCTTCGCGGTCGACGATCTCCCCGGCACGACGCTCGCCGTACTGTCGCTGTCGATCGACGTGGCCCGGTGGTACACGCCACACCGGGGCGATCCGGAGACGCTCGGCAAGCTGTACGCCGACCTCGCCCACCGGATGGTCCAGGCATAGCAAAGGCCCCGCATCTCGCGATGCGGGGCCTTGAAGCTTGGCGTCAGGCCTGGAGCGCAGCCTGGACGTCGAGGTGGATGTCCACCTTGTCACCGATCAGCAACTTGCCACCCTCGAGCGGCACGTTGAAGTCGATGCCCCACTCCTTGCGGCTGATCTGCGCGGAGGCCTCAAAGCCGATGATGGTCTGGCCGTAGGCGTTCTGGTCCACACCGAGGAACTCGACGGCGAGCTCGATCGGCTTGGTCACGTTCTTGATGGTCAGCTCGCCGGCCAGGACGTAGTCGTCGCCCTCCGGCTTCAGGGCGGTGCTGACGAAGGTCATCTTCGGGCTGTTCTCGGCGTCGAAGAAGTCACCGGACCGCAGGTGGCCGTCGCGCTGCTCGCTGCGGGTGTGCACCGAGGCCAGCTCGACGCTGACGTTGGTGGTCGACTCCTCCAGCGTGTCCTTGACGTGGATCTCGCCGGTGTACTCCTGGAAGGTGCCGCGGACCTTGGTCATCAGGTGCCGGACGGTGAAGCCGATCTCGCTGTGGGCTGCGTCGATCGCGTAGGTACCGGCGACCAGACCGGGGATGGTGCTGGTCGGGGTCGCGCCGGTGGTAACGGTCTCGCTCATGGGTTCCTCTCGGGTCTTACGTGGGGACGAAATTGGTCGGGGGCGACGCAGTCGGTAGGAAGTTCAAATTTCAACCTGCTGACTACGACAGTAGGCATCAACGGTTTAAAAGTCAACTACATTCCCGGTACACTGTCGTCGTGACGATGACTACTGAGACCCGGTGGCTCAACGCCGAGCAGCAGGTGGCGTGGCGCGCGTACCTGCTGGGCACCGCGCGCCTGATGGCGAAGCTGGACGACGACCTGCGCCAGTTCGGTATCGGTATCAACGACTACGAGATCCTGGTCCGGCTCTCCGAGGCGCCTGACCGCCGGCTCCGGATGGCCGATCTGGCCGACCGGCTGCACCAGAGCCGCTCCCGGCTAACCCACACCGTCGGCCGCCTCGAGGCCGCCGAGCTGGTCCGCCGTACGTCGTGCACCAGCGACAAGCGGGGTGTCTGGGCCGAGCTGACCGACGCCGGTCTCGATCTGCTCGAGCAGGCTGCGCCGACTCATGTAGAGGGCGTCCGCGACAACCTGGTCGACCTTGCCTCCTCCGAGGACTTCGCCGCCATCGGACGGGTGTTCGACTCGGTCTCGGAGCACATCGGCCAGCGCTAACCAATGACCCGGGCGGGCCTGATCTCCAGGGTCAGCTCGTCCCGGTCCGCACCACGGTAGGCGAGCATGGAGTCACGCATGCGCCGCTTGACCGGTGGCAGGTGGTTGACCGCGCGCATCGCCGTACGCATGCCTGCCAGCGCCAGCCGCCCGACCACCGGCTTGTGCACCGGATCGTCCGCCGTCATCTGCGCCCGCGACTTGATCACCGCGTCGAACCCGTACTCGATCATCTTCGCCTCGTAGTCGCGGACTGCCGCGATCAGCTCCGCACGACCATCCCGTACGGCGATCAGCTGCCGGCACAGGTTCACCGCGTCCCGCAGTGCCGTGTTCGCGCCCACGCCACGACCTGGCGTCATCGTGTGGATCGCGTCACCGAGCAGCGTCACGTTGGTGGTCTGCCAGGGCTCCAGCGGCACCGAGGTCCAGATGTTCACCGGGAAACAGGTGCCGGGATCGGTCAGCTCGATCAGCTTCCGCAGGTTCGGATGCCAGTGACTCGTCAGGCGCTTGGCGACCTCGATCAGCTCGTCACCGCGCAGTTCCATGATGTCCGCCGGCAGCTTGTCCGCGGTCGCCGACAGACCCCAGTTGATGTAGTCACGCGTGTTGTCGAACTGCAGCCCGGGCCAGCGCCGGATCAGGTCCTCGGTGTTGCCGCCGATGCCGTGCTTCACGTTCCCGTCGCGGTCCCACTGGAACTCCATCACGTGCAGGATGCAGGCCAGACCGCGCGGGGCGTTCACGATCGTGATCCCCTCGAACACCTTCGGCGGTACCAGGCTCGCGCTCTCGTCGGTGATCGGCAGCTTCCCGGCGATCGCGATGATCCCGGTCTCCTCGGTCTTCGCGTGCGGGAGGTACTGGCGCCGTACGCGGGAGTGAGCTCCGTCAGCAGCCACGAGGAGGTCGCCGGTGGCGTGCGTACCGTCGGCGAAGTAGGCGGTGACCTGGCTCGCGGACTGCTCGAAGCGGGTGAACTCCTTGCCGAACTCGACCACGTCCTCCAGCCCGGTCAGCAGCACCTGCCGGAGCGTCATCCGGCTGATCGACTTCTCGCTCTCCACCGGGTCGATCACCGGCGGCAGATCGAGTGCCAGGACCTCCTTGAGGTCCTCGGTGAGCATGTTGAAGTACTTCGGGTCGCGGGCTCTGGTCGCCACGAACGTGTCATACAGGTCGCTTGGCAGGAGCGCGTGCAGCGCGCGACTGCCGTCCGGGTCGATGCCGACCCGGTAGCCGTGCAGGCCGTCGGTCCGCAGCGCGTCGCGCTCGAACACCGTCACCTCGATCCCGGCGCGCTTCAACCCGTGCGCCAGCGCAAGCCCGCCGGTCCCGCCGCCGATCACCAATACCTTCATCTCGTGGCCTCTTATCTCGTCTCTTCAAGTATCTTGGTGATCCGAGTATCTTGGAGATCCGAGAGAAATACAAGCCCTATGCTGAGGCGGACCATGACCAGTTCCCGAGAAGAGCTCGCCGCCGAGATCCAGCAGCGGATGGTCCGGCTGATCGCGGACGTCGTCCTGTTCAACCACGCGGTCGCCGCGAAGGTGGGCCTGGGCGCCAGCGACTCGCAGTTCATGACCCTGCTGCAGACCTACGGCCCGTTGACGCCGCGCCAGCTCGCCGAGCACACCGGCCTCACCTCGGGCACGGTCACCGGCGTCATCGACCGGCTGGAGTCGCATGGCTTCGTCACTCGCCGGCCGGATCCCGGCGATCGCCGCAAGGTCGTGGTCACGCCGTCGATGCAGGCGATCCAGGCAAAACTGGTCCCGCTGTACGCCGAGCAAGCCGAGCACATGCACTCCGTGCTGGCGACGCGCACCGAGGCCGAGCTGCGGGTGATCTCCGACTTTCTGGCGGACTCCATCGCGGCGAACGTTGTAGCGGAGAGCTAAATACTTTGAGTGCACCTCGCCTCGCCGTGAAGACTCTCGTGGCGTGACGGACTTTCACCAAGACGGCCGAGCCGGGATCGACGCTGCCCTGGTACGACGATTGCTCGCGGACCAGTTCCCGCAATGGGCCGACCTGCCGGTGACCCCGGTCAAGATCGACGGCTGGGACAACCGGACGTACCGGCTTGGCTCTGACCTCACGGCACGGCTGCCCACGCATGAGGCGTACGCCGCCGCCGTTCACAAGGAGCACGAGTGGCTGCCGATCCTGGCGCCGTCGTTGCCGGTTTCGATCCCTGAGGCGGTGGCCAAGGGCGAGCCGGGGCACGGGTACCCGCACCACTGGGCGGTCCGTCGCTGGATCGACGGCCGGACCTCGTCGCACGACACCGTCGCGGACTTGTCCGACTTCGCCCGCTCGATCGCCGAGTTCATCCTCGCGCTGCAGGGTTGCGACGCGACCGGTGGACCTGCGGCCGGGGCGCACAGCTTCTACCGAGGTGCCCCGCCGGAGTACTACCACGACGAGACGATGGAGGCCCTCGCCGTACTGAAGGGTCAAGTCGACACCGACCTCGCTCAGGAGGTCTGGGAGACCGCGCTGGGTACGTCGTGGGGCCGCCCGCCGGTGTGGTTCCACGGCGACATCGCGAGCGGCAATCTGCTGGTGCAGGACGGCCGCCTGTCCGCGGTGATCGACTTCGGGACCTCAGGGGTCGGCGACCCGGCGTGTGATCTGGTGATCGCCTACACGTTCTTCTCCGGGGCTTCCCGGGAGGTCTTCCGGGACGCCGTACGGCAGGACGCGGGCACGTGGGCGCGTGCCCGCGCCTGGGCACTCTGGAAGGCGCTGATCACCTACGACTCGCCGGAGAGCCCCCGGGTGGTCACCGAGGTCCTTGCGGATCACCTGTCTACACGAAGGCCGTGACGCCTTCGTACTCGGCGACGCGGGCGGCTCCGACGGTCTCGTACTCGAGTACGACGAGGCCGTTCGGTGTCACCTCCTGCTCGACCAGTCGGAGGCCGAGGGCTTCACTGGGGTGCTTGAGGAGTCGCCGGCCCGACCCGACCACGGTCGGCGCGACGACGAGCCTGAGGACGTCGACGAGTCCGGCGGCCAGCAGGGCGTTGCCGAGGCGTGCGCTGCCGTGGATCTGGAGCTCACGTCCTGGTTGGGTCTTGAGCTCTCCGACGGTCTGGACGGCGTCGCCACGGAGCACGGTCGTGGGGTTCCAACTGCCCTCGGTCAGGGTGTTGGTGACGACGTACTTCGGCAGGGAGTTCATCCGGGCGGTGTACGGGTCGTCGGGATCCGTGATCTGCGGCCAGTCCCGGGCGAAGGCTTCATAGGTAAGACGTCCGAGCAGGAGGCCGTCGGCCAGGTCGAGCCAGCCGGAGGTACGCCGTACGAACTGCTCGTCGATGTACGGCACGAGCCAGCCACCCTTGGTGAAGCCGTCACTCGTGTCCTCGGTCGGCGAACCGGGGCCTTGACTGACGCCGTCGAGGGAGACGAACTCGGTGAGCACGAGCTTCATCGCGCCACCTCCACCAGCTCGGCGAGCTGCTTGGTCACCGTGCCCCAGCCATCCGCGAAGCCGAGCTGCTCATGGAGGGCGCGGGACGCGGGATCGGCGTGCCGTACGACGATTCGGTAGTCGGTGCCGTCAGGGTGATCAGCCAGGCTGATCTCGGCCGTCATGGCGATCGGGTCGGGCTTCGCGGGACGCCAGCTGCTGTCGATCGCATTCGTGAAGACCAGCCGCTCTTCCTGGTCGACGACGAGGAACGTCGCGTCGAGATGCGGGCCGAACCGCTCACCGTCTTCACTCAACCGGGTCACCATGGCGCCGCCTGGCCGGACGTCGAGCCGCTCGACCCGGCAGACCGCCGGCGCCGGCACCCACCATTGCGCGAACCGGTCCGGGTCCGTCCACGCCTTCCAGACCACGGCGCGTGGTGCGCGGATGACCCGCTCCAGGGTCAGGTCGAGCTCCGGATTCATGCCTGCTCCTCCATCGAATCGGTGACGAAACGCTCCAGGCGGTCGGTGCGGTCTTCCCAGATCCGGCGCTGCTCGGCCAGCCAGTCGTCGACCAGTGCCAACCGCTCCCGGTTCAGCACACAGGTCCGCACCCGCCCGACCTTGACCGTCCGGATCAGCCCGTTGCTCTCCAGCGTCCGAACATGCTTCATGAACGACGGCAACGTCATCGGAAACTCACTGGCCAACTCCCCCACACTCGTAGGCCCCAGCCCCAACCGCCGAATCACCCCCCGCCGAGTGGGATCAGCCAACGCCACGAACACCCCATCCACCTCCGCCAAATACTGAGCCACAAAGCTAAGTATTAACTCGACGGAACACTTAGCGCAAGAGCTAACTATTGGCGGTTGTGAAACAGCAGCGCCCACCTCGCACGCGGCGAGGTGGGCGGTGGGTGGCGCTGTGACTAGTCCCGAGTCAGCTTCCGGTAGGTGACCCGGTGCGGCCGCGCCGCCTCCGGACCCAGCCGCTCGACCTTGTTCGCCTCGTACGACGCGAAGTTCCCCTCGAACCAGAACCACTGCGCAGGGTCCTGGTCAGTCCCCTCCCAGGCGAGGATGTGCGTCGCCACCCGGTCCAGGAACCACCGGTCGTGGGACACGACCACCGCACACCCCGGGAACTCCAGCAGCGCGTCCTCCAGCGACTGCAGCGTCTCCACGTCCAGGTCGTTGGTCGGCTCGTCGAGGAGCAGCAGGTTGCCGCCCATCTTCAGCGTCAGCGCAAGGTTCAGCCGGTTCCGCTCACCGCCGGACAGCACCCCCGTCGGCTTCTGCTGGTCCGGGCCCTTGAAACCGAACGAGGCGACGTACGCCCGGCTCGGCATCTCGAAGTTCGCGACCTTGATGTAGTCGAGCTCGTCGGACACCTGCTGCCAGACCGTCTTCTTCGGGTCCAGGCCGCCGCGCGACTGGTCGACGTACGAGATCTTGACCGTCTCACCGAGCTTCAGCGTGCCCGCGTCCGGCTGCTCCTGGCCGACGATCATCCGGAACAGCGTCGACTTGCCGACACCGTTCGGGCCGACGATGCCGACGATGCCGGCACGCGGCAGCGAGAACGACAGTCCGTCGATCAGCTTGCGGTCGCCGAAGCCCTTCTCCAGCTTGCTGACTTCCAGCACGGTGCTGCCCAGACGCGGACCGGCCGGGATGTTGATCTCGTCGATGTCCAGCTTCTTGGCCCGCTCGGCCTCGGCCGCGAGCTCCTCGTACCGGGCCAGCCGGGACTTGCTCTTGGTCTGCCGGGCCTTCGCGTTCGACCGGACCCACTCGAGCTCGCGCTCCAGGATCTTCTGCCGCTTCGCGTCCTTCTGCCCCTCGACCACGAGCCGCTGCTTCTTGGTCTCCAGGTACTTCGAGTAGTTGCCCTCGTAGCCGTACGTCCGGCCGCGGTCGAGCTCCAGGATCCACTCGGCCACGTTGTCCAGGAAGTACCGGTCGTGGGTGATCGCCATGACGGCGCCCGGGTACTTCTGCAGGTGCTGCTCCAGCCACAGCACGGACTCGGCGTCCAGGTGGTTTGTGGGCTCGTCGAGCAGCAGCAGGTCGGGCTGCTGCAGCAGCAGCTTGCACAGCGCGACCCGGCGGCGCTCACCACCGGACAGGTTGTCCACCAGTACGTCGGCCGGCGGGCAGCGCAGCGCGTCCATCGCCTGCTCCAGTTGGGCATCTACGTCCCAGGCGTTGCGGTGGTCGAGCTCGGTCTGCAGGTCGCCCATTTCGGCGAGCAGCGAGTCGTAGTCCGCGTCCGGGTCTGCCAGCTCGGCGGAGATCTCGTTGAAGCGGTCGAGCTTCTGCTTGGTGTCGCCGACGCCTTCCTCGACGTTCTCGAGGACGGTCTTGCCCTCGCTCAGCGGCGGTTCCTGCAGGAGGATCCCGACCGTCGCGTCGTCGGCCAGCCGGGCCTCGCCGTTGGAGGGCTGGTCGAGCCCCGCCATGATCTTGAACAGCGAGGACTTACCGGTGCCGTTCGGCCCGACCACGCCGATCTTCGCGCCGGTGAGGAAGTTCAGCGTGACATTGTCGAGAACGACCTTGTCGCCGTGCGCCTTCCGGACGTTGCGCAGCGTGTAGATGAATTCCGCCATACCCCAGAGCCTATGTGCTCGGACCACTGTGTTCCCAACCAGCCCTCGGTTGTCCACAGATCGGCGATCGGTACGGCGGAACCCGCCGCGGCCCGTGCATCTTCTCCGGTGACAGCGCATCCGCGATCGATCGGAAGGTGGCCATCATGAGCCTCGGCGAGACCTATGTGACGGTGCAGGGCTGGGTCGGCAGCGACCTGGATTTCAAGGAGATCGGCGGGAACGTCGCCCGGGCGACGTTCCGGATCGGCTCGACTCCCCGGACGTTCGACCGCACCCGCGGGACGTACGTCGACAAACCGACCACCTGGTACACCGTCGAGTGCTGGCGCATCCTCGCCCAGAACGCCTTCGAATCAGTGCACCTCGGCCAGCCGATCCTGGTCACGGGCCGGCTGCGAACCCACGAGTGGACCGACGAGAGCGGCGAAGCCCGCAGCCGGGTCATCCTCGAAGCGTTCTCCCTCGGCCACGACCTCACCCGGGGTACGACGACCTTCACCAAGACCCCACCCCGCCTCGCCGCCGCACCCGCCCCCGCGGATCCGGCCGCCCCCGACTACGGCAGTTCCTCGTCAGGGCCCACCGATGCCTCCGCCGCGCCGTATCCGGCCGAGGAGTACTCCGCCAGCCCGCTGCCCCTCACCCCGACGACCCGGGAGTCCGAAGCCGCATGACTATCTCAGTCTTGACTTATATAAGTGATGAGCGGCAGTCTGGGCAGCACAACAGCCTGAGACGAGAGGGACAAGACCGTGATCGACATCCTCGAGCACATCAGCGCGGTTCAGCGCGAAGTCAGCCGGACCGGGGAGACGGTCACGGTGGTGATGCGCCGGTCGTACCAAGCCGACCCCGACGAGCTCTGGGACGCGCTGACGGATCCGGAGCGGATGCGCCGCTGGTTCCTGCCGGTCAGCGGCGACCTCAAGGTCGGCGGCTCCTTCCAACTGGAGGGCAACGCCGGCGGCGAGATCCTGGAGTGCGAGCCGCCCAAACGGTTCAAGGTCACCTTCGGCGGCCCGACCAGCCTGCTCGAGCTTCGGTTGTCGCCGGGCTCCGGCACCTCGACCGAGCTCGAGCTCGAGCACTCGATGAGCGAGCCCCCGGCCCCCGGCGGTTCCGGCGCGCTCTGGGTCGGCCCCGGGTGGGACGGCGCCGTCCTCGGCCTCGCCCTCTACCTCAACGGCGAGCTGCCCGAGGACACCGACCCGATGGAGATGGCCAACTCCCCCGAGGTCATCAAGTACAACGAGCACTGCGTCCGCGCCTGGATCGATTCCGTCCGCGCCTCCGGCACCACCAAGGAGGAAGACCTGGCCGAGGCCGCCAAGGTCTCCATGGCTCAGTACTCCCCCGGCGCCGAGGTCTAACCGCGCATCCCAACAGCTGTCCCACGGTGACTACCCCGTGGGACAGCTGTCGACGGCTAGTGCCGGGCGGTGCTCAGGCTGTCGCGGCAGGTGGTGTAGGCGTCGAGCTCAGCCCGAGCCGGCGCGACGATGTGGCTGTCGGCAACCTTCTCGAGTTCGGTGCGGAGTGCCTTGGCGACCAGGCGACCGCGGCGGGCGGCTCCGCTGGTGGCGAAGAGGCGGCACGCGAACGAGACGGCGACGCCCAGGACCGCACCGCCGATCAGCATGATCGTGGCGTACGGGATGCCGTTCCACTTCGGCAGCGGCGGGTCCTCCAGCTGCAAGAAGCCGAATACAGCCAGCGCGGCAAGCCACAGCCCACCGCCGAGCGCCACCAGGAACAGCAGCCACTGGATGAACCGCACCGCACTCCACCAACCGGGGTTGTTGCTCGTCCCGAGGTCGGTGCGAGCGACCGCCTGGTCGAGCTCGTCGCCGAGCGACTCCTCGCGGCGGCGGATCGCCGAGCGGACGGAGTCGGCCCACGGCCGGGAGAGTCCTTCGGCCGCCTTGTTGGTGATCGTGCGGACCGCGGTGTCCATCCGCGCTCGTTGCACTGGAGTTGCCGCAGGCAACGAGGAGCGTGCGATCGCCACCTCGTGGGAGGCGGACTTGCGCAGCGCCTTGCCTTGTTGCCTCGACACCTGATCCAGGTGCAGCCGCCGCAACGGATCCGGCCGGAATCGCTCGAGCCACTTGGTGACCGGCCATCCCGTCGCTCCACGAGCACGCTGCAGGTACGAACGCCGTACGGCGTCAACCACTACCGGCACACCGCTGGCGTCGGACAGCGCATCGACGAGCTCGGTGATATCCGCCTTGGCGATCTCCGGAGTCTTGGCGTTGCCGCACTGGCTCGCCATCCGGTCGGCGACCCGGTCGACGTCGGCGGCGAGCCGCTCTCGTGCAGACCGCTTGTTGTTGACTCGCTTGACCAGCAGCGTGCGCAGCTCGTCCAGACCGTCGCCGCTCACGGCGGAGGTCGCGACCACGCTCGGCGACTTGAGGCCGTCCGACTTGAGCAGGCGGTCCAGGTCGTTCAGGCAGCTCTTGCGCTGGTCCGGGGTGAGCTTGTCGATGTGGTTCAGCGCGAAGGCCATCACGCCGGAGTGCGACGCGAACGGCTTGATGTAGCGGTTGTGCAGCGCGGCGTCGGCGTACTTCTGCGGATCCACCACCCACACGAGCATGTCGACCAGCTCCACGAGCCGGTCGACGATGAGGCGGTGCTCGACCTCGGTCGAGTCGTGGTCGGGGATGTCCAGCAGGACCAGACCATCCAGGTCTTCCGACCGCGCGTCCTCCAGGGAGCTGCGGTGCTGCACCTGATGGCGGCGCGGGATCCCCAGCCAGTTCAGGATTTCGCCGGCCGGCTCCTCACCCCACACGCAGGCGAGCGGCATCGAGCTGGTCGGTCGGCGGGTGCCGATCGCGGCCAGGTCGAGTCCGGTCATCGCGTTGAACAGCGACGACTTGCCCGAGCCCGTCGCACCGGCCAGCGCGACCACAGTCAGCTCGCCGGACATCCGCAAGCGTTGCCCGGCCCGGTCCACGATCTGCGTGGCCTCGGTGAGCACCACCGGGTCCAGCCGGCCCCGACCGGCCTCCGCGGCCTGTTCCAGTGCCTCGATCTTCGTCAGGACATCGGTAGAGCCCCTCACGAGGCCCTTGACCGTATCCACAATTCCCGTCACGTGCAGTCCTCCACCGCGCGCGCGGCCTCCGTCAGTTGCCTGGCCGCCTCGGGATCGACTGGATGCTGGTCGAGGAGAGCCAGATAGCGGGCGAATTCGGCATCCATCAAGGCATGAACCCTACCGTCAAGATCCTCCCGGGCCTTAGCCACCAGGGTCCGAACGGCCTGATCGCCGAAAACGGCCTCCAGCAACTTCTGCCCGACCACGGCGGTTCCCGCTCCAACACCTACCTCGGCGCCGGTGATTCCCGCCGTACTGGCGAAGATCACGATCATCAGCGACAGGCCGAGGCCGTTCACGCCGTACGCGAGCATGCGGGCGGTCGAGCGCTTGTCGGCGCCCTCCTTGCGAACCAGGTCGAGCACGAAGCCCTGCCACTCGCGGACCGCGCGGCCGGCTGCCGCCGGGAAGTCTTTCGACATCCGGCCGAGGTCGCGGTCTCCGGCGGCGAGCAACTGGCGGCCCGGCGCGGTGGACTGCCACGACTCCTCGGCGCGTTCGGCGGCTGCCTCGGCATGCTCGCGCAGCAACGACTCCAGGCCGGACTCGACCGCGTCGTTCAGGTCCCGGGTCGGCGGCGGCTTGCCGACGACCGCGGTCTTCATCTTGTCGCGCAGCCGGCCGACGTTGGTCTGCAGACCCTTCAGCAGCTCGCCCGTGCCGACGAACTCCTGCCACCGGGCCAGCACCTCGCCGCGCAGCAGCGTGCCGTCCTGCGTCGCCTTCGCGATGTCCTTGACGGCCCGGTCGTACGCCGTCTCCGCCGTCGACCGCAGTTCGATCGCGGCCTCAGCCTGCGCCCGGACCGCGGCCGCGAACGGCGGGGTCTTCTTCACCATCGCGGTGATGGCGCCGCGCAGGGTCCGCCGAACGACGGCCGACCGCGCCTCCGCGTCGGCGGCCAGGTCGATCAGCCAGTCCTTGATCCAGGCAACGGTCTCCGGCGGCAGCATGCCGTTGCCGTCGACAACCGTCTCCTTGATCGAGAACAGCGGCGAGTCGCCGAGCCCACGCTCGAGCAACATCTGCGCCAGGTGACCGGTGATGTCGTCGATCGTGTCTTCCGGCGCCCGGTCCAGCACGACCGCAACCGCCGTACTGCGATCCGACGCACTCTGCAGGAACTCCCACGGTACGGCGTCCGCGTACCGAGCCGCCGTGGTGACGAACAACCAGAGGTCAGCCGCCGCGAGCAGTTGGGTCGCGAGATCACGGTTCGCCTCGACAACGGAGTCGATGTCCGGTGCGTCCAGAATCGCGAGGCCGCGCGGAACGGTGTCCGCGGCAACCAACCGCAGCTGCCCCGGATCCTCCATCCCACCCGGCTTGTCCCCACTGGACCGCGCCATCCCAGGCAACACCCGGTCCCCAACAAACCAGTCCGCATCAGCCGGGTGATGGATCAACACCGGGGAGCGAGTAGTCGGCCGCAACACCCCCGGCTCACTGACCACCTTCCCGATGATCGTGTTGACCAGCGTCGACTTCCCAGCACCAGTAGACCCACCAACCACCGCGAGCACCGGAGCCTCGAGCTGCACCAGCCGCGGCAAGATGTAGTCATCCAGCTGATCCAACATCGCCTTCTGCTGCTGGCGAGCCTCGTCAGCCCCCACCACATCAATAGGCAACCGACTACCAGCCAGCGCCCCCCGCAACCGCATCAACGCCGTAATCAAAGCCATAGCCGCCTGCTCAGCAGCCACCCGCTCCGCCAGTTGCTCCGCGGTCAACTCCTCCGCAGCGTCACCATCCGCAGCCGGCTCACCTGCAGAGTCCCCACCGCCAGAACCCTCACCCGCAGCCCCGTCACCGTCCCCGGCAGCCTCATCCGCGGTCCCGCCACCGCCTTCACCACCAGACTCACTCGCCTGCTGGTCCCCGCCCTCTCCAGAAGCGTCCTCCGCAGACCCGCCGCCACCTTCGCCGGCAGACTCGCTCGCGTCCTGGTCTCCGCCCCCGCCAGAAACGTCCTCCGCAGACCCGCCGCCTTCGCCGGCAGACTCGCTCGCGTCCTGGTCCACCTGCTCGTCAGCGACCGCACCCTCACGAGCCTCACCAGACGCCGCCTGCCCGCCTACCGCAGCACCATCCGCTTGCGCGTCAGCCGCCGCAACGT
Source organism: Kribbella sp. NPDC050124 (assembly GCF_044460355.1). NCBI lineage: Bacteria > Bacillati > Actinomycetota > Actinomycetes > Propionibacteriales > Kribbellaceae > Kribbella > Kribbella sp. NPDC050124. Next base: position 344,819 of record NZ_JBITJU010000006.1, read on the forward strand.
CACCGCGCTCAGCAGCCCCCTGCCCCCCGGCCGCCCCTTCATCCTCAGCGGCCTCTCGGGACGCCGCCTGAGCATCCTCGCCGACCCCGTCAGCGTCGTCGGCCGCGCCTTCGGCCTGCCCGGATCCCTCCGGCTCCTCCGCCGCGTCGGCCTGCCCCACCGCCTCGGATTGGTCGTCGGAAGCCTCACCAGCGCCCTCGGCAACGTCAGCACCCTCGGTGCCCCCAGCACCTTCGGTCTGCTCAGCAGCCACTTCCTCCGCGTCGCCGCCGGTCGCCCCTTCGGCGAACACGCCACCGGCCGACTCGTCAGACTCCTCGCCAGCTGCCTCGGCCGGCTCAAATCCATGCGGCTCCGCTGCTGCACCCGTCTGCTCGGATGCCTGCAGCTCCGCTGCGACGTCGGCCTGTTCGGATGCTCGCGACTCCGCTGCTCCTTCCGCCCGCTCGGTTGAGTCGGCCGACTGCTCGACCGAGTCGTCGGCCTCCGCGCCAGCCAGCTCGTCGCCAGCAGACTGCTCGCCGGCAGCACCATCCGCCTGCCCAGCCTCGCCCTCAGGCGCCTCGGCCCCCTCAACCGCACCAGCCACCCCACCGGACTGCTTACCCGAGCCGTCAGCCCACCCGGATGCCCGCTGCTCGCCAGCAGACTGCTCGCTGGCGGGATCGGCAGAGTGGTCAGAGGCGTCGGAGGTTGGCTCTGCTGGGGCATCGCCTGCAGGCTGCTTGGCGGCGGACTTTCCGGACTTGCCTGACTTCTTGGACTTTGCCGGCTTGGCCTCCGCGGTCGGATTGGCTTCCGTGTCAGTCGGCTCGGCTGCGGACAGTTCGCTGGAGGCGGCCTGCGGCTGATCCTCGGCCGAGGCGGTTGCCTCGGAATTGGCGGACTTCTTGGGCAGCCCGACGATGATGTTGGCGTACTCGAGGGGGAAACCATCCGGGGACTCATCAGGCTCGTAGACAACGCCCACGGTGGGTCGCTCGACCCCACCCTCAGCCTGCACTGACTCAGCTCGTGCCTGCTGCCCCTGCGCCACCCCGGCCGGCCCCGGCTGACCCGCCGCCTGCTCGGCTTGCGCCTGCTCGGCCTGTCCCGGCTGAGCCTCCGCCAGGTCGGCTTGCGCCTGCCCGGCTTGCGCCGACTGGGCTTGTGCTGACTCGACCGATGCTGAGTCGGCTTGTGGGGCCTCTGCGGGACTCTCCGATGTGCCGTCCCGAGCGGCCGGGGTCTCGCCGGTTGCTTCCTCGGAAGCAGTTTGCTTCTCGGCGGGCGCGTCGGTAGCAGCCGTCGGCCCTTCGACCTCGGTTGCGTCCGCCGGTGCTTCACCCTCCTCGGGAGCCGTGCCCTCCGTCTTGTCCGCCTCGCTTGTCGGCTCCGCTACGGCAGATCGCTCGGCGGCAGCCTTCGCCGCGTCGGGCTGCTCGGTCGACGACTTAGCCGCGTCGGGCTGCTCCGCGGACGGCTTTGCCGTGTCCGGGTCCGTGGTGGGCGGCTTCGTCGTACTGGAGGGCTCGGTGGGTGGGGTCGGGTCCGGCGTGGTGGATTTGCGGCGGCGGCGGCGCCAGAAGCCTTTGCCTTTGGCATCTGATTGGGCGATCAGGTTCGCCAACTCCTGGGCAGGCTGATCCCGGCCCGGAGCCTGCGGCTCCGAACCCTCACCAGCTGCTGACCTGGTGTCAGCCACGGCGTCCGCCCACGAGCACAGAGTGCCCGGTCGGACAGCGCAGAAGCAAAGTCATCGTCATCCCCGTTTGGCGGCGTGGACGGGTGGCAGTCACTGCGATGGTGGATACGGACCGTATCCTCCCGGCGGTCCTTGTTGACCAGGGGGTCCCGGTGGGTAACCGGGCTGGCCCGCTGGGTAACCGGCTTGACCCGAGGGATACCCCGCCTGAGCGGGTGGATAACCACCCGGCGGCGGGCCCCCCGGAGCCCCCGGTCCCGGGTACGGCGGAGCCCCCGGTCCCGGGTACGGCGGACCACCCGCTCCTGGGTACGGCGGACCGCCCGGCCCCGGCGGGCCCTGGAACTGCGGGGTGGCCTGGGCGAAGGCCGGCATCGGCGGGAACGGCACGCTCGGGCGCCGGGCTCGGAGCTCGTTGAGCAGCCGCTTCTCGGTGTCCAGCGCGTCCGGGCCGATCACCTGGCGCACGATCTTGTCCCGCAGGTAGGCCAGGTCGGTGGCGTTGCGCTGGAACGCCTTGGCGGCGGCTTCGGCCTCGGCGCCGTACCGCTTCGCGTTCTGCCGTAGCGCCTTGCGCCCGCGCAGCGTCGCGATCAGCGGCACGTCCTGGGCGACCAGCCAGCCGAACCGGACGTAGTCGTACAGCCGGGACGCGATCATCTTCCCTTCCCGGGACCGCATCACCAGAGCGAAGACGACCATGCCGATGAAGATCGGGACCATCAGGAACAGGTAGGCCATGAAGAAGCCGGCGCCCTGCGCCCAGCTCGCGAAGGCGTTCCACAAGGCGTGCGCCAGTACGGCGGCCAGGTAGCCGACGAGCGGCGCCAGGAACCGGACCCAGGTACTGCGATGGCGTACGGCGATGCCGATGCCGATCGCGGTGAACGAGGTGAAGAGCGGATGGGCGAACGGCGAGAGGAACCCGCGGAAGAAGAACAGCACGAACACCCCGCGCAGGCCCGCGTCGCTGCCGCCCTCCTCGGAGAGCTGACTGAAGATACGGCCGTAGTAGAGGATGTTCTCGGTGAAGGCGAACCCGACGCCGACCATGCCGGCGTACACGAGGCCGTCGATGATGCCGTCGAACTCCTTGCGCCGTACCAGGGCCAGCAGCAGGATGACGGACCCCTTGGCGAACTCCTCGACCGGCGGGGCCACGAAGACGGCTGAGCGGTTGCCGCCGCTGCCGGTCTCCTCCATCCAGTGCGAGACCTCGGTGTTGATGAAGATCGCGACCAGGGTGGCGATGAACGCACCCCAGCAGAGTGCGAACAGAACGTACTTGGTCGGCTCCGGTTCGTAACGGTCCAGCCACAGATACAGCGCGATCACCGGGATGACGGGGACGAACGCGAAGATCAACCCCCAGGTGAAGCCGCCCGCGCCGGTCGACTTGGCCACGATGCCGAAGATCACCAGGCCCGCGATCGCGAACACGACCGCGATCACGATGCCGATCAGGATGCCCTGGTTCCGTCGCTGCCCCGGGACGGGGTGGCTGCCGAGCACGTTCGGCTGCGGGTACGGTCCGCCGGGCGAGTACGCCGACCCCGCCGCGGGTTGCGGCGAGCCGGCTGGGCCTGGTGAGGGGTAACTCATGCCCGCAGCCTAGTTGGGGAGCCCACCACACGGCAGGACCACCCACGCAGCGTTACCTGGATGGAACGACAAGCCTGTACTTCGACCCGCCCACCGGTAACCCACGCGCACGATCCACCCCGGATCTGAGAGACTCTTCCCTGCCACGCGCCCGTAGCTCAGCTGGATAGAGCGTCGGACTTCTAATCCGTTGGTCGCAGGTTCGAATCCTGCCGGGCGCGCCATAGAAAGTGCAGGTCAGAGGCCCAAATCGCGGGCCCAATCCAGCGGGCTCGGTCAGCACATGACATGTTTCGTGACATGAACCGCTGTTAAGCTCCGTCCGTGGCACGTCCTCCACAACCCCGGAAGCGGCAACGCGGCAACATCGACGCCCTGCCGTCAGGCTCCTTGCGTGTAAGGGTCTACGCCGGCGTCGACCCCATCTCGAAGAAGCCGCTGTACCTGACAGAGACCGTGCCCCCTGGCCCTCGACAGGCAAGGGAAGCCGAGCAGGCTCGAACGCGTCTACTCAACCAGGTCGACGAGAAGCGGAACCCAAAGACTCGGGCCACCGTCGCCCAGCTGATGGAGAGGTATCTGCCGCTGGCCGACGTCGAGCCGCTGACCCGTCGCAGCTATGAATCAAAGTACGAGGTTCACATCAGGCCTCTTCTTGGTTCGATTCCTCTCTCCAAGCTCGATACGGAGACCCTGGACTCGTTCTACGCCGAACTGCGGCGGTGTCGGAAGCACTGCCGCGGCAAGGCCGAGATCGATCACCGCACCGACGTTGATCATCTGTGCGACGAACACCAGGGCCGTCCGTGCCGGCCAGCTGACCCTGAGACCTGCCGGGTCTGTCGCCGTGCGTGCAAGCCACACGTTTGCCGCGGTCTGTCCAACTCGTCGATTCGCCAGATCCATTGGTGTCTGAGTGGCGCGTTGCAACGGGCAATCTCGTGGAAGTACATCTCGGTCAACCCCGCCGATCAGGCTGAGAAGCCCTCCCAGCCGCGGCCAGAACCGCGTCCACCGACTGCCACCGAAGCAGCGCTATTGATCAATGCCGCGTTCGAACAGGACGCTGACTGGGGCACGTTCGTATGGACGAAGGCCACACTCGGCGCACGCCGCGGCGAGATGTGCGCCCTACGCATCGAGCACCTGGACCTCGGAGGCGAAGGCGGCGAAGTCATCAACATCCGCCAGTCCATATACAAGGTGAACGGCCAGTTCGTCGCCAAGGACACGAAAACCCACCAGCACCGCCGAATCGTGCCAGACCCAGAGACCGCAGCAGCCCTCCGCGAGCGAATTGCGCGGATGCGCCGGCAGGCCGCCGAGCTTGGCGCTGAGCTCTCGCCGAGAGCCTTCGTGTTCTCGCCGTCGCCCGATGGGCTGCAAGCACTCAAGCTCGATACAGCGACCCAGCGCTACAAGCGCATGGCCACGAGACTCGGCATCAACACGACTCTGAAGAACCTACGTCACTTCAACGCCACTGAACTGATCTCTGCGGGCGTAGACCCGCGAACTGTCGCCGGCCGACTCGGCCACGGCGGAGGCGGCGCAACGACGCTCAGGGTCTACAGCGCGTGGTCGGCGGAAGCCGATCAACGCGCCGCGACCCGCATCGCGGTTCGGATGCCTCCACGGCCGCTGTCGAACCAACCGGCAGGAGGGGACACCGCCGCACCAGTCGTACCCACACCGACCACAGGCGATCTCCAGCCATATGAGCGAATTGCGGCCGACCTAAGAGGTGCGATCGACAGTGGTGTCCTCATGCCAGGTGCCACGTTGCCGTCCGTAAAGGACCTAGCGGCGCGCTACAAGGTTGCCCCCATTACCGCGCACCGCGCGTTGAGTTTGCTCTCCGATGCGGGTCTCGTTGCTGGCAGGTCCGGGCAGCGAAAGACCGTCGCCGCCCCCAGCCCCTAGTCGATGTCGGAATCGAACGGACGACATTCTCATTACGAGTAGGAACTACAGCGCCTCATACAGCCTCTACCAGCACCAATGGCCACGCGGGTGGTCGCACCACGCCCCATCGTCCCCACCGATTGCCTCCATCTCGCACCACGAACCGCACCATGATCCGCGGACGACGTGGCCGCCTTAGGCTTCGACGACCGCGGCCGTCGAAGCGTACAGATGGGATGGCCTCCGACCTGGCGCAACTTGCAACTCCGCACCCCCGCGCCCCGGGCGACTGACCGCAACGTTACTGACGGATTTGTGGAGACATCTGGATTGTTTGGGCGGAGACTGCTGGTGTGGGTGGGGGTCCAAGAGCGCCGCTGCCGGGCATCGCCGGCCGTGTCGAGGAGGGGAGAGTCCTCGCGGCGGCGATCAGCGCGGCGGCTGGACGACGACCCAGTGCGGTGTTCGTGCATGGTGAGGCCGGTGTGGGCAAGACGCGGCTGGTGCGTGCGGTGTGCGACCAGGCAGGAGCGGACGGCGCGGCGGTCCTGTGGGGTCGCGGTGTTCGATTCGGTGCGGTCGACGCCCCGTACGTTGCACTGATCGCTGCGTTGGAGGGCTGGCTGGACTCGGCCGAGCCGGCGGAGCGGGCCATGGCGCTGGCGGCGGTTCCGGACGCCGCCGAGCTGCTGCCATCGCTGGGCCGGCAGCCGATGCGAAGCACGGTCCGGCTGCTACCCGTCATTGATGGACTGATCCAGGCCCTGGTATCGGTGCGGCCGGTGCTGCTGGTCGTCGATGACGTGCAGTGGGCAGACCTGGCCACGCGAGACGCGATCACCTATTTGGTGGCCGGGTTCCGCAGGCAGCGGCTGGTCGTGCTGGCGACGTATCGCGACGAGGAGATCGCGGCCGGGGATCCGCTGAATGTCTGGCTGGCCGATCTGGTCCGGCTGCCTTCGGTGTCCTCACTGCAACTGGAGCGGATGAGTCGCGACGAGACCGAGCAGCAGCTGTCGATGCTGCTCGGGGGTCAGGCCGATCCAGAGCTCGTCTCCGCGGTTGTACAGCGCTCGGCCGGAAACCCGTACTTCACCGAGCTGATGGTGCAGGGGTTGACCGCCGCGGATCAGAAGCTGCCTCCAGATCTGCCGGCGGAGTTGGCCGGCGCGCTGCTGGCCACCTGGCATGGACTGGATGCCTCGGCCCGAGAAGTCATGAGACTCCTGGCGGTGTGCGGGCGGCCGGCCTCGGTGGACGATCTCGTCGAGGTGGCCGCTGCCGGGGGTATCAGCGCTGAGGCGGTGACCGGTGCGCTGGTCAAGGCAACGAAGAGGGGGATCTGCGTGCCCCACGGTGCGGAGATGTGCTGGTTTCGCCATCCGCTGCTCCCTGAGGTGTTGAACGCCAGCTTCGTTCCCGGTGAGGCGGTGCCCATCCATGCAGCCTGGGCCAAGGCGCTGGAGAGCCGAACCACCGCCATGGCGATTGACGAACTGCGCCGGGTCGGGGAGCTCGCGAGTCACTATGAAGGTTCCCACGAGCGGGTAACCAGTCTGGAAGCGTCACTACACGCTGCGGAACTCGCTCGACAGCTGAAGGCACTACCCGAGGAGGCTGTTCATCTGCGTCGGGCGGCGCGCCTGTGGCCAATCGTCCATCGTGCGGACGACCCATCGGTCGATGGTGAGCTCGATCTGCTTGAGCGACTCGCGTTCGTGTCGGACCTGATCGGAGACGGCGACGAGCGGTTTGCAGCGTGGAGTCGCTCACTCCAGCTCGTCGACGAACATCGCGATCCGCTTCGGGCCAGCCGCATCGTCAGAGAGGCGGCAACCGCGGAGTGGTGGACGGGCCGGCTCGGCGGCGAGCCGTTCGCGGCTTTCCAGCGTGCTGTTCGACTTGCTGAGCCATTCCCGAACAGCGCGGAGTACGCGATCGCGCTGGCTGAACTCAGCGAGACTCACTCGTGGACAGATTCATTGGAGGCCGCGCAGTCATTCGCCGACGAAGCCATCCGGGCGGCCCGCCGGTCGGGAGCACCCGCAGCGTTGTCCCGGGCCTACAGCGCTCTGGCCAATGCATGTCCGTGGGGTGACGAGCGAACCGACTTCTACTCGGCTGAAGCCCTTCGCTACGCATGGCTCACCGGCCAACTGAACCTCGTGTTGTACGCCGAGTTCGCCCGATCGGGCTACCTCATCGCGCACGGCCGCCTCGCCGACATCGTGCACACAGGTGCCGACGGGCTACGGAAGGGGCTCGATGAAGGCGCCACCAACTTCGCGGCCTTCCACGCCGGCGACCTCGCTCGCTATCTCATGCTCCTAGGACGGCATACGGAGGCCGAGCAAGCGATCCGTGAAGGACTGACTCTCGCGCGGGTCGCCAATGCCAGAGCCGTGGCCCGGCTGGCAGCCGCATTGCTGGCCGCCCGCCGAGGTGACCTTGAACAGGCTCGATTGCACGTGCGGCGCGCCCACGAGCTGCTACCGGACCTCGAGGACCGCCCCGAGAATTGGGCGCCGCCAACGCTGGCAGAATGCCTGCTCGCCGAGAACCGACCGGATCGTGCCCTCGAGCTGATCGCGCGCACAATGGTCGTTCAGATCGTCGACGCACGAGTCGGCGACGAGATGCTCATGCTAAGCGCACGCGCAGCCGCCGACCTGGCCGACCAGGCCCGAGACCACCGAGACCGCGACGGCGTCGCGCGCGCTCAGGTATCGCTGGAAGACATCGTCAAGCTGCGCCAAGGACTACAGCCACCACCGTTCGCCCGCATCACGACCGAGAATCTGATCACGCCGGCGCTCGAAGCGCTCCACGCCGCGGAGACCGCACGATGCCTGGCGCAATCAGGAACCTCGACTCTCTGGGAGAACGCGGTACAGCTTTGCGCTGTTGCCGGGATGCGCTGGGAGGAGGCGGTCGCCTCCCACCGATGGGCGCAGGCCCTGCTCAAGGAGGGAGCGAGCAAGGCCTCCATCGCCACGCCATTGCGATCGGCGTACCGCCTCGCCGACGAGATGGCCGCCGGCCCGCTCCGGCACGAGGTGGAGAAGCTGGCCACGGTTGCCAGGATCTCCCTCAACGAGCCACACCCGTCGACCGAGACCGGCGACGATGCCCCGAAGGCGTTCGGTTCCCTGACGCCACGGGAGCGCGAGATCCTCGGCTACCTGCTGGCCGGCCGGACCTACGCCGAGATCGCAGCCGCCCTGTTCATCAGCCCGAAGACCGTCAGCGTGCACGTGTCGAACCTGCTGCGCAAGACCGGCACCTCATCCCGACACGAGGTTGCCGCACTGGCAGGCAGGCTCGGCTACCCACCCGGCCAACCGAGCTAAGTAGGCCACGGCATAAGCACTTCGCCCCAAAATCTGAGGACAAGTACCCGATGCCCTCCCCTCTCCTTACAGCGGACAGTCATTGCCATGTCCGACAACGAAGGAGTCGATTCCCATGACCAAGCTCATCACCCGAGCGGCCGCCGGGCTCGCGGCCACCGCCATCGCGACGCTCCCGCTGATCATCGGCACGTCCGCACACGCCATCAACAAACACGAAGGAGGAGGCGGCGACACGATCGTCCCGACGCCAAACACCGGGCGCGAGGTCGACCCAGCCCAGGTCGCCGCCGGGGCACTCGCCGGAGCCACCGTCACCGGAGTCGCCTTCGCGGCATCCAACCGGATCCGCCGAGAGCACGATTCGGCGCCTCGCCCGGTCTAACAAGGCAGCGCGGTACACCGAGGGCGGCATGTCCCTGCGCGAAATTGCTGAGCTGGCCGATCGCTCATGGCGCAAGATCGCAAACATGCTCGACGCCGCAGGCGTGCCGCGACGCCAACCAAGAGCCAGACCGATTCCCGGGAACCGGCGCAACCACAACTCGACCAACAACCCGCTTCGACCGCCACTGGGTGGCTAGCATTCGATCGAGGTCGGGTGACAGTTCTGTCCCTGGCGCCAGACCCAGGTGTGGTCGTTGCTGGACGCAGGCCGCTGGTACGTCAGCGGCCAGCCTGCCGGATGGTCGGCCGAGCGACCCATTCGCTGGTCAGCGCGGATGCAGTCGAGGAAGTCCGCCTCGAAGTACGCCCATCTGTCGTGCGGGGCGGCCCTGCAGCCGGATGGTCGGACCCCGGTCAGTCGCCATCAGAACTGCTCCGCCTGACGCAGCTCAGCCTGTGGAATCCAGGTGAACTTGCCGTCCGGTCCACGGACCCGGCCGACCCAGGTTCCCTCTTCCTTGACCCAGGCGTCCAGGAAACCGGCCGGCTGCCAGGCCTTCTCCACCGGCTTCGGCGGCTCGACACGCCGAACCTGGTCAGGTGAGCGCGGCACGTAGACGTCGTACTGCAACTCCAGGTCTGCCGCCAGCCGATGCGCAGCCTCCTCGGACAGCTACTGGCGCACAGCATGTATTCCGTTCGTGCGGTATTCGTTCCCTCGATCCCTGGATCGCGCTTGTTCTGACAGGGGCTGCGGGGGCCGGGCCGTCTGCCGATGCGGAGTCGCCAGCAGCATCTCGGATCTTCGTTGATGTTCGGAGGGTGGCACCTGGTCGGATGTAGCTCAACCGTTGCTTACTGCACCCGAATGGACGACGTGAACGCTCCCAGTGCAGACATTGCCGAAGCTCTCGGGGGTTGAAACCGGCGTGCCCCCGCCCTTGAGGCCCGCATATGCACCGGAAGCGGCTGCGATATGCCAGTCTCCGGCGCGGAAGGTCGCGGTGCACTCGTCGAGCCAGACGATGAGCGAGTGGTTCTCGAGCACAATCGTGCCGGCCGGGCTCACGAGCACCTTTTCGGCATGGATGGTGCTTCCTACGAACCGGGCGGTCTCCGTGTAGGTGCCAGTGGCATTGATGAGCCCTTCGCCTGTCCAGGTTCCCACTACCGTGTTCGGCCCGGTCAGCTGCCCGATCGTCGTGAACTGCTGGGGCTGTGGCTGTGTCGCCGATGCGGGTGCAGCGAGCGTGAGGGCGGCAACGACGGCCAACACGAACACAATCATCAGCCGGTTGCGCAACCAACCGCGCGGGCCGCGCCTTCTCGTATCTGAAACAGATCTCGTCATGAGCGTGCTCCTGACCTGGAAGCGATACCCCTGAGGTGCCCCGAGGTTGCCGGACAGCGACCCAACTAAGATTGGGTTGTCTGGAAAGGAAGATCTTTGCCGCGTCCGAAGAGGAGCTTTTCTCC